>CAZOIF010000047.1:0-26211 GCA_964579975.1 uncultured Eubacterium sp. | reverse complement strand
GGCAGGATGCCCAGGTGAAGATTCGTGGATTCCGCATAGAGCTTACCGAGGTGGAGGAAGTGATCCGTAGATTTCCGGGGATCAAGGATGCCACAGTGGCGGCTTTTGATGAAAAAGGCGGTGGAAAATATGTCGCTGCTTATGTGGTGTCGGATCAGACCGTGGATATCGATGCCCTAAACCGATTTATTCTGGAGACAAAACCTCCCTATATGGTTCCGGCTGTTACGATGCAGATTGATGAAATTCCGCTGAACCAGAACCAGAAGGTGAATAAGCGGGCATTGCCGATGCCTGAGAAAAAACAGGAGGAATTGATTGCACCGGAGACAGAGATTCAAAAGCGAATCTTTGAGTGTGTGGCAGAGGCTGTGGGGCACCGGGAATTTGGCATTACCACGGATATATATTATGCAGGACTGACTTCTGTCAGTGCTATCCGCCTGAATGTGCTGTTAGCGAAGGAATTTGACATTATTATCAAGACATCGGATATCAAGAAGAATTCCACCGTCCTGCAGCTTGAGAAGTTTGTGCTGGGAAGCGAAACGACGGAAAAGCATGAGGATCAGGAGATCTATCCTCTGACCAATACCCAGGCGGGAGTGTTTATTGACTGTACTGCCAATATGGGAACTACCGTGTACAATATCCCGTATCTGCTTAAGATTGACAGTAAAGTGGATATCATGCGCCTGAAAAACGCAGTGGAACAGACGATACAGGCACATCCTTATTTGAAAGTGCAGCTCTTTATGGATGAGGAGGGAGAGATCAGACAGCGCAGAGATGACAGTCTGCCGCCAGAGGTGAAGATTCTGGATGAGATGGACAGGAAACATCTGGTTCGTCCTTACGGTTTGTTTAATGAGCCATTGTACCGTTTTGAAATCTATCGGACTTTGGAGGGGAACTATCTGTTTATCGACCTGCACCATCTGATTGCGGACGGAACCTCGCTGGGAATACTGATTGAACACATTAACCAGGCATACGGCGGGGAGAGTCTCCCGATGGAAGCATATACCAGCTATGATGCTGCCCTGGATCATGAGGCAGCGGTAAAATCCGATGCCTACAAAGCAGCAGAGGAGTTTTATCGCTCAGAATTTCAGGATTGTGGCGGTGATACCTGTTTTTATCCGGATAAGCAGGAGGAAAAGCCGGCGGTTGGAAATGCAAGATTTGTGGACGAAAGTCTTACAGTGGAGAAAGTCCACGGACTCTGTGAAAAATACGGAATTACCGAAAATGTATTTTTTGTAAGTGCCTTTGGACTTCTGCTGGCAAAATATAACTTCCGTGATGAGGCTGTGTTTACCACCATCTATCATGGACGAAATGATTCCCGGCTGGCAGAGACCGTGGGAATGCTGGTAAAGACGCTTCCGGTGCGCTGCCGTATCGATGCGGATACGGAAAACTTTTTCCATGTACTGAGAGACCAGCTGATGAATGCCATGGATGCGGATATCTATCCTTTCTCAGAAATCAGCAGGGAGTACCAGATTCAGCCGAGAGCCATGATCGTATATCAGGGAGAAAACTTTGCGTTTGACTCCATCGGACAGGAAAAGGCTGAGGAAATCCCTCTCTATTTGGATGCTGCCAAGGCGCCGGTGTCTTTGAACATCAGCATTGAGGAGGGACGGTTTGTATATGATTTAGAATACAGAAAAGATATGTTTGAGGCAGAATCCATTGATTATATTCTGGAGAATTTCTCCATAACGGCTAAGGGATTGCTGGAAGGCAAGGGAGCCCATGAAATTAAGCTGTTATTTGATGAAGAGACAGAAATGGTGAATCATCCGGAATATACCGGAAAGACCTTTGTAGATCTGTTCCGGCGCTCCGTGGAAGCCTACCCTGACAGACCGGCAGTGCGGGATGAGAATGGAACGATCACCTACCGCGAGTTAGATAGAATGTCTGACTATGTGGCAGGCCGGTTATTGGAGAATGGATTTGGTCCGGAGAAGGTGGCAGGAATCCTGACAGGCAGGACAAAAGAATTTGTCATCGGATATATCGGAGCCATGAAGGCAGGAGGTGCGTATGTGCCGCTCGATCCGGAATATCCTCAGGACAGACTGGAATATATGCTCACGGATTCCGGTGCGGATAATCTGCTGGCAGTGAAGGAGTTTGGAGAACTTGTGAAGTTTTACCAGGGAAATGTCATATGGCTTGATGATGTGGAAAGCGGGAGCAGGGATTACCGTCTGGCAGGGGAATTTCCACAGGCGAAGCCGGAAAACCTGGCATACATGATTTATACCTCTGGCTCTACCGGAAAGCCAAAGGGAGTTATGCTTGAACACCGGAATTTAGTAAATCTGGTGATGTATACAGCACAGTTCCTGAAGTTTACGCCGGAGGATATCTGTGCGGAATTTGCCAGCTTCTGCTTTGATGCATCTGTCCATGATTTGTTTGTAACTCATGCGTCCGGGGCATTGTTGTACATTTTCCCGGAAGATGTCCGTAAGGATGCGCTGCAAGTGGCAGATACCATCAGAAAGGAGAAGATTACGATTGCTACCTTCCCTACCCAGATGGGAGAACTGGTAGCAGAGATTTTGACGGATGACTGTGCTCTTCGTTTCCTGACGCTGGGAGGCGAGAAGTTTAAGCGTTACTACAATCGCAGTTATACAATGATCAATGGCTATGGTCCTACGGAAAATACGGTGTCTTCGACAGAATTTGTGGTGGATAAGGATTATAAAAATATCCCGATTGGAAAATCCCAGACGAACGTACGCAGCTACATTCTGGATGAGAAGCTGAACCGTCTGCCGGTGGGAGCATCCGGTGAACTCTGCCTTGCAGGACGGCAGATTGCAAGAGGTTATCATAATCTTCCGGAAAAGACAGCGGCCGCTTTTGTCCCGAATCCTTTTAAAACCTGCGCCGATGATGCCAGAATGTATCATACGGGCGATATGGTGCGCATGAAAGGAGACGGTAATATTGAGTATATCGGAAGAATTGATTCTCAGGTAAAAATCCGGGGATACCGGGTGGAATTAAGTGAGATAGAGGGCGCTGTCCTCTCTTATGAGGGAATCAAGGAGGCTGCGGTTACCGTGATCGAAAAGAGCGGGAACAAATATATTGCCGCTTACTATACCGGGGCATCTCCGGATGTGGAAGTGTGGCAGGAGTTTTTAAAACCTCTTCTTCCGGAATATATGATACCTGCTTTTTACATCTATCTTGACAGTATGCCTTTGACGCCGGGAGGCAAGATTGACAAGCGTTCGCTTCCGGCTCCTGCTATACAGGTGGAAAGAGATGACTATGAGCCGCCTGTTAATGACATACAGAAGCAGCTCTGTGAGATGTTTGAGAAGGCATTGGGAATGGAAAAAGTGGGAATTGATGACAATTTCTTTACATTGGGAGGTACCTCACTCACTGCTTCTAAAATTGCCGTGCTTTGTCTTGCCAAAAAACTGCCAATTGTATATGCGGATATTTTTAAGCACCCTACCGTCCGGCAGCTGGCAGCACAGGTAAATGAGGATACGGTGGAGGAAACCGTAGAAAAGGATGAAGTGTCAGGTTATGATTACGAAAAGATTCAGCGCATCCTGCTTCCAAACCGGGCAGTCAATGCAGATATGGTCAGAGAAGAGGCATTGGGTAATATTTTGCTGACCGGCGCTACGGGATTTTTGGGTATCCATGTGCTGAAAGCATTTCTGGATTCTCAGGAAGGTATAGTATATGCACTGGTAAGGAAGGGCAGTTATGCATCTCCGGAGAAGCGGCTGATGAATATGCTGATGTATTATTTTGATAATCCATGTGAGGAACTGTTTGGAAAGCGCATTGTGTGCATAGATGCAGATATCACGGACGTGAAATCATTGGAAGGGCTGAAGGAGTATCCGTTCCAGACAATGATTAACTGCGCTGCCTGTGTCAAGCATTTTGCTGCCGACGATACCCTGCAAAGGATCAATGTGGATGGCGTAAGGAATCTGATTGCCATCAGCAGTGAACTGAATTGTCGGCTGATCCAGATTTCTACTGTGTCCGTGGCTGGCGAGGGAATGAATGATAAGCCTGGTCTGGAGAAAGTATTCGGTGAGAATGAACTCTATATTGGCCAGAGGATTACGAATGAGTATATTCGGACGAAGTTTCTGGCAGAGCGTTATGTGCTGGAGGCAATTCAGAATGGGCTGGATGCCAAAATAATCCGTGTGGGTAATCTGATGAGCAGGGATTCGGATGGCGAATTTCAGATTAATTCTGTCACCAACGGATTCCTGCGTGGAGTTCGTGGATATGTAGCAGTGGGAATGTTCCCTATGAGCGGTATGAATGAAAGTGCAGAATTCTCACCGATTGATTCCACTGCAGCAGCCATCCTGAGACTGGCGGGAACGGATAAAAGATTTACGGTCTATCATGCCTGCAACAGCCACCGGATTTATATGGGGGATCTGATTTATGCCATGAGAAACCATGGGTTTGATATTCAGATTGTAAAGGATGATGAGTTTGAGCAGGCGGTGAAGGAGTATGCTGCCACCCATGAGGACAGTGATGCGGTTTCCGGTCTGATTGCCTATGCCTCCAGAGACGAGGAGCAGATTTATACGGTTGGGTATGCGAATCAGTTTACCACAGAAGTATTGTACCGTTTGGGTTACAAATGGCCGATCACCGATGACCGTTATCTGGAAAATGCCATTGATGCTCTGGACCAATTGGGATTTTTTGAATAACAGAGGGAAGATATGGTATATTTGTATGCAATAGACATCCGGGCGCTGCCGGACCCGAAAGAAAATCCGGCAGTGCTCCATTATATAAGTAGCGATCGAAGAAAGAAAGCTATGAAATATCTGCAGGCAGATGATCGGAAAAGATGTCTGGGAGCAGGCATTCTGCTGGCACGGATCCTGCCCCTTTATGGAGGGGATCCTGAGAAGATCACATGTGGGGCAGGGGGAAAGCCGCAGGCGGAGAATGTGCATTTTAATATCTCCCATTCCGGTAATCTGGTAATTTGTGCAGTGGGGGAGAAAGCCGTAGGATGTGATATTGAAAAAACGGGGGAGGAGATCCAAGGGGTAGCGAAACGTTTTTTTCACCGGAACGAAGCAGAATATTTGCAAAAGTTTCAGGGGCAGGAGCGGAATGAAATGTTTTTCCGCCTCTGGACATGGAAGGAAAGTTATGTCAAAATGACAGGGGAAGGAATGCAGCTTCCCTTGCAGGATTTTGAAATTTTACCTGAGGGGGAGAGGATACGGGTACGCCGGGGAGACGAAATACTTCCCTGCTACATGATGGAATATAACATTCCGGAATATAAAGTATCTGTCTGTGCAGAGGAAGAAGAGTTTGCCCGCTGTTTGAAATATGTAAATCCCTTGACATGGTAAGGAGGCCAATATTTGAAAAAGTCAATTATCACTAAAATACTGATTACCATAGCAGCCGTTTTGATCATTACAGATATTGGTCTGCTGGCAATCGGTTTTTCCTCTGTCTATACGACAGTTCGCAAAACATATATTTCCTATGCTATGTCATCGGCAACGGTGGCGGCAGATTTGTTGGATGATGTGGACTTGGAGAAACTTCAGACAGATGAAGAATATGCAGATTATTATAAAACGGTTCTGGAGGATCTTTGCAGGACCAATGATTTGGAATATTTATATATTTATACGCCGGACACTGAGAAAAATACGATAAAATTTCATATGGTGATTTATGGGGAAAGCAGCCGGGATCTGGCTAAGAAAGAACGGGGACCCGGAATGGTTGTCCCATATACATTAACGGAGACGGAAGTTCATGCATGGAACGGTCAGGGGACAGAAAATGTAGAGGAAACCGATAATAAATATGGGCATGTCCTCACTGCTTACAGCGCCGTATATGGAAAATCCGGGAATGTGACTGCACTGGCGGCGGCAGACATATCGATCGATGAGGCAATGGAAACTTTTTCAAAGCGATACCGGATGATGGTGGCAGTAGTATCTTTGTCTTTTATATTTATTCTGGGCATACTGGCGGTTCTTTTGAAAGCAAGGGTGTTAAAACCGGCGAAAATCATAAGCCGGCAGATGCGGCAATTTGCGGCTGACCGTCAATCCAAATTTGAAAAAATAAAAATAAAAGGCGAGGATGAATTTGCCCAGATGGCAGATACCTTTTATCACATGACAGAGGAAATCAATGACTACATAGAAAATATTAATGCACTGACAGAAGAGAAGTACCGCAGAGAGGCGGAAATGAATATTGCAGGAAAGATTCAGCAGGGTCTTCTGCCGGGTGAAAGGTTTCAGAAACAGAATGTCAGACTAAGGGCAGTCATGATCCCGGCTCAGGATGTAGGCGGAGACTTTTATGATTACTTTTGTCTGGAAGATGATTTGATTTGTACGGTCATTGCAGATGTATCCGGAAAGGGGATTTCAGCCGCATTATTTATGGCAAGTGCGATCACAGTGGTAAGGCAATATGCGAATCTGGGGTACACACCGTCCGAAATACTGTTTCATACAAATAATACCTTGTGTTCGAGCAATCCGGAGCAGATGTTCTTAACTTTGTTTGTGGGAATTCATAACAGCCGTAATGGGAAGTTTACCTATGCCAATGCAGGACATAATCCGCCGTATCTGATATCCGACAGGCTGATCCGTCTGGATGATGCAGCGGGAACGGCAATTGGTTTTTTTGAGGATGAGCTTTATGAAGAAAGATACAGGGAATTAAAGGAGGGGGATACCGTATTTTTATACACGGATGGAGTGAATGAGGCTGTCAGCAAAGACAAAGAATTTTTTGGATTGGATCGTCTGGAGCAGATTCTGGAACAAAAGAACCCGGAGCAGTGTGTGGAGTCTGTTCTGAATGGGGTGAAAGATTTTGCACAGGATGCGCTGCAGAGTGATGATATTACCATGCTTGCCTTCAGCGTGTTGCCGAAGTTTCAGATTTGCGTTGAGGCAGAACTTGAAAATTTGGAGACAGTTCAAGAGTTTATTCTTGGCAATGAGAGTGTTCCGGATGCTTTAAAGAAGAAACTCTGCCTGGCGGCTGAGGAAATTTTCGTCAATATTTGTTCTTATGCTTACGGGCAGGAACGAGGAAATGTGGAGATTTTCATGAAGATTTCTGATCAGATTCTTGTAGAGTTCCGTGACAGCGGAAGGGAGTTTGATCCGCTGGAAAATATGGTAGATGTAGAGGAGTATGATGTTGATACACAGGTGGGAGGTCTGGGAAGGCTGATTGCTGTTGAACTGGCAGACCAGGTCAATTATGAATATAGCAATGGTAATAATATTTTAACATTAATGTTTAATAAGGAGGAATCGAGATGACAATTACAAAAACAATGGAAAACAACACGGCAGTTCTCTTGGTGGAGGGATGGCTGGATACGAAATCATCACCGGAACTGGGAAAGGAGATCAATGCACTTTCTGATATTGAGGGACTGGTACTGGACTTTGAGAAGTTGGAATACATTGCATCTTCCGGACTGCGGGAGGTTGTGTCTGCCTATAAGAAGATGAAGGGTGCGAATGGGACTTTTTCTGTGATCCATGTAAGCAATGAGGTGATGGATGTATTCAGGCTTGCCGGTTTGGATAAGAAGCTGGATATTCATGCGAAATAGAGCAGCTGGATCAGATATGGAAGGAGTACTTTTGGATGAACCATATATTGGATAAGGAACCTGTAAATACATCAAGGCAGAGTGAGTTTGATTACTTAAAGGGATTATTTATGGTGTTTATCTTTTTGGTACACGCCTATCAGGGAACATCAAGTAATGAAGATATCGTGGCAAAATTAGTGTTTGGTTTTGCTACCTTATCGGGTGCTGCTATATTTATTTTTGTAATGGGTATGGGTACAGTGTACAGCAGGCGGTCAGAGCCAAAGACACTTGCAAAAAGCGGTATTGTTATGATAGCATACCAATACTTGGGCAATATCGCTTATGTTGCTGCTTTGACTTTGCCCTATCTGTTCGTAAGGAATGGACTTGACGATAAACAGGCATATTATGATCTTGCGATGCTGTATTTGCAGTTTATAAATATCTTTTTTATAACAGGTATCATATATCTGGCGCTTGCGTTGGCGAAGAAATGCAAACTCCCCGTTGCAGGATATGCAGCCACTGGTTTGCTGTTTGCCATAATTGCTCCTTTTGTATACGGAAAACCTGTGGATGTTCCTGTACTGGGCTACATCGTAAAAATCATTATAGGCGAGGCTTATTTTATATCCTTTCCTGCAATTTACTTTTTATCCTACGCATTTTTGGGGGTAGCATTCGGACATTTACTGCAAAGAGTAAAGGATAAAAAGGCATTTTACGCTTTGGTAATGCCCGTATGCGCAGTGATTGCTTTGGTGTGGTGGGGATTTACTATAAACAAGTACGGATTCGGCGATGATCTTTATAATTATCTGGGTATGACATATGCCCAACCTGATATATTTCATGTTGCCGCAAGCATTGCCCATGTTCTTTTCTTTGCGGGTGTACTGTATTTCGGCGATGGGGTAATGAAAAAAAGCGGAGTGATTGGAAGACAGCTGCTTTATTACAATAGACATATATCAAAATATTACGCAATACATATAGCGGTTTATTTGATGATATGCGGCTTTCATAGATACGAAGGATTTTCACCGGTGCAATGCTGGTTTCTTACTGTCCTGTGCATGATAATTACGGAGGGGATCGTAAGACTCTATGTAGCTCTTACCGAAAAGAATAAAAGGCCGTGGAAATCGGATCAGCAAATTATACCCTAAAAAGTGCAATCTGTACCGGTACGTGTGTTTTGAGGAAAATAATTTGTTATAATAAATCAGTTATAACGAATTTTTATTGTGAAGAAAATACAAGGAGGGAATCATGGGAAGAACAATCAAAGGAAAACTGACACTCAGCGTTATCTGTATTGTTGTGGCAAGTATTATGCTGACAACGGCCGGAATCGTCATAGTGGCAGGAAGACATCTGATTCAGAACCAGACAGAGGCGTTACAGCTGAATGCAGACAAGTACGCAGAGCAGATCAACACATGGATCGAGAATGAAAAAATGCTTGCTGCCGGGACGGCAAACAGCATTGAAGCCGCCGGGCAGACGGACGAGGAGTTTATCCAGTCCGTACTGGACACGTATGCGGAAGGAAGAGAAGAGCTTTTAAATCTGTACTGTGGAACTAAAGACAGTAAATTTATCCAGTCCAACCGGGAGGCAGAGATTCCGGATGGATATGATCCGGTACAGCGCGGGTGGTATCAGCAGGCCGCTGAGGAAAAGGCGGTGATCGTAACAGATCCTTATTGGGATGTGCTGACGAACCAGATGTGTACGACAATTGCGGCGCCGGTTTACATAGATGACGAGCTGAAGGCAGTGATCGGCCTCGATGTGACGCTTGGGACAGTGACTGATCTGACCGGAAGCATTAATTTTGCAGAAGGTGTCTATGGATTCCTCGCAGACAGCAGTGGACAGTATGTAGCACATAAAAATAAAGAATATGAGCCGACGGAAGACAAGGCGGTACTGGTCAAGGATATCATGCCGGGGCTTTCCGGTCTCGTAGACGGAACGGAAGAGAGTGTTATAAAACAAGAGGACTATGATGGCAGTGAATGCTATTTTGCAGCGTCTGCTATCGACGGAAGTAACTGGAGCCTGGGAGTTGTAGTGCCAACTGTTAATGTTATAAGCTCCCTTAGGGCGATGATCGTGGTGGCGCTTGTGATCGCACTTGTGATCATCGCACTCGTGACGGTTTTCATGACGGGACTGATTGGCAGGATGTTGGCACCGGTACAGATGCTCAAGCAGTTTGCATCCGGTGACTTTTCGGAGAATACTGTCAGTGAAAAGACGATTCCGAAGGAATATAAGAATGAGACTGAGCAGATCCGGACGGCAACAGCTGAGGTGAAACAACAGATCCGTGGTATTATTTTAAACACAAAGGAAGAGGCAGGAAATATCGGCACGATCGCAGAGGATACCTCTTCTGAGATGACTGTACTGACACAGGGGATTTCTGATATACTGGGGGTTACTGTACAGGTAATGGATCAGACCACTGCGGCAAAGGAACTGACAGAGAATATAAAAAATACGGGAGAGGAGCTTGGCGCCCTTGTAAAAGATGTGGCAAGAAAGGCGGCAGAAGCGGCAGAACAGTCTGGCGATATTATGGAACGGGCCGGAAAACAGCATGAAAATTCCGAGAAATCCGGCAGGGAAGCGGTTTCGCTTTATGAGAAAACGAGGGGAGAGTTGGAAAAGGCAATTGCAGACAGCCAGCGGGTAAAGGATATCGATACATTGACCGAAGAGATTCTGTCGATCAGCTCGCAGACGAATCTTTTGGCACTGAATGCGTCTATTGAGGCAGCAAGAGCCGGGGAGGCGGGCAAAGGATTTGCCGTCGTTGCCGATGAGATCCGCGACCTGGCGGATAATTCGAGAGTGGCGGTCGATAAGATCCGTCAGGTGACAGAAGACGTTGTAAAAAATGTATCTGTCCTGTCGGAAAGTTCAGAAAAACTATTGAAGTTCATGAACGGAAAAGTAATGGAAGACTATAAAGGAATGACAGAACTTGCCGGAATGTATAAGCAGGATGCTGCTTTTTACAGTGGAATCTCAAGCGATCTCGGAGCCGCCTCCGGGCAGATGAGCGCCGACATGGAGGGGATCAATGCGTCGATTCGGTCCATTACGGAACTGGTTGGAGAGATTATGGAATATATGAAAGGGATGGAGCAGTCTGCCCAGAATTCCAATGAAAATTCCAATGCCGTCCTTGCCAAAATGGAGGAATTATCCCGGTTGAGTGGACTTTTGAATGAAACGGTAGCTTCCTTTAAGGTGTGATAGGGTTATAAGAGAGGTTAATGATTGGCATAAAAGAATAGGATGAGCAGCCGGATGCACGGAGCATTCCGCTGCTCATCCCATTTTTTTATTTAGCTCAGCGGCGCCAATTGGAACCCTGTTTATAAAAGAGCATGGTTGGAACTACAAAAGGGGATTTGTGTCAGATGTGACAAAAACAGTCAAAATCTGTCATGAAAAAGAGGAAACAGGGCAAAATCACTTTGTAAAATGGATTAGAAGGAGACTTGTTGTGCATATTATACAAAAAAGGGAAGAAGGATTTGTGGAAGATTTTGAAAGAAAATGATTGACTATGAACGAAAATGACGGTATACTAATATTAATCAGAACACAGGGAATGGAGGTGAGGGAATGCTGACCGAGGAGAGGCAGCAAAGGATTCTTGAACTGGTAGAAAAGAACAAAAGCATCTCGATACAGAATCTGATGGCGGAATTGAACATATCCGAATCGACAGCGAGAAGAGACCTGAACATGCTTGATGAACAGGGAAGACTGAGCAGGGTGTGGGGCGGGGCGATGATAAAAGATGCCTCCTATCACACAAAGGATGATGATGTTTCCCTCAGAAAGTCCATGAATGAGGGTGAGAAGCGGAGAATTGCCAGATATGCAGCTTCTCTCATAGAACCAGATGATTTTGTTTTTCTGGATGCCGGGACGACGACGGAACTGATGATCGAGTATCTGACGGAGAAGCGGGTTGTGTTTGTGACCAATGCAATCAGCCATGCCCAGAAACTGTCAGAGGCAGGATATACGACGTACATTCCCGGTGGCGAGTTCAAAGCAACGACAGGTGCGGTCGTTGGAGATGAAGCAGTTGAGAGCCTGCGAAAGTATAATTTTACAAAAGGGTTCTGGGGAACGAATGGTGTCAGTGTGAGTATGGGATTTAGCACGCCGGATGTAAAGGAGGCCATGATCAAGAAAATGGCGATGGCCAGCAGTGCAAAACGTTATGTCTTGTGTGATCCCAGCAAGTTTTCACAGATATCCTGCGTAAAATTTGCGGATTTTACACATGCTGTCATTATTACGACAGAAGTGCCGGGAGAAGGATTCTCCCACTGTGATAACATCGTGGAGGTGAAAAAACTGTGATTTATACCGTAACATTTAATCCATCGTTGGATTACATTGTGCGAGTAGATGATTTTCAGACAGGAAGGGTGAACCGGACAGCCGAGGAAATCATCTATGCCGGTGGCAAAGGGATCAATGTATCCATTGTATTGAAAAACCTTGGCTTTGACAGTACGGCGCTTGGATTTCTTGCCGGATTTACCGGGAAGGAGATCCGGAGACTGATGGAGTGTCAGGGGATCTGTGCTGACTTTATCGAGGTAGAGGAGGGAATTTCCCGTATCAATCTGAAACTTCGCTCAAACGAAGAAAGTGAGATCAATGGGCAGGGACCGGAGATCCGGGAAGGAGATATCCAAAAACTGTATCAGAAGCTTGGGAGCCTGCAGGATGGCGACGTGCTCGTTCTCGCAGGGAGCATTCCGTCTGTTATGCCGGAATCCATGTATATGGACATCATGAAATATCTGTCAGACAGGAAATTAAAGATCGTGGTAGATGCGACAAGGGATCTTCTTGTAAATGTACTGCCATACCACCCATTTCTTGTGAAACCAAATAACCATGAGCTGGGTGAAATCTTTGGGGTAAGTCTGACAGATAAAAAGGAAGTAGCTGTATATGCAAAGAAACTTCAGGAGAAGGGTGCAAGAAATGTCCTTGTTTCGATGGCGGGCGATGGCGCCGTATTCGTGACAGCGGAAGGAACTGTTTATGAGAGCAGTGCACCAAAAGGAAAGGTCGTTAACTCGGTTGGCGCCGGGGATTCTATGGTCGCAGGTTTTCTCGCCGGTTATATGCAGTCAGGGGATTACCGGACAGCATTTAAACTCGGGCTCTGTACGGGAAGTGCCAGTGCATTTTCAGAACAGTTGGCGACAAAACAGGAAGTAGATGCGATCATGGATGCACATACATTTGAATTTTAATAATGGGAAGGAGAATTGATATGAGGATTATTGATTTGCTGGCTCCGGAAAGTATTCGACTGGACGGCCAGGCAGCGGACAAAAAGGATGCCTTAGACAAGATGGTAGAGCTTATGGCGGCCAGTGGAAAGATCAGTGATGTCGAGACATACCGAAAGGGTGTTTACGCAAGGGAGGAAGAGAGTACAACCGGAATCGGGGAAGGAATCGCGATCCCGCACTGTAAGTCGGATGCGGTGAACAAACCCGGACTTGCAGCGATGGTAGTGCCGGACGGAGTGGAATTTGATGCACTGGACGGAGAACCGGTGAATTTACTCTTTCTGATTGCAGCACCAAATACTGAAGATAATGTACATCTGGATGTACTCAGCAAACTCTCGGTCCTTCTGATGGATGAGGCATTTACTGCCGGACTTAAAAGTGCCGGAAGTGTCGAGGAATTTCTGAAGGTGATCGATGCTGCTGAGAGTGACAGGGATGAGGAGAAGAAAGAGAGTACAGAGCCGGCAGAAGCCTCGGGAAGTAGTCAGAAACTGATCCTGGCAGTGACCGGATGTCCGACCGGGATCGCGCACACGTACATGGCAGCAGAGGCGATTGAGAAGAAAGCAAAAGAACTTGGACATCAGGTTAAGGTCGAAACGAGAGGCTCAGGCGGCGCCAAAAATGTACTGACCGCAGAGGAGATCGACCGGGCAGACGGCATTATCGTGGCGGCAGATACGAAGGTGCCGATGGATCGTTTTGCCGGAAAACGTGTCGTGATCACGAAAGTGGCGGATGGAATCAATAAGTCAGAGGAACTCATCCAGAAGGCGCTTAGCGGGACAGCGCCGGTCTATGAAGGTGGTTCAGGGGATACCGAGGAGAATGGATCCGGGGAAAAGGAGTCGTTTGGACACGCAGCGTATAAGCATCTGATGAGTGGTGTGTCTCATATGCTCCCGTTTGTTATCGGAGGCGGTATCATGACCGCAATCGCCTTTTTGATCGATACGATCTGCGGATATGGTTCGATCGGTGGCGGAGATTTTGGTTCGTGTACGCCATTGTCAGCATTGTTCAAATACATCGGAGGACTGTCAATGGGTATGATGGTTCCGGTGCTGGCAGGTTATATCGCTTATTCGATCGCAGACAGGCCGGGACTGGCGGTCGGATTTGCCGGCGGACTTCTTGCAGCAAATGGAAATGCGCTTCTGGCTGATTATCCGTTTGCCGATGCTACAGGCTCCATGGGTGGATTTTCAAAGTTCATATCGGATTTTGCCTTTGTTGGTGAAAATGGTGGAAATACCGTATCCGGCTTTTTGGGCGGGATCGTGGCAGGTTTCCTCGCAGGATTTCTTGTACTTGGATTAAAGAAGCTGTGCAGCAATCTGCCGGATGCGCTCGATGGCATCAAGCCGACTTTGATCTATCCGCTTGTGGGAATTTTTGCAGTCGGCATACTGATGTGCATGATCTTTAATCCACTGATCGGCTTGATCAATACCGGTCTGAGTAATATGCTCACGAGCATTTCCGATGCGGGTATGATCACCGTACTTGGACTTATCCTCGGTGCGATGATGGCGATCGATATGGGTGGCCCGATCAATAAAGCGGCGTATGTGTTTGGAACCGGAATGTTAGCGACAGCGACCCAGATGATGAATGAAGGATTTCAGGCTTCGGATCCGGCTGTCCAGGCATGTTATATTGCCATGGCGTCCATTATGGTCGGCGGTATGGTTCCGCCAGTCGGAATTGCAATAGCTTGTAAATTGTTCCCGAAAAAGTTTACGACGGCAGAGAGAGGATCTGCGGTATCGAATATCGTGATGGGATGTTCCTTTATCACGGAGGGTGCGATTCCATTTGCGGCATCAGATCCATTCCACGTCATTCCGTGTACGATGGCCGGCGCCGGTGTAGCAGGATTTTTATCGGCACTGTTTGGTTGTACACTCATGGCTCCGCACGGTGGTATTTTCGTATTTGCAACCGTCGGGCAGCCGTTCTTATATATCGTGGCATGGCTGATCGGCTCGGCGGTGACGACGATCCTGCTCGGGTTTATCAAACGGGATGCACGGGCCGGCGCATAAAAGTTCAGCGATAAAGGCTGATCAGTAAAGGAAGAGATATCAATAAAAAGAAAGCGAGGATAAAGAAATGAAAGAATTTAGTTATGTGATCACAGATGAGCAGGGAATCCATGCAAGACCAGCGGGAATGTTTGTCAAAGAGGCGGCAGCCTGCGAGTGCAGCGTTACGATCAGTAAGGACGGAAAGGAAGTAGATGCAAAGAGACTTCTTGCCGTGATGGGGCTCGGTGTCAAAAAGGGCCAGGAGATCATATTGAAAGCCGATGGAGCAGATGAGGAGGCAGCGATCGAAAAACTCAGTACATTTTTGAAAGAGAATCTGTAATAATGGAGGCGGTGCAATGGATGTATTGGAAGGCAAGAGCGTATACGGCGGCATTGCGATCGGGAAGATTTCCATCTTTGCCAAGGGAGACCGCCAGGTAAAGCGTGAGTCGGTCGAAGATGCGGAGGCAGAGCTCAAGCGCTTTACAGACGCAAAAGAAAAGGCAAAAGAGCAGTTGAAAGGACTTTATGAGAAAGCTCTTCAGGAGGTTGGCGAGGTCAATGCCATGATCTTTGACGTCCACCAGATGATGTTAGACGATCTGGATTATGTGGAACCGATCACGAATATCATCGAGACTCAGAAAGTCAATGCGGAATTTGCGGTAGCAACGACAGGAGATAACCTTTCTGAAGTGTTTGCATCAATGGATGACGCTTATATGAAGGAGAGGGCGGCAGATATCAAGGACATATCAAACCGGGTTATCCGGATCCTTCAGGGCAGGGAGACGAGTGGGCCTGCTAATGACGAGCCGGTCATACTCGTGGCAGAGGATCTGGCGCCGAGTGAGACGGTTCAGTTAGATAAAAGTAAGGTGTTGTCTTTCGTGACAAGGCTTGGCTCCACGAATTCGCACACGGCGATCCTTGCCCGTACGATGAATATTCCGGCGCTGATCGGTGTCGGTTATTCGGAGGATATGGATGGGAAAATGGCAGTGGTGGATGGATTTGCCGGAAAGATTTTTGTGGATCCGGATGAGGATACGCTGCGGGAGTACCAGAGCCGGAAGGATGAGGAGGACAATAAGAAAAAACTCCTTTTGGAATTGAAGGGAAAAGATACTGTGACACTGGATGGAAGGAAGATCAATCTGTATGCCAATATCGGCGGTGTTGCAGATGTCGCTAGCGTTTTGGAAAATGATGCAGGAGGGATCGGACTCTTCCGGAGCGAGTTTCTCTATCTGGAATCGGATACATATCCGACTGAGGAGGAACAGTTCAAAGCATATCGTACTGTTGCGGAGACGATGGCCGGGAAAAAGGTCATCATCCGTACACTGGATATCGGTGCGGATAAGCAGGTGGATTATTTTGATCTGGGAGAGGAGGACAATCCGGCGATGGGATACCGTGCTATCCGGATCTGCCTTGACCAGACGGAGATTTTTAAGACCCAGCTCCGTGCGCTCTACCGTGCGAGCCATTATGGTACGATATCCATCATGTTCCCGATGATCATTTCTGTCAGTGAAGTAAAGAAGATAAAGGAAATAACAGAAGAGGTCAAAAAAGAACTGAACGAGCAGGAGATCTCATATGGAGAGGTCGAGCTTGGGATCATGATCGAGACGCCGGCTGCTGTCATGATCAGCGATCAGCTGGCAAAGGAAGTAGACTTTTTCAGCATCGGAACGAATGACCTGACACAGTACACACTGGCAATCGACCGTCAGAATCCGAAACTGGATCCGATCTATGACTCCCATCATGAGGCAGTTTTGCGGATGCTCCAGATGGTTGTGGACAACGGCCACAAGGAGGGCTGCTGGGTTGGTATCTGTGGTGAACTCGGTGCCGACACGACGCTGACGGAGACATTTTTGCGGATGGGATTTGATGAGCTTTCCGTAACACCTTCGATGGTACTTAAGGTGAGGGATGTTGTCCGGAGCATTGATTTGTCAAAGTAAATAATCGTTTTTGCATTAAAAAGAAGCAGGGTGTGGCAGCAGGCCATGCCTTGCTTTTTTTGTTCAATACAAAAATCTTTCAGATAACATCCGCACAAGCCTCCGGGCTCGTCTTCATAAATTTCCATAACACGCTGTTTCTTATATTCTTTTGCTGCATAAATGAAAATCGGGATAATCACGGATAATATGATATCCAGTCCGCTTTCTTGTGCGGTAAGTGCTGTCATTTCTTAAATTCAGGTTTGGTTGGGAATACTCCTTGACTTTTAGGATATGTAAGATTATACTAAAAATTAGCATATTGCGCAGTCGGATAAATAAGGATGACATGAAATGAAAAAGAGAGAATACAAGGATTTACTTTATAGAGCATTTGATGAGAATGTTGATGGGTTTGGATATCTGGAAAAGATAAACTTGATTACGGAAATTCTGATTGATTATCAGAGAGATAATGAAGATAAAAGAGACACCTCAAACAAGGGCGGGAAGTGGACAGATGAGGAGCTGAAGATTATTTTATCGGATGCTCCATCAAAACAGAACTGTGTAAAGTATGCCAGACTGTTTAAAAGAGGTTACGGAAGTATTGAGCAGATATACAGATGGTCTACTACTCCAAACCAAGAGTTGTCAGAGAGAAGAAAGAATGACGCATTTATCCAGCAGATTAAGAGAGTGGCAAAGGAGCTGGGGTTGCGGGGATAATTTTGAGTGTTTTGAGGAATAAATAGTTTGATTGGATTTGGTCTTTGGAGGAAGTTTAATGAGACGAAATGAAAGAAGCATTTCCTTTAATGTGGATGCCTATACAGCCAGATTGATTGGAAGAGAGAATGTATCCAAATTGGAAGGGGCAGTTCTGGAGATTGTGAAAAACGCTTATGATGCAGATGCAAAAGTATTCTGCTTGTATTATAGTGCGTCTGAGAATTGTATTATTATGATTGATAATGGCAGTGGTATGGTAGAAGAAGTGCTCCGAGACCACTGGATGACCATTGGAAATTCCTCTAAAAAGACTACGTTTAAAACAGAAGGAAACCGTATTCAGACGGGGGCAAAGGGGATTGGAAGATTTGCACTTGATCGTATTTCTGACCGTTGTGAAATGTTGACGATCTCGAAATGGGGTGGATTGGAATGGATTGTTAACTGGGATGATTTTAATGGAAGTAAAAATCTGTCAGATGTAAAGGCGCAGTTATTTGATTCGGATGATACGCTGTTAGGTTATGCACGTGTTGATTCATGGAGCAATCAGGGAATGGGGAAGCGGATCAGGAATCTGGATCTGGGAAATACGGGAACCGTTTTTCGCTTGTATGGTCTGCATGATGACTGGAATGATAAGACGATGGAGAGATTGCGAAATCACCTTGAAAATCTGCTTCCTCCAGATGTGGTACAAGATTTTGATGTTTATTTTTTTAGTGATATGACTTCTGCTGAAGAGGCAAAAATCGTAAGTGCGAATATTGATTCTTATGATTACCGTATAAAATTCACGGTCCAAGAGGATCAGTTGAGACTTTATATAAACAGGAACGAATTTGATTTTGGGGATGAGGAAGAAGAGGTAATAAGAGAAGCAGGTATAAGTAGAGAGGAGATTTCTTATTTTCATGGTGAGACCAAGTCAATGGAGTTTACCTTTGCAGAGATTGGAGAGAGGGAAAACCTCATTGGAAATTATGAGGGAGTCCTTTATTTTAATAAAATAACGTACACAAAAAAGGATGCTGAAAAATTTTATTATAAAGATATCAAGGGAAGAAAAAATTTAACTAAAGAATTTGGTGGTATAAAGATCTATAGAGATCATTTTAGGGTGCGGCCCTATGGGGAATATGGGGATAATGATTTTGACTGGCTGGAGTTATCTGCCCGCAGAAATCGTTCGCCAGCAGGATTGGGTCATTCCAAGGGAAATTGGCGTGTTGGTTCGGAACAGATGATTGGCTTGGTGGATATATCCAGGGAAAACAGCAATCTTGAGGATGCTGCAAACCGGAATGGTATTCAGGAGGGGCCGGGATTTGAACAGTTAAAAAGAGTTCTCATAGCTGTAATCAATGAGTTTGAACGGGACAGGCAGGGAATCGGCAGAAAGCTGGCAGACTATGCCAAGCAGAAAGATGAGCTTCAGGCAAAATTGGAAGAAATGCGCAGGCTTGCAGAGGAGCGCAAAAAATGGGAGGCGGAGCAGCAAAAAAAAGAACAGAATAGCGGGAAGGATAGTGGAAAAGGGGCGGAGGAAGATAGCGAGACGACTGATCGTGAGGAGGAAGTTCGAGCCCCGTCAGCAGACCCGAGTGAAGTTATGGATCTGCTGAGTTCTTATGGCGAGAGACAGGAGCAGGAGATTCAGGAATTAGAAGATGAGATGAAGATGCTTCAGACACTGGCAACGACAGGGATTATTGCGAATATGTTTATGCATGAGATTCGTACACTAACGAATAATATAGGTCAGGAACTGGATTCGGCATATGAAGCAATTAAGTATGACCAAGATATAGAAGAAGCTTTTCGGAATATTCAGCAGGCAATCGTTTTTAAAAAACATTTTGCTTCCTGGTTTGGTGTGACGATTGAATCCATCCGCAAAGATAAAAGAAGACGAAAATGTTGTAACATGAAGGTGCTTCTGGAGGATTTTCTGGGAACGTGGAAGGAAATACTGGGAAGGAGTGGTGTTCGACTAATTTTCTCCTGTGATGAGGATATTTTATTTAAATGTTTTGCTTTTGACATCGAGAATGTTATTAGTAACCTTATTTCAAACAGCCTTGTTTCTTTTGAACGCGAAAATGACGAGGTGCTGGATGAAAAAGAAATCAGGATAAAGATTGAAAAAAGGGAAGAGGGCTTTATTCTTTATTATGAAGACACAGGATGGGGGTTAACACCCAAGTATAAAAAGCGACCAGAACTAATTCTGGATGCTTTTGAAAGCGATAGAGGGATTCCTAATGAAAGTGAAGATGAGGATGGGACAGGAATGGGAATGTGGATTGTAAAACGAACCGTACTGGAGTATAATGGAGATATAGATTTATCTGAAAATAAAATGCTGAGTAAAGGTTTTAAAGCAAATGTAAGTTTTGGAGGGAAATATGTATAGGATAGGGTATATTGATGATCAGCCAACCCAGTATGAGAATTATAAGAAAAAACTCAAACGCAGGTACCCGGATATTGATTTGATTTTGTTGGAGGGATGTAAAACCAGAGAAGAATTTTTGGACAAAATATATGAGGAACGGGTTGAAGTGTTGTTAGTAGATTACAAGATGGCAGGAACTTTTGGTTTTAATGGCTCTGCATTGATCAATTATATCAATGATCAGATGAGGGATTTGGAGTGTTTTATCCTGACAGCAGTAGAACAGGATCAGATTAATGATGGACTTGTGACACAGCGGAACAGATATTCAAAAACCAGATTTGATACAGAGGGTGATGATCCAGATAAGCTTAAAGAACTGACCGAGTTTGTAGAGACTCTCAAACAAAGCGCAGATGTATTTAAAAGGCGCAGTGAAGAAAAAAAAGAGAAGTATCTGTTGTTACATGAAAAAAAGAAAGAACAAAGACTTTCATTGTCAGAAGAAAAGGAATATCTTCGGTTGTATGAAGTACTATCCTCTTATGGTATGATCGAAAAATTGCCGGAAAAGGTTCTGACATCCGACTTTGAGGGAAAATTAGATCAGCTGCTTGTGATTGGAAATCGAATTGTTGAAAAATATGACCAATAGGAGGAAATATTGAGAGTACACAGTGATAAGGTGGTTAGAAGAAGAGCGTCTGCTGGAAAATTAAAGCATTACTCCGAAGCTAGAAAGTATTTAATGGAAGATTTTTACAAAATGTGCGGATACTGTGGGAAGAGTGGAGAAATTATGCACCAGAGATTTCATATTGATCACTTTGTTCCCCAAAGTCTTGCGCCGGAACTGATGAATGATTACAATAATCTGGTTCTTGCCTGCCCCAAATGTAATCGCACAAAATCTAATAAGTGGCCTACCAAGGATAAAAGAATACACAATGACGGTCATATTGGTTTTGTCGATCCGGCGTCAGAGGAGTTTGATCGGCACATGGAGCGGGATGATCAGGGGTATATATATGGAATAACAGAACTAGGAAAGCACATGTGCAAAAACTTTCATTTTGATATCAGAAGAACAGATCTGTATTGGAAAATCCAGCTTTTGTACGAGATACAAAGCCGGCTGGAAGAGTTGTTTCATGATAATATGTTGAATGAAGACGAAAAGGATTTTTATATTTCTTCCAATATCATGTTAAAAGAGTACATACAGGATGCATTTGAAAAAGGTGAGTAGATGAGGGACGATAAAAAAACGGGTTCTTATTATACCCCAACTGATCTGATTGATTTTATGGTGACCTATTTAAAAAAGGAAAAGCAAGATTTTTCTAAGATATTAGAACCTTCTGCTGGTGACGGAAGGTTTTTTTCTTCGTTGCTGCCACTATGTGGATCGGCAAAAGCAATAGAGCGGTTTAGTGATAAGGTACATGATATCCGGCAAAGATATGGGGACAAGAAACTGGATATCCAGATGACGGATTTTATTCATTTTTCTATGGAATGCAACGAGAAATATTCTCTTGTTATTGGAAATCCTCCCTATATTAATCCGAAAATGATGGATGACGAGGATTTAGAAAGCACAAAGAAATTGTGCAGGATGGAGGGACTGAAGCCCTCTGTTATGCAGAATATGTGGTTGGCATTTGTACTAGGGGCATGCAGGGTGCTTGAAAGGAATGGTACGATTTTTTTTGTACTTCCCATGGAATTCCTTCAGGTACAGTATGCGGAGAGGCTTCGGGAACATTTAGAGAAAAAGTTTAACACGATACATATTATTACTTTTGAAGTGCCTGTTTTTTCTAGCATTGAGCAGGAAGTCTGTCTAGTTTATTTGACAAACCGAAGGGTAAATCTTCCCTATATTTTATATGAGGTATATGAGGACGCTAGTGCTTCTAAACCGATTTTTCAAAATACGATCCAGAAAAATAAACCATTAAAGAAGTGGTCCAATGCTGTTTTGACGGATGATGATATTGTGTTGCTTCAGAACACAGCGAAGTCTTATAGTGCCATAAAGAAAATGGGAATTAGCGCTCCTGGTATTGTAACAGGAGGAAATAAATATTTTATTATTACGGAACAACAGATGAAAGAGTATGAATGCGAGGGACAGGTTTTAAAAATTCTTCAAAAAGCCTCCTGCATTTCTGAAAACACTATTATGATTGATGAAAAGGCTGTAAATAAACTTAGGGAAGAGAAAAAACCAATGTACCTGCTCAATTTGTCTGGCACAGCAAAGACAGAACTTTCCAGAAAACTGAAGAATTATTTGAAATGGGCCGGAAACCAGAGTACAGATGATATAAAGCTGAAAGATAGATACAAATGTGCAAATCGAACTCCTTGGTATGGGGTTCCTATCGTGAATAAGGGGGATGTAATATTTTTCAAACGGTATCATATCATTCCAAGGGTGTACAGCAATCGTGCGGATATTCATACCACGGATGCGGGTTATCATATCCGATTGAATGAAGGATGGGATAAGGACAGTCTGGTATTCTGTTTTTATAATTCCCTTACACTGGCTCAATGTGAGTTTGAGGGTAGGTATTATGGAGGTGGTGTGAGTGAGTTGGTTCCCAGTGAATTTAAAGAGCTCACGATACCATATCGAAATATTAAAAGTGAGGATATTGAAGCGTTGGATCGTATGTTTCGGGAAAAGAAACCGGTAGACGAGATTGTTTCTTTTGTGAATTCTAAAACATTGGAAGAGGATATGGATGAGCAGACGATTCAAAGATTGGAGGGCATTCGAAAAAGGCTGATTCAGAGACGTTACCCGGATAAATAAACGAGAGAAAGTAGCGGGACAGTCCATCGTATCTGTCCTTATTTTCTGTGTTGTTATGTATCTGATGATGAAGGTTATGATCGACCGTTCTACGTTTAATATTTTACTGATCCGGATTTTGGGTTATCGAAAGCTGTCGTGAATGCGATGTATTCAGTGATGGTGTCGAATATTGTGTGCGGCATGAACCTGCATGTCACATGGCAGATATATCTGCTCATCAATTAGCTATTGGTATGATGTCCGGACCGGATGGTGCCGGCAGAAATTTTGCAGAACACGAAATAAAGGAGAATTGATTTCCGTGGGAAAAGATTTTTCTTGTCAATAAAATGAAACATGCTATAATAATCTCAAGGTATCAGTTCTTTGCAGGAGCATCCGGGCACGCCCCGGGTGTTGTTCGTGTCCAGTTCCGACTAATATGAATGCGCTGTGAACACGGAACAGCTGGTACCTTTAGAAGTGATAGAGGAGAAAGCAAAAGATATGAAGAAGAAATTTTTTGCATGTATGTTGATCGTGACTATTTTTTTGACAGGATGTTCTGGCAGTGATCGTGGAGAGAAGTCCCGGACGGCAGAAACTGACCCGGTAAGTACAGGGGCGGAGACACAAGAGGTACAGTCTGCCGAAGAAGAAGGAATTGTCAGTACGGAGGAAGCGGTCGAAACTGACAATTATGCGGAAGAATTCTCTGTTTATAATAATCCGATCGACGAGTATTTTCTGCCTAAAATATATGCTTGGGATAAGTCTGAGGCGGAAATCAGGGACTTGCAGGATACTTACAAGAAGGTGTGGAAAGCAGAGTTTAAGAATGTGATAAAGTATCTGCAGGAAAAATGTATTTACGATGAAGATAAGAAAAATATTAAATCAATGGAAAAGCTTGTCTCGGACTATGCAGAAAAATCGCGGGAAGTAATCATACCAGAACTGCTGGATGCTTACAAAGTGAACCCGAATCCCGGGGAAGGAGAGGAAACTGAGTCAAGAAATTCTTATTGGGGAACTGGAACCCGTAGCAGACTGAACCAGATCGAGGGGGAGATTTACCGGGATGCGAGTATGAGGATCATAGACGTATGGGGAGAGGAAACAGGGTATGAGTTTCGTAAGATCGACTATTCGAAAGTCGAAGTGGGAGAGTAGGTAAAGCAATTTATGTGAAAGGTAGATTTGATGAAACATAAAAGACTGAATAGAGATGGTTGGGGATTTCAATACTACCCATATTATCAGATGAGAATCGATGACGAATTATTTCACGGATTAGCTTGTTTGATTCGGTTAACGGATGGCGAAGCAAATTATTGGGAGACGCCAAAAGCGGGAAGAATACAAGTGACTGGTACAGGAATGACCTGGTTGGAACTGATACCTGATAATGCGAATCGGGTTATCACTGTAACATACTTTCCTGATGGCACACATGATGAGGAAAGAATACATTATCCTATCCCCATGAACAAAAAATATCAACCTTCCATATGGTATGTAGATATAACGGATGGAATTGAATATGACGAGGATGGGATTGCAGTATATATCGATAAATATCTGGATGTGATTTTTACTCCTGAGGGAGATGTAAAAATAGATGATCGTGATGAATTGGATGTAGCATACAAATCGGGTGAGATCTCGAAAGAGCAATACGATGCGGCATTGATTGAGGGAGATCAGATTCTTAAGGAACTGTGCACAGATATTTCTGAAACGGATAAATGGTGTGCAACTATTAGGCAGATCGTCGAGGACAAAATTGCTGCTGGAGAGCCAATAAAGATGTGTCGTGAGGTTTTAGCAAAAATGAAATGAAATTCCTATTTAAAATTGAGGTTTGGAATGAAAAGAAAAATTCTAATCGTATATGCAATTATAGTTACAACAGTCACAGTGCTTTTTATGATATTCGGGGAGTGGAAAGACCCTCGATATTATGTTATAATGCTTATACTTGCTATCATAGGGAGGTTATTAGATTTCTATGGGATTTAGTAGTATATTAACAAGTTCATTAGGTGGTTCATTTAAGGTTAATGGAAAAAGGGTTCCGTCTGTTCTTCTTGCAGATAATGGACTGTTGGATAAATTGAGAGAGTTATGGGTTGAAGACTCTAAAGTCATGATTATTTGCGCCTCGCCAAATGATTATGAAAAAAATGACAGTGTATGTGCATGCCTAAAGGAATCATTTCCTATGAGTGGATTGAGCATTTCGTACATAGAAAAATGCGACGATAGAAATGAGAAACTGATTGAAAAACTTCCTGAGATGGATGTTATCCTTTTAGCGGGTGGACATGTTCCTACACAAAATACTTTTATGAAAAAAATAGGGTTGAAAGAGAGATTAATTGATTTTAATGGTTTGCTTATCGCATGGAGTGCAGGATCGATGAACTGTGCATCCACTGTGTATGCTTCTCCGGAGCTGGAAGGGGAAGCGATTGATACAAGTTTTGTGAGATGGATTTCCGGACTTGGGTTAACAGAGACTAATATTTTTCCTCATTATCAAATATTAAAGGATGATTATCTTGATGGGCTTAGAGTGATGGAAGATATTACATACGTTGATAGTTACACTCATGAAATATTGGCAATGAATGATGGAAGTTATATTACAATAGAAAATGGTACGGAAATACTGTACGGCGAAGCATATCGCATTAAGGATGGTAAGTTGGAAATGATCTGCAAGAATGGCGAGGCGCTTGTGTTAAAAAAATGATAGAAGAAGCACCAATATTTCGCAAGGTGTGAGATACTGGTGCTTTGACCGCTTTTTCGTTATTAATCATTTATTCCAAAGGTTCGTTCTAAACGATCCTCGGAGGCATCCAATTTATCTTCTATATCTTCCAGTGCTTGTTCCTGATTTCGATAATCTTCATAGGTAAGATTACTTTGTTTGTATTGGGCTTCAATATAATCATCGTAAGCGTCTAATCGCCGTTCAACCAGATCCAGTTCATCTTTCAGATTGAAAAACTGAGTTCTGTTTTCCTTTGTATTTCCGGAAGGTGTGGCAGAATCTGCCTTTGCTGTTACTTCCTCTACAGCACTGGTAAGAGATTCAATTGTGTCAGATACAGCTTCATTAGAATTGGTATTGGACGGGGTGTCAGAGTTGCCAGAGTCGTCAGTGGAATCGGTATCCAGGTTACTGGTTGAATGATTAGCTGCTGTGTTTTTCAGTGTGGCAACATCTTGTTCGAGTTGCGCAACTCTGCTTTCCAA
>CAZOIF010000046.1:0-26230 GCA_964579975.1 uncultured Eubacterium sp. | reverse complement strand
AAAAGGTGTACCTATAGCAACGGTTCACCTCAGTTAATAGTTACTACATCAAATTAGCAACCTAACTTTGGTTTGGGCGGTTGCTTTTTTGATGCTTAAATTTGTGAATCATTTCAATGGCCTTCACAATCGAATTAAACAAACTGACTGCTAAACCAAATACTTTGATTACGACATCTAACATCTCAAAGTTACTTCCTCTCCTGTATTTTCCAATAGGCAACACCTCCAAATTGCAGGAAGTTCCGTATGTAAATACGTGTGAGAGACGAACCGCTACCGTTTAGATACACCTTTACTATGTTATACTATACTTTTCGTAAATATCAATCCTTTTCTTCACATATCATTTCCCACCTTTCTCTGCCTCCCTTTTATTCCGGCACCGTCCCATCTTCGATCATCTGGATCATATACGGTACGATCTCCGGGTCAAAGTGCTTCCCACTGCACTCTTTCAGTTCTTTCAAAATATACTCTTTGTCATGATTATTTTTATAAACCCGTTTACTTGACATCGTGTCGTAGCAGTCAGCCACACAGATGATGCGTGCAAACAGGGGAATCTCCTCACCTTTTAGCCCCTCATTATAACCATTTCCGTCATACCTCTCGTGGTGGTATCTGGCCCCGTCACTGATCCCCTCGATTGCAGTAAAATCCTTTAAGATCTCACCGCCGATGGACGGATGGCTGCGGATGATCTCCATCTCATCCTCCGTCAGTTTTCCGGGTTTCTTTAAAATGCTGTCCGGAATCCCAATCTTTCCAATATCGTGGAGCATCGCCATATAATAAATCTGCTCCTGCTCTTCCTCGCTAAACCCCATTCTCTTGGCAATCTCCCGCGAATATGCCGCCACCCGGACCGAATGGCCATTCGTATCCTCGTCCTTGGCATCGATCGCATGTGCAAACGTCTCAAGAGACTCGTTGACGATCGACTTATAGACACGCTGTTTCCTCTCCAGCTCTTTTATCTTGGTACGTATATACAAAAAACAAAATACCGTGCAGGACATCACAAATACAAAAATCAAAGCAACCCATAAACAATCATTGTTTCCCATATTCCATTTCCTCTCAAATCAATTTAATCAATTCCGTTAGTACTCCATCTTCCTTGTATGAACCACATATCCCACCAGCCACACACTTTAGTTCCTCTCTTGCATTTTCCACGGCAAAGCTCTTCCCCGCCATTTTCAGCATGTCAATATCATTCTGGTTATCCCCAAATGCCATCGTCTCCTCTTTGGAGACCCCCAGCCTCTTTTGGATAAACTCTAATGCGCTCCCCTTTCCTGCAGATAACGGTACACAGTCAAGCCACTGTATCCCCGCCAGATTCAGCCGCATGCGCTTCTCCCATCTGGGACGGAACCACGGATTCGTCAGCTGCTCTACCATGTTGTGATGATACAAAGAAATTTTTACGATATCATCCGAAATATTCGTTTGCAGATCCCCCACCGCTTCCATATCAAACCCATACGCGTTTACCATCCAACGGTACAATTCTGAGTCTTCACTCGTGGCATAACTGCGTTTTACGCCGCAAACCATAATATCACACTGCGGAATCTGTCTGGCATCCTCAATGATCTCACGGCAGATCTCCCATGGAATGATCTTTGAGTAAATGCATTCTCCCTGATAAAATACCAGGCTGCCGCCATCCACTGCAAAATAAATCATATCCTTTACCGGTTCAAACAATTTTTCCACACTGACACGCTGTCTCCCGCTACAGACGACAAACTTTATCCCTTTTTCACTCAATCGTTTTATTACATCGTAATATTCCGGATTAAAAGACGAAACCGATCCCCCGTCCTCTACAAGCGTTCCGTCCACGTCAGTGACCACAAGTCGGATCATACCCTGATATCCTCTCTTTCAATAATTCCCCTGCAAAATAGCAAAATAGCGTTGTTACTCTCCATCGCCATGCCATTTATGGCATTAGCAACGTCGACTCAGGAAAAAGAAAGCCCGGTCAGTACTCTCCAACCGGGCCATATATTACAACATTCTAGTTGTTGATCAGTTTATCTTCACCATTCCAGCTGTAAAGCTTACGGATGTCCTCTCCAACAACCTCAGCCGGATGCTCAGATGCAAGTTTCCTCATCGCTCTGAAATGAGCCTGTCCGCCTGCCTCTGACATATCAAGAAGGAACTCTTTCGCAAAAGAACCATCCTGAATATCACTAAGGATCTTCTTCATCGTCTTTTTCGTATCTTCTGTGATGATCTTCGGTCCTGTGATATAATCACCGTACTCAGCTGTATTCGAGATGGAATAACGCATGCCGGCAAAACCACTCTGATAGATCAGATCCACGATGAGCTTCATCTCATGGATACATTCAAAATATGCATTTCTCGGGTCATAACCTGCCTCACAAAGCGTCTCAAAGCCCGCCTGCATAAGAGCACACACACCACCGCAAAGCACTGCCTGTTCACCAAATAAGTCGGTCTCTGTCTCTGTACGGAATGTCGTCTCGAGAACTCCCGCTCTCGCTCCACCGATCGCAAGGGCATAAGCAAGTGCCATATCCTGCGCTTTTCCTGTTGCATCCTGATGTACTGCCACAAGACACGGAACACCTTTTCCTGCCTGATACTCACTGCGTACAGTATGTCCCGGTCCTTTTGGAGCGATCATCGTCACATCAACGTCTTTCGGCGGTACGATCTGTCCAAAATGAATATTAAAACCATGTGCGAACATAAGCATATTTCCAGCCTCAAGATTTGGCTCGATCGACTCTTTGTATAACTTCGCCTGTAACTCATCATTGATCAGGATCATAATGATATCTGCCTGCTTTGCAGCCTCTGCTGCCGTATATACTTTAAATCCCTGAGCCTCTGCTTTTGCCCATGATTTAGAGCCTTCATACAAACCAATGATCACGTTGCAACCGCTTTCCTTTGCATTCAGTGCATGAGCATGTCCCTGACTTCCGTAACCGATGACAGCAATCGTCTTGCCATCCAAAAGTCCAAGATTACAGTCACTTTCATAAAAAATCTTTGCGTCTGCCATTTTCCTGTTCCTCCTGTTTGATAATTATAAAATATAAAGCCCCTCCGGTTCAAACCGGCGGATGGTTTTCAATATGTAAGGCGGCGATACCCGCCACCAGTCCGGATCCCGGCTGCTTCCTTTTGCTACTCGTCTAAAAATCCTCTTGCAAGCCCGGTGATTCCCGTGCGGACAAGTTCCTTTATCTCATACCCGTCCAGCAATTTTGTAAAAGCATTCAGTTTCGCCTGATTTCCAGTCAGCTCGATCATCATGGAATCCGAAGCCACATCGACGATCTTGGCACGGAAAATCTCTACGATCGCATTGATCGCAGGTCTTGCCTCCTGCGCCGCCGAAACCTTTACTAAAATCAGTTCCCTGCACACGGAAGCCTCTCCGGTCAGTTCTTTCACAGCGATCACATTCTCGAGTTTACAAATCTGCTTTTCGATCTGGTCAAGTATGATCCGGTCCCCGGTCACAGCGACCGTCATTCTGGAAACTGCTGTGTTTTCCGTCTCGCCCACTGTGAGACTGTCTATATTATAACCGCGTCTGCTGAACAGACCTACGACACGGGACAAAGCACCCGGTGTATTATCGATCAAAATAGATAGCACCATATTCTGCATACCGATCACTCCTTACTGTTCAAAAACTAATTGTACCAATTTCATCCAATCTTGTCAACAAAACTATTTCTTATAGATAAAATCATACAAAGATGACTTGTTCTTTGGAATATCCGGCACAAGGCACTGCTGGTCGCCGATCCACTGGCTCGTATATCCACCGTCGATCGGAAGACTGTGCTGGTTCAGCTCCATCGTCCCCATCTGAATGACCGCCCACATGTAAGAATTAATATCATCTTTTGAGAGGTCGGTTTTGATATTCGGCATTATAATATCAACAAGTTCTATCCACTTATTAAATGGCGTTGATTTTACCTTTTTCAAAAGAGCCTGCATAACGAGCCGCTGCCGCTCTGCACGTCCATAATCATCCCCTTTTCCGGACGCCGTCAAAACAGCCGGATAACGACCGTTCTTCTTTTTTCCGTGACGGATCCGGCAGTATCCAAGCGCCTGATATCCGTTCAGCATCTGTTTGCCCACCTTTACATTCCTGAATTTTTTCCGTTTGATATAATTTGTATCATTCAGGTTTACAGCTTCGGATTCCGTAAGGGTGGCCTCCACCCCGCCCACGGCATTGATCACATCCACAAAGGCATCGAAATTTACTTCCACATAACCATTCATTTTGATCCCAAAATTCGATACGATCGTCTCATAAAGAAGCTGGATGCCGCCCAGTGAGTAGGCAGCATTTAGTTTCTGGCTGCCATGGCCCGGAATCTCTACATACATATCCCTCATCAGAGAAGTAATCTTTAATTTTTGATGTTTCATATCGAGCGTAGCGATCATCATGGAATCCGAACGCCTTGATGCCCCGCTCGCATTTTGTTCATCCGGATTTTTATCCGCCCCTACAAGAAGAACATTAATGATCGCAGAATCACTCACCGTATCATACTTAGAAATATCCACTTTATCCAGTGAATCCTTTTCGTCAAAATTGATCAGGTTGAGAGAACCATTATATTTGTATTGGCCCGTAGCGACAAGACTTCCTGCTGCCATACTGAACAGAATCCCGATCACAAGGAAAATCCTGCCGACGATCTTTTTCTTTCCCTTTTTTTCTTTTTTATTTTTTTTTGCCATCTTATCCTCCGTTCCTTATGCGCACCTTCGCTATATGAGCAGGAATAAGGCCACATTTCTGATAAAACCACTTTTGCAAAATCCATATCGAAGCATCGCTTTTTTACGCCCCCACATGCCCATCCGGGACATCCGGGCAAACTGAAATGCAATCTCACGTTTTTCCTCTGGCATCCCTTCACCAAAGAGATCATAAAACGCACTTCCTTGTGCAAAGGCAGCCCGGATCGCTTCCCTCTGTCTGTGGAGATTGGATATCCTGTTTTTTACATAATCAAAAAAGCTGCTTCCGCCAATCATATTACCACTATGCTGCCGATAATGCAAGGTAGTTTCTTTCATATAGGAAATTTTCCCAAAATGACTGCAAATCAAAGCGAGCCACCAGTCATGCACCCGGATTTCCTTCGGAAGTACTTCCAGATAGTTCCGGACTGCTTCATTGACCATGACCGTGCAGCCGATACATTTATTTTCCATAAAAAGATGGGCCGTGTCAAGTTTTTCCACATCAAGATGGCTATTTTTATGGAAGGAACCAAGCTCTTCGCCATTTTCACTGTCAAAATTCATGGCATCGGTAAACACCATAAGGGGCATTTGACCCATATTTTCCTTTTCGAACTGTTTCATCCGTTCATAGGTCTTGCGTATCTTATCCCGGTGCCAGATGTCATCCTGGTCACAGAGCATGATATAGGGACTCTGGCTTCTGCGTATCCCTTCCATAAAATTCATCGTATAACCGAGATTTTTTTCATTTTGATGAAATCCAATGCAGTTATAGCGCTCCATATACTCCTTTACGATCTGCACCGTGCCGTCCGACGAGCCATCGTCGCACACTTCGATATAGATGTCCTTAAAATCATTTTCAAGCAGCGAATCTAACTGCTCCCGGATATATTTCTCCCCATTATATGTCGTCAGCACAATATGGATCTGCGCCATGTCATTTCTCATTTTAGTCCTCATTCCTGCGCTGCTTTCTGCGCATAACGAGTTTGTGTCAAGCAACGCGCAGGCACAAATCTCGCGTGTGAAAAAACTTGTTTTTTCACACTAGTACCTCTCATTCCAGTATCTCTTATTCATGCTGAGTTTCTTCACCAGCCACCCCGGCAGTTTTTCATACCGGAGCCCGAGCCGGTAGCCGATAAACTTAAAACCACTCTGAAAAATCAGATCAGGAATAAGGTACCATTTTCCGCACCTGACCAGATGCCGCATTGTATCTTTAATGAGCCGTATCCCCTCCGACTCCGACTTGATACCTTCAAAGATTTCCCGGTATTGTCTCTGGGAAACCCCCAGGTCAAAATTTCTCGTCAGCTGCTCTCTGTAAGTATATTTATGGGAATGAACCACCTTGGCGTCTGCCGCATAGGCAATCTTATATCCTGCGCCGATCACACGGGAGGCAAAGATCATATCCTCATTAAAAATGGTCTCTGTCACAAAACCACCCAATTCTTCATACACACTCTTTTTATACATGGCACAGGCATTGGAACAAAAATAGGTCTTGATCCCAAGCCGCTCCAGATCGTCTAAACTCTTGACAGAGGATTCCTCCGGATAATTAAACGTTCTCGTATAGCTCTCGATCACCCCTGCCTCATCGCCCGGCGTCTGCCTGGCATATGCCGTGGCGATCCTTTCCCCGGAAGTGATGTGCCGGTACATATTCTCGATCAGATACGCATCCTCCGGCACCGCATCCTGCGTCATAAACAACATATACTCTGCCTCAGAAAGAGACGCTCCCTGATTTCTCGTCCCTCCGTGGTCAAACTTGTCAACCGGAATAATTGTGGCATTCTCTGCCCGCTTAAGAAGTTCTCCTACCCTCTCATCTTCACTGTCTCCTGTCATCGTCTGCAGAAAAAGGACATGAGCCGGTTTCATCGTCTGAACCCCTAACTTTTCAATCAGCCGTTCCAGTTTTTCATCCGGCCGGTACACCGGAATGATCACATCTACTATATTCATGCTCATGCCGCGAGCCTCCTTTTATGCCATCTGTATAAACAGAGCAACGCCATTTATACCGTTTCCTTCTCATTTTCGAGCAGCCGGTTCACAAGTTTCACAGCCTCTCTGGCATCCTTTGAATATCCGTCTGCGCCGATCTCCTTCGCATAGCTTTCCGTGACTACAGCACCGCCGATCACGATCTTTGCCTGAATGTTCTGTTCCTTCGCCATCTGCACCAGATTCTTCATCTCCGTCATCGTAGTCGTCATAAGGGCGGACAGACCGATCACTGCGGCATTGGTTTCTCTCGCCGTATCTAAGATCAACTGGCTCTCTACATCTTTCCCAAGATCAATGACATCATATCCGTAATTTTTCAACATAAGGACGACAAGATTTTTCCCGATATCATGGATATCTCCCTTTACGGTAGCTATAACGATCGTATCCAGTTTTTTATCCCCACGCTCTTTGGCAAGGAGAGGTTCGAGATAATCAATGGCTTTCTCCATCGTCTCCGCACTCGAAATAAGCTGTGGAAGAAAATAAGTCCCTTTTTCAAATAACTCTCCCACATGGTTGATCGCCGGGATCAGATACGCATCAATCACGGCCGCCGGCGCCATCCCCTGTTCCAGTTCCTTCTTCACAAGCTCCACGACCTGGGAGTCTTTTCCCTTTACGACAGACAGAAATAACGGATGATCGTTTTCTCCCTCTGCACTACCGCCACTGTCTCCTGCTGTTCCTTTCCCGGAAGCTGTACTCTTTGCGGAATCCGCCGAAATCTCTGCCGGGCATACTCCGTTGATATAATTTAAGTCCGCCCCGGATTTATTCAAAAGCAGGTCAGAAGCCAGCGCCGCATTGGTGAGCAGGGTCTGACCCGGATTTGCAATCGCCATCGTAAGGCCTTCCCCGATCGCCATCGTAAGAAACGCACTGTTTACAAACTGTCTCTCCGGAAGCCCGAATGAAATATTGGAGAGACCGCATATCGTCGCCACTCCGAGTTCATTTTTGCAATACCGTATCGTCTCAAGCACTTCCAGTGCCGCCTTTTTATTTGCACCGATCGTCGCCACCAGACCATCCACCACAATGTCCTTTTCTGACATTCCCTGCCGTTTGGCCTCTGTCAGTATCGTATTTATGATCTGCTTTTTCTCTTCAAGATCCTTTGGCAGCCCTTTTTCGGAAAGCGGAAGCAGAATAAACATCGCTCCGTATTTTTTTGCCGCCGGAATCAGTTTCTCAAACTTTTCCGGTTCCAGTGAAATGGAATTGATCAGCGCCCTTCCGGGATAGATCCGGAGGGCTTCCTCCACCACATCCACATAACTCGAATCAATACTGAGCGGCACATCGACCGTTAATGTCAGCTCATGGATGACGCGGAGCATCATCTCTTTTTCATCGATGCCATTCATCCCCATATTCACATCGAGGACTTTCGCTCCTTTTTCCACCTGTTCTTCCGCCATTGAGATGACAAGGTCTAATTTGCCCTCTCTCAATTCTGCCTGCAGTGCCTTCTTTCCAGTCGGATTGATCCGCTCGCCCACGATGGAAAACGTGCCGTCCAGTTCGATTTCCACAAAATTCCTTTCGTTTGTCAGCGCCCGGATCTTTTTATCCTCCGGTATGACAGCTTTTTTAGAAGAAAGACACTCTTTCAGGCGGCGGATATGTTCCGGTGTCGTACCACAGCAGCCACCTAAAACAGTAGCCCCAAGATCCACAAGCGGCATCATTGCCTCTGCAAATTCCCCGGGCTCCATCCCATATACGGTCTTTCCATCGACTAACTGCGGCAATCCGGCATTTGGTTTTACCACCAATGGAATACCGGAAACCTTACTCATCCGCTCCACGATCTCTGTCATCTTATCCGGGCCGGTGGAACAGTTGAGCCCCACAGCATCCGCTCCCATCGCCTCAAGAACGATCACAGCGGTCTCCGGGCTCGTCCCATACAGCGTCCGCATATCCTCCTGAAACGTAAGCGTCACAAGAACCGGCATCTCCTCCCCACACGTCTCCCGGATCGCAAGAAGCGCCCCCCGGCACTCCTGAAGGCTCATCATCGTCTCTACCGCAAACAGATCCACGCCTGCTTCCCGTAAAAGCAGCGCCTGTTCTTTATAGACGTCAATGAGCTCCTCAAACGGGAGCGTCCCGATCGGATACAGCTGCTCTCCTGTCATAGTCATATCACCAGCGATATAAATCTTCCGGTCCGTACCGCTTTCGGCCACAGCCCTCTTCGAAAGCGCCACAAGCTGCGCAGTCAGTTCCTTCTGGCGGGATTCTAACCCGTATTCTGCCAGTTTGATCCGGTTACAGGTAAATGTGGGGGCATAGAGCACATCACTCCCTGCTTCGATATAACCTTTCTGCAATTCCACAAACACATCCGGGTGGTCTAAGATCCATGTCTCCGGACAGTCACCCGCCTGCATTCCATGCTCCTGAAGATTGGAGCCAGTGCCGCCGTCCAGGATGACAAATCCTTTTTTCAAATATTCTCTAAAATTCATCGGCTCTCTTCTCAATCTCTGCATACAGTTCCCTCACCAGTTCTTCGATCGAATCCGCAGCTTTTTCAAGCTCCGCCTGTCTGCTTATGGATTTATCCCTCGTCGTGATCTCCACACATCCGTTTTTCATATTTCTTGGACTTACTACAGCCCTTACCGGTACTCCCAACAGATCCGCATCGGAGAACATTGCACCGGCACGCACCTCTCTGTCGTCATAGATCACTTCGATCCTTCTCTTCTTAAGTTCCTCATACAGACGATCTGCATAAGCATGGCACTCCGCGTCGTCCACGCGCACACAGCACAGATGTACCTCCCACGGTGCAATCGTCACCGGCCAGATCGGACCGTATTCATCACGCCTTACCTCACAGACCGAAGCCGCCAGACGTCCGACGCCGATCCCATAGCATCCCATGATTGGATTCTTTTTATTCCCCTCACTGTCTAAGTACTCCATGCCCATCGTCTTTGTATATTTTGTGCCGAGCTGGAAGATATTTCCAACCTCAATCCCCCGCTCGATCTTTAATGACTTCTTCCCACAGCAAGGACAGATTCCACCCTCAACAGCCTTGGCAAAATCACCGTACTCCACCTCTCCGATATCTCTTTTTATATTGAGACCAGTATAATGCTTTCCATCAATATTTCCACCACAGCACAGATTTTCAATCCCCTCTAAAGAGTGGTCGATCAGAATTGTATAATCACCATTTAAAGCATATGGTCCGATCGAGCCTGCCTGCAGCCCGCATTCTGCTGTGATGACCGCCGGGCGGATGGTACAGCCCAGATGATTTTTTATCTTTGTCTCATTTGCCTCAAGGTCTCCGCGCAAAAACAGCACGATATAGGAATCATCTTCATTACTCTGATAAACAACTGCCTTACACGAATTTTCCACCGGAAGACCTAAAAATTCACACACATCGTCGATCGTATGCTTATCCGGCGTATCCACAAGTTTCAGTTCTTCCTGTGGCAGTGTCTGGTTATTTTCGACGATACACTCTGCGGCCTCCATATTTGCACGGAAATCACACTCCGCACAGAGAACGATCGAATCCTCTCCCACCGGAGTCAGGAGCATATACTCGTGGGAAATGTTTCCTCCCATCATACCCGAATCCGAAGCAACTACTACAACCTCAGGAATCCCGGCTCTGGCAAAGATCCTCTGATATGCCTTATAACATCTGTCATAGTATTCCTCCAGATCCTCCTGTGATGTATGGAAAGAATAGGCATCCTTCATTGTAAATTCACGCACACGGATCAACCCAGCACGTGGACGAGCCTCATCACGAAACTTCGTCTGTATCTGATAGATCATAAACGGGTATTTTGTATAGCTGTTCGCATACTCCCTCACAAGATGGACTGCCGCCTCCTCATGAGTCATTCCGAGCAGCATCTGGGCATTATTTCTGTCCTTAAAACGCAAAAGCTCACTGCCCACACTCTGAAAACGCCCGGACTCCTCCCAGAGGCTTCCCGGAAGGGTCACTGGAAATAATACCTCCTGTCCGTCGATGGCATCCATCTCCTGCCGTATGATCGCCTCGATCTTTGCCGTGATGCGTTTGAGCGGCGGAAATTGTGAAAATACACCATTCGCTACATTTTTCATATATCCGCCACGGATCATAAGTGCATGACTGTCGATGGCGCAATCCGATGGTTTTTCCTTAAATCTGTCTCCTACTAATTGATCAAGTTTCATCTTACTTCCTCCTTCTGCTATAAAGTCTTTATCTTATTCCGGTATAATCTTACAAAAAATACTGAGCTCAGCATGAGTGATCCAAGCTCTGCGATCGGAAATGCCCACCACACAAAATCAAGTCCGGCAAATCTCGCCAGCAGATACGCCACCGGCAGTATGATAACAAGCTGACGTAACACCGATACGGAGAGACTCACAAATCCCTGGCCAAACGCCTGAAAGGTCGACATAAAGATGATCGAACAACCAGCCAGCATAAAGCATGTTCCAATGATACGCAGAGCCGGAACACCGATCTCAAGCATCGTCGGTGAGGCGTCAAACAGTGACAGAAGCAAGTCCGGAACACATAAAAAGATGCACGTCCCGATCAACATGATCGTCACTGATATCATAATACTGAACTTTACCGCTTCTATGATCCTCTCCTTATGCCTCGCTCCATAATTATAGGCCACGATTGGAATCAGTCCGTTATTCAGACCAAACACAGGCATAAAGATAAAACTATTCAGCTTAAAATAAACACCGAACACGGCAACCGCTGTCGTCGAAAACGGGGCCAGTATTTTATTCATCCCATACGTCATGACCGAACCGATCGCCTGCATGATGATCGACGGCACACCGACCCAGTAGATCGTTTTTATCGTCGCCGCCCGCGGCTTCATTTTCTGAAACGAAAAATGGATCTCCGTATTCTTTTTCAGGTTAAATACCACAGCAAGCGACATCGCGATCACCTGACCAATAACCGTAGCTACGGCTGCACCGCGTATTCCCATCGCCGGCATCCCCAGATAGCCAAAGATCAGGATCGGATCAAGGATAATATTGACGATCGCCCCCGTCCCCTGTGTGATCATTGTATAAAACGTCTTTCCGGTCGCCTGAAGGAGACGCTCTAACATCATCTCAAACAGAAATCCAAAGGAAAGAATCATACAGATCGACAGATAACCAGTACCATATTCCACGATCCGTGCAGAATTCGGCAAAGACATATCTACCTGTGACTCAAAAAATATCCGGGTGCCAAATATTCCAAACAGACAGAACAGCGCATAGCTGATAAACATAAGAAAAATACCGGCATTTGCTGCACGGTTCGCCTCTTCAAATTTTTTCTCACCAAGGCTTTTTGACAAAAGCGCATTGACGCCGACTCCGGTACCACCGGCCACCGCCACCATAAGCATCTGAACCGGAAATGCAAGAGATACTGCCGTCAGGGCATCCTCTCCCACCCTCGAGACAAAAATGCTGTCTGCGATATTATATAATGCCTGTACGAGCATCGATGCCATCATCGGAAGCGACATACTGATGATAAGCTTCTTCACTGGCATGATCCCCATCTTATTTTCCTGCTGCCTCTCTGCTGTGTGTTCCATTTTACTTTTCTCCATTCTACTATCTATTGTCTTATAAGCGATGACTTCCAGCTGTTTCGTAAAAGTTCCGGGTATTTTTCCAAATGGGCAAAATCATTAAAACGTTCGAGATAAAACAGATTTCTCTCCTCATCAAAACAGATCTGCGTGATCGCTGTATTTTCCAGGTCGATCGCAAATTTTAGCTTATTTTTCATCGGAGCCTGTGTCAGATGTGCACAAAGAGCCCGTATCACCCCGCCGTGCGCCACGATGGCAACACGCTGTTCGGTCTGCCGGCAGATTCTCTCCACATGCGGCATAACACGCCGGATGACGTCTGCCCCATTTTCTCCACCGGGATAAGGAAGATCACTCGTCTGCATCGCCCGTTCCCTGCGGAACTCTTCATACTCCTTTATGATCACGTCATCGTCTTTTCCGGTCATCGTTCCAAAATCAATCTCCCGGAAATCCATGATCCGTTCCGGCTTAAGTTCCAGTACATTGCCGATGATATCCGCTGTCTCTGCTGCCCGTTTGAGCCCGCTGCAGTACAGCTTTTCTATCTTATAGTATGTAAGCCTGTCCGCCAGAAGCTTCGCCTGCCTTCTTCCAGCCTCATCCAGCCCGGCATCCACATTGCATTTTTTTGAACTTTGTCTTCCGTGCCGGATCAGAAAGATCTCCTTCATCCTAATCACCTCTGAATCCATTCAGGTTCTTATTATATAACGTATATTTATTTTTGTAAAGCAGTCATTTGTAATGCATCTCCTGCAAAAAGCCATTCTTGTATTTCCGTCCGATTGCTATTTTCCCCATCTCATCTTTCAATATAATGACGTTTTCCGTGCGGTCGATCTTTTCTATAAAAATACGGTTTACAAGAAATGATTTATGGCACTGGCACAAATAGTCGCTACCGAGGGCCAGATGGATTCTGTACAGTGTGACATACGGTACATATACGATCCCTTTCAGGGTATAGATAAATACCGTCCGGCTACAGTGTTCCACATATATGATATCGCGGATGTCAAAATGGTTCATTTTTCCCTGAATACACACAAAGACATCCATAGCATCTCTAATAATACTCTTTATCATTACTGTCTCCTTTATGTCCGACCCGCATCAGGTAAGTCCTCTCACAGGAATCTAAGAGCTGATGCAGAAAATAAAATGTTTCTTCCGGTGTTCCATAGATGAGATCCCTTGCGATATCCTCCTCTTTGGATCTGCCGGTGATCAGATAATTCAGATCAATGCCATAAATCTCCCGCAGCATTTTCAGCCGCACGAGACTGAGCGCATGCTCTCCCCTCTCCAGCTTTTGGAAATGTCCCACGCTCAGTTCCAGTGTCTCCGCCATCTCCTCACAGGAAACATCCAGCATATTTCTTATTTTCCTTAATCTCCTTCCCACCATTTGGTTAATTCTTATCTTCATTTTTAGCCTCCTGTAAGCACGCTTTTGTCCATTATCAGTCAGATAGCGTCTTTCCCTCCCCTGACACCATATATTTTACATGATTTTCAGAAAATTGACAGTTCAATATTCAGTCATTTTCAATCGTACTACGAGCATTTCCCGGGATACTGTGCTTTTTGAAACATAACTTTTTTATACAAAAATTTAAAAAAGGAACTATAGTTCCTATATAAGGTACAAATTGGATACTATAGTTTCTTGTGGGAACAATGGTTGACAGGTACACTAAGTATAAAGATTTTTACAAAGGAGGAAAAAGATTGGATACTCAAATGGATTTTTATGATTTCAGACATGTCGGACTTCGGATACGAAACTGCCGGGAGGCAAAACACATCAGCCAGGAACAATTAGCGAATAATGCAGGGCTGGCTACGGGAACGATCGGAAAGATTGAACGGGGAGTCAACAATCCCAAGGCGGACACTCTGATGCGTATTGCCCGTGAACTTGGCGTCCCATGCCGGTTATTTTTTGATCAGGCAGATTCCCCCAAAAAACAGTTTTCCCCACATGGCAGCCGTCTTCTTAAATATATGAAATACATGGATGAAAGCGAAATGCGCATTCTTTGTTTGATCGCCGAAACTCTGATCCGAAACAGCAAGCGGAACCGCCAGAGCAATCAGTGAGCGGACACATCGCCTTTCAGCACATCGGCGATCACCTTTGCCAGTGGAATCGCTGCATTCTTTGCTTCCTCCACCGTATTATTTTCGTTCCCGAGTTCAATGAGCAGCGCCCGCTCGGCTACATGCAGATTATACCGGTATCCTTTCAGATAGATTGGTTTGGTAAAACCTTCGTACTGCTCCATCGCATGGCACTTGAGCTGCAGGCTGAAGGAAAGATTGGCTTCGAGATTCGGATTATACAGATAATCAATCTTCCCTGACCGGTTTCTGCTCATTCCGTTAAAAAACATAACGATCGCTGTCTTTCTCCCATCGATCATTGTATATGTATGCTTATTCTTTCCCACAGAATCACGATGAAGGTCGATCGTGACCTGAATATCCGGATTCTGGCTCATGATCCGGTTCACTCCATCCAGGGAGGCATTATAAGCCTTGCTCCGGTCAATTTCACCATTGATGAGGTCATATTTTGTCTTATCATGATAAACCTCATAACCATTTTTTTCCAGCTCCTCTGCCAGCACGTTCCCCACCCCTACAACCGAATCCGATTCTTTCCCTTTTTCACTGTCCACAAATGTTTCCGTTGCCCCATGGGTGTGATAAATCAGGATTTGTTTTTTTCCTTTCTCCTGATTCAGTGTCATATTTCTTGTGAGCATTTTTTCCACATCGAATAATTTTTTTGTGACAGAGGTTGTGGAGTCAATGATATAAAAATGGTTCCAAAGATAATTCACATCACGATTTTCTTTCAGCTTACTGACATAAGCCGCTGTCCCTGACTGCATCCCGTTCATCGTCTGGATCTGCGCCAGATTTTCGCTGGCCACCGCAGAGGCGTCCACAGAACCTGGCACATCCGATTCCCCATCGCCCCCGGCCGCTATCTCACCTGCGTTTGCCCCGCCCTGGTTTTCCATATAGATCAGTTTGCTCCCTGCCGTCCCCTTTGCCAAATTCCCCTGAAAATAAATCTTATTTCCCGCCAAAACCGCTGGCAGCATATCATTCTGATTCATTCTGGATACCGGAAAAGCACTTTCATACAGGGATGTACCAATTTTCGCCAGTACTTCGTCTTTTCGTGTGCTGTCTGTACACTCCAGAAAAATAAGCGCTGCGATGATAAGTAGTGACATAAATATCTGAAACAGTCCTCTTTTCAATCCCATCCTCCCACACCACACATATATAATAATATATAGCGGATTTCCATAAATATATTACTGAAAGGATTTTTTCTGGAAACAATGGTTAAACACTCTAGCCAGATCTTTTGCGATGACAGCCACAGACTCATCAATATTTTTGGGTGTCACATACAGATTATCCATCTCATCCTGAAATACTTCACGGATAAATTTGTCAATTTCATCCTCGTTGTATCCCTGCTTTGTCAGAACTTTCTCCAGATGGTCACTTATGATCGTCTTCGCATCCACCACCGTTGGCACGCCGACAGCAATCACCGGAACCCCGAGACTCTGCTCTGACAATGCCTTTCTGTGGTTTCCGATCCCAGAACCAGGATTGATGCCGGTATCTGTCAGCTGTACCGTCGTACACAGTCTTGACATACTCCTCGCCGCCAGCGCATCGACCACGATCACAAGATCCGGGGAAGTTTCTCTCACGATCCCTTCCAACACCTCCACTGCCTCCATCCCCGTCTGCGCCATGACGCCGGGTGAGATCGCACTCACATTTCCATACTCATTCTCTTCCATAAAAGCAGTTCCAAACTCATTCTCCAGATGTCTCGTGACAAAAATACATTCTGCCATCTTCGGCCCCAGCGAATCACTGGTAACCTGCCGGTTCCCAAGTCCTGCGATCAGCACCGATTTCTGCCGGAGCCCTTCTACCATCTTTTCCAGTTCATTACAGATACATAAAAGCAGATTTTCTTTGGAAATATCATTTTTGGGCATGTCTTCCGACTCAATCGTCACATAGCACCCTTTCGGCTTTCCCATCGCCTGGCTCCCCTTGTCATCCTCAATACGGACTGTGGTGATATGCGCTTTTCCTGCCTTATCATAATGCTTCTCCAAAACAACTCCTTTTATCTCTACATTATTCCTGGGAAAACTCTCCCGTATTTCGAGTGCAAGATCCGTTCTTCTCTCAGACATAACTACCTCCCTCTTTGCTTTTCATGGAATCATTCTGTTCATAGATTTGCCAAAATATTTCATTTTATGTATTGACACAACTGTAGATTTGTAATATTATAGATGAGTATGTTTGGGTTAATGTCCGTGTCCGTTTAACCCGACAGAAAAACTTAAATTATTAAAATAAGATGGAGGTGTTAGAATTGGCAAATATTAAATCTGCAAAGAAGAGAATTCTTGTTTCACAGAAAAGAGCTGACAGAAACAAAGCAATCCGTTCTAAGGTGAAAACTGCGATCAAAAAAGTAGATGCTGCCGTTGAAGCAAACGACAAGGCCGCTGCAAAAGAGGCATTGGTAAAAGCAGTATCCGAGATCGACAAAGCCAGCAAGAAGGGAATTTATCATAAAAATACTGCTGCGAGAAAAGTGTCACGTCTGACGATCGCAGTAAACAAACTTGCGTAGAAGGCAGTCGTACTGTTACTACAATTCTACCCGTCATAGAATATAAAAAGCAGTGAGGATCGAACATTTTAATCGATTCCCACTGCTTTCTTTATCGGAAAAGGTTTACAATTCTCTGAAAAAATGGTATTATTTTAGGTAGTTATATTGATCGGGAGGATACTTATGAAAAACACAGATTATTTGTCCTGGGACCAGTATTTTATGGGAATTGCGCTCCTCTCAGCCAAAAGAAGCAAAGACCCTCATACCCGTGTCGGCGCATGCATTGTCGACACAGACAACAAAATACTGTCAGTAGGGTACAACGGCATGCCCTGCGGCTGTTCCGACGATGAATACCCATGGGATAACACCGGAGAACCGCTCGACACCAAATATGTGTATGTGTGTCATGCAGAGTTAAATGCGCTGCTGAACTATTCCGGTTTTAGACTAAAGGGAGCCAGAATATACACAACACTCTTCCCCTGCAATGAGTGCACAAAAGCGCTCATACAATCTGGAATAAAAGAAGTTATTTACAGAGAAGATAAATACTCAGACACAGCAAGTGTTATCGCTGCTAAAAAAATGATGAAGTCAGCTGGCATTGCACACCGGAAGTACAATGATTCCGGCAAAGAAATGACGATTATGATCTGATCAGCGGATTTTCTCAACCAAGAATGGAGGATTGACTAGTATGAACAACGAAACACCAACCAATGAGAAAAAAGACAAAAAAAAGCTGGTACTCCCAAAAAAGAAAAGCAAAAAAGAAAAGAAAACATCCACAAAACCAGCTGCTCCCATATTGAAAAAAAAGAAATCTGCCGGAGCATTTGTTGTTCGCCTGATCCGGAGCATTCAGACGCTGTTTCCGAAAAAACCCGAAAAAGATTCCCCGCTTCTGGATGGAAATGTAAAAATCCTTCCTCAGTTTTGTATCCAGACAAAACTGATCGGATGTTTTATCATTCCGGTCATCATGATCATTATACTTGGGGTGGTATCTTACTCCCGTTCTTCCGGGGCGCTGAACGAAAACTACGAGGCTGCCGTTTCGCAGACGATGAACATGGCAAAAGAATACTTTTCCTTTGTTTTTACCAATATCGAGTCCGACATGAACGTATATCTTTCAGATGAGGAGCTCAGTGCCTATTATTCCGGCCAGTATAGCACAAACGAGGCTCAGGAGGCAACGGCCAAAAAATTAAAGGAAAAATACGACGCCGCTTCCGAAAAACTGAATAGAAGAACCGAAGGATCTCTCGCCTACTATAAGGCTTACAAAGAAAAAACAGAGGCGGAAAAAGACTACGAAGACGCAAAAGATGTCCTGGAAAAAGCAAAAGACCACTCAAGTGATGCATATAAATCACTGAACGCTTCCGTGAGCAATAAAGTCGCTGCCAACCAGTTTATCGGAAATATTTATATCTTCAAAGATGGCCGTGATATCATCAGTTCCCAGACCAAGCTTCGCTCTACGAACAAAGAATCATCCGATGATGAAGACATCAATTCTGATACGCTTGGCCTGTATAAGGCATTTCTGGAAAGCAGCCTTGGAAAAGCCGTGACAGGGGATACGATGAGTTATCACTGGTGTGGTCCTATCCCTGAACTGGATAAGGTTCTTTCCGTAAAAAGTGACGACTACATACTGCGTGTCGGACACGATGTGTCCTCTACGACAGATGCTGTCATGATCGTTGATATCAACCGGAAAGCGATTATGAATATCCTCAAAGACCTGAATCTCGGTGAAGGAAGCTATGTTGGCATCGTTACAGAGGATGCCCAGGAGCTTACTGTAAAAGGAAAAGCGCTTACCTCCGATACGGAAGAGGAAGAAAAAAAGGAAAGCGACGAAGATATTGTTGTCGAGGGAAAATTATATTCCGAACAGGATTTTTATAAAAAAGCACTTGAATCCGAAGAGGAATCGGGTTCTGATTATGTCCGTTACGATGGAAAATCCTATCTGTTCACTTACCAGAAAATCGGTACCTTCAATATCATGCTGTGCAGCCTGGTCCCGCAGTCAGTCATCGTATCACAGGCAAACAGCATCCGGATCGTGACCGTTATCCTCGTACTAATTTCCTCTTTGATCGCTATGGTTGTAGGAACTCTGATTTCAAAGGGCTTCAGCAAGTCGATCAATAAATCGATCAAAGAGCTGGAAAAAGTTTCAAAAGGAGACCTCACCGTACAATTCCGGACAAACCGGCGCGATGAGTTTGCGCTTTTATATGGAAGCTGCAACGACATGCTCGCCAACATACGCTCTCTGATCCTTGAAGTGGAATCGGTATATGAGGCCCTTACGGTGTCGCTAAACAAAGTAGATTCCTCTTCCAGCACATTTTCTGAGACGACCAAACACATCCAGCACTCTGTACATGAGATGGAGACCGGTATCGGAGAACAGTCAGAAAACGCTACTGCATGCCTTACCGAAATGGACAGTCTGTTCAATAAGATCAATACTGTAAATGATGATACCACTGAGATTGGAAATATTACTACTTCCACACAGGTGGCGATCCAGACCGGGCTTAACAGTATGGATAACCTGAACAGTAAAACCAAATCTACGACAGAGATCACAGACAATGTCATTCAGACGATCAAACAGCTTTCTGTCCATTCCATGAACATTGAGCAGATCGTAAACAGTATCAATGACATCGCGGAGGAAACAAACCTTCTTTCCCTGAATGCCTCGATCGAGGCTGCAAGAGCCGGAAATGCCGGTAAAGGATTTTCTGTGGTCGCAAGCCAGATCCGTAAACTGGCTGACCAGTGTCTTGCCTCGGCAGGAAAGATTTCAAACATTGTAAATGAGATAACGATTGCAACAAAAGACGCTGTAGAGACTGCACAAAATGCAGAGGAAATCGTAGATGCGCAGGTGGAAGCAGTGGATGCTACTGCCCAGTCATTCCAGGACCTCAAAACACACATCGAGCGCCTTACCGAATATTTGGCAAGCATCCAGAACAGTTCGAAGGATATGGAAGCCTCTGGCTCTTCTACACTGACTTCCATGGAAAATATTTCAGCGATTCTTGAGCAGACGCTGGCTTCGATCACCTCTGTGGCAAACGTAACCGACAAACAGTCCGCAGCCCTTACTTCTCTGGATGATGCATCTTCCCAGTTGATGGTCCGTGCTGAACGGCTTGGAGATGCGATTTCGAAGTTTAAGACGAAGTAGGGAGGACACACGAATTAAAAGGGACGCAAATAAATAAGAATATATACACTTAGGCGGCTGAATTGATCTACGGATCGCAATTAGGCCGCCCAAGTGTATGTATTCTTATTTATTTGCTGGACTCTTTGATTTCGTGTGTGCTCCCCTACAGATTCTTTTATACAACAGATTAGGTAGTATATTACAAGCCCTTTTTCATTAAAGGCTTGGCAATATGCACAAAAAACAAGATTTTCACAGCATTATGCACGATGGAGTTGAGACTCAGGGAATCGTGGAAGCCCTTGCTGAACACGATTTCCAAGGGATGAGACTCAACGGAATGATTCGTGCATCCGGCTGTCAAAATCTTGTTTTTTGTGCATATTGCCACCCCTTTAAGAAACACTACTCGTTCTATTTACGGATTCTGCCTTGCCAATTCCTGTTTTATCCTTGCTAAAAACTGCTCCCAGGCATCCGGATGCTCGACAAAATACTTCGGGCAGTTCTTTCCGGTGATGTCGTAGTGGCGGATGACATCCGACTCAGTGAGACCAAATTTGAGACAAAGGTATGTCGTCAGCTCCACTAAGGACTGATACGTCTGTGAAGTGAATTTTCCGCTTTTTCGTTTATGGCAGCACTCGATGGATATCGTGTCCTTGTTTCTGTCGTTGGAAGTATAGGCGATTTCGTTTGTGGGAATACACTGAACGATCTCCCCATCCATATCAATGACAAAATGGCTGCTGGCGTATGTATCCTGTCCCTTTTTCTTATTGATCGTGGGAAGGTTGTTAAAATAATTCCGGTTCGCCATGGCATCTGTCCCCGGATTGGCCGTATAGTGTACGACGATGCCGTTTACTTTTTCGAGAGAAATTCCCGGTCTTGAGTAAGGGTTGGGATCCAGAAGCTTTACGGTGAGATCAATCGGTGGAAGTTTCTCCGGAGGAACTTCTTTCTTCTCCTTCCCGAAAAACCGGAAGAAAAGAAAAAACACACAAAGTCCAATAGCAAAAAGGGCTGTCACGCCGATGATGATGACAGCGTGAAGCCCTGATTTCTTATTTAATTTTTTACGTCTTCTTACCTTATAATTATTCGACACTGTAGTTCGGAGCCTCTTTTGTTATATGAATATCATGTGGATGGCTTTCTTTCAGGGAAGCTGCAGAAATCTTAACAAATCTGCCGTTTTCCTTTAATGTCTCGATATCTTTGGCGCCACAGTAACCCATACCGGAGCGGATACCGCCGATCAACTGGAATACCGTATCCTCTACCGTTCCCTTATATGCCACACGCCCCTCTACTCCTTCCGGAACGAGCTTTTTGGCATCCTGCTGGAAATAACGGTCCTTGCTTCCGTTTTCCATCGCTGCGATCGAACCCATGCCACGGTATACTTTATATTTTCTTCCCTGGAACAGCTCAAAAGTTCCCGGACTCTCATCACACCCTGCAAAGATACTTCCCATCATACATACGCTGGCGCCAGCTGCAATCGCTTTCGTCATATCACCGGAATATTTAATCCCTCCGTCTGCAATGACCGGAATACCATATTCTTTTGCCACCTCGTAACAATCCATGATCGCCGTCACCTGCGGGACACCAATACCGGCAACCACACGGGTCGTACAGATCGATCCCGGACCGATTCCTACCTTGACAGCATCCACGCCCGCCTCGATCAGAGCCTTCGTAGCTTCTCCTGTGGCCACATTTCCTGCAATGATCCCAAGCTCCGGATATGCTTCCCTGACCATCTTCACAACCTTTAAAACATTGGCAGAATGGCCGTGAGCCGTATCGATCACAATGACGTCTACTTTCGCTTTTACAAGGGCGTCAACACGCTCCAGTATGTTCGCTGTCACACCAACACCGGCTCCACACAGAAGCCTTCCCTGGGAATCCTTGGCTGAGTTCGGATATTTGATCTGCTTTTCAATATCCTTGATCGTGATCAATCCGCTCAGATTTCCCTCTTTATCTACGATCGGAAGCTTTTCCTTTCTCGCACTGGCCAATATCTTCTTGGCCTCATCGAGAGTGATTCCCTCTTCTGCTGTCACAAGACCTTCCGACGTCATACTTTCCTTGATCTTCTTTGTAAAATCCGTCTCAAATTTCAAATCACGGTTTGTAATAATACCGACGAGCTTTTTGCCCTCTGTAATCGGCACTCCTGAGATACGGAATTTTCCCATCAGCTTATTTGCATCTTCCAAAGTATGTTCCGGTGACAAATAAAATGGGTCGGTGATTACTCCATTTTCCGAACGCTTTACCTTGTCCACTTCATCTGCCTGCTGCTCGATCGTCATATTTTTATGTATGATCCCGATTCCGCCCTGACGTGCCATAGCGATTGCCATGCGGTGCTCTGTCACCGTGTCCATCCCTGCACTCATCATAGGAATATTCAACTCAATCTTCTTCGTCAGATTCGTTTTTAAAGAAACCTGATTTGGAATGACCTCGGAGTATCCTGGTACTAATAAAACGTCGTCAAATGTAATGCCTTCACCAATAATTTTTCCCATTTTTCTCGTCCTTTCTCTAGCATTTATAAATCGCTTTTCTGTGATATATTTAACTCAGAATTATATCCAATTACTTTTTAAATGTCAAGCAATAAGATTTATTTTTTTACAAAATATTTCACAAAATATTTTTTTCATTTTTTTCGCAAAAACCCTTGCATTCTACAAATAATTATTGTATAATAGCATTCGTGATTGAAATTGGGCTATCGCCAAATGGTAAGGCACTGGACTCTGACTCCAGCATTTCAAGGTTCGAATCCTTGTAGCCCAGCTGATAAAAGCTTTGGATAACGTCTGGCGTTGTTTAAAGCTTTTCTTTCGTTCATGGGTCCTGTTTAACCCAATGAACAACCGGAAACTTTCCTATAAATCAACATAAGTATGCACCAGAACACGGTGCAAAAATGAGGATATAAAACAATGAGTGAATCGCTAAAAAAAGAAATTGAAAAAAGACGCACCTTTGCCATTATCTCCCACCCGGATGCAGGTAAGACGACACTGACTGAGAAATTTCTTCTCTATGGCGGTGCCATAAATCTAGCCGGCTCTGTAAAAGGAAGAAAGGCGGCAAAGCATGCCGTATCGGACTGGATGGAAATCGAAAAGGAACGAGGAATCTCTGTCACATCCTCAGTTCTCCAGTTTAATTATGATGGTTTCTGCATCAATATTCTTGACACCCCCGGGCATCAGGACTTTTCAGAGGATACCTACCGGACTCTGATGGCGGCGGACTCCGCTGTTATGGTCATCGACGGTTCAAAGGGTGTGGAAGCCCAGACGATCAAACTATTTAAGGTCTGCGTCATGCGCGGTATTCCGATTTTCACTTTTGTCAACAAAATGGACCGGGAAGCAAAAGATCCTTTCGAACTGATCGATGAGATTGAGAATGTTCTTGGGATCCGCACATGTCCGGTCAACTGGCCGATCGGCTCCGGGAAAAACTTTAAAGGCGTCTATGACCGGAACACAAAAACGATTTCCCGTTTCCTTGCGTCCGATAACGGACACAAGATCGAATCGGTGGAGGCAAAACTCGGTGACAGTGGACTGGATGACCTGATCACAAAGGAATACCACGATATCCTGGTCGATGAAATCGAACTTCTCGATGGCGCCAGTGATGAGTTTGATCTGGAAAAGGTACGGGACGGCAAGCTTTCACCTGTATTTTTCGGTTCCGCACTGACGAATTTCGGAGTGGAAACATTTTTACAGCATTTTCTTGAGATGACGACCTCCCCTCTGCCCCGGAAATCCGGTGATACCCCTGTGGATCCTTTTTCCGAAGATTTCTCTGCTTTCATATTTAAAATACAAGCCAATATGAACAAAGCTCACCGGGACCGGATCGCTTTTATGCGTATCTGCTCCGGCAAATTTACAGCCGGGATGGAGGTCATGCATGTACAGGGTGGAAAGAAAATACGTCTCGCCCAGCCACAGCAGATGATGGCTCAGGAGAGAAAACATGTCGAAGAGGCCTATGCCGGCGATATCATCGGAATCTTTGACCCGGGTATCTTTTCGATCGGAGATACACTGTGCAAATCCGGAAATACGATACAATACGCAGGCATCCCTACCTTTGCACCGGAGCACTTTGCAAGAGTCCGTCAAGTGGATACCATGAAGCGCAAACAGTTTATGAAGGGGATTACCCAGATTGCTCTGGAAGGGGCGATACAGATCTTTCAGGAATTTAATACGGGAATGGAAGAGATCATTGTCGGCGTGGTCGGCGTCCTTCAGTTTGAAGTGCTCCAATACCGGCTTCAGAATGAATACAATGTAGAGATCCGCATGGAACAGCTTCCTTATGAACATGTCCGCTGGATCGAAAACGAAGATGTGGATGTAAATGCCCTCTCCGTAACTTCAGACACAAAAAAGGTAAAAGATTTCAAAGACAACCCACTGCTTTTGTTCACCCATCCGTGGAGTATCCAGACTGTTCTGGAACGAAATGAGGGGCTGAAACTCGGTGAAGTGTCAAATGCTGAAATGTAATCAAACAAAAACGCAAAACAATTAGGAGGATTATCATGAAAAAAATCACAAAAGCTTTCTTTTTTATTTTACTCTGCTTCACTCTCTGCTTATCTGTCTCCAGACAGGCAGACGCCAAAAAGAACTTTACACTCTCTTCTTCTTCTAAGCCCTATAAGAATAAGTATGTAAAGACACCGGCTTACAACAACTATACAAAACATTACCTGACGATACGTTCTTATCTTGACTATATGGCTACACAGGGCGGCGGTACACTCACCCTGAAAAAGGGAACCTATAACCTCACAAATGCGATTCCCGTCCCCTCAAATGTCACTCTTGTCTTAAAGGACGGCGTCGTTATGAACAAGACGGACAACACCCATCTCAAAAGCCTGAAAGCCGGACACGTTATGATCGAATGCGTCCGCGGTTCCAGACTCACCAAAAAGAACATAGTCGGCGGATACAATGGTGAAAAGAATATCCGTATCGTGGGTGAGGGAAAAGTCGTTATGAATCTTGGTAAATGCAATAAGAGTGAAGCGATCCGTGTTCCCCACTGTTCGAACGTCTCGATCGAAAATATTTCCTTTACAAACCTTCGGGACGGTCATTTTATCGAGGTAACCGGTTCCAAAAATGTCTCGATCACAGACTGTACATTCTCAAATAACAAAAATGGAGAGCGCTGTGCCATCAATCTGGACACCCCGGACAAAGTTACCAATGGATTTAACGGAGCATATTCGAAATTTGACAAAACCCCGGTTTTGAACGTTACCATTCAAAACTGTGGATTCTACAACCTGTACCGCGGCATTGACACACACCGTTTTTCACCGAATAAGTATCACACAAATGTACAGATCTTAAACTGTACGTTCAAAAACTCCACACAGAGCCCGATCATGATGGAAAATTGGAAAAATGCTGTGATCAAAGGAAATACGATCGACGGTGTGCGGGGATGGAGCCAGAACGACATCCAGAAAGAGAAGTTCGGGATTTTCTTGCGCGGAGGCGTCATTGATCCTGTGATCAGCGAGAACAATATCAATAACGTGTTCATGCCATTTTATGCAAAAGGGCACAAAGAACCCGCCGGAGATATCGCCGCTCGCTATCCGGCCACCTACAACAGCATTTCTGCGGCTTCCATCGAATCCATGAAAAATAATACACTGGGAGCAAATGTCGTTCTCCGGTATTTTGCAATCAATCACCATGACATTCTGTATATTGCAAAAAGTGATAAGCATTATGATGCGTATCAGTTAAATTAGCTTTTAATATGTGGCAGGCTTTATAAGGGGGAGTGTACAGAGAAGTCTGAAAAACAAACACACGCAAAGCTTGCGAAAAGTTT
>CAZOIF010000045.1:0-26523 GCA_964579975.1 uncultured Eubacterium sp. | reverse complement strand
CCCCATACATCTGGCTGTTATGGGCGATGGCAGGCATATAGGAATCCTGCATTCCTACGGCATAAGCCCCCACTAACACCACTGCATCCCGAAAGATCGCAGCGTCCACAGTCCCGTCCAGCACATCCGCCATAGAAACTACGCTGTAGCCTCCCGCCTTGCCGGAATAGGTGAAATAATATCGGTTATTTCTTCCGTAAGTGGTGGGGAATACCACTTCCTCTCCCCTGCTTTCCTGGTACACTTTATAAACCTGAGAAGAGAGACTGTACTTTCTTTCTCCCTCATAATCCAGATACGCCATGGCCTGACGCACATATCCGTCCGTATCCACAAAGGTATTGGCAAAAGCGCACATAACCGCATCCTTCAAGCTGTCATAGGGTTCGATCACATGATCCACATGATAGGGATTGTAGACGATCCTGCCATTCTCATCCTGCTCGGGCTGTTCCTTAAAAGAAAAACTCATGGCGGCAACAACATTCCCTGCCTCCCCGCAGACTTCGGCAAAATGATCATCCGCCTGCTTGTCCGCCTCCTCACTGTAAATGATATCGAATCCGATGACTGCCGGACGCGCATCACCCGCATCGTTTAATATGGATACCAGCTTCGCCGGGATCTCCCTGCTCCAGGTATTCACAGGGCCATACTGATCCAGTGTTTTATCATCAATTCCTATGATATAGATTTTTTTATTGGTGACTGTCTCTTTTTGGTTCAGCCTGTCGGATATTCCCATATCCCAAGAGCCCGCTGTCCCAAAATACAGAAATGTAAAAGATACTAGAATAACGGCGGCTGTAATCGCCGCCGCCTTCATTCTGCTTAGATGTTTCATAATTTTTAATCTAATGTCCTTCCCAGGTCAAGTATTTTTTACTTCCACTTTACTGTCGTATTTGCCTTGATCTCGGTTCCAAAATCAAAATCCCATTCTCCGCTCTCTGCCGGAACAAGCGTAGGCACCGATGCCTTTTCTCCGCTCTTTACTTTCTGGGTCGCAAATGCTTCGCCCCGATACTCAAAGGTTACCGTATAAGTCTTTTGAGACGGCTTTTCGGGAGTTTCTTTGTCAGGATCTTCCTTATCCTGTCCGTCATCATTTGATTCATCGCTATTCGATCCGCCATTATTCTGATCACTATCATTGACTGAACCGCTACTGTTATTTCCGCCCTGGGAATTGTCCGCTCCCGTATTCTTATTATCAGAACTGCCAACGCTTGTCGTTTCCGGTGCCTTAGGCTGAATATTGTCCTGAGCCTGCGGCATTGCAGGAACTTTCACAGTTATCCCTGCCTGCGCAGAAACATTCTCCGCCACATCTGTATCTGTGTCAGCGTCAGTGACTGCAGCCTCCTGCCTGGATTTTTCTTCCTTCTCATCCAACAGTGTCTGCTCCTGCCCGCTATTTTCGGATGCTTCACTTGTATCTGCTGTCTGATCAATCAATTCATCCAGCTCTTCCAGAGTTATGCCTTCCATGGTCTGACCACTTTCCAACATGCTTCTCAGATTCTCAATGGCCTGTTCGGGAAGTTCCTCATATACAATGTCTCTGACATCATCCGCAGTACCGTCACTATGTACGGTCGTCTCGCTGCCTGCGGGAACCAATACCGCTTCCCCAGGGGTTCCGTCCTGAAGAATCGGTGTTGTCTCCACTTTTCCCTGGAAACAGCACATCTTTGTATTCTGCTCCCCATTCTCATCCGTATATAATTCCACACGATATATGGTTCCGCGAACCGCCATGACCGAATTCGGTGTGGAAGTCTCGTAGGAAGATCCATTACTCAAAGGATGCTGGATCTCATTGGTAACGGCTCCCTGTTCCAGACGTATCTTCGTCCTGGAATTCCCGGCTTCCCCTTCCGCCTCAACGGAAAAGATCGTATCCGCCTCCGCCATCACATACTTATCATCATCCAGCTTCAGGCGCATGCTGGAATCCTGTGCTACACTGACACGATCGCCAGATTCCAGATACAGATTTTCCGCCGCGTTCATGGCCCCTACAGCCGCCCGCTCGATCACCGCGCTTCCCTCGATCTCATAGACCAGTATGGAGCGGTATGCTTCTTCCTTATTCGTTGATAAAAGTATCACCACTGCGACAACGATCACAACCGCCGCAGCACAAATACCAATTATGCCCTTCTTATTTGACATCAGTTTCTGCATAATTAACCACGCCTCTCTTTCGGCTTACTGCTTTCACTATTCTCACTGTTTCGTAAAACTGTAATCACCGGCTGATTTTACATAAAAAGTTCTGCCGCCCTGATAGACTGTACTGTCACCGCCTACCTGCCATTTCCCTGTTGCCAGCTGATAGGAAGTGCCCGTTTTCAGCGAATAGGTTCCGCTCGCGGAAATAACCGTATTTTCCGTCGGTTCTTCCCCTAATACGGTAATGCTGCAGGTCTTTTCATTTCCAGCCTTATCCTTTGCCCTGATCATGCAGTTCGTGCCATTTGCTTTCACCTGATAGCTTCCGTCCGCTTCAGGCGTTACAGGCGACTCATTTACCATGACGACGTCTAAATTGGCATCCTCCACTGTAAATGTGGTTCCTGCCGGATAAGTGTTGCCATCCTCTACTCCAACAATCTTAGGTGCTACGGTATCCACCACGATTCCACAGGACCTGGCGTATGTGGTCTGCCCATCTGCACCGACTGCTTTCACATATAAAACATAGGTTTTATTACTTGAAAGTGTCCACTGCATTGAGGAACACTTCTCCGACCACGCAATGTCATCTTTGGCTTTATCACCCGGATTATCGTCTAAATAGTAATACAACATGATTTCTGTACCATTCTGACTTGCAGACCACGCAAGCATCGGATCAGAAGAATTTGTATATTTATAATCTATATCACCGCTCAGACCATCAACCTTACAACTATCTCCATTCAAGGTGATATCAATCACAGGTGCGGCTGTGTTCTCCTGGACTTCTATGTCACCTGCTTCCGGCTCCTCTGTTTCAGACATAACTTCAATGCCTTCATTCCCATCATTGTCTGCATCAGCTTCATCGCCGGTATTCTCATCATCCGCATCCACTTCGTCACCGGCACTTTCATCGTCTGTATCCACTTCATCGCCGATACTCTCATCATCATCTGTGATTGTCTCAGCATCAGAAGCCACATCGGCATCAGAATCAGAATCCGCCTCGATGTCCCGAACGACTTCTGTGTCGTCCTCCGCTGCCAGCATCGTGCTCATCGGCATCAAACACCCAAGCAGCACTGCCAAGCCCAATGCAGACACTTTCTTCCATTTCCTGTGCATAATTTACCGCCTCCAGTTCTCACACTTGAAACAAAAAACAATCCTGTTACACATATATTCCGATACGATATCATAAATATCCACTTTCCTAACCTACATTTTACACATAATCCATAATTTGGTCAATACTGCTGCTATACAAAAAGCAGAAAGTTATATATTATTTGTTGCATTACTTTTTATCGACATATTTTACAGATATTCTGTTGTATTTTTCTTAGAAACTGCATATAATAAAATTATAAACAGGAGGTACCATCTATGGAATTGACAGCAAATTTTTTAACACGACTCATTCCCATTACACAATTTAACAGAGGACAAGCCTCTAAAATATTTGATCGCTTACATTCCGAGCCGGAATTGATTGTCCTTAAAAATAATCATCCGTCTGCTGTTATCCTCTCTCCAGACGAATATACCAGACTGGCAGAAATCGAGGAAAACTATCATTTATTGCTGGAAGCATCCAAGCGGCTCGCCGCAAACGATGGCAAACCTGCCATTCCTATTGAGGATGTTCTGAAACATTTTGAAATTACGGACGCAGACCTTGCAGAAACGGAGGAACCTGAGATCGAATGATTTGGAAACTTGTATTTTACCGGACTTTTTAAAATTAAATTTCTAAAATATGGTATTCGTGTCGTCTATAAACTGGAACGACAGGATAGTCTTATGAAAATCATCATTGTGTCAGCCAGGGCGGATAATAAGGTATATGATGATGCTGGGAGACGGCGGGAGGTGTATGGGCTTTAAAAATAAACTATTGCCGATTTCCAACAGATAATTTCTAAATATATAAAACAGAAAAAGAAAGCGACAATGTTATATTGAATTTTTGTGACAGATTTGCCAGAAAAATTCAATTAGTTTTGTAGTATGATTTTCAAAAAACTTTCTCTGCATACCGCCTCCGATAATATTCCATCGTCCGATACTCCAAGATATCTTTCATCTGCCGTCTGAAAGCATCTTGTTCAATGATTCCGGCCACTTTCTCCCTGATTGCCAACGCATACCCTTCTCTTTCTATGAAAAAGCCCTTACCGGAAGCTTTCAAAAATTTAATCGGCATATTCTTTGCCTTACTAAGATGCTGTTTGTCCGTCATCTTCTGATAATCAGAATAAGATATATCTGTCGCTAAATCTTTCCAATTTGTTCCTGTATTGAAAAACGCCTTCCAACTCTCTAACACTTCATCATCCGTGACTGACATTCGAATATTTCCGTGATTATAGAAACTATACAAAATCGGCATCTTGTAGACTTTCTGCATATCCGTTGTCTCAATCAGTGACAGGAACTCCCGCCCAATGCTGTGATACAAAGTTTGTTCCTCATCGGACAATTCATGTAATTCATTTAAAAAATCCATATAATGTCGAAATGGATTTTCTTTAGCATGTTTCATACAGTATTGATAAATCTCATCCTCCATATAGGTAAAGAGTTCCATCCTTGTGGGAGTCTTTTGATTCAGCAATTCTTTGACTCTGTAATATTCCAGAGTGATCCGTTCTTTGACCGATAAGGACTTTTTATCCAGTTCCTTAAAAAGGTCCACAAGTCTCATGTCAAAATCTACAATACAATCATCAGGATATTCGAGCCTGTAATAATCACCTGCCGCACGCTCCCCGTAACTGCTCTCGCCGCTCAGAAGGAAAGGGGCACGCCCTGCTTTTTCATAATTACCGATAAAATCCAGTACATTCAAGTACTCTTTGCCCCGGCAGGTACGTAACCCGCGCCCCAACTGCTGCAAAAATACAATAGGAGATTCTGTGGGGCGTAAAAACATAACCATATCAAGCGCCGCAATATCCACGCCCTCATTAAACATATCCACCGAAAAGATCACTTTGATTTCCTGATTTTTCAGCTTTACAATAGCCTTGTCTCTATTCTCGGAAAAGTCTCCGTCTGCATTGCTGTATACAGCTACGGCCTGGATTCCTCTTGCGCAAAATTCTTTTGCCATCTCCTCCGCATGCTGTCTGGAACAGCAAAAACCCAACGCCCGTTTGGAATGGTATTTCATGTAATATTTATAAATCAAATCATATCTTCTGACATTGCCGATATATGTCTCGTTCAATTCTTTTTCATCATAGCGTCCCTTCACAAGATGCAGGGAAGAATAATCAGTCTCATCATAGATGCCGTAGTAGTGAAACGGAACCAATATACCTTTATTGATCGCCTCTTTTAAAGAAATTTCATAAAGTACGTTGTAATCGCAGATCTCGTAAATATTCCTGCCGTCCATTCTCTCAGGCGTGGCAGTAAGCCCCAACAAAAACTGAGGCTTGAAATAATTCACAATTCTTCGATATTGATCGTTGACAGCATGATGAAATTCATCAATCACCAGATAATCAAAATAATCCGAAGAAAAATACTCTTCTCTCAGATACTCCTCTCTGCCAAGTGTCGCCACCGATGCAAAAATAACGGCTTTGTCTGTATCCTTACGCTTCCCGTTAAAAAATCCGTAATCCTCCGATTGCCTTATATTTTGAAAAGATACCGCTGCCTGTTGTAATATCTCTTCCCGGTGCGCCACAAACAACACACGTTTATATGGTGCAGAATCGAAAGCTGCTAAGTAAGTTTTCCCTATCCCCGTAGCCGCTTGCACCAAGCCCTTCACTGCACCTTCTGCACGGCTGTTTTCCAAAGCATATAAGGCCTCTATCTGCGCTCCTCTTGGTTGGAAAAAGGCCTCTATATCAGAAGATTTTCCATCTTCCTCCGCTTGATCTTCCAGATCATCATATCTGGATAAATCTTTTGCCACCGCCGGTTTATGCCAGTTTCGGGAATAAAGCGCCAGCTCCGTATCATCAATCACAATAGAGTGCCGTTCAAACAAATCCAGAAAAGTCTCGTAGAATAATGTAAAATTCCTGCCATCTGCCAAACTGCTGAACCGATAATTCCACTCTATACCAGAGGTCAGCGCACTTTTGGAAATATTGGAAGAACCTATAAATATCTCTCCATTGTTTTCATAATGAAAAATATATGCCTTCGGATGAAAAGACCGCTCTTTGTCATTGTAAAATCTTAAATCAATCCGATCTCCCAACTCCTTCTTTATCAAAAACAACGCCGAAGGCTGTGTAATTCCCAGATAGTTACCTGTAAGAATGCGAATCTGCACCCCTCTGTCCAATGCCGCACGCAGATCTTTCAAAATCATCTTCACGCCCGACTCCATTAAAAAAGAGACAATAATATCAATGCGAACGGCTTTCTGCATACTCATTTTTAACTGGTAATACAAAAAGCGTCTCCTGTTTCGATCGCCTGTCATCACGTCTGTCGGTTCAATGGACTCTATATGTAATTGCGTTTCCTGCGTTTCATCCATATCTATTTTTTTCGTAAGATCAAATTGAGCCATTTTTCTTCACTTCTCCCCGGACGTACATCGGATGTCACCCATTCCTCTTCTACTTGTAAATCCTCTATTTTACTTATAAAATCTGCAAATGTTTCCTCCGTCATATCCGTAAAATAGCGTCCGCTTCTCTCTCCCGAAAAGGTTCCGTACTTAAAGGATGTGTAGATAATACCTTTCGGTTTCAAAGCAGTAATCATTTTGCGCATAACATCAAACAATTCATCCCTTGAAAGATGCAGAATAGAAGAACATGCCCAGATACCATCGTACTCGGATACCGCAGATAACTCTTGAAAAAGTATATGACGCACCTGAATACCTGTGTATTGAGACGCTAGTTTACATAACTCTTCCGAGCCATCTATGGCCTCTACATGGTATCCCTGATCAAGAAAAGCTTTTGTGTCACGCCCGGAACCGCAGCCGAAGTCGAGGATGTGGGCGGCGGCAGGGAGATGGGACAGGAAGCGGTTCTGGGTGGCTGAAAATTCTACGGATATGGTGTTTTTACAGAATTGATTTGCGTTTTGGTTGTAGTAGGTAAGCGTATTGTTTAACAATATATTTATCCCCCTATATAGAATATAAAACAATATCCTCATTTGCTTTTTCTATGAGACCCTCAAACCATCCCCCCTCAAGTTTGCTCTTCATAAAAGGCTTTCAAATACATTTGCAAACCCTCAAAAACTTTAATTATCTTTTGTGAATGAAGCTTAGTCCTTTTTTAGTATTCAAATAGTTGCATGACAACATTACTTATGCCTGCATATCTTATATCAGCATACAGCATAGTCATTTCACATAAAATATCTTCTTTGTATCCAAGTAATTCTTCTGATTTAATTACTCTGTATCACAAACGTTTCCGTTGCTCTAATTCAGTCCTAATGCAGCATTTTTCTGGTCTTCAATATATAATTTTTTATAATTGAATTCAAGTAAATTGCACACACGTTCCTTATCTTTACTATCATACTGATAAGATGATAAATATGACGCTACAATATTTTTCATAATATTCTTTGAAAACGAGCCCAATTTCCTTTTCCCAGTCAAGCATCTTTCTATATCATCAACAGGCAATTTATCATCTGTGATTCTAAGTTTAAACTCAACGTTTACCATATCAAAAAATGCCGATTGCATTCTCTCCTTATATGCTATAATATCATTTTCTAGCAAATCGCACTCCCAACAATAAGCAAGATTATCTACAATAATTTCAATAAATTCTGACCATAGAATACTTACATAATCCTTTATTAAACTTAAAAGTGCATCCTTTTCTGGAATCTTTTCTTCTTTTCCTTCCTTCACTTTCTTTTCCACAATCTCAATTATTTTGTCAGTCTCGGCAGATACTCTGTTACATAAAAAACCAATCAATTTCAAATTAGAACTTCCCATCAACTCTATCATATCTGTTCTTGGCTGATTTTTTATCTTCGTTGCATAATTTTTCAAAATATCTCCTTGAAATTCAATCATACGAAGCAACTTTATAAACTCATTAAATATTACATCCAAATACTCATCTGCTCTCTTTTGGACTTCTTCCTTTTCTTTTTCCTCCTCTATATCATCTTGCCGTATCTTCTTATTCTCTTGAATTTGTGGAATTTCACTGTTTTCGGGAATACTATATATTTCGTTCAATTTTTCCAACACATCTGAATTAATCTTTTTCAAAAATTCTTTTTGGTCTTCATATTTAAACTCTTTGTATTCAGGTAATAATTCAGCACTTATAGATTGCAATTTAGGTAATATCTCATGTTGTGGATTCATACTATAAGCCATAAACAAGCCAATATTATAGTTTTTTTCTAATGATAAATTTAATAAAATTTCCTTTGTTTTTTTGTCTCTTTCCTCAGGAGATAAGACTTCTACAATATAGCTACCTGCAAAATAATAGTACATATAATCATACTTAAACTTGTACTTATCATTTCTTTCTTCTAAAATTTTGTATTGCACTAATCTTTGAATAATCTTTACGGAATTTCCCTTTAATCGAGGATAATTCTCATTGTAATTAGCTATTGATTCTAAAACATATTGTTCATCAAATGTTGCACTCTCATCATTTGAGTATAAATCATATGCCAAAATCTCTAATAAAGTTCTATAAGCAAGAGCCATTTTGGAGTCTTGCTCTGAAATATCATTAATTTTATCTCTAATAAGGCAATCATATACATATGAAAATCTACTATAGTCAGTATTCATTGCTTCTGAATTTTCCATATACGAAAGCACAAGCAAAAACTCTAGTGGTGTATTTCTAAAATATCCATTTTTTAGGATATTTTGCATCTGAGATAATTTATCTTTTCTCTTCCCATCAAATTCTTGAGAATTTATGTCTTGTTCAGGATCTTCTAATAAAAGCCACTTGTCAACAATTTTACTCTTTCCATAACGCCGTAATTGCGTAATTTCCAATGTATAAAACATATTGTTAATAAAATCGTTTGTTTCCAAATTCTTTGCAACATCCACCAAGCTATTCCTATTATTTTCTGTAAGAATAACTATATCAAACTGAGTATTAATATATTCTAAAAAAGCTTTTTGGGATTTATCTCCTAAAATAGTTTCATTAAAATCATCAATTAAACATACTCTATTCCTTTTTTCCTTTTGCAGAATCTCATCTACATTCAAATTATAGTATGATGACTTATACGCCTCTCTTATTAAAGTATTTGTATCATCCTCATTCGCTGATCTAATATCTCCGACATCAATAAATATTGGGAACAAATCCATACTATAAAAAATCATGAAGAGTCTTTTTAGTAATGCTGTTTTCCCATATTCTTTATCACCATTTATCAATATTTTCTTTTTTGTTTGTATTATAGATAAAATACTTTCCTGTCCTCTATATAATTGAGTTTTATTAGAATTATTCAAATTCTCTCCTTTTAACGGAGGAAAGACATATATATCTGAAAGCAATAATGGCGATTTATATTTGCTTGATATATCAATCTCTATATCCTCCAATCGCTCTCTTAATTCTCTGGCAATACTTATTCTATATTTTGAATATCTATTTCTTTCAAACCGATGTGCTTTCGAATTAATTACTCGTTCAAAAATTTTTCCATTCCATGAATATGTATAAAAGAATTCAATATTATCCTCTAAATTAACCTTAAAAATATTAAATCCACTTTGGCCAGGTTCTTCTGTACTATATAATTGATTACCCTTGATAAAATAATTTGTAGTACTATCATAATTTGTCTTTTGAACAAATTGAGAAAAATGATCATGTCCTATTAATATGATATCTGAATATTCCTTATGATAGTTTTCCCAATTTTCAACTCCTTTCCAATGAAACCAATTTTCCCCGTGGTGCATAAGCGTAATTATTATATCGGTTTCTTCCTTCGCATTAATTTTTTCTGGCACGCTAAAAAGCATATCTTTTTTTTCGTGCAGAGATGAGCACCACGCAGTATTTATACAATGTAATTTTATAGTATATTCCCCTAATTTCTCATTTCTAATCACATTTTCTGTGAAAGTGCTATTTTTTCTAATAAGAGATGCTAATTGTTTTTCCTCGTAATAACTCACAAAATTAAAAAAGTTTGCCTGAATAGATGTACAAATCTCCATTGTAGTATCATCATTCATGTCCAGTTCACTGGACTTTATAATCGTAGTACGAACTTTGTTTTCCTTACTAGCGAAATCACAATCATGATTCCCTGGTACAAAAATAAACTGAACATATATTTCACAACTTCTACTTATAATCTTTTCATAAATATCATCAAAAAAATTCTCAGCTAAACCATACTGCTCTTCCGTACCTGAGAAAGCAACATCCCCCGTAACACAAATTAGTAACATCGTTTCTTTTGCATTTCTCACCACTTCAAAAATAGCACCAACAATAGAATTGTTTCTTTGCAATAAAATGTCCAAATCACTTTTTTGCTTGATATGAATATCACTTAATTGGGTAATAATCAACTCCATCTTTTCTTCCTCCGTTCCTTCACAAATACCAGCTAATCATATGTTTTTAATAATAATCTATTTTAAACAACATTTAACAGCTCATATCATTTTATGAACCTGCCGACTCCCGACAGAACTGCTCTAGTATTATGCGTATGTCCATAATCGACTAAAAACTGTTTTTTTATCCTTTCAATTGCCATAGGTCTGACCAACATCATCGCAATATCCATAATGAATACAGCGAAAATACTGTTGTCCGGGATTATTTTGTTCACATTATATATTACATATGTCATATTATCAATATATAAAAAACATCAATTTTCGCCTGTTAACGTGATCTCTCTTGCTACTATTACTAGAGTGAATTAAGAGCTTTCATTCGAAATGTGTCCTTCGAAGCATACTAGAAAAAATCCAGAATAAACTTAATTTACGAGTAAAAAAACTCGTTCAAACAAAATGAGTGTTATAAAAAGTTTTGTTTTATAACACTCACTAACTCACTCTTATTGATTACTTCTATAATCTTCAAGAAACTTTCTCAAAGCCAACACCGGTTTTTCACTTGCCGCTCCTAAATTATAGGCTCCAGGCCATATCAACTTATAATTGCTACCATAAAACAGAACATCTTCTTTGGCAATCTGTTCTACTTCAATTGAATGAGCTGCAAATTTTTGTTCGTTTAAATCCCAGCAAACAATCAAATCCATATCATTAAAAAATTTTATATCTGCGGATAAATCTCCAATTATTGATTCTGCTGCATATTTAAATTCTATCACGCAAGGCATCTCTATTTCCCCATCAGTCGCAACATCTTGCAAATTATCGCCTATATATTTGCTTTTTATCCTATATGTTGCCCACAAATCGTATGTCTGCTTATAACCGGTACTCAAAGAATAATAACCTTTTAAAATTCCTGCACCAACCAATTCATGGAAAATAGAAACAACCGCTGCCTCCTGTTCGTTAGGATTTTTCAAATAATTAATCTTATCTATTTTCAATTCAGCATATGTCTGCATTTGAGTATAAGTCTTAATCTTCTCTGCTTGTTGAACAGTCGCATTTATTTTCGTTGTCACAGACGGATCAGATGTCACATATTTAATATAGGGCAAGAACTCCTCAAACAATTCTTTTGCTACTTCTTTTATTGTTCCTTTTGTTCTGGACGGTATCGTTTTACGCCCCAAGTCAAACATAATTTTATCATCTTCAATCAACATCAAAAAATTATTCCAATATCCAGAAAATCCTGATGCCGGAGGCTCAATAATAATTCCTGTCGGCATACCTTTGGTAACCACATAAATGCCGCCGTTTAGCAACATTCCCAATTCTTTCTCTCCAGACATATACAACAAATTTTTTTCACATATTTCTTTCCATAAATTTCTTGATGGAGCAAAAAAACAATAATAATTAATTTTTCTATTACTCTTCGTAATAGATCCTATTTTAAAGAGACCTTTTCCCCTTAACTTTTGTGTTTTCTGCTTGTCATCATACGTTGCAGCTTTTGCTCTAAATTCATCAAAATCAATCTTATTTGTTCCAACAAATTCGTCAGGTAACATATAGCCCAATTCAAGTGGTCTACAATATTTTTTTCCACTGTAATCAACATATGAAAATTGGACATCTATCTCCGGTTGATCTTCGCCAAATATCTTTTTCATATATCCGATTACCGTCTTCGTCCTAATAATATACTCCAAGACTCCTATTGATTGCTCGAACAAATCATCTTCCTTAGGATTAAACTCATCTATTCCAGCCAAAACAAATTCCGTATATGTCTCTGTTGTTTCATCTGTCGCTTTTTCAGAAACTACTTCAAGTTCTGGAATTACATCACTCAGTTTTCGTCTCCATGATGATGCATTTTTAATATTTCCTTCAAAATAAGTATTGTTTGTCTGCGTTTTAACATGAAAATTATTACAAGAAAAAATAGTATAAGTTAATCCTACACCCTTTTCCCCAATAGAATCTAATTCATCTTCTTTATCAGTTCCATTAGGTGCAACTATCTCGCTTACCATTTTAGCGTCAATTCCACCCCCTGTATCTTTAATAGATATTTTTCTGTTTGGCACACTTATCTCAAACTCAATTTTATGCTTCTTTACTCCTTCATTTTTATTGTACCTTATAATGGCATCAAATGAATTTTGAAACAATTCACAAAGAATATCCCAAGAGTTATTATAACTATTAATAATATTATTTATTTCTTTTCTGATTGAATTAGTTGATCTAGCTTCCAAAAAATTAACCCTATCCCCCATCTTTATCCTCCAATATTTTTCTCTTTTGCACAATTTCTATTCAAATAATTTTGCTGAACACCGCAAATATATTCCACTGTTATAAATCCTAGTAATCTTTTACAACTTATCTAAATAAATCACTAAACTTCTTTGAAAACTATTCCCATCTATCATTTCCCTCAATATACTTAACACCCGCTCTATTTATCCACTCCGAATTCGCGATCTGTTCTGCCGTCTCGTCTTTACTTGCTATAAACATATCATCATAGTCAGTCGCATTCCGAATAGCAAACTCTATCTATAACAATTCAATGATATACATTTTATTAACAACTTAGCAACTTCTAAATCTTTCTCCGCCCCATCAATCTGTCATTTCCATAATTCCCTGAACTAATGTATCTTCAGGAAATCTCCACGTCCTCCTTCTGCATATTTTGATATAATTGATATATTTAAACTACTGATGTCAACACCACATCGTACTCCAAATCAAGCTGATCCGAAATATCAAAAAACTACTTCCTCGCTTCTCTAACTTTTTCCTGTTCAATCTCAAGTAAAAACATAATATCAATATATTAACTCATAAAAATATTATAGCCTAACTATTGCATAAAAACAACTATAGGAATCTTTTGATCGTTTTTAACTACATTACTGACTACTTTCACGTTTTCTCTTTCCCACTTCAAATTAAGACATATTTCAATGAACCACATTTCAACATAGAAATAATATCCCAATTTTGAAAATCAAGAAAATATCCCCTTTCCCAATCTCCTAAAAAACCCCCTCGCTCCCACCCCGATCATCGCCACGATCACCCCCGTAGGAATCAGCACCAGATATACCGCCTCCCTGTATCCGTCAAATAAAAACCCGTAAACCATCTGCCCCACCGGCTGCGCACACATGGTAATCGCAGAGGTATAGGCCATCACTTTTCCGAGCAGATGATCCGGCGTACTCTGCTGGATCATGGACACGGCAAAGATAGAAAAGATACTGATTGCCGCCTGCATACCGCAGAAAGCCACAACACTCACAGCATACTGGATAACCGCACCAAGCGGGAAAAGAAATACCGCTCCTGCCGGAACGATACAAATACCGATTGCCGCAAGCACAAGCGACAATCTTTCCACATTCAATTTCCCCGTGAGAAGTCCCGCCGCGATGCTCCCCAGAATCGTGGCAACCGCCAGCGCGCTTTCTGCTCCGCCGTAGTATGTTGCGTCCAGACCAAGGATCGTCCGCACAATAAAAGGGATCCCCACCATCGTAACTCCCATTACAAAGAAACGGGATAGCGCCGCCAGGAGCAGCAGTTTCATAATATCTGCCCGTTCCTTAGTCATAAAGCGGATACTGTCACAAAAATCGTCTTTTATCGTGGACAGAACATTCCCCTGATAGGTTCTTTCCTGAGTCCCTAATTGGATAAAACACTCAAACAACGCCGTGATAAAGAAACAGACAACACTCGCATACATCACAGGCTTTAAGCCAAAGGCCGCATACAAAATGCCCCCAAGCAGCGGCGCAATCAGATAAGAGATGGACGCCACCTGATTGACGACCGCATTTCCCCTGATAATATTGTCGCCCGCAAGCATCTGCGGAATGCACGCCTGCACCGTTGGCGTCTCAAATGCCCCGAAAACAGAAAGCGCCACGAGCAGAGCACAGATCACAATAAGCGCATGATTTTCGGACAAAATGACCGCCGCGCACAAGACAGATACTCCCGTCAAAGTATCTAACGCCACCATGATATTCCTTCGGTTCAACCGGTCAGCAAGGATACCGCCAAGAGGCGACAAAAGGATCGTGGGAATGGTTGCTGCAGATAAAACACCCGCAAATACGACAGCCGAACCGGTGGTTTCCAGGACATACATGGAAAGTGCCAGACGCAATATGTAATTGCCGAACAAAGAACTTACCTGTCCCAATACAAGGAGTATGAAATTTTTTGTAAAGAGCTTCTGTTCCATCCGCTGCTACCTCTCCGCTTTCAAATTCCCAAGGATTCTCTCTGTCCTCGCATACATCTCCTCTTCAATGATCGGAAGTCCCATGGCAGAGAGAACCTCCGTGATGAACCGGCACTTATGTCTGATCTCTTCCGCGTCCGCCGGAAATACGGAGGGCATCAGCCAGAAATTAATAAGCGGGAGCAGCTCGGAAAGCTCTTTCGCATATTCCGTCCGGATAGAGCCGTCACGCCTGCCCTCCTCGATCAGCTCCAACCACAGAGGCGTCAGTACCCGCCGATTCGCCTCCACTGCTGCCGCCAGAATATGCGGATCTTTCAAGATTGCAACCGCCTGTGTATTAATCTCCTCCCGTTCTTCATCGGTCCTGTCCAGTGCAAGCATCTCCCGGATTTTCTGCAATCCGTTCAGATCAGTTCTCTCCCTTACCGCCTCAAAGGGATTATTTTCAAAAAACATTTGATCTCCCAGAGCGTGCATGACTTCCTCCTTACTCTGAAAGAATCGGTAAAACATCCCCTTTGCTCCGCCTGCCCGCTCCATGATGTCTGAGATAGCAGTCTCCTCATATCCTTTTGATAAAAACAACTCCTTCGCCGCATCCAGAATCTCTCTTTTCCACTGTTCCGGCTGCTTTTTTACCGGTCTTGCCAACTCACTTTTCCTCCTCGCAATAGTTATTGACCAACAGTCAATAACTATTTTATAGGAACACACTCACACTGTCAACTTTTTTCAAAAACTGCTTTCATTCCTGAACATAAGAAAAGGCCGAAAAAGCTCTTATCACCTTTTTCAGCCCGCCTGATTTTCTATTCAGTTTCCATATTTCCCAATCTCTTTTTAATCTCCGCTTCTTCAAAATACCTTCCTGATCGGATGCCGTATCACCGTTTTCCGTCTCTCCGGCGGCACACGACTTGCATCCGAGAGATAGATCTCATGATGCAGCCTGTCCGCGGTAAAATCATTTTCGTAACCGTTCGCCTGCAGATATTTGTTCATCTCTGCCACAGTCTCCGGTTCATCGTCATACGCGCCGACGTGCATACACTGCACGCATAACCCTTCTTCCAAAGTCAGAAATTCCACTTTAGAGAAATCCTGCTTTTTCTTCTGTGAAGCCTCTGCAACAGCCCATTCAAGATCCTTCTCCGTGACAAAATCCGGAAGACGAATCATAGAAATCCAGCAGAAGTCTTCCTTTCGGCTGTAATCTATACCATCCGTATCCTTCTGACGCCAAAACCCTTCCAGAGGAGGCACCACATAGTCGAAATAGCCTTCGATTTGATGACTTCCCTTTTTGCTCATTTTAATCGTAAAGGCCACACAATAAAGAAGACCAATTGCCTCCTTGTATTCCCCGCCTTCGACATTCGGATCTCCGCTGCCCCGGACTGCCAGATAATTCATTTTCGGAACTGTCACGATCTCCGGCTTTGTCTTCGGCATATAAAATTCTTTGTACTCTTTTTTGTAATCAAACGCCATATCCTCACTCCTTTACAAATAAATCCCTTGCTTTCCTGCATCTTTTCCAATTGTAACAGAGCAATCACGACACCTGTGTGTCATGTTTATTTCGTTTGATCCGGTGTGCTCTGCCGGATCATAGATGCAGCGAACACTCACCCATACATATCCCCCAACTCAACCAGCTTCACTCCATCTCTCTCACAGTGTTCCGCAACCCATTCTGTAAACCCGCGTTTCGAGAAGAGGATATACTGCACCACAGTATACTCTTTTGCAATCAATCCGTTTTTCTCCAGAAGATCCTCATAAACTTTTTTATCAATAGGTGCATTCCTGTATTTGCATTCTCCCAACACAGCTTTTTTAGAAGACTTATCCAAACCAACAACATCTATATCCGTCGTTTCACGTCGCTTCGGATGTGTCCCCCACCATCTTCCGACAGCCGTAACAAAACAATCCAGTTTTCCATCGACACCGGAAAGCAATGTATAATACTTACATATATCCTCAAATACGCTGCCCATAAACTCTGATAATTTTGGTTTCACGTCATTCTGATAAAAGATATCACCACGATCAAGCTCTATTGCTCCCATGCCATCCGGAACAAATTGATACCAGAATCTGAACATATTGTCTCTGAGAATATATTGTATCTTTTTCCTGTTTGACTCATCTGTGACAGCATTCTCTTTCAATACAATTCCGGTCGCAATCAGATTCTGAAGAGCATGAACTACAACCGATTGCTCAATATGCGCCTTATCAGAAATTTCGATTACCTTGTTTGCCCCCGATGCGATCGCGCTGATAATATCATTATAAGTGCTTACATTCCTGAACTCCTGCGTCAGCAGATTATTGGGCTCCTCATACAGATACCCTGTTTTCCTGAAAAACAACTGAACGATATTCTCATCCAGAGATTTTGTATCATCAAGCATAGAAAGGTATTTAGCCGTCCCGCCTGTGATTCCGAAACATATCGCCTTTTCCTCATAGGAGTAAGCCGGAACAAATTCCGCAGACTCCAGATAATCAAAGGCTTCCAACTTAATTTGCGAAGTCCTTCTCCCAAATACAGGGCTTTTTTCGCTCAACACTTCATTTTCCATAAAACTGATTGATGATCCGCAGAGAATCAAAAACATCTGCCCATACATCCATTGATTATCTATATAATTTTGCAAAATTGACAAAATACTTTTATCTGCTTCCGCCAAATAGGGTAACTCATCAATTACAACCACACTTCTTTCCGCTTCACTGTGTTTTCCGAGAAAAGAAAGCAAATCATCAATGCTCTGAAAAGAAAGGGTACTCATTTCCGGGGCAAATGCTTCAAGCGCCTGTTTCCCCCATAACTCTATGTTTTTATTGATTCCTGCTTTCGTGGCAGTATAATAAACCGCTCTCTTATCCTTTATAAATTCTTTGATCAGTGTAGATTTTCCAATCCGTCTTCTTCCGTATATTACTATCATCTGGAAACCGGATGTATGATATATCTTCTCTAATTCCCGCAGTTCCGCTTTTCTTCCTATAAACTTATCCATATAGAATCCCTTCTTTATTTCAAAATTTTATAAAAAATTTTATTGAAACATATTTCATTGAATTATAATTCAATATAAAAATAGCATTCTATGATATAAATGTCAACTACTTTCAAAAACGGAATAGAAATCAGAAACACTGTTCTCATTATCTGTTATCTATGGTATACTTAACATGTATTGATTGAAGTTCACTCCCAAGTGACGCCGGAAAGAGAAGGTATGTCATGAATAGTTTACAAACTTCCATGCAGCAGGATCTGTTTGACAAGATTTTTGAACTTCGTCCCAAGAGCATCAAAGAATATAACAGTCATTTTTGCGCTATGATGACGGAGTTGTCTCCGCTCTATGGAATAAGCAGAGTCGAGGACAGATTTACGGCTCCTTCGGAGATGCTGTTTACGGAGATGTTTCCGTCGCAAACGGTTTTGTTTCAGTCCGGGAAAAAAGCGGATGCCGAGGCCGTTATTTTCAGCTATCCGATGGAGAGTACGGGAAAATTGGAATTTTATGTTTTTCCGGAAGAGGGCAAAGTCCTGCCGCTTGACAACCGCCGGGAGTTAGATAATATTCTTCGATGCTTTTACTATGTTTTTAACTCTCTCATCCTGATGCTTTCCTGCAAGAAGCTGCTCATGACGGATCACAATACCGGAATCCCGAATCTCAAAGCCTTTTTACAGTTCTGCAATATGCTCATTGCCCGCGGGAAGATAGGCGAGTACACAGCACTCTATTTCAACGTACGCAACTTTAAATCCGTACATAAAACCCTTACGTATCTCGAGGGCAACACGATCATGGAACAGTATTGCCGGATCGTCTCAAACGCGGTGACCACAGACGAGATTGTTGCGCGTCTCGGCGGCGACAACTTTGTGGCGCTCATCTTTGACAAAAATAAAGATTACTTCCTTGATTTGATTCAGAACGTGATCGTCAAGTTTAAAAAAGGTGGCCAGACAGTTCGGTTTCTGTTCGGCGCCTCCGTGGGCGCCGCCAAACTTACCGCCGAGAAAAACGCAGGCGAAATCATGATGCATATCAGCATGGCTTATCAGACTGCCCGTGAGAGCAAAAGTCTTTTAAGCTATTACACGCAGGACGAGAGCCGGAAAATTATGGAACGTCAGGCTATTCTCTCTAACTTCATGAGGGCTCTCAAGATGGGGGAATTCTATGTCATGTACCAGCCCAAGGTAGGACTCAGGACGCGCACCCTCCTCGGCGCGGAGGCGTTGGTCCGCTGGAACAGCAGCGAAGGCTACAGCATGCCTTCCAGCTTCATCCCTGTGCTGGAAAAGGACGGCAGCATCACGATGCTCGACTTCTTTGTGTTGGATGAGGTCTGCGGATTCCTGAAAAAAAATGCTGGATGCCGGAATTGAACCGGTCATGATATCCGTCAATTTCTCGAAACGTCATCTCGCCAACAATAAGCTAGTCGAGGAGATCGTCAACACAATCGACCGCCATGAAGTACCCCGGAATTATGTCAAAATTGAGCTCACCGAAAGCGAAGACTATCACGACAACGGTGTCATGAAGGAAGTGGTCGAAGAGCTGAACATGCAGGGAATCAAGACTGCCATTGATGATTTCGGCACAGGGTATTCCTCCCTGGCAATGCTCAACATGCTTCCCCTCGACGAGCTCAAGATCGACAGAAGCTTCATCCCGCAGGATCAGTTTGATGACAGTGATAAAAGCATGCTCATGTTAAAGGGTGTCGTTAATCTCGCCAAAAGCCTCGGGCTTACGATCGTCGCCGAAGGCGTTGAGACCCCCGTGCAGCTTAAACTCATCGAAAGCATGGACTGCGATATGGTGCAGGGCTATATATTTGACAGACCCCTTAGGGAAGATGATTTTGTCAAACGTTTACAGCAAAAAAATTACACTTTGAAATCAGATAACCCTATTGACTGAGGAAACGGAGCCGCTATGATAAAAAATGTTTTTGGCATGGGCAAGGTTTGCGACAGTGTGAGCCAGTGCGTCTCGGACGCAGTAAAGGACATTCACGCCCCGAAATTGATTCTCTTTTTTTCAGAAGAAAAGCACTTTCCCGAATACGCGGAAAAGATACACGAACTCTTTCCCGACGCTATTTCCATGGGCTGTTCCACCTACCGTACCTGGAACGCTTCCGGCACACAGAAAGACATTCTTAACGTGGTGGCGCTCGAGGACGGAATTACCTGCGCGGCGAACGTCATCGAAAAGGCCGATAGCTTTGCCCTGGAATATGCGGACAATGTCCGGGACTGCTTAGATGCGGCAGGCGCCTCCGACAACAGTGTCTGCGTGGAATTTACCGTGCCTTACAAACGGATGGAAGAATATGCTTTAATGGCTCTGAACAGCGTTCTGCTAAAATATGGCATCCCCGTCATAGGCGGTACCGCCGCTAATGTCAGTGCGGACACTACAGTTTCCAATGAAGCGTATGTAGCTCTGAACGGCAGGATCTACCGGGACGGCTGCGTATTTGCCATCATACACAACCTGGACGGCGCCGTTTACTTTCGTCGGGAAAATATCTACGAGCCGCTCACAGGCAGGGAGCTGCTTGTGACTAAGGCGAACAACCTGACCAGAACGATTATGACCTTTGACAACGAACCGGCGCTTAACGTCTACGCCAAAGAGTTAAATGTCCCTGTGGGAGAAGCATCCAAATATTATTTTCACTATCCCATGGGACTGTGCGTCAATAATGACACTTATGTCACCGCCATTCAGGGCGACAGCCCCAACCTCAGCATGAGTTTTCATGCGCGCGTACACGAGGGCACCCATATGATGATGATGAAAGAGGGAGATTACAAAAGGATCACCCGCGAAACACTTGAAGAAATGAAAAGCAGAGTCAAAAACCCTTCGCTTGTCATTATGTTCCATTGTGTCGCGCGAACGATCCTTTTTGAGGAAAATGGTTATATCGATGAGTACGAAAAGTTGTTGGTTCATGCGTTCCCCAATTTCATCGGTCTCGCCTGCCTTGGCGAGCAGTTTGAAACGAAAAACTTCAATCACACCATGATGCTTTTGATTTTTGAGTGAGCATTCTTAACTGCCCATGCCAATGCTCCGGCACCATCCCAAGGGCAATGCCCTCCGACATTCAGGCCATACCGCCCGACTGGGTGTACAAGGATTTTCCCAGTGCATCGAGGGTAACCTCCACCGCAGGCATTGTGTCTCCTATGATTCTGCACTGCATGTTATATTCCTCTTTTGAAATTATTTTCACTCTCATAATTACTCTTTTGTTTTAAATCACCCAAACCGGTACAATATAATTATCCCTGTCAATCGCGCTCAATCCCGGCTTCATGCAGATAACCGCTCCCCTGGAACGCGGTGTAGAAGATTTATCCAGCAAACCAAATACCTTGATCAGTTCTGTCCCCGGATTCGCCGTCTTTTTAATCTCGATCGGATTGAGCACACCATCATGTTCTAATACAAGGTCAATCTCCTTCGCATCCTTATCCCGGTAATAATACAGATAGGGTTCCTTTCCGGAATTTAAATAGGTCTTCATGATCTCGGCAACCACATAGTTTTCTAAAATAGCGCCATTCATCGCCCCGCTCTCCAGAGTTTCCGCACTGCTCCACTTGGTCAGATAACAGACAAGTCCTGTGTCATAAAAATATAACTTCGGTGTTTTTACGAGACGTTTTAACAGGTTGTTGGAATATGGGTGAATATAAAATATGATTCCCAATGTCTCCAGCATTCCCAGCCAATTCTTCGCCTGAACCTGATTGATATCCGCATCTCTTGCAATCTCTGCAACATTCTGCATCTGACCACATCTTGCAGCCACAGCTGTAATAAAGCGCAAGAATTTCAAAGAATCAATCGCATCGGATAATTCCCTGATATCCCTTGTATCTGCCTCTTCTCTGCTTTCTTTTCTTGCCGAAAGCGCCTCCATATCAATGACAAAGGGTTCCATCGCCCCACCACAAATTTCCGCCTGGGATAGTGATGTTAAAGAAAGTACCGCCACTCTTCCGGCAAGAGATTCCTGTACGCCTCTCATCAGCTTAAACACCTGAGAACCGGTAAGCCAAAATGCTCCCGGATCATGGTTTTTGTCTACATGTATTTTGATATAAGTAAACAGTTCCGTAGCATACTGTACCTCATCAATAAGTACCAGCGGCTTATGAAGCTGTAAAAACAATTCCGGATCCGTCTTTGCAATAGCTCTCTCATTCAGATTTTCGGCTATTATTAACTCTTATTATATTTTAGCCGAAACAAAGCAAAAAAATCAAGCCCCTCTCATCTCCTCTTCCCCACCACCACAAACCGCCCGTCATTCACATGGTAGGCACAGGTGGAAAGAGTCAAAAAAGTGTCTCCAAACTCTGCGGTCACGCCTGTATCATACAGGGAAAGGGCTTTTATATTTTCATAGAATTCGTTAAATTCCTCTTCCGTCTCCGCCTCGTAAAACTGATAATATTTAAATTCCTCCGCACCCTCGTCATAGATCTGTGAAGGAAACGCCGCCACGATCTCATAGGTGCGCTCCTCATAAAGGGTGTCAAAGGAAATCAGGGAATGTTCCCTGTAAAATTCCTCCTGCTTATATAAATCCAGATCGCCGAACATGGAGCCGTCCTTCATATTATGTCCATAGACGACAAAATTGGTGCCATCCTCCAGATCGGCCCTGCCCCTTACATACAGGCAGCCGTACTTGCTCTCCTCCCCGTAAAAGTCATGGTGCAGATAATATTCGTCATCCTCGCACTGCATCACCGGATAATTGATCCTCGTGTCCTCTATGGAAAGCCAGCCTGCCACATCCCCATTCTCTCTGTATAAATCCGTGTATTTTTTCAAGATAGGATAACCGCCTTCTTCTCCCGGTATTCCACTGCCGGTCTGTACGCTATCCCCCTTGATCGGTGTCTCGTTCTCTGTCTCCTGTGCTTCATCGTTCTGCGTTTCGCTGCCCTCTGCCGCCGGCTCGCCCTGCTCTCCGTTTTCCGAAGAATCGTCCTCCTCCATAGTCTGCACCATATCCCGCAAAGCTTCCTGCTCCGCCTTATTCTGTGCAGATAAATAGTATGCCTGTCCAAGCTTAAACAGGCATACTACCATGACGACAAGACATATCGCTCTTATATATCTGAGAATTTTCTTATTCCTCATAAATCTCTTTCCATTCCACGACATCTTTTACCGATATGATCTCACCTGCCGCCTTCCGGCGCAAACAGCTTCCGTTTTCTCTCGATCATCTCGTCGATTCTCTCCATATACTGCGTCACATCCTTGACATTTTCACACCGCTCGATCCTGCCGTCCGGGAAAACACCTTTGGTGATGGAGCCTGCACCCAGCGCCACGATGGTCTGCTTCTCCTCGTTGATGAGAATATTATAGATGCCATACTTATCCCGTTTGGAATAGCCCACATTTTCAAAGTTGCCGGACATATTCTTCTGCCGGTACAGATAATAAGGCACCATATCCATCTCCGCCGCCCCGCGGGCCGCGATCTCCATGATCTCCTCCGTGTTATTGTAGGCCGTCACGCCGTTCTCTTCTATCCACTGATGCAGCTTGGAAGCCCGCTTTACCGCCAGAGAATGTACCGTCAGGGAATCCGGACCAAGCTCCTTGATCGCCGCGATGGTATGCGCCACATCCGCCGCGTCCTCCTTCGGCAGTCCCAGAATGATATCCATATTGATATTGTCGAAGCCTACCTTTCTTGCCAGGTGAAAAGCCTCCACCACCTGCTCTACCGTGTGCTGTCTGCCGATCAGCCGCAAAGTCTCCTGCTTCATGGTCTGGGGATTCACGGAAATTCTGGTCACGCCGTGCGCAGAAAGTACCCGCAGTTTCTCCTCGGTGATGCTATCCGCCCTGCCCGCTTCCACCGTAAATTCCTGCACCGTAGAAAAGTCAAAAGTGCTTCTCAGCTTCCCCAGCAGCCTGTCTAATTCTACCGCCGACAGAGAACTGGGGGTGCCGCCGCCGATATATACGGTGTCCAGTATTTTATCCCGATAAAGAGCCGCTGTCGCGTCGATCTCCCGCTCCAATGCCGTCAGATACTGCGTTACTCTCTTTTTCCATGCGCCGATCGGATAGGAGGTAAAGGAACAGTACAGGCAGGTGGTGGGACAGAAAGGAATGCCCACATAGAGACTGTAACCATCCTCATAATGCAGGGTGCTCAGGATTTCCCGCTCCCGCTTGGCAATGTCAATGCTGAGTGCCGTCTTTTCCTCACTGACAAAATGGGAAGTCTTTAAGAAAGATGCGATCTCTTCCTCGCTCTCGCCCTGCTCCATCATGGTCATGGCGATCTTGGTGGGTCGGATTCCCGTCAGATTCCCCCATGGCAGACAGATGCCTGTCTCCTCCCGCAGAGAAGTATAGAAAAACTGCTTGAAAGCATTTTTATACGCCTGAGTATCCGCCGGCTCTATCGGATGCCAGACATACACATGCCCCGCACTAAGCGTTTTTAAGGTCACCTCTGTCTCCCCGAAGAAAAGCTCCATCACGGGCTCCCCCTCCAGGATCCGTCTGTCCCTGACCTCGGAATCCGGGGCAAGGAGTCTGGGCTCCCAGCCCGGATAGAAGGACTGCACTATGGCGTGAATATCATATTGAAATTGGTCTTTATTGCTTTTTATGATCTGCATGATCCTGCTCTCTGCCTACCGGATAAAATTCGTCCGCATAAATGGCTCTCTCTCCGGCATACCGTATTTCTCTTTTCCCAGCGCAATGCTCTTCATCAGGAAGGTCATGTTTGCCGCCAGAGTGCGCATCATCTGCAGCCCTTCCGCATCCTGTGCCGCCTCTCCCGGCGCAGTACCGTGAATGCCGTTCCAATACTGGCCGGAAGCAATGGGCATCCCCGCAATACCAAAGAACTTATTCAACTCATCATAGGTAGCCGTCAGTCCGCCGCGTCTTGCCGCCGCTACCGCCGCGCCCACCTTCATGGTCTTGTCAAAGCCGGTGCTGTAAAAAAGTCTGGTCAGAAACGCCACCAACGTTGCGTTAGCCGAAGCGTAATAAACGGGACTTCCCACCACAAGCCCGTCACATGCCTCAAACTTCCCGGCAGCCTCGTTTACCAGGTCATCAAAGACACATTTCCCGGTCTTAGCACAGCTTCCACAACTGATACAGCCCCGGATATCCTTGTTGCCGATATGTAATATTTCCGTTTCGATGCCTTCCTTTACAAAAACCTTTTCCATCTCCCGCAGTGCCATATTCGTGTTGCCCTGTGCGTGGGGACTTCCGTTTAACATCAATACCTTCATGCTGTCACCCTCCTGTTTTTCATGAAATCATACTCAAAATAGACTGATTTTATTCTATCATTGAATCTGCGGTATGTAAATAAAGGTCTCTGGTTTGCGGATACAGCTTTTTATAGGTTTCGTAACCTTCCTCATAAACCGCAAAATGCGCCTGATCAGGCTCATAGACCCGATCTCCCATCCTGACAAATCTGTCGCAGCCTTCCTTGAGAGAATCCAGCAGACCGCAGCCCACAGCCGCCAGAATACAGGCCCCCAGACAGGCCTGTTCCTTCACCTCGCAGGCGCGGACAGGCTTGCGCAGGATATCCGCCTGGATCTGCAGCCACAGGGGAGACGCCGCGCCGCCGCCGGAAGCAATGATCGTCTGGGCATCGATCCCCAATTCCTGCATCAATTCCAGACAATCCCGCAGACTGTAGGTAACTCCCTCCATAATGGCCCTCAGAAAATGGCCCCGCTCGTGAGCCAGCTTTAACCCAAAAAACATTCCCTGCGCGTCAGGGTCCATATGTGGCGTTCTCTCACCGGAAAGATAGGGCAGATAGATCAGACCCTCCGAGCCCGCCGGAACCGCCCCTGCCTCCTGATTGATCACATCGTAGCCCTGCAAATGAAACAGTTTATTCTTAGCCCAGTTCATGGACATTCCACTGCAGAGCGTTGCGCCAAAGATCGTATAACCGCCCGGAACCGCATGACAAAAGGTGTTCGTTCGCAGCCGCTTATCATAGATCGGCTCTTTGATAAAGGCGGAAATCTGCCCACCGGTGCCGATATTGCTGATCAACCGCCCTTCCTTAAACACCCCGTTGCCAATGCTCTGGGCCGGCTGATCCCCGGCGCCGTAGATCACGGGAATATCTCTTGGCAATCCTGTTTCATCGGCACAGGCAGCGCTGATCTTCCCGGCGATCTGTATGGACTCCTCCGCCTTCGGAAAAATCCTTCTCGGCAGACCGAATCGCTCAATGATATCCCAAGCCCAATCCCGGTCCTTGGTCGAAAACATACAGGTGGATGAGGCGTCCACCACTTCCGCTCCGGGCTCTCCTGTCATCCTCAGCCGCAGATAATCCTTCGGGCACAGAACAGCCGCCGTTTTTGCCAGTACCTCCGGCTCATTCTCCTTCACCCACAACAGAGAAG
>CAZOIF010000044.1:11863-27508 GCA_964579975.1 uncultured Eubacterium sp. | reverse complement strand
ACCCCCCGGGCAGACGAATTGATCTACGGATCGCAATTAAGTCTGCCCGGGGGGTGTTGTGTTTTAGCTGGTTTTCTCTGTCTCCTTTTATCTTTTTGGAAAAAATAGATTCTGATTGTGGGGTAAAAATATGGTGCAATTTGTTTGTTGAAAAATGTCGAAAAATGTTGGAATTTGCGATATTTTCTTTGGGTAAAAAACTCGAAAAATATATACTTTATAGAGGTAATGTAATATAATTACATTATGCGGATCGTTAACAAATGATATAGAGAAGGGAAATAGATTTAATGAGAAGGGAACTACCGGTTACAACAGAACCATGGGTGAAAACATATTCCTACTATGCTTTGCCAATGTGTGCAATTATGGCAGACGAGAAGATTGGAAAACAGATTGCTGAGTTTGAGATTCTGGATAGCGATGGAAATGATTGGACAAGTATCCATATGAGAAAGGGTACTGGGAATAACTGGTTTTATGTGTCAGAGGATGATTATAATAGGGATTGTAATGGGTGTATTTATCGGCTGTTGGAACATAATGAGGGATATATTCGAATAAAAATTAATTTCCAGCAATATTCAGAACCATGGGCCGCTATTAATCTTTTTGTAACGGATGAAGAAGAAAATATTCTTTTGGGGGATGAACAATATCTTTGCCGGTTTGGAAATTTTATTTATGATGGTGTTAGTTTATATTTTGGTGGAGAACGAGCTAATATAACCAGACGGTTTTTGAACTGCACGGATGAATTGGTTTTAAGTGTATCAAATGGGAAAATAGAAGCCTTTGTTGAAGAGAAATACCCCAAAAAGATTGGGGGGAAAGAAGTCATTTCAAGAAGACCATTGTATATTGGGGTGCAAGTCAGGCATGAAGATAATTCTTTTTATCCATGGTTTTTTTCAAATTTTATACAAATAAATTGTGATGTAAATTGCACACACAGGAGATTAGATTATTATTCTTTTTATAAAGATGAAGAATATGATTTGGTTAGCTATTTTTTGGACCGTAATCGCTTTGATGCCGGGGACTTGACGAAGAAAAGGGGAATTTATCGTCTAAAACAGGAATTATTAAAGGGGCATTATGTAGAATTAAAAATAGATCAATATTATTTGTTTGGACATGAAGAGTATCATGTTAGACATCATTTGCATCAAAATTTGATATATGGTTATGATGACCGGTTACATGCATTTTTGACGATTGGTTATAGTAGTTCAGGGAAAATAAGGAAATATAGAATTCGGTATAGGGAATTGAAAAGTGACCTGAAGCGCCACCCTAAAGTACAGATAAAGATTATGACATATCGACAGGGGATTCATTTTTACCGTTTTATTCCTTCTTATGTAAAGGGTGTATTTGAGGATTATTTGTTGGGGATAGATTCAGAGATAAAAATGCATGCATTTTTGCCGTCAGAGGGACGGATTTGTGGATTAGGAATTTATGAAGAATTAAAGACAGATGTGGGATTAGATGTTTTAGTTTCAGACAGACGCATTTCTTATTTGTTGTATGAACATAAGCAGATCATGGAAAAACGAATTTTATATATGCGACATATGGGGATCATTAGTAAAAATTTGTTTGAAGAAGTAGAAAATCAGATGCAAATATTGGTAAAGGTAAGTTTTAATTTACTTAACGTGGCTCAAAAGTATCGAATGAGGCCTTCCCGGAGAAGTGATGAAAAATTAATAGCCATGTTAGACGAGATAAAGAAAAACGAGAAAGAATTGCTTATGCGTTTGGTGGAAGAGGGGGATTGGTAGTTTGGATCAGGGAATTAGGGACAGAATTATCGAAGTGTTTCATGAATGCTGCCAGCATAGTGAAGCACATTTAGAAGAAACAGAAGAGTTAGAGTTGGAATCGGTTGATATACTGGAATTTGTATTAGGGGTAGAGGATGAATTTGGAATTGAATATGATGATTTTGCTGAACTTTCTTTACATATGGAAACATTAGGGGATTTGTTGGATTTTTTAACAGGAATTGTGGAACAGAGGAGGAAGTAAAAGTATGGAAAAGAAACGATATGAAATGGCGTATCATGCCTACACTACAGTTCCCTATTATCAGAGAAAATTGAAACAAGACCCCGAATTGTTAAAGGATATTGAACAAAGGAAAGGGTGGGAAAAGCTGCCTCTGACAGAAAAGAACCAGATTACGTTGATACAGGATCAATTAATATCAGAGAGCTATTTAGGAGAGATGGTTACAGGGCGTTTGATAAGAAGTCACACGTCAGGGAGTACGGGGACTTACCTTGATGTGTACTGGAACCGGGCGGATTATGTGGCTGCTCTTGTGCCGCTTTGGATCGAACGATACAAATATGCGGGAGTACATACAAAAGACCGGGTATGTGTTTTTAATACGACACTTAAAGATCAGCAGGAGTATCGGATCGTACAATCTCAAATGATGATATCAAAGCAAAATCTTACCAAAGAGAGACTGCTGTCAGTATATGAAAAAATATTAGAATTTGATCCAGTCTGGTTTTTGATTCATCCGGGTATTGCAAGTATGCTTCTTCAGATTGTAAAAGAAAATAAACTCCCGGTTCCCCCTAATCTAAAGTATATTGAATTAACGGGAGAGATGGTGTTAGACGGATTAAAGGAGGAAATGGGAAAAACGTTTCGATGTAAAGTTAGATGTCATTATGGAACAATGGAAGTAAATACGATTGGTATAGAGGATGAAGGGACTTATCGTGTGTTTCAAAATTCTGTCTATGTTGAGGTGATCAATGCAGACGGGAATCTGACACGGGATGGCGAGTATGGGGATATCTATGTTACATCGTTACATAACAAGGCCATGCCTATTATCCGTTATGGGACAGGAGATAAAGGGAGAGTTGTTCTGAGTAATGATGGAAAACAACGAATTGAGCTAAAACAAGCGAGAAAAAATGATTTTGTAGATATTCCTTCTGGATATCAGATTCCACCAGATGTTTTGTTGGGGCCGGTTGAAGCGATCAATCAGGCGATGGGTTTAATGGTATATCAATTTCAGGTCGTCCAGCAGAGTCATAATTCGTTGGTTATAAAGGTGGTTTTGGATTCGGAAATGAGTGAGAGTGAATTTATAAGACTCTATCAGGAGCTTTTTATAGAAAATTGGAAGGAGGAGTTTGAATGGAAGTACGAGTTTTATAGGACTGTTCAGATAAATCAGGACACAGGAAAATGTGGCTGGTTTATAAACCAGATCAGAGGATAAATAAAATGAATTAACATTCAGAAGGGAGAATATTGTTATGAAAAACGTAAAGTTAAAGAGATTTGTTTCAGTTTTGTTGCTTTGTGCCATGATTGTAACGAGGTTGATCGGAGAGGAAGCGGAGTTGATAAATGCGACTGAGAAGTTGCAGGAGTATATTATTACCACAGAGGATGTCAGTACATTAAATAAAATAAAGAAACATTATAAAGAGAATATCGTGGACGACTATAAGGCATATAATGTAGATAATAAAGTTTCGGTTTATGCTGGACTTACAGAGAATCAACGCAAGAGTATTGAGAAGTCAGATGGCGTTATAAATGTTGAAGAAAATGCTGTTTTTTCTGCATGTCAAAGTCATAAAAAACATGTTGTCAAAAGAAAGAAGGCGAAAAAGTCTGATGCGCTGGATTGGAATATGAGAATGATAGGCGCAACTTCTGCTGATTTACAAAATGTGGGCAAGGATGGAGCCGTAAAGATTGCGATCATGGATTCAGGAATTGATGTATCTGAAGACGTAAATGTTGTAGAACGGGTTAATCTTGTCGATGATGAGAAAAACATTGCTCCATATTATGAGGATATTACTGGCCATGGAACCAGTATTGCAGGAATTATTTCTGACATCAATCCAGATGCAGAATTATATTCTGTTCGGATCTTGGACTCGAATAATACAGCCAAACTTGACCGGGTTATTGAAGGGATTTACTGGTGTATTGACCATGATATAGACATCATTAATATGAGTTTTGGAACAAAGTATCGATCAACTGCACTGGAAAAGGCAGTTAATGCAGCGTATGATGCAGGGATGTTATTGGTTTCTGCCACAGGTAATGGTGGAAATCAAGAGTGCGTTGAGTACCCTGCTGCATATGAGAAGGTCGTAGCGGTTGGCGGTGTAGATAAAAATGCAGTGCTGACAGATGAAAGTGCAACCGGGGAAGAGGTTGAGCTGGTCGCCCCGGGAAGCCAGATTTTGACAGATGGTGCATTTGGAGGCAGTCTTGTTGCAGGGGGAACCAGTTTATCTGTGGCGCATGTTACCGGAGCAGCCTCGGTAATATGGCAAAAGGATTTATCAAAAACAAACAGATTTGTGAGAGACTTGTTATCGGACAGTGCAAAAAAAATGGGTGATAGTAAATCATATGGAAATGGACTAATTGATATTAAGTATGCTCTGGAATATTATGATGAGTATGCAAATAGCTATTCACAGATTGATTGTGAAACAGGGGAAGCTATGGAGACGGTTTATCCTGAAAATAATACTGCTGTAAAAACATTTGACGATGTGCAGTTGGTAGAAGGGCGGTGGAATAGTGGTGGGCATAGCTATTTGATTGATGTTGGTAATAGTTACCCAGGAATGGAAGTTGGATTTTCAGCGGATGAGTTGTTAATCATAAAAGATGCCTGTGCTAAGGTGGATGGGATAACGAAGTATGGGAGTACTGTAGAAGAAAAATCCATTGATCACTTTAGAACATCCACGAAAAATGTGTTACACGGCAAATATAATTATGTGGCTACTATGAGGTATTTATTCCGAGTTTGCCGGAGTGTATATGATTCAAGTGAAGGGACTACAATTGCATCCTGTTGTAATTCGTATAGTTATAGTCCTTATACGGATTATCCAGATTACGACATCAGTATTCGTGATAATTTAAAAAAGGCAATACAGTATATGGCGGCTGCGGATACTCCCATTGAAAATCCGTCTGGAATATCGTGGCAGAGAAAAAGAGGATTAAGAATCTTAGGCATGATGATGCATGTAGTAGGCGATACATATGCTCATAAATCCAAAGTTCCTTTAAAGACGCTTAATGGGAATGTTTTTGATAAACAAAAAATCAAGACGGGATATACTTGGGATGAATTTAGAACGACTGTCCAAAAGAAAATGATGTTTAATCAGGTAAATAAATATTTTAACGATATAAATTATGAAGATAAAACAGATACTTGTCCAGACAGATATGAGGCAGCTAAATCAGTATCCAATAATGTGTTGAGACATTTTGCGGCAAAGTTGGATGATATAGCAATAGATGGAGCGATGAAGGAAGCTAGGCGATATGACAATAATGGTGTTTTATGTGAAGATACTCAACTGGCTTATTTATCAAAACATGTCAGATGGGAATTTAATGATAAAAAAAGAGCTGTTGTAGTAGGAACAGTGAGTTTTACTCCGAATGAGGGTGAGTATATTAATATCAAATAAAAAAGGAGATTTATTTATGAAAAAAATCAGATTAGTGGCGAGTATATTATGTATCTGTCTTATGTTTGGAACTGATGGACAGAATATTTCTGCCGAGGAGCATGGAAGCGTAGCAATCAATGAGCAAAATTTTCCAGATATTAAGATTCGGAAGATGGTTAAGGAAGACATGTTTAATAAGGATCATGATGATGTCCTGACATGGGAGGAAATCCAGAATGCAACGGTGTTGGTCATTGCCACGGAGGACACGATGGAACCCGGAGATTGGGATATTACCGGAATTGAAAAACTGGAAAATTTAAAAAGTGTTGTTCTTACATTGCAGCAGAGCGTGCAGAAAGGAAAAGTAATAACAGGAAGGGAGATAAAAGGGACGTTTCGGAATAATGCAAAACTGACACAAATTGTTCTGGATGCGGGAGGAAGAACAATTACGCAGGATAAAATAGAAGATCTTTTTCCAATGGATCAGATTAAGGAATTGCGTATTGAAAATGCAGACATTCAGAAAATTTCTTTGTCTAAGGCTGCTAACTTAGAAAATCTTACGATAAAGAACTGTGACCATTTAGAGAAACTGGATGTAAAAGGGGCAAAGAGATTAAAGAAAATCGTAGTAGAGAACACATCAGTAAAAAAACTGGATCTCACGAAAAATGCAAAGTTAAAAGAGGTGTCTGTTCAATTTGGTTCTTCTTGTCTGCTGACGGATCTTAAAACAGGGAAAAATGGGAAAATACCGTTTTTTAAATGGAGTGAGAAAGCCTGTAAGATTCAGTTTCCGAAAGGGAATACGATTACAAAGTTGAACTATTTTACGACGGATAAAGAGATTGATCTCTCAAAGTGTAAAAAGTTGAAAGAAATCCATATATCAAAAAATACCAGACTTAAGGTTCAAAGCCAGTGGTATAAAACGAACGGAAAAAGGCTGGTGGTCTATGCAGAGGGGTTTCGCCAGACAAAGCTGAATGCTAAAAAAAGTCAAAATAGTACTTTGCTCAAGGCAACGAAATTTAAAGATGTGAGCAAAGGATACTATTGTAAGGAGTTAGATGAGGAAAATGACTCTTGATACATCAGTTTGGTGATGTCGGTTTACATGGGAGAAGGGGAACAGGAGAAAAGCAATGAAAGCAGCATATCCCGGGTATGTTGCTTTCATTGCTTTTCTCTGTCTCTTTTTATCTTTTGGGAAGAAATAATGGTGGATTTTGTATGTGGAAAAATATATACTTTATAGAAAAACCGTGATATAATTGCATTATGTAGGTAGTCAACAAATGATAATAGAAGGAGGCGGCTTATATATGAAAAAAGTAATAATAAAGATCGTTATGGGCATTTTTATGTGCATTGTTGCACTACGCGTGAACCCTGTAACTAAGATGGAAGTACATGCAGAAGTGAAACCAGAATATATGCAGGATGTTCCATTGGATGGAGCTCATTTTCCAGATGAGCAGTTCAGAAAAAAACTAAAAATTTCTGTGGATAAAAATAAGGATGGGATCCTGAGCCGGGAGGAGCGGGAGAAAATATATTATTTAGATCTGTATAGTTATACGAATAGCGTGGATGACACATGGTATCAGGATATGGAGTACAGGCGTTCGGGATATAGTGATGAGGACTATATTGTGCGGGATAAAACCAAGTGTGCGCTCCTGTTCGATTTTAGTTATAATGAGGAAAACCCTCAAAGAAGTCTTGCGTATCAGGCCATTGATGTGAAAGGAATCGAATATTTTTTTAATCTCCAGGAAGTGATGATCGAGAAATATGAGCTGGTATCAGGTTCCTTTAAAAACAATGCCAACCTGAAAAAAATATGGGTCGGCTGCTCCAAGACAGGCCAGAGGGGGTATGGGAATATTACAGGAGATTTTCCTGTTTCCCAGTTGACATATATGCATTTAAAAAACATAGATGCAGATACGCTGAATGTAAAAGACATTCCGGAACTTCAGACTTTACGGGTAATCTTACCAGAAGGAAGCAATCGGCGTCTGTCGGCCTTAAATTTGTCAAAGAATACAAACTTAAAAGAATTGGAATTGGCAAATATCATGCCGGGCAGATTAGACCTGAGACAGAACCAGAAGATCGAATCCGTAAAAGTGTATTCTGGCAAGTATAAGGGAGGATATTATGTGCCGGAAAAGGAGCAGAAATGTAAGATCACATTTGCAAAGAAAAATGAGGTAAAGACATTTCACTATTTTACCGCAGACAAAAAGATAGATATGACAATGCTCAGTAAGTTAGAAGATTTTCAGACCTTAAAGACGACAAAAGCAAAAGTAAAATCGAGCTGGATCCGTAAGACATTTACGAAGAAAAAATGGGGATGTGCGGTCAAAAAAAGTGGGAAGATCATCACAAAAATAAAGGCAGAAAAGAAGAAAAAATATACGATGTTATAAATCACAGGGCAGTTCGTCATATCCCACGGGCGAAAGTGGTAAGAATAAGTGATTGAAAAAAGGGGGGTAATAGTGTAAAATATAAGTATTAAATTTTACACGAGATCAGGAGTTAAGAAAGGAGGCGCTTGAGTGTATAAAGACAAAAAAATGAGAAAAAGGCTGATAGCCCTTTTCTGTACGGCAGCGCTCATATGCTCCGTATGTTCTGCAGTAGCTTACAGCCATTTTTCATTTGCAGAAGAAGGTGGTGACCACTATCAGGATGCCAGCAGCATTCAGTTTGAGGAACCTGTTTTAGACACAACGGAAGATAAGGTTGAGTTTTCGCTGGAAAACCTGACAGATGCCGATAAGGATATAATAGTCCAGATCGATCATTACGAAGGTCAGACGTTTGCAAACAGGGATGAATATAAGCTGACGCTTCCATCGGGAACAGAACATACGAACATATCTCTTCCGGCACAGTCGGGAAGCCGGTTTACACTGATGGACAGCACAGGGGCCATTTATAACCAGAAGGAACTTGACAGATATGGCTGGGTAGGTACATGGGCGAGTTCACAGCTGGAGGCGGTCAATGAAAATGCGCCGCCGAAGGAAGGATTAAGCGGAAATACATATCGCCAGTTTATCCGTCCTTCCACGGGCGGAGAGAAGATCCGTCTGAAATTCTCGAATAAAGTTGGAAAGACACCGGTGGAACTGAAATCAGTCCACATCGCAAATCAGGTTAATGCGCTTAAGTCGGAAATTGATCTGGAGACGGATACGGTCGTGACGTTTGACGGAAGTGAGAGTGTATCAATTCCGGCAGGCGGCATGGTTATCTCCGATCCGATTGATTATAAAATCGATCCGCTGCAGGTCATTGCAGTATCGACTCATTTCGGGGAAGTGCCGGAAAATATTACGAGCCATACAGGTGCAAGGTGCAGCAATTATTTTGCGGAAGGAAACTGTGTCAGCGACGAATCGCTCGGAAACGATTCCAAGTGGAAGCGGGTGAGCTGGTATTTCCTGGAGGGAATGGATGTCATGGCGTCGGAGAGGAACGAAGCCGTTGTATGCTTTGGCGACTCGATTACAGACGGTTATGGAACCAACGCCAACAAATATCAGCGATGGACGGATGTTTTTGCCGAGAAACTGTTGGACAATGAGACCACGTCCCACTTGTCCGTATTGAATGAGGGAATTGGCGGAAACTCCATTTTTGGCGGATTGGGACAGGCGGCGAAAGACCGTTTTGATCATGATGTACTGGAGCAGCCGGGTGCCAAATATCTTGTGATGCTTATGGGGATCAACGATATCGGCTATGCGAAAAACGAGTCCCTGACGGAACAAATGATTGAACAGTATGAGATTATGATTGACAAAGCGCATGAAAAGGGCATGAGAGTGTACATGTGTACAATCCTTCCATTTAAAGGAAACGATTACTATTCCGTAAAAGAAGGACCTCTCCGTGAGAGAATCCGTCTGGCAGTTAATGAATGGATTCTTACTAAGTCAGAGGCAGACGAGGTGATTGACTTGTCGGCTGCTTTCACGGATCCGGCAGATCCGGAAAAGATGATCAAGAAATGGAGTAATGACTGGCTTCACCCGAACGTAGCCGGATACAAGGAGATTGGAAACCTTGTGTACGAAGCGATTGTAAAAGGGGAGGGATTCGATGCAGAGTAAATCAGGTAAAAAAGTACTGGCCATGGGGATGGCTGTCATTCTGACAGCAGGGCTGTTTTCAGACAGTTCCGTGATTTCTTCCAAAGCGGCGAAAAAAGTCAGCAGCGTAACGATAACCAATCCGCAGACGAGTACCCTCTATCTGAAAAAAAGTGAAAAATTTCAGATAAAGACGAAAGTGGCGCCGGCCGGTGCAAAAAATAAAAAGCTCAAGTTTACGTCTTCTAATAAAAAAGTGGCCGTTGTTTCCGCAAAAGGAAAGATCACGGCGAAGAAAAACGGAAAGACGAAGATTACTGTAGCTGTGAAAGGTAAGAGCAGTAAGAAGGCAGCCATAACGGTCAGAGTCGTGAAAAACTTCAAGAAGGCATCCGGTGTAAGCCTGAATCAGAACAATGCCGTGCTGTATGTGAATGGCAATGGAGCAAATTCGATTGCCCTGACTGCTTCGGTTACCCCCAAAAAGGCGACCGTAAAAAAAGTGGTTTACATGACGTCCGATGCCGCGGTGGCGGGAGTGTCCGCCAAAGGCGTCGTAACGGCGAAGAAGGAAGGAACAGTGAAGATTACGGCGCTCGCAGCAGACGGACGCGGGGCAAAAGCAGTATGCACGGTTACGGTGAAAAATCAACCGGATCAGCCAGTGCCGTCGCTTGTACCGGTTGTGACACCGCCAGGTCCGACCGACAGACCGGATGACGGAAAACCGAGAGTGCTCTTTCAGTCGTTCAACAATTTCCGCAGTTATGCGGTTGTAACGTATTCCCTGCCGGAAGAGGTGAAGGCAGAGGATATTTCCGAGATTTCGCTCAGTATGGATTCTGATAGACCGGCGTCAGTGCGTTTGTATGCCGGCGGAGAACGGAAAGATGCGGCGGAATTGACGGGAGCGGAAAGCAAAATAGTCGACACGGTGATCGGGACGGAAGCCGTTACCGTAGACGGTGTTCAGGGGACGACAACATTACACCAGTTACAGATACAAGAGATATTTTCCACGCGATTTGCCGTGCCGGCAGGAATCGGAAGTACGCGTTCCCTTCTATTGGATGAGCAGGCAAAGAGCAGATTAGGAACAGAAGACGGTAACGAACGGAAAATCGTGATATATCCGCATGCCGTATGTCCGAACATTACTTTTTATGATATGGTGATTACGACGGTTTCGGGAGATCGTTACACCATCCAGTTGGATGAGACGACGGTTCAGGCAGCTGAGGGAGGTAAGGTTTCCTTTTTGTAAAGGATAGGATATATGTGTACAAATTAGTATAGAAGAGAGGTATTGTATGAGGAGAAAAGGTAAAAAGCTGCTTGGAGTCATAGCAGCCGCAGCCATGACCGTGTGCACCATAGCTCCAGTGGCACCGGCAGAGGCGGCAAGTGCAGCAAAAGTAAAAAGTATTGAGTTGACCAAGCCGGCTATTCGGACGTTGGCTCTCAAAAAAGGTGAGACGTTCCGCTTAAAGGCAAATGTGAGCCCGAAAAAAGCAAAAGCAAATATCACGTTTTCTTCCAGTCGGAAAAAAGTGGTACAGGTGACGAAGAAAGGTGTTTTGAAGGCGAAGAAAGCCGGAAAAGCTAAGATTACGGCAGCAAGTACGACGAAGCCGAAGAAGAAAGCATCAATTCAGGTGACTGTTTATAAAAAATTCACGAAGGTGAAGAAAGTTTCTGTTGATACGACGAGCGCGGTTCTGAGCGAGGGACAAAGCCTGACTTTGAATGCGACTCTTTCACCTGCCAAAGCGACCGTGAAAAAGGTTACATATGTAACATCGAAAAATTCGGTTGCCACTGTGAGCAAAAACGGAGTTGTGACGGCGAAAAAGGCCGGTACGGCTCAGATTACGGCTTATGCACAGGATGGACGGGGAGCGAAAGCGGTCTGCCGTATAACGGTTCAGGAAACAGGAAGTGTTCCGGTTCCGACTGCGACCGCCGAGGGACCGGCTGGATCTGCCACCCCGGCGCCACCTGAGGCTTCGGCAACACCTACCCCGATACCGCCAGTGCCGTTCGTCATAGCTTCTGTGGATCATTCGGTTCCGGTTTATGTGGATGAAAAAGGTGATGATTATGACGGTCTGAGCCTGATCGCAGAATCTTTTGCCGGAGATGTCGCTATGGTTGCACAGAGTGGCATAGGTTCCGTAGTCGTAAATAACTCGCAAGACCTGGAGGGGACAGCGATCATCGTCGGTTCGATCGGCAATAACGACGTCATTGATTCACTTATTTCCACCGGAAAACTCGATGTATCGGATATTCAGGGCAAATGGGAAACATATAAGATCAAATTCGTGGATGATCCGGTTGCCGGTGTAGAGAAAGCGATCGTTGTTGTAGGAAGTGACAAGCGTGGAGCCATTTACGGACTTTATCACATATCCGAGGCAATAGGGGTTTCCCCATGGGTGTACTGGGGAGATGCCGTACCGGAGAAAAAGGATGAGATTGTTCTTTTGAATTCGGATATCGAGATGACATCGAAGGAGCCGTCTGTGAAATATCGTGGTATATTTCTGAATGACGAGGCGCCGTCGCTGACCGGATGGGTACAGAAGAAATTCGGTAATTACAACGAAAATTTTTATGAACTTGTGTATGAATTGATCCTTCGGTGCAAAGGAAATTATTTGTGGCCGGCGATGTGGAACAATGTGTTCAGTACGGATGGAAAATCTTCCAAGATTGCGAACGCCGAGCTGGCTGACAAGTACGGAATCATCATGGGGACGTCCCACCATGAACCGCTGTGCCGCGCCGGTAATGAGTGGGGACAGAAATGGAAGGATTACTCAAAGCTCTCAAACTGGGATTTCAACAAGAACGAAGAAGGAATCACAAACTTCTGGAGAGATGGTGTCATAAGGAATAAGGAATTTGAAAATATCTATACGCTCGGCATGCGTGGAGAGGCCGATTCTGCCTTGGGAGGTACTGTAGAAGACAACATCGATCTGCTCAAGCGGGTCATTACGACGCAGAAGAACATTTTGGAAGAGAATGACCGGAGCGATGCGCCAAAGGTTCTTACCGTTTACAAAGAGGTGGAAAACTTCTGGCATGGCACAGATGAGATCCCGGGACTGAAAAAATGGGATCAGCTCGACGATGTTATCATCATGCTCTGTGAGGATAATAACGGAAATATGCGTACGCTTCCTACCACAAAGGAAGAGCAGGAGCGCGCAGGCGGCTGGGGCATGTATTACCACTTTGACTATCACGGTGGTCCGACCTCATATGAGTGGGTCAATACGAAAGAGCTGAATAAGGTCTGGGAGCAGATGACGATGGCATATGAGCACGGCATTGATGATATATGGATTGTCAACGTCGGTGACATAAAACCGATGGAGCTGAATATTTCTTATTTCCTCGACATGGCATATGACTATGAGACATGGGGAGAAAATGGCAGGAATAAGACAGGCGACTACATGAAACAGTGGGTGGGTCAGCAGTTTGGTTCTGCACTTGATGAACAGCAGACGGAAGAGGTTGCATCCCTGTTAAAAGAGTATACATGGATCAACGGATCCTGTAATCCGGAGACGCTGAAAAATTCTACGTATCATGTAACCAATTACAATGAGGCGATACGGGTACTGACCCGGGCACAGAAACTGATGGATGATGCTGAGTATTATCAATGGGTTATTCCGGATGATCTGCAGGCGGCGTACTTTGAACTCGTATACTACCCGGCTGTGGCGTCGGCAAATGTGGCAAAGATGCAAATTCTGAGTGGTCTGAATGAGTACTTCTTTGAGAAGGGAAGTGCCGCTGCAAATTGGTATGCCGATCAGCTGGAGGAATCGGTGCAACTGGATAAGACACTTCAGTCCACATACAACAATAACATACCAGGTGTCGGTAAAAAATGGAAAAATATGATGAGTTCGCCGCATGTCGGTTATGTCACTTGGGATTCGACAGGATGGTCTTATCCAAAAGCAAAGCGGTTGGAGTCACTCCCGGATGAAGCACAGATGATCGTGACACTGCAAAGTCAGGATGCTGCCTTTACCGAGGGAGAGTGTACGCTTGATACCTTTACGAATATCAATAAGGAAACGTATACGGTAACCGTTTCTAATGGTGGCAGCCAGTCCTTTGATTACACGGCGAAAGCGAGTGCGGACTGGATCCAGATCTCGAAAGCTTCCGGCACGGTAGAGCTTCAAGATACGTTTGTCATATCGGTTGACTGGAGCAAGGTGAATGCGGATGCGGACGGAACGGTGACGGTGACCGGGGCAGATAGCACGATTACGATCCAGATAAAAGCAAAAGTGGTTAATGTTTCTTCGCTGGATCCGCACACATATGTATATGCAAACGGGTATGCGTCAATGCTTGCCGGTGGTTTTGTGAACAGCGGGGCAGGAGAGGGTGGTATTTCCTGTGGAGTGATTGATAATTACGGAAAGATGGGGCAGTCAGTCAAAGCGTTCCCGAGCAATTTCTGTTTTAAGGACAATCCGGATAAAGCGCCGTTTGTCGAGTATAAAGTATATGTTGAACAGGACGACGTGTACCAGTGTACCGTATATGCGGCACCGTCCAATAATGTTGACCGGGATGATGTGGCGATCCGGTACGGACTTTCCGTCAACGGTGCGGCAACGAAAGTTGTCAATATGCTGAACAGTGATTTTGCGGCAGGTGAGTACAGTGGTTCATGGGCGGCTGATGTATCTGGTAACGGCCGGAAAAAATCGACGCAGGTACAACTCAAACCGGGAATCAATACCATTCGTATATATGCGATTGATCCGACGTTTGTAATGCAGAAACTCGTCATTTCGGAGGAAGGAGTACTTGCTTCGCATCTTGGACCGGAAGAAAGTTACTATGTAGGAAAATAAAATTACGATAGGAGTTGTTTATATGTTTAGTAAGAAGAAATTAGCGAAACTGACAGCTGCCGGACTTGCTTTTTCCTTGGTGGTTACATTAGCAGCAAGCCCTGCAGCGAATGCGGAAGATGCAGAAGATGCCGTATCCTACAAATGGGAGGATACCTATACGTATGCATATGAAGGTAATAAAGTGGTTGCATATAAGGACGGCGCAAAGCAGACTAATGCACAGATTACGAAGTATGAAACGAAAGACAGCGATCCGTTTACGCCGGAAAATGAGCAGGCATGGGATACGGAAGAGCTTGTGCTCAAGCAGGGAGTGTCCTATACGACGAATGTTAAGAAAGAGGGAGTCAAAGTTCATCCGATCACGAGTATGCTCACAAACTGGAATATGTGTGCAGACCCGACGGCGATCGATAACAGTGAAGTCGATGGAAAGCTGTATGTCTATGGCACGACGGAGGCGCTGGAATATGACAAAAACGGAGAAATGCAACACAATGGTTATAACAACCATTCTCTGACGATCATGTCTACGAAAGATATGGTGAACTGGACGGACGAAGGTTTTATAGACAACAGGAATCTGACGAATGAGCCGGAAGATTCGAAGAACAAGAAGAAATGTAAATGGGCGGAGAAAGCGTGGGCGCCATCCGGCCTGAAGATTGACGGAGATAAGGATGGGGAAGATGAGTACTACATCTTCTACACGAATGGTGGAGCTGTCGGCTACGTGCAGGGAGATTCCCCGACCGGCCCGTGGAAAGATGATTTGGGTAAGGTTTTATTTAATCAGTCAACACCAAATTGTAAAGATGTTGTATGGTGCTTTGACCCGGCCGTACTCGTGGATAACAAAGGCGATGCTTATGTGTACTTCGGCGGTGGAATTCCAGGTGGAGACAATGCGACTGCGACGCAGAAAGCACATCCGAAAACCGGACGCGTCTGCAAAATTAAGTTTGAAGAAGAAACCGGAAAGGTTCTGTTAGACGGTGATCCTCAGGAAATGGATACGTTCTATCTGTTTGAGGACAGTGAGATCAACCAGTTCAACGGCAAGTATTTCTATTCATACTGTACTAATTTCCAAGTGCCTGGTTCCGTAAAAGTAAAGGGATCGCTTGGTCCGATTGC
>CAZOIF010000044.1:0-11763 GCA_964579975.1 uncultured Eubacterium sp. | reverse complement strand
GATTGCATGCTATGTGTCGAACGACCCGATGAACATCGCATTCAATCCGGAAGAGCAGGAAAGCACCGAGGATCTGAAATATCTGGGAACGATCCTGAACAATCCAAGTACAATTTATGGAAAATCGTACAATAACCATCACCACATGCTTACGTTCAAAGGGAAAGAGTACATGACATATCACTCAACGGCACTTGAGAATATGCTGTACCATACAGATAAGGGCGATTACCGTTGCCTGCATGTGGCTCCGATGACCGTAGACGAAGAGACGGATGCTATTAACATTGAACCGAATTACGAAGGTGTAGAGCAGGTTGAGGACTTTAACCCGTACGAAATCATCAATGCGACGACGACATCGTACAGCGCAGGCGTAAAATCAGCAAAATCCGATGCTGTAGAAGCGATGGTTCTTGATAAGATTAATACAGGTGACTGGACAAAGATCAGCGGCGTGAATTTCGGTGACAATGGCGTAGTTAAAATGAGAGCACAGATTGCATCGACGACAGATTGTGGCGCAGTTGAAGTGTTTGTGGATGATCCGACGGTAAGCGCAAATAAAATAGCTCGTTTGGATATGAGGGTAACCGGTGACGAAATCTACGAAGCATTTGAGGCAGATATTACGGCAAATGTGACAGGTAAACATGATCTGTATTTTGTATTCCGTGGAAACGGATACAAAGTAGCTTCCTGGCAGTTTGAGGAGAAACAGCTGGCCACACCGGCACCTCAGACACCTCAGACACCCGCTCCGGTACCGGCTACGGCAACACCAGCAATAACATCAGCACCGGCAGCCACGGTGACACCTTCTCCGAGTGTACCGGAAGAGGACAAAGTCATCTCTGTTTCCAAACCGGCGATCAAATCTGTGAAAAATGTAAAAGGAAAGAAAGCAAACGTTACGCTGAAAAAGAAAGTGAGCGGAGCAGACGGATATGAGATCCGGTATTCCCTGAAAAAGAATATGAAGTCCGCGAAAAAGGCGACGATCAAAAAGGCGAAAACACTGAAAGTGACGCTTAAGAAGCTGAAGAAGAAAACTTACTATGTTCAGGCAAGGGCTTATAAGACTGTAGACGGTAAAAAGTACTACAGTGGATGGAGCAGTAAGAAGTCAGTGAAGATTAAGAAGTGATCACATAACAACATCATTGTAATGTGGCTATGCGTTTTGGCATAGCCACATTTGTTTTAAATGAAGTCCCAGATATTAGAAAAAAGTTCTTGCAATCTACCAAATTATGTGATATACTCGTAAATGGACTTTCGCTAGACGGAAGTAAGAGTGCCTGCTTTAGCAGGCCAGGAAACAACATGTCAATCATGTGAAAGGAGGTTATTACTGTGAAGGTTAGATCATCAGTAAAACCAATTTGCGAAAAGTGCAAAATCATTAAAAGAAAGGGTCGTATCAGAGTGATCTGTGAGAACCCGAAACACAAACAAAGACAGGGCTAAGAATATATCAGAGAGACCTAAAGGAGACTTTAGGTTCTTTTCGTGCTTATATAAGTCTTGCTTTCTGTGTTACAGACTTCTCATTCCGTCATTATGAGAAGTTGTGATATCATGACGGTCAGCATTGCAGATTTCTCCACGGAGGTATTCTATATTATAGAAGAAAGTGGTTATTTGGCTGGGATGTTGTCATGATTTAAAGCGGCTGCAAAGAACTTGCATAAGCAAGTTCTTAGAAGGAAGCTACGCTTCTTTCAGAAACAATTTATTCAAATTTTTAATGGAGGTGTAAAGTACACATGGCTCGTATCAGTGGTGTAGATTTACCAAGAGAAAAACGTGTAGAGATAGGTCTTACCTATATTTATGGTATCGGCGTTTCCAGTTCAAGACGTATTTTGAGCGAAGCAAACGTGGATCCGGACATTCGTTGTAAGGATCTGACTGACGAAGATGTTGCGAAGATCCGTGACGTTATTGACAGAACACAGGTTGTGGAGGGTGATCTGAGAAGAGAGGTTGCCTTAAACATCAAAAGGTTACAGGAAATAGGATGCTACAGAGGAATCCGTCACAGAAAAGGACTTCCGGTTCGTGGACAGAAGACGAAAACAAACGCAAGGACGAGAAAAGGTCCGAAACGTACAGTAGCAAACAAGAAGAAATAATATTTAGGAGGTTTTGTCAATGGCTAAGAAAGTTGCAAAAAAAGTGACAAAAAAGCGTGTCAAAAAGAATATTGACCGCGGACAAGCGCACATTCAGTCATCTTTTAATAATACAATCGTAACGCTGACCGATATGCAGGGAAATGCAATATCATGGGCAAGTGCAGGTGGACTTGGATTCAGAGGTTCCAGAAAATCCACTCCATATGCTGCCCAGATGGCTGCTGAGACAGCAGCAAAGGCGGCGTTGCCACATGGATTAAAATCAGTAGAGGTAATGGTAAAGGGACCAGGTTCAGGAAGAGAAGCTGCGATCCGTGCAATCCAGGCATGCGGAATCGAAGTGACGAGTATCCAGGATGTGACACCAGTTCCACACAATGGTTGTAGACCACCAAAACGTAGAAGAGTATAAGAGCGAATTTTGGATTTGCTATGGCGATTAAAGTTTAGCGCCGCGCTGCGGCAGAATGGAGGAAAAAATGGCTAGAGATATGACGCCTGTTTTGAAAAGATGTAGATCTCTTGATTTGGATCCGGTTTACCTCGGTATCGATAAAAAATCCAAGAGAAATGCGAAGACCGGAAAAAAACTCAGTGAGTACGGAATGCAGTTAAAGGAAAAACAAAAAGCAAAATTTATATATGGTGTACTTGAGAAGCCTTTCCGCAATTATTTTGCAAAGGCTCAGAAATTAAAATATGGTACAGTTGGTGAAAACCTGATGATTCTTCTTGAGCTGAGACTTGACAACGTAATGTATCGTCTTGGTTACGGCAGAACGAGAAAAGAGGCAAGACAGATCGTAGATCATAAGCATGTGCTTGTAAATGGAAAAGCGGTCAATATCCCTTCTTATCAGGTAAAAGCCGGTGATGTGATTGAAATCAAAGAAAAATTCAAGGGAACGCAGAGATATAAGGACATTTTAGAGGTTACCGGTGCTCGTCTGGTTCCAGCATGGTTAGAGGCTGACCATGAAAATCTTAAGGGAACCATTACCCAGGTTCCTACGAGAGCAGAGATCGATGTACCTGTGAATGAAGTGCTTATCGTCGAGTTGTACTCCAAGTAATTAAGTAATCCCAAAAGGAGGGGTCCTAGAGTGTTTGAGTTTGAAAAGCCAAGAATTGAAATTGTTGAAATTTCCGAAGATAAAAAATACGGACGTTTTGTAGTAGAACCACTTGAAAGAGGATACGGAACAACTTTGGGTAATTCTTTGAGACGAATTATGCTCTCATCTTTGCCGGGAACTGCAGTAAGCCACATCAAGATCGACGGTGTCGTACATGAATTTAGTGCGATTCCGGGCGTGAAAGAAGATGTGACAGAGATCGTCATGAACATCAAGAGCCTGTCGATCAAAAACAGCAGTGACAATCTCAATGAGACAAAGATGATGTATATTGATGCACAGGGCGAAGGCGTGGTTACAGCGGCAGACATCAAATGTGACTCTGATCTTGAGATCATCAATAAAGATCAGGTGATCGCTACATTAAATGGTGGAGCTGACTGTAAGCTCTACATAGAAATGACTGTTGTAAACGGTCGTGGCTATGTAAGTTCTGATAAGAATAAGAGAGAAGAAATGGCGATAGACGTTATTCCGATTGATTCCATATTTACTCCGATCGAACGGGTAAATATTGCGATTGAAAACACGCGTGTCGGCCAGATTACGGATTTTGATAAGCTTACACTGGATGTGTATACAGATGGAACACTTGAGCCGGACGAGGCGGTCAGTCTCGCCGCAAAGGTTATGAGTGAGCATTTGAATACATTCATTGACTTGTCAGAAAAGGCGAAGATGGCAGAGGTGATCGTGGAGAAGGAAGAGGACGAAACAGTGAAAGTACTTGAGCTCAATATCGATGAGCTGGAGTTGTCAGTTCGTTCCTATAACTGTCTGAAAAGAGCGGGAATCAATACAGTGGAAGAACTCACCAATAAGACAGCAGATGATATGATGAAAGTTCGTAACTTGGGCCGCAAATCTCTTGAAGAGGTGCTTGCTAAGTTAAAAGAACTTGGTTTGTCGCTGAAGTCAAATGAAGATTAATCAAGGAGGACATATAAATGGCAGGTTATAGAAAGCTTGGAAGAACTTCCAGCCAGAGAAAAGCTTTGCTTCGTAACCAGGTAACAAATCTCCTTTATCACGGAAAAATTGTTACAACGGAGGCGAAAGCAAAGGAAATCCGCAGAATTGCTGAGCATATGATTGCAATGGCAGTTCGTGAGAAGGATAACTATGAGACTGTTACGGTAAAAGCCAAAGTGGCTCAGAAAGATAAAGACGGAAAAAGAGTGAAGGAAGTAGTAGATGGTAAGAAAGTTACTGTTTTTGACACAGTAGATAAGGAAGTCAAAAAAGAAGCACCATCCAGACTTCATGCAAGACGTCAGATGAATAAAATGCTTTATGGTATCACAGAAGTTCCAACTGGTACAGCAGGAAAGAAAAAAGGAACGAAGAAAGTAGATATCGCAAGCAAACTGTTTGATGAGATCGCTCCAAAGTATGCAGACCGCAAAGGTGGTTACACAAGGATCATCAAGATCGGACCGCGTAAAGGTGATGCAGCGATGGAAGTTGTAATCGAACTCGTATAATGACCTGATATGGGTTGTAATCATGAAAAGGTAATCGGAATCCTACGAATATTGCGAGGATTCCGATTTTTTTGCTGGTAGGATTCGGTGTCACAAAAAAAGATTACACGTGTAAACAAATCATCTCTTGTAGCCGATATAATTTACAGAGACATGGCGACGTTGGCGGATTTTGGGAATCTGCTGACTGGAAAAGAAAGGAGATATAGGTTATGTCAATGCATATAGCGGCAGCAACAGCTGGAATTTCATCCACAAATAGCACAAAGCAGACATCCTCTGGAAAACCAACATGGAATCCGAATAAAGTATATAAATATCTTGAGGATATGAACGAGGGATTTCAGAGCTATAAAAGGCAGGCGGTTTCTTATTACTCGTCACAGATTTCAAAAGAGGGTGGCGATGGGACGATGAGCGTGGATGAACTCAAACAGCAGATCAACGAGTGGTTTCCGGAGTATACGCTGACAAGTTCGGAGCCATCCAAAGTAGTTCAGGGAAAATTTTATCTTTACATTGATGACAAGCAGTTGAAGAAAATGGCATCAGATCCGAACTACCGGGCGCAGGTATACGGTTTGATGGATTCGGAGCTTCAGGGGAAAAAAGGATACACATTGCAGTACAGTGATGGAAGAAATGTGACGGAGCATTTGACCGGGAGCATTTTCTCCCTGTCAGAAAAGAACCGGAAATATGCGGGGGCAGACGGGATCCCCTACCTGGGCAGCTGTACTTCTGACCATCCGTTTTCCTCTTCTGACTCGCATGCGCAGGTCAGGAGCATGAGTTTTCTGTATGATAATATCGATCCGGCAAAATCGGCGGCAAAGAGTAGAAAAGCAGCGGCGACGAAAGCGGCCGAAAAGGCGGCAAAGAAACGGACGGATGCGAAAAAGGCTTCTGAAAAGAAAGCAGCTGCCAGGAAAGAGGCAAAGAAATTAGAGGAAGAGCGCTTGGAAAAGAAGCGTGCAAAGAAGCGGGAAACAGAGGAACGATTGGAAGAGAGCCTTCTGGAAAGCGATCAGCCGGAATGGCTCGAAGAGGGCAGATCCTTTGACAGGATGGCTTGACAGAATCGGGTGACACTGCCATGAGATGCCAGAAAAGCGTCGTTAGCTTCTAAAGACCTACAAGTTCATAGAACAGAAAAAGGAACGATAAACCGATGCAATGGGGTATCGTTCTTTTTTGATGTCTGATAAAATGTCCCATTAAGATATATGACGCAAAATTTTATTCGGAAAAACAATGGAAAAAGTGAGGATCTTATGTTAGAATTTCTATGTAACTGGTGGTAGCACAATGGTATCGTTGTGGCAAGTGATTTGATAGGATGGTGTTGTTTTGATCAAAGCAGACAATCTTGTATTTGAATATATCCGGCGGGACGAAAATGATGAGGTGTTAGGCGTGGAAATGGCACTTGATCACTTGTCGTTTCAGGTAAATAAAGGCGAATTTGTAGCGGTCCTCGGAGCGAATGGTTCCGGCAAATCGACATTGGCCAAGCATATCAATGCGATCCTTCTCCCCGGCGAGGGGACGGTTTATGTGGATGATATTGACACCAGTGACGGGGAGATGTTGTGGGAAGTGCGGCAGCGTGCGGGTATGGTTTTCCAGAATCCGGACAATCAGATCGTACACAGTGTTGTTGAGGAGGATATTGGTTTTGGCCCGGAAAATCTCGGTGTGCCGACGGAGGAGATCTGGCAGCGGGTAGAGGATTCACTGAAAAAAGTGAGAATGTACCGAAACCGGAAAGAATCCCCGAATACTTTGTCAGGTGGGCAGAAGCAGCGTGTGGCGATCGCCGGTGTGCTTGCGATGAGGCCGAAATGTATCGTTTTTGATGAGTCGACAGCGATGCTTGATCCATTGGGGCGAAAGGAAGTATTGCAGGCGGTAAGGGAAATCAATAAAAAGGAGAATATTACGATTTTGTGGATCACCCACTACATGGATGAGGTTACGGACGCAGACCAGATTCTTGTTATGAATGAGGGGAAGCTTGTGATGAGTGGGATGCCAAAGGAAATATTTTCCCAGACGGAGAAACTTAAGGAATACCATTTGGATGTTCCGCAGGTGACGGAGCTTGCGGCGGAACTTCGCCAACAGGGACTCCCCCTCCCGGAAGGTATCATCACAGTGGATGAATTTGTGGACAGGATGGCGGAAATCCTGCTCTGAAATCAGGAATGGAGGAAAGTATGTCCATTTTACTCAATGAAGTTGAATATGTATATGGAAAAGGAACAGCATTTGAGAAAGTAGCGCTGTACAATATAAATCTTAAAATTGGTGATGGTGAATTTATCGGGTTGATCGGACACACCGGATCAGGGAAGTCGACGCTGATCCAGCATATGAATGGGTTACTTGTCCCTACTTCTGGCGGTGTTTATTATAATGGAGAGGATATCAACGATAAAGAATATTCCAAAAGGAAACTGAGAGGAAAGGTGTCGATCGTATTTCAGTATCCGGAACATCAGTTATTTGAGACGACGGTTCTTGAGGATGTAAAATTTGGGCCAAAGAATCTGGGACTGGATCCGTTGGAGGTTGATATGCGTGCCTTTGAGGCGTTAAAACAAGTAGGCATAACAGACGATCTTCTGGATGCGTCTCCATTGGAACTCTCCGGCGGGCAAAAGCGGCGTGTGGCAATTGCCGGTGTGCTGGCGATGGAGCCGGAGGTACTTATTTTAGATGAGCCGACGGCGGGGCTCGACCCAGCCGGCAGGGATGATATTTTGGAACTGATCCGCAGACTGCATAAGGAGAGAAAAATAACAGTTATCGCTGTGTCCCATAGTATGGAAGATATGGGGAAATATGCAGAGCGGCTTATCGTTATGGATAGTGGAACGATCGCCTATGACGGGACGCCGGAGGAAGTTTTTTCCCACTATAAAGAACTGGAACGGATCGGGCTTCGTGCGCCCCAGGTGACATATGTGATGGAGGGGCTTGCTGCGAGGGGTGTTCGTCTGCCGCACAATGCGATCAATGTAAGGCAGGCGGTGAATGCGATCATGAAATGTTATAATCGGAAACATTGACGGGAATGTCAGGACGGATGGATTAAGAAGGAGAGAATACGATGCTGAGAGATATAACGATCGGACAATATTATCCGGTCACGTCAAAAATACATGAGTTGGATCCCAGGGTAAAAATAGTAGCAGTACTTGTCTATCTGGTTTCCTTATTTTTGTTCCATGGTTTTGCCGGTTATATCGTAGTGACCGTATTTCTCGTGAGTGTGATCAGTATGAGCCATGTGCCGGTTTCCTACATCTCCCGGGGGCTCAAACCGGTCCTTTTCCTTATACTTTTTACCGCTTTTTTTAATGTGTTTTTTACTTCTGGTGATGTGCTGCTTCAATGGGAATTGATAAAAGGACATCCAATCACTATAACAGGACAGGGGCTTCGCAAGGGATTGTTTATGGTTCTGAGACTGGTTTATCTGGTGATCGGTTCTTCTCTGCTCACCTATACGACGACACCGAACAAGCTGACAGATGGGATCGAGAGTCTTTTAAAACCGTTAGGGAAGATTCGGGTGCCAGTACACGATCTGGCGATGATGATGTCTCTTGCCCTGCGTTTTATCCCGATTCTTTTAGAGGAAGCAAACCGTATCATCAAGGCGCAGAGTGCAAGAGGGGCAGCATTTGATGAGGGAAAAATGACGGAACGTTTAAAGGCGATGGTATCGATTCTCGTTCCGCTTCTTGTCTCTTCGACGAGACGGGCTTATGATCTGGCACTGGCGATGGAGGCGAGGTGTTATCGGGGAGGAGAGGGAAGGACCAAGATGAAACCTTTGAAATACCTCAGAAGTGATGTGAGTGCCTATCTTGTATTGCTGGCATATCTTGTGATTCTTCTGGTCGTAAACCAGTTTGTACCGTTTTGATACAATACAGGTCTGGCAGCGTTTACTGGAAATGGAGGAAGATATGCGGGTAAAATTAATCGTAGCGTATGATGGAACTAATTATCACGGATGGCAGATACAGAAAAATGCGCTCTCGGTGGAGGAAGTTCTGAGTGGAGCGCTCCGGGAATTGACCGGGGAACCGATCGAACTGGCAGGAGCCAGTCGTACTGACACCGGGGTGCATGCGAGAGGGAATGTGGCAGTTTTTGACACTGATACGAGGATTCCCCCGGAGAAAATCGCAGTAGCAGTAAACCAGCGTTTGCCGGAGGATATCCGTGTGATGCATTCGGAGCAGGTGGAGGAGACATTTCATCCAAGATACCGGGTGAGCCGGAAGACGTATGAATATTCAGTTACAAATGCGAAAATACAGCTGCCGACAAAACGGCTGTATTCTTATTTTGTATATATTCCCTTAGATGTGGGGAGGATGGAAGAAGCAGCAGAATTGTTTTTGGGAGAGCATGATTTCGCCGGATTTTGTTCGGCGGGCAGTCAGGTAAAGACAACGGTGAGGACAATTTACGATATAAAAATCTCTCAGGATGGGGAAGACATAAAAATACGGATTACAGGAAATGGATTTTTATATAATATGGTGAGGATCATAGCGGGGACGCTGATTGAGGTAGGAATGGGAAGGCGGGATTGCGATACGGTCTGTCAGGCGATTTTACAGGCAGACCGGGGGCTGGCCGGACCGACGGCGCCGGCCCATGGCCTTACATTGGTCAAAATAGATTATGAGGAGCAGGCAGATGATTATTGATGTTCATGCACATACTTATCCGGAGAAAATTGTAAAAAAGGTAAAGGAGCGGATGGAGAGTGTCTCCGGCAGCAGGATAGACGACGAAGGAACACCGGAGGGCTTAGTAAAAAGTATGGAGAAGACCGGCATTGACTACTCGGTATTTCTCCCGGTGGCAACGAATCCGGGGCAGGTGGGAAAACTCAATGCCCAGGCGATCCAGGCGGCAGAACTCTATGGCGACAGGGGGTTTTTGTCTTTTGCTGCGATCCATCCGGACACACCCAATATGAGAGAGGTTTTGCAGGGGATCAGAAATGCAGGCCTGAAAGGTGTAAAGATCCACCCGGATTATCAGGATACATTTTTTGATGATATCCGATATCTCCGGCTCATTGATCTGGCGACAGAACTGGAACTGTCAGTCATGGCTCATGCCGGGATGGATGAGGTGTATCCGGATCTGGTGCATTGTGATATAAAACGGATATTGAAAGTGATCCGGGAAGTAAGGAGTGAGCGGCTTATCCTCGCCCACATGGGCGGATGGCAGATGTGGGAAGACGTCAAAAAGTACATTTGCGGTGCTCCCGTATATTTTGACACAGCGTTTTCCCTGACTGGAACGGTAAATGTGGAAAATAAAAATGGATTTGGTTCTATGCTTGATGATGCACGTTTTGTAGAACTGGTGCGCGCACATGGCGTCTCCAGGATTTTATTTGGAACGGATTATCCATGGAGCAGCCAGAGTGAAAATCTGAAATGGATACAGGGGTGCAGCCTGACGGAGGAAGAGAAGGAAAAGATTCTCGGTGAAAATGCAGCGGGGCTGTTAGCTCAACAGCGCCGTTGAGCTAGGAGTCTGAAAAAAGTTTTGCCTGAGATTTGGCTGAAAATTGCAGATTTGATATTGACAGCGGGAAAAATATGTAATATAATATTTTACTGTGACGTGAAAAATACATAGTGGCAGATATGCCTGCCCCGGCAATCTGTTTTGACAGGTATTTTTTTCGTGAGGTCGTCTGTTCCGGACATTGCAGACAGATTTCGTAAGATTATATATCACATGTAAAAAAATTGAATGGATACAATGAGAGTAAATTATATTAGGAGGTTTCCAGGATGAAAAGTTATATGGCAAGTCCATCCGATGTGGAAAGAAAATGGTATGTCGTAGACGCAGAGGGGAAGACCCTGGGCCGTCTCGCATCTGAGATAGCAAATGTTTTAAGAGGTAAGAAAAAGCCGATTTATACACCGCACATCGACACAGGAGATTATGTGATCGTTGTAAATGCTGAGAAGGTTGTTACCACAGGTAAGAAACTGAATCAGAAAATCTACTATCATCATTCCGAGTATGTTGGTGGTATGAAAGAAACTACGTTAAAAGAGATGTTAAACAAAAAGCCGGAATATGTTATTACTCATGCAGTAAAAGGTATGCTCCCGAAAGGACCTCTGGGAAGACAGATGCTTAAAAAGCTGTTTGTATACGCAGGACCAGAGCACAAACATGCTGCACAGAAGCCGGAAACATTAGAAATTTAGAGAGCTTTGAAAGGAGGAAATGACATTGGCTAGTGAAAGATATTATGGAACAGGAAGAAGAAAATCAAGTATTGCGCGCGTGTACCTTATGCCAGGCAGCGGTAAGATCACAATAAACAAAAAGGATATGGATGACTATTTTGGTCTTGAGACATTGAAGATCATCGTGCGTCAGCCACTGGAAGCAACAAATACAGTAGATAAGTTTGATATACTTGTAAATGTTAAGGGCGGCGGTTTTACCGGTCAGGCTGGTGCGATCCGTCACGGAATCGCAAGAGCGCTGAACAAGTGTGATCTTGACCTCAGACCGACTCTGAAAAAGGCTGGATATCTTACCCGTGATCCTCGTATGAAGGAGCGTAAGAAATACGGTCTCAAGAAGGCGCGTAGAGCACCACAGTTCTCGAAGAGATAATTCCAAACAGAATAAGAGATTTTATAAAACCCTTGAAAATTCAGTGTTTTCAAGGGTTTTGTTTATGTTTGTATTTTTTGGAATTGTGGTAAAAGGTGTTTGGATTAACGGCAATTTGTTCTTGAATTTATCCGGAGGATATGCTATATTATGATTAAGCAGAGGGAAAGCCAGAGAAGCGGCTACCCCTCACAATAACATTAGCGTGTTACAAAGTAACAGCCGTCAACTATTGCGAGTAGTTGGCGGCTATCTTTTTTTGTCCTTAAAAATCTGATAAAGCAGACTGATAAGGGCAACAATGAACGTACA
>CAZOIF010000043.1:0-27727 GCA_964579975.1 uncultured Eubacterium sp. | reverse complement strand
TCAATACAGCCTCTCTAATTGCCTCTTTGGGATAAGGGTAGGTTTCGACTCTGGTAATATTCTGATAAGAAATAATTCCTTTCAAATACTTCGTATAAATCAAATCTACCACCCTGTCTGCCTGTGACAACAAAGAACCATGAACTTCATCTTGATACAAAATATCAGATTCTGATTGAAAATATGCAATCTTAACATAGGATCCTGGAATCCATTTTTCCGGATTATGATGAAACAGTAAAACAGCTGCTCTTGCACGCCATTAATTACAACACCTTATGTGTCCAGGACACTTGGGCGGCAGGGATTGGTACTTATAGTTTTGCAGAATCTGTCGTAATGTATTTTACATTGTTTGCAGCAATGGGGACGGCAGCCTATGGACAGCGGGAAATTTCTTATGTACAGGACGATAAAGAAAAGAGAACTGAGGTGTTTTGGAATACAGCAATACTCAGAGGGATAAGTACATTTGTATGGTCGCAGTTGCTTTTGATATTACATGGTTGTTATATATATATTTACTTTTGTTCATTCCAGTAATGATTTGGTAATTTATGTTCTGGGTATGTGCCTTTTGCCACTTCTTGGTATGTTCTCGCTCTGGCCATTTTTGCATAAAATAGTAGACAAGCCTGACTGGAAGAAAGTCAGACCATTTACTAATTTGGGCGTTGTCTTATCGATGTTTATTCCATTCATAGCGATATGTATATATACGGTATTGGACAAAACCATGCTTGGTCTTTTTACGGATACAAAAGATGAGAATGGATATTATGAGCAGGCATTAGAACTGTCAAAAGCTGCACTGACTTTGGTTACGGCTTTTGGAATAGTAATGGCCCCAAGGGTGGGATATTATTATGAAAAACAGGAGATGGATGCAGTAAAGAAGTATATTTACAGAAGTTATCGTTTCGTATGGTTTCTGGGAATTCCGCTCTGTTTCGGACTCATTAGTATATCCGCTAATATAGTACCTTGGTTTTATGGGGAAGGATTTGAGAAAGTGATTCCGCTGTTATCTATTTTATCTTTTTTAATTCCAATAATTGGTATCAGTAATGTGACTGGAATACAGTACATGATGCCGACGAAACGACAAAATATGCTTACCTTTTCCGTTCTTACCGGAGCGGTGGTTAATTTTGTTTTTAACTTGATTATGATTCCGCATTGGTATTCTATTGGAGCGGCGATGGCTTCCGTTCTTGCGGAGACAGTTATTACTGTTGTACAGATTATGATTATGCGCAAAGAACTTTCCCCCTGGATGATTATATCATGCAGTGGACATTATTGGCTGGCGGGGGTAATCATGTTTGGCATTTTGTGTGAAATGGGAAGATATTTGACATCGTCTATTTTACATTCGCTTATTATGATTATATGTGGAGGAGTTATTTATTCAGTGCTTTTGCTGGTTATGAAAGATGAGTTTTTTATTAAGCAGATGAAGTTTATATTTCAAAAAATCAGGGAATGAATGTTTTATCATGATAGCAGTTTTTAACTTTTATTCTTGTACGGTTCATGATTTCTTTAAACATAGGTGTTTCCTCGTTCGTATTGAAATTGAATGCAAAGAGTTTCATGAGGTAAGCATGCAGAAAAGCATATTCGAAATTTCGACATTTCTACTTTAACTAAAAGATAATCTGGAAGGACTCATTTTGTATCAGATTTACAAATGCTTCGTTATCCAGTCTTCTGGTTGCAAGCTCGACGGATTTATCTTCATGCGTTAGTATGTATTTTACATATCTTTCATTATTGCGGATGTCCTTTATTTCCTCAATTGTCAGCTGATTATCTCTATACATCTGACAAAGTATGGAATCATTTGAACAATATGTAACACTTACGGGTATTTTATTTTTATAATTATCCTTTTTCTTTAACTGCTTCTATGCATTTGTTTGAAAATCATATGAATCTGAATCCTGTGTGTATATTGTCAAAAGCTCCGTGTCTGGATAATGCCACGAGAATATTTCAGATAAAATAGTCAGAGAAATTTCCCCTGCATTCTTCTTTTTTTCCCGTCCATTAGCAGTTAATTCTCCTGGCAACGGCCAATCTATATACATATCTGCGATCCAGTCTTCGTATGGTTCCATATCCAACGGATCATCTTTTGCCACATTCATTTCGAGATATTTTCTAAAATCCGCTAATTTGGATACAGCAGCTTTTACTATATCATACAGAAAAATTTCTTCTTGATCCATTAGACCAGCATACCGGCTTTCCTCAATAATCCGGATAGGTATACCCCTCTTTACCAGTTTTTCTATATATTGAACTCTGGAATCCGAATCTTGAATTTCTTCAACCACCCATTGAGGAAGTAATATCACGTCATACATTTTTAACAACGTATCAGAATTATATCCTTTATCATCAAGTTGCTGCATGAATTGTACTGCAGTATTATCAAGCAGTGCAATTTTCTTTTCACCATTATATTTGGAATAATGTGGTATATCAAGAGCCATACATATCACCTGTACCCAGCTTAATCTCGTTAATGAGTTTCTCCAAAAACAGTTCATTATCTTTATGATATCTTAAATCCGGTCTTTCCTGCTCGCATTCTTTGATCTTTGATTGGAGCGAGCTTACATCCATGACAAACGAAGGAAGAACTAGTGTATTGTCTAATCCTAGTTCTTCAAAACGTTTAGCTATTTTCTGGTAGCCTTCGTCAAAATTCTCTTTTACCATACACATAAGAGCACTATTATTTATCTGTGTTGCCGTTTCATACAATGAAATTAAAACTGCTTTATATGGTGTTTGGAATACAGCCATGCAGTTATAAACTTTTGATCGGAAATCCATATCTTTCGGCAGTTCTGCAAAATATGACATTAAATTTCCCAATAGCAGCTTAGAAGCAAAATATTCTGCTTTTCTTTCTTCCATAGTGGTTTCCGGCTCGATAAGATGATCAAATGACACCTCATCAAATATAAGATGGTATAATTCGTGCCATGCTGCAAAGTATTGGTTTACACGCGGCAATGCCGTATTGATAAAGGGAATCCTTTTGCCTTCTTTAACATAAATAGCCCCGCTAAAGTAGGGGTTGTCTATTGGCATCTGGATTAGTCCATATGTCTTGAGCAATTGAAATGCCAGTTGTGGCGGCGAATTTACCTGCATCCGGTTATATTTTGTGATTACCAGCTGATAACACTCCTCGATATTTGTTTTTATCTCTTTATTCTTCTGTATTACCTGGTCAAGATTTTCTGCTGTTATTTTTTCGCTCATGACAATCATCCTAATAATAAATTGTACAAAGATTTATTACATCCATAAGCAAGCAATATTGCTTCTTTGTCTTTTCATCCATTGCATAGTCATCAGGTGCGTTTAATGAGTACACGGCCTCCACTTCTTTGGTTTCCTTACTCGGAGAGTATGACAGTAATTGATCCGCTGTCAAATTCAATGCATCAAGAATTTTCTGCAAATGCCTGTCAAAAGTACTCTTGTTATCAATTGTGCCTCTTAACAAGCGGTCCAAAGTAGGTCTTGAGATATCCGTTTTTTTAGAAAAAGAAACTTTGGTAAAGCCCGAACTTCGAATGCAATCCTTCAATTTTTCGCCAACTAATTTTCTCTGTTCAAATAAAGCATCAAAGGCCATATCACGTCTTCCGTCCTTTCCTCTCCAATAGTATACTCGCATTTTCTCAGCTTATCAACTTGCTTGTTAAAAAAAATTTTACATTTTTTGGTTTGGAGTTCCTATATGTAAAAATGTTGACAATGGAAAAATAAGCCCAAATGCATTATAATAAAAGAAGCATTAAGAAAAACGGGGGGATGTGCATGAAAAATTATTCTGAGGATGCAAGCAGGCAGTATCACATACAGGTAGCTCAAGGCGAGGTGGGGCGTTATGTGATCATGCCCGGTGATCCAAAACGCTGTGTGAAGATCGCCCAGTATTTCGATGATCCGGTTCTGGTGGCGGATAACCGGGAGTACATCACCTATACGGGAACTCTTGACGGGGTTAAGGTCAGCGTGACTTCCACAGGAATCGGTGGTCCTTCAGCGGCTATTGCCATGGAGGAACTGGTGCGCTGCGGTGCGGACACTTTTCTGCGTATAGGTACCTGTGGCGGAATGCAGACGGAGGTAAAGAGCGGAGATATTGTGATTGCTACCGGTTCGATCCGCATGGAGGGAACCAGCAGAGAATATGCTCCCATTGAATTTCCTGCGGTGCCGGATCTGGCAGTGACGAATGCGCTGGCAGAAGCGGCGGAAGCGAAGGGCTATCCCTATCATGCAGGGGTGGTACAGGCGAAGGATTCTTTCTACGGACAGCATGAGCCGGAGACAAAGCCGGTCAGCTATGAGCTTATGAATAAATGGGAAGCATGGAAGCGGCTGGGGTGTCTGGCTTCTGAGATGGAGTCGGCGGCACTCTTTACGGTGGCAAGTTATCTGCGTGTGAGAGCGGGAGCCTGTTTTCTGGTGGTGGCGAATCAGGAGCGGGAAAAGTTGGGACTGGAAAATCCGGTGGTGCACGACACGGATATGGCGATTCGTGTGGCGGTAGAAGCGGTTCGCAGCTTGATTAAAAAGGATCGATAGGGAGGTTTTCGGACGTATGAGATATGATGTGATCATCATCGGCGCAGGGCCGGGAGGCATTTACTCGGCGTATGAGCTGACACAGAAGAGAGCAGATTTAAAGATAGCAGTGTTTGAGGCGGGGCATGCGTTGGAGAAGCGGCACTGTCCCATAGATGGCGATAAGGTGAAAACCTGTGTGGGCTGTCCCAGTTGTTCCATTATGAGCGGTTTCGGCGGTGCGGGCGCCTTTTCTGATGGAAAATATAATATCACCAATGATTTCGGTGGCACTCTTTACGAGCATGTGGGCAAGAAGCAGGCTATAGAACTGATGCGCTACGTGGACGAGATCAATATGCGATACGGCGGTGAGGGCACGAAGCTGTATTCCACGGCCGGCACTCATTTTAAGAAGCTGTGTCTGCAGAATAATCTGAATCTGCTGGATGCCTCTGTCCGTCATTTGGGGACGGATATCAACTATATTGTGCTGGAGAATCTCTATGAAGCGTTAAAGGATAAAGTGGAATTTTATTTCGATACTCCCATTCAGTCAGTGGAGCGGACGCAGGACGGTTTCCGTGTGAACACAGGGAAAGACACTTACGAATGTGACAAGTGTGTCATATCCGTGGGGCGAAGCGGCAGTAAATGGATGGAGAAGGTGTGCGAAGCGCTTGCCATCAATACCAGGTCAAATCGTGTGGATATCGGCGTGCGGGTGGAGATCCCGGCGGTGATTTTCTCCCATCTTACGGATGAACTTTATGAGAGTAAGATCGTTTACCGCACGGAAAAATTTGAAGATAGTGTGAGAACCTTCTGCATGAATCCTCACGGTATTGTGGTCAATGAAAATACCAACGGCATTGTGACGGTGAACGGACACAGCTATGAGGGCGCGGAGAAGCAGACGGAAAATACCAACTTTGCCCTGTTGGTGGCGAAGCATTTCTCAGAGCCTTTTAAGGACAGCAACGGCTACGGAGAGAGCATAGCCAGACTTTCCAATATGCTGGGCGGCGGCGTGATCGTGCAGCGGTTCGGAGATCTGGTGCGAGGCAGGCGGAGTAATGCGAAGCGGATCGAGGAGGGATTGATAGAGCCCACTCTTGCCGCTACGCCGGGTGATTTAAGCCTGGTACTGCCCAAGCGGATTCTGGACGGCATTATCGAGATGATCTATGCCTTGGATAAGATTGCGCCCGGCACAGCCAACGATGACACCTTACTTTATGGTGTGGAAGTGAAGTTCTATAATATGGAAGTAGAAATTGATGAACACCTTGAGACAAAGCATAAAGGACTCTACATCATCGGGGACGGCAGTGGAGTGACACATTCGTTGTCCCATGCCTCCGCCAGCGGTGTATTTGTGGCGCGGGAGATTGACAGGACATTGGGGGTATAGTAGTTTGGAACCGTGTTGGAACACCGATAAACTCTCTGACAAGGAGGATGAGATATGATACTGGGTGCATTGGAGGCGGGCGGCACGAAGATGGTGTGCGCCATCGGCAATGAAAAAGGGGAGATCATGGAGCAGGTTTCGATTCCTACGGAGACACCGGACATAACGGTGCCGAAGCTCCTTTCTTTTTTTAAAGAGAAAAATATCGAAGCGCTTGGCATTGGGTGTTTTGGTCCCATTGACCTGGACAGAAATTCTGAGACTTACGGGTATATTACGACGACACCGAAGCTGGCGTGGCAGAATTTCGATATGGTGGGAACCTTTAAGAAGGAGCTGGGCGTGCCTGTGGGGTTTGACACAGATGTCAACGGCTCTGTGCTGGGGGAGTACACCTGGGGCATTGCGAAGGGCTTACACAGCTGTATCTATATCACGATCGGCACCGGCGTGGGTGTGGGTGTCATCGTGGACGGCAGGCTGCTGCACGGGATGATGCATCCGGAAGGCGGTCACATCCTGCTTCATAAGCTGCCGCAGGATACCTACCAAGGCTTTTGTCCTTTCCATAAAAATTGTATGGAGGGGTTGGCAGCAGGGCCGGCTATCGAGGGAAGATGGGGACAGAAGGCATATTATCTTATGGACCGGGAAGAGGTGTGGGAGCTGGAAGCGGAATACATCGCTCAGGCTCTTGTAAATTACACCATGCTGCTGTCTCCGCAGCGGATCATATTAGGAGGAGGCGTTATGCACCAGACACAGCTTCTGGCACTGGTGCGGGAGAAATTTAAGACGCTCCTGAACGGCTATATTAAGACAAAGGCGATCGAGGATCTGGAGAACTATATTGTACTGCAGAGTCTGGATGATAAACAGGGCATCATGGGAGCCTTAAAGCTGGGCATGATGGAACTGGAGAGATAAAAAGGAATCCCCCGCGTACATTGCGCAGGGGATATTTTTTAGTGCCGATTAGAGAAATAATCCTGTAAGTATTCTATGAGCACCTGTGCCGCCCTGCGGTGAGATGGCTCTCCCGGATGCTCGTGAGAGCCGACAGTCTCTCTGGTGGTGTTAGGCAGCTGCAAAAAGAGAAGATTGTGGTCGCCGGTCTCTGCGGTGTAACGGTGCATCGCGTCATTGATGGCTGCGGACAGATTGTACCCCAGCATCCCGTAGCACCAGACGATGTGTGCCTGAGGATTGTGTTTCCGGAGCATTTTTAAGAAGCTGACAACAGCCTCCTCAAAATGATTCAAGTCATCCTCTTGATAGGTGCCGTCCGGATTTTTCCGCTGCTCATAGGCTTTTCCTGTATCCGGGTCATGCCAGGCGGGCTGTTCAAAGGCGGAGGCATCGTTGGTGCCCAGATTGACGATCAGGGCGTCAATCTTTCTGTAAGAAAAGTCATATGGCGTAAAAGCGCCAAGATTTTCATTTTTTTCGCCCCGACAGAGACCGCAGAGCTGTTCATAGCGGGAGGGAATGTTGGAGTTTGGATTATTGTCCCAACCGGTCAATACGCCCCAGCCGCCCTGCGAGATGAGATAAGCGTCCGCGTCCAGTGCGTCCGCAGTCATTTTTGCGTAATCTCTGCTGTAGCTCATGTACATGGGGATCCAGTCGTAGTCCGCCTTTGCGCCGTAGGTACCCTCGCCGGATGTGATGCTGTCGCCTACAAATTCCAGCGTATATTTTTTGGCAGGTACAGGGTGGAAGGTGCCGTCCGTCCGGAAACCGTGAACGAGCAGGCAGCAGTCTTCATCTTCCGTCATGGCCTGTAATTCTCTGGTGAAGCGGACGTTTTTCACCGGATCGGGACTCATGCCGCGGAACAGACACAGAGAGTAGGCACCGGGCATGAGCATCTGGCGGCTCATCAGTTCTCCGTTGATCTCACAGCTGATCCACATTTCATGGACATGGTAACTGACCTCGATATCGATCCACAGCTCGGAGCCGGACACATTTATCTCCACGGCGCTTCCGTTAAAGAAGAGCGGCACCGGGCAGACGCCGGGCTGCGTGCGCCCGTGTACCTTGTAATGGGAAATTTCCTTTAGCGTATATTTTTTTAAGGTGCTCATGTGTTTATCTTCCCTTTCTTTTTATATCTTTAGCTGTTTATTCACAACCTGATTACTTCTTAGTAGCACAAAAGGCTACGCTAAAGCATAGCCCTTTGTGATGATTGCTCATTTACGATATCATTATACAAATGCAATCAAAATATGTCAATTTTTTGGTGTTATCTTTTTAGATAAGTGTGTATGGTTGCATAATTCATTTATGTGATATATAATGTTGTCGAATTTTCTACTATCTAAAAAACAGGAGTCAGAAGACAATATGACGTTTAATTCCTATATTTTTATTTTGCTTTTTCTGCCGTTGGTGCTTGCAGGATATTATTTTTTTGCTTTTTTTGACAGAAAAAATGTGGTAAATATTTTTCTTCTGATGGCTTCTATCATTTTTTATGTATATGCCGGTTGGAAAGCAGGCCTTATATTATTACTGAGCATTGTTTTGAATTACGGGTTGTACTGTTTGATGGCTGCTTGTGATGAGCATTTGTTTATCATAAAGAGAAAATGTGTTTTGGGGCTAGGTATTGGTGCAAATCTTATGATACTGGCCTATTTCAAATATTATAATTTTTGTGTTGATAATTTGAATTTAGTATTCGGCACCGGATTGCAAACCAAAGATATTTTACTACCATTGGGTATCAGTTTTATCACCTTTCAGCAAATAGCATTTCTGGTAGATTCTTATCGTAAAGAAATACCCGTATGTAGTTTTATAGACTATGCGCTCTTTATATTTTATTTTCCACATGTTGCATCGGGGCCGATTATCCGTCACAGTGATTTTCTTCCTTATTTAAAAGTGAAAAAAGAAATGAATTGGGACAAGTTTGCACAAGGCATTTTCTTGTTTGTCATAGGATTGGGGAAAAAGATTTTAATAGCAGATATGTTTGGTAGTGCAGTGGATTGGGGTTATTGTAACATATCTGCTCTTAATACAACCAGTGCATTATTTATCAGCGTGGCTTATACGGTTCAGATATATTTTGATTTTAGCGGTTATAGTGATATGGCGATTGGAATAAGCCGGATGTTGCAATTGGATTTACCGATTAATTTCAATTCACCTTATAAAGCAAATACCATTTTGGAGTTTTGGGAGCGCTGGCATATGACGCTCACCAGTTTTTTTACGAAATATCTATATATTCCGCTTGGTGGGAATCGGAAAGGAAATATACGAACTTATATAAATATCTTGCTGGTTTTTTTATGTAGCGGTCTTTGGCATGGAGCGAGTTGGACATTTATTCTCTGGGGCGGCTTGCATGGATGCTTTATGATATTTACCAGACGGTTTAAAAGTATGTTTGACAGTGCTCCAGTTCTTTTAAATAAATGTATTACATTACTATTTGTCAATTTTACATGGATTTTGTTCCGCTCCAATTCATTTACAGTTTTCAGGCAAATGCTGGAAGTGATTACAAGGAATGAATGGGGAAAATTAAATGATGAAATATCCGACTGCTTTCAGTTGTTACATATAGAGCGTTTACATTGTCCGGATTGGTTAGGCGCAGTATTATGCTTGTTGATTGTCAGTTATATCATTTTAAAATGTAAAAATGCGCAGGAGCAGGCGGAACATTTGAAATACTCCGTGCTGTCATGTATATGGGTTCTTTTGATTGCAGTGTTGAGTATACTTTCTCTTTCAGGTGTAAATACGTTCGTATATTCTTTGTTTTAGGTGGTGAATTGGAATGAGTGGCAAAAAATGGAGTATTTTATGGATATCGCTGTATGTGGTTATAATGTTGCTGATTGGTGTCATGGTCGTTGTAGTAGACCCCTATTTTCATTATCATGCGCCGATTGAGGGACTTTCTTATTCGCTGGAAAATGTATTCTATATAAATGACGGAGTGTCAAAAAATTTTAATTATAATGCTTTGATAACCGGAACATCTGTGACTAGAGATTTTCGAGTGGAAGAGGCAGAAGAAGCGTTTGATAAAGAGTTTGTCCGGCTTTCATTTCATGGAGAGGGGTTTAAAAGAATCGCAGATAATCTGGATACAGCTCTTAGGTCGAATCCGGATTTGGAAATCGTTATCTGGGGCGTTGATACCATGTGGTTTATTTCAGATGCGGAATGGCAGGGATATGAAGAATATCCGGACTACCTTTTTGACGATGTGCTATGGAATGATGTGAATTATCTATATAATAAAGAAATACTGTGCAATGACGTTGTTCCGGAGCTGGTCAGGACAGTGGAGGGCAGAACTGCAGATACATTTGATGACTATGTGACTGAGCAATCCTCGTCATCGAAAGCTGTTGTTCTGGAATCGTATGAGCGGCCAGAAAAAGAGGAAAGAATAATTGACCAGACGGAGACAGATGAATTCTTTGAAATGCTGAGTCATAATCTGGAACAAAATATTCTTCCTGTAATCAGAGAGAATCCTGACGTGGACTTCTATATTTTCTTTCCGCCATATAGTATTTGTTGGTGGGACAGCATAAACCAGGCTGCTAACGGTGCACTGATGCGGAGAATTGATATGGAGCAGTTTGCCATTGAAAAACTGCTTCCATATGATAATGTACGGCTTTTTTCTTTTTTTAATAACTTTGATCTGATTTGTGATTTAAGTAATTATGTGGATACCGTTCATTATACAGGGAATGTAAGTAGTCAGATCCTTCTCTGGATGAAAGAAGGAGAATATGAACTGACAGAGGAAAATTATATGGATTATTTAAAAATGATACGCGACTTTTACGGTAACTATGATTATGATAGTATTTTTGACACAGCGGATATTGAAAAGAACCAATAAGATTGGATGTGTGCTAAAACTATTCCTCCAGCATGGTATCCAGATATCCCCTGTCCCAGAGCAGGATCCGAAGCTTGTTGGCGGCCTGTGTGGCAGGTGCTGTGAAATACTGGTTGGTCATGACAACGCCCACCATGCGCTCATAGTAGGCTTGTCCGCCGTAGGTCTGTAAGATAGTCTCTACGCCCACGGGGCTGTTATAGCGTTTGCACTGAATGGCATAGGTGATGCCGTCCTTCTCCGCCAGAATATCTATTCCGAAATCTCCGCTGCCGCGGGTCACTTCTACATCGAGAAACCCCTTCTTCTCTAAAAGCTCGGCGCAGAATAATTCAAAATCATGTCCCTCCAGTTCGTCCATATGACCGGCCAGGCGGCTCTTGCGGCGGCGCAGAAAATAATCTATGAAGAAGATGAGTAATCCCATGCAGCCGATCATGGCGCCCAATACAGTCAGGAGCATTAAATTTGATTGTGTCATGTGATAGATTCGCTTTCTTTGGTGTTATTTTTTATATAGTAGAATCTACTTTTATGGTAACAGCTATCCGGTTAATAAGCAATGTTTTCTGCTCCCACCTTTTACTTTTTTGTGTAAAAAGGGGATCTTTACACATATCATACTCTTACCAAACAGATCACTAGCGTACATAAAAGCAACATAAATAAAATTTTTTGTAAGATTTCTTCATTTGTAAAGTCTTATTATTGAAAAGAGGTGGTAGCGTAATGGAGTTTGAGCAAATATACAGCACCTATTTTAAATCGGTATATCGATATATCTGGAAACTTTCGGGTGATGAGCATATTGCAGAGGAAATTACAAGTGAAACATTCTTAAAAGTAATGAAATCCATTGGGGATTTCCGGGGCGATTGTGATATGCGTGTATGGATCTGCCAGATTGCAAAAAATACGTACTACTCATATTTGAAGAAAAACCGCAGAACGGCAAGTGCTGATGAAACAGAATTGCAGAGTATAGCAGATCCGGACGCTTTCATTGAAGAGCAGATCGGAATACAAGAAGAAGCGCATCAAATACGAGAAATCCTGCATACAATGCCTGATCCCTACAAGGAAGTTTTTATGTGGCGTGTGTTTGGAGAATTGTCTTTTAAGGAAATAGGTGCTCTATATAGCAAGACAGATAATTGGGCTTGTGTTACCTATCATCGGGCAAGAAAAATGATACAGGAGAGATTGGAGGATATCAATGATAAAAAAAGAATGTAGTGTTGTTCAGGATGTGTTACCGCTGTACATTGAAAATATGGTAAGTGAAGGTACGGCGGTATTTGTAGAGGAACACCTTGAAAATTGTTCCGATTGTGCTGCGGAACTTGAACGTTTGAAATCGGGTAAGCAAATTGATGTGGCAGGAGCCCCGCAAAGGGAACATGATGCAGAGGTGATAACGGCGGTTAAAAAGAAAATAGCCAAAAGAATTCTGAAAGCCGTAGGCGCTGTATGTCTTGTATTTGCTGTCTTATTTGGCGCAGTATTGCTTTATATGAGTATTGATTATCCTGTTACGAAAAACAATATCTCGCTGTCAACAAAAACGGATAGCGAGTATGCCTATATTATCTTAGAAACTGAGGCAGGGAAATCACTTCAGTTTAACTCAAAAACAGAAGATATTTTGAATGACCGCAATGAAGTCTGTGGACAAAGGATCATCTTATATAATCTGCAATACCATAATAATTTCTCGAAGAAACCCGGTTCCATAAGCTGGGGAAGGCCTGTAAATATGGAAGATGGATATATGGAAGTGGTTATTGAACTGGAGAATGAGAAACTGCAAATATCTAATTGAGAAAAATTTTTTATACCAAAGAAGTGGATAGCTACCTTTCTCGGGGAACTATCCGCTTCTTCTATTTAATTTGCAAGAGGAAACAATCAAACAGTGCATAAAGTAAAAATCAAGCATGATATAATAAAAATATCGTTGAGACTGTGCAACCAAATCACAAATTTGGGTGGTAGTATAGTGAAAGGGTTCTTTAAAATAACCAAAGAGGTGGCGGGATATGGAAGACGGGGATATTATCGCACTGTATTTGGAGCGAAATCAAGAGGCGATAGCCGAAACAGAGAAAAAATATGGCAGGTATTGTTATTCAATCGCTTATAACATACTTTACAATGCGGAGGATGCGGAAGAGAGCGTAAATGATGCTTTGATGAATGCGTGGAACAGTATACCACCGCATATGCCCTCTATTCTATCCGCTTTTTTGGGGAAACTCACGCGTTATGTCAGCCTGAAAAAATGGCGGTACGCAAGAACGCAGAAGCGTGGCGGCGGTGAAATACCCCTCGCTTACGAAGAACTTTCCGAGTGCATTCCGGGCGGCAAATCTGTGGAACAGGAAGTGCAGGAGAAAAAACTTGCAGAGATTATCGATTGCTTTCTTGATGAATTACCCGCTGCTGAACGCCATATCTTTATCTGCAGATATTGGTATTTTGACGATATTTCTACAATTAGTAAGCAGTTTGGTTTTAGCAGCAGCAAAGTAAAATCAATGCTATACAGAATCCGCAAAAAACTATTATCCAGATTAAACGAAGAGGAAGTTTTTCTATGAAAACAGATAAGTTGGTAGATGCTATAGGTATGATAGATGAAAGAAAAATCCTGGAAGCGAAATCATTTACTGTAAAGAGTAAGAGAAAATCCCTAGGGAAAGCGGCATCCTGGGCGGCAGCTGCCCTCTTATGTTTTACACTGTCAATCTCTGCATTGGCGGCAACTGTCGATCCTGTTTATCAAATAGTATTCAACATTTCTCCCACAGCTGCACAGGCTTTGAAACCAGTTAATCTGTCCTGTGAAGATCAGGGAATCAGGATGGAGGTTATTTCTGCCGCAATCTATGAAAATGAAGCTGTAATCCATCTTTCTTTGCGGGATCTGACTGAAAACAGAATCGATGAGACAACAGATTTGTTTGACAGTTACAGAATCAATCGACCTTTTGATTCCAAGGCTTCCTGTAGTTTTGTTTCTTTTGATGAAGAGACAAGAACCACAACCTTTTTGATTCATATCAGCCAGTGGAACAATGAAAAAATCGAAGGGGATAAAATCACTTTTTCTTTTACTGAATTCTTAAGTCAAAAAAATACGTTTGATGAAAAACTATCCGGACTTGACTTGAACAAGGCTGCGATAGCAGAAGAAACGCAGAAGCCGGAATCCATTAGAGGCAGTAGTGGTATGGGTTTTGTTGATGAGGAAACTAACTGCTTAGTGCCAGCTGCTGGCGGTATTCTTTCCCCTTTGGACGGAGTCACCATAACAAATATCGGGTTTATCGACAATAAGCTTCACATACAAATATATTTTGAAGATATTTTATCGTATGACAATCATGGATACATTGAACTGCGGGATGAATCGGGCAATAAAGCAGAATATTATTCGATTAGCTTTTGGGATGATGAAAAAGTGGGCAGCTATGATGAAATCGTTTATGATATCTCACCTGAAGACATTGAAAACTATCAGGCGTATGGCTATTTCGTTATCTGCAAGAATAGAACAAAGGGTAATTGGCAGGTGACTTTCCCACTTGAGAATGTAGAATATACTTCAGAATAATTATCTGTAGTGACTAATCCTTTTCGCATATATTACGAACCCTCATAAGGGCAAAAATTTATGACACTAAAAATGGTTGACAAACGACTACCAACGAGATATTATAATACTCAAAGTAGGTAGGCGAATGTCAACCATTCTATATATATATCAGATGATGATATCTATAGATGCAGAAGTAAAGAATTGGAAGTCGGTAAAATGGGAACGAAGTAAGGGAGGTATCTATGATCAGGCTGTCGGAAGCGGAATGGAAGGTTATGAATGCGCTGTGGGAGGAGGCGCCACGGACGATAATGCAGTTGACCCATTGTTTTCAGGAGACGACGGGTTGGACGAAACATACGATCATGACTTTTTTGAAACGAATGGAAGAGAAAGGTGCGGTTGGTTATGAGGCGGGACCGCGGGCGAAGCTGTACTATCCGAAGATTGAAAGGACAGAGGCGGTTCTGCAAGAGACAGAGGAATTTCTGGAGAGAGTTTTTGACGGCAGGATGGGGCTTATGTTGAATACGATGGTGGAACAGAAGGCGCTCTCAGGAAAAGAAATTTCGGAGCTTTACGAGATTTTAAGACAGGCCGAGAAGGCACGCGGAAATTTCGCGGAGAAGGGAAAGGATGGTGAAAAGCAGTGATGTTTGAGATTTTGGTCACATCATCTGTACTGATTGTAGGGCTTCTTTGTTTGCGAAAGCTGGCCATGGGCAAGATCAGTATGAGATTTCGATACGCATTGTGGCTTCTGGTGGCAGTCAGGCTGCTTTTTCCAATATCATTTGGAACAAGTCCGCTCAGTGTGCTGAACTTGTTCTCGGAGGATATTTTGGAAAACAAACAGGCTTTTCCGGCAGATGATGAAACGCGTCCGGTTCGGAATGGAGAGTGGAGTGAGAGTGCAAAAGATGATGGTGGCTTATCCTTTGTGGCAACAGCACAGGAGAATACAGTGTCTGCAGCATGGAACTTGACACAAAAGGCGGAGGAACAGGTTTCAAAGGAAGAAGTTTCCGGAGAGGAGGCGGAGAGTGGCCTGCCTGCTCGGGAAAGACTAAATGTGATTAAAGGAGGCTTTTCCTGGACGCTTGCCGTAGGCCTGCTATGGCTTGTTGGATTTTTGGCGGTGGGAGGGTATATGCTTGTCTCACAGATCCGGTTCGTTTCCGGATTGGTGAACAACCGTCAGGCATTTCCCGAAGACGCGCTTTCCGGTGAATGGAGGAGACGGCTTTCCCGGCGTGGCATGAGGGTATACCAAGTGAAGGGACTGCCAACGCCCTGTCTGGTGGGACGGCATATTTATGTCGGGGATCAGGCACCAGACACTGCATGGAGTCTGTCTCATATTCTTGCACATGAATTCTGCCACAGGATGCAAGGGGATAACTTTTGGACATTTTTGCGATGCCTCCTTGTGGCGGTTTATTGGTTCGATCCTCTGGTATGGGCGGCGGCTTTTGCCGCCAGACAAGACAGTGAACTTGCCTGTGACGAAGCGGCTGTCAGACTATTAGGGGAGACACAGCGGTTTGCTTATGGCAGGACACTGCTTGCTTTTCTTGCAGACAACTGCAATAGAAAGGGACATTTGGGTGTGTCGCCTATGTTGGAACAAGGGGAACGCGGCATTCGGGAAAGGATCACGTTACTGGCAGGACAGGGCAGACCAAAGAGAACCGTTTTCGCAGCTGTTCTTGCGGCAGTGTTCCTGATCTGCGGCTGTGCCTTTACGGGAGCAGACCAGGACGGGGCGGATAAGAGTGTCCAGACAAGGCAGGATGCAGCTTACGATGAACAGGAAGCGCAGATGTCCATTGAGGAGAAAAGCGGGGAGATTGTGACCGTTCTGACTCAGACTAAGGATGATGAGATCATGGTACAGATTGAGTCGGCGGAGCAGGCGGCAGAGCGGACAGCTTTTCAAGAGGTATTGGACTATCATGGAGTCATGGAGGGAAAGGATGACAGCGAACTTGAATTGAACCGGAAACTGGACATTCAGGCATATTATGATTATATATATGCGGAGGATTCTAAGACAGCGGAGAATCCGATGGAAAATGGCTGGTATCTTTTGTTCCACAATGATAAGGAGGCGGTTTCCCTATACGGGCTTTACACGGAAGAATTCGGCTTCCGGGGGATTAAGATGAAAACGATGGTCGGAGGTAATGTGAATACCTGGGATATTAAATGGTGCCCTTCTTACTTTAATCAGGAAAAGGATAATATCCGGGTGCTGGAGCGGGAATCCAATGGTCTGGTGAGACGTTTTGACTTAAAAATTCTTGAGGAGGAAACCTCCGACGTGGAGCTATGGCGTCTCTACAGCGGCTACCAGTACGACACAGGTACGATAGACATGAAAATGCTTACAGAGGAGGAGTATCTTGCCTGGGCAAACCAGCATCTGTGCTTTGAGGTCGATCAGGAGGCAGAACAGATTGTGGTGACCTATGATGGAGACGAGATAGTCGGTACATTGGATATTTCTACCTACAAGGACTATGAGGCGGAGGGTGTGCAGATCAATACGGATGCGATCAGTTTTTGTCTGGACGGCAAAGCTTATGGAAAGTATTTTTACGACGACTATGAGGGTGTGGTACTTAATTTTGCTGTGGGCCTGAAGCTGAAAGGTTCCGATGAAATATGGATTGATGGTCTGACGCCTTTGACAGTACAGGTTGTGGAGGATGAGAACGGTAACTTTATACTGCAGCAACCGACGACAAACGCCGAGCCTTGTGTAATACGCAATCTACACCAAGAGAGGAGCCTTGCAGACTTAGCAAAAAGATAAGAGATGGAGGTTTCTGAAGAAAATATGAAAATCAGAAAAATAGATAAAAGGCGTATAATGGCTGCTATAATTTTATCAGTGACATTCTTATTTGAAGGCTGCGGAAACGATATCATAGGACAGGAGAAGACGGCGCCTAATGTAGAATCAGAGGAAAACTCAACTGATAATTTGCTAAATACGAACAATGCAGAAGAGGACTATGAAATATCGAATACGGACAATGCGGAGGAGGACTATGAAATATCGAATGCGGACAATGCAGAAGAGGACTATGAAACATTAAATACGGACGATATATCAGAGAATCATGAAGCAGTGAATGAAGAAACAGATATGTATGATCATATTTTAGAGGAATACAGAGATATGGTTCAGAATGATTTTTACATAGACCTCCTGGGTTCAGATAATTATGACAGCAGTTTTGGAGAACACATTGGTTTTGAAATCCGTACAAGCAAGAAAGCAGTATTTTATGCACTTTATGATATAGACGGAAACGGAACAAAGGAACTTATCATTGCTGGCGGAGAGGATGGTATTGGTGTTTCTAATCCTGCTTTTTCACCATCTAATTATGACATATATGGTTATGTTGGGGCGGATGTACTTCATATTTTTCCAGATATAGATTTTGGGTACGCAACGAATTTCTCGCTTTACGAAAATGGAATCATAGAAGTATATTATAGTTACAGCGCTACGGAATCCGGATCTGATTTTTATAAAATAGAAAGTGACGGATTTACACCCGAATTAGTGGATTCTTTTTCTGTAGTTTGGCATTTGGAAGGAGAAGAACTCGCATGGAATTATTTCCAAAAAGAAAATGAAATTACGGAAGAAGAATACAAGACCAATATGCAAAGTTATGAAGTTACTCTTTCAGCGTGCTTAGATTGGATAGAGATTTATTGAAGAACTTATAGAAACTTGCAATCCATGATGTACAAAGAGATCATAAAAGCAATAACAGCTAACTGCTGTCTTGAAAAATCAAGTTTATGTTTATCATACTACCATTCTATTAAGCTGAAATCCAAATCGTCCATTGCAATCCATTCATCATTGCCTGCTAACATGATTTCATCTTCATCATTTACTTTACAATACGCAATAGCACTGTTTTTCCAACTAAATTCAATATGATTGTTTTCCTTTAATTTGAAAATGTCAAACTGCAGCAGGAACTCTTCTTTGCTAACAGGTTCTCCGTTAATTGTCGCCTTATCCGGCTGGTAATCATCGTAAAACCCCGTGATATATTCCCCCTGTTCATAAGTAAAACAGACATAACCATTGCCGGCGTTTTCGCCATTCCCGCAGCTCATAAGGACAAGATAATTATCTTTATAACATAAATAATTGATTCCTCCCCAATCTTCCGTTTCGTACAGATCTGCAACTTTTTCCGCTTTTCCTTCTTCATAGGTAAATACAGCAACAGATTCGGCCGAACCAATAATCAATTCAGGAATATTATTATTGTCAAAATCATGTATCCCCACATAAGCGCATCCATTAAAGCCAAAATCTGACATAAAGTTATAAGGGTCAGCAAGATTACTTTGTATATTTTTGATAATATTTTTATAGGCGTCCTGCCATGTAACGCTTATTTCTGTTATGTCCTCTTCCGTACTTTCCTTTCTCTCTGCCTCATTCACATAAGCGGCACTTGACTCTGTCTCTCCAATTACATCTAAATCCTCTGCCTCCGTAATATTTTTAACTATATCTTGTTCCTGCTTCACGCCCTCATCTTTACTATTTATTTTCTGGCATCCTGTCAAGCAAAAAATAATTAAAAACATTGAAAAGATATATACCTTTTTCATGCTTATTTTCTCTTTAACCTCCTATAGTCTTCTTTCCAGATCTTCATGGCTTATGCTGTTCAGTTCTTAGGGTGGGTGTTTTTATTCATCCGCCAGCTCCTTTATAATTTTTATCATACTATAAATACGGTCCAGTAGCAAATCTGCCTCCTTGTCGCATTCAGCATAATGCTTATACTTCAGACAGAGCAGGACACTTATACAATGCGCGGGAATATAGAGTTTTTCAAAGTTCGCGTTTATTTGTTCTATTTATGAGATTCAATACACTTCTGCGGGTTTTGAGTATGTGAGAGATGTTGTCAGCTTCCTGTTTGCTGAGTTGACTGAGTCGCAGCATGTCTGGTAATAATTTCAGTTGGTCATTCAGTGTGGATATAATGATGGCTTTTTGAGAATCGTCGAGAACTAATTTCATATAGAATGCTCCTTATCTGCATAATATCACCCATTGTAAAGTGTAATTAAGATCAGGTAAAGCGTTTTTGTAAAGAACAGAAATGTTTGTGAGAATTTATGCAGAGTCAGTAGAGAAAATGATGAAAAAGCCACGCCGTAAGGCGTGTTCGAGAAATGCAGCGAAGCGAATTTCGCCGGGGTTTGGGGTGTCCCCAACAAGCAAAGCGAGACGCCGAAGGCGGTGAAGCGGTGATTAGGATATCCGAAAAGGATATCCTAATCCATTGCTTGCCAAAAATCCATAGCGGCATTGATAGACAAAAGCGCTAATGTATCTGCAAGTCAATTATCCTTTTATTTTGCAAACTATAATAATCCAAGTGCTATTCTGGATGCGATCAACTTTGGGGAGCATGTATCTTGCGGATATAATCCTGATTTTAAGGATTATGGTGCTGTGTATTTTACTCATAACGGAATCAGACAGGTAGTGCCAATTTATGCAGTACCGAAGCTCAACGCGAACTCTCTGCCAGGTATTCACGCCGTAAATAATTCTCTGGTTCTGAAGAATAAAAGCTATTACGCATGGACAGGGGTAAATGGCAGCCGATATGCATGGTCTGTTAACAACGGCATAATTGGGTATACACTATCAGAATCATTATTAGCAGAGAATAGGGGCACCAATTTTAGGATGGAAATGGGAAAAGCAGGCGACATTTTGTCTGCATTGGCACGGGGAAGGGACCTGTGGAATGTATCATACAGTCGGAAAGAAGTTTTAGCAACCTGTGAGAAAGTTGGAATTAAGCCGGGCTTCTTTTCCATAGATGCAGGCGCCGGGAAGCACACCTATATCCTGCGGGAATCCGGCGACGTGATAAATGTGGATAATGAAATTAAAAACTGGAATAACATAAATTGGATAGGGCATGGTTATAAAGAGGGGGACACATTTTCCATTTATGGCAATGAATATGCAATAGACAGCAGCGGACACATCCATGTTTCAGCGGATGATACGTTTACATCAACTGACGTTATTTTCCCAGAGCAATCCGGATAATATAATAGAGATAGCTAAAAGAGGAGAAGAGGGATTTTTTCTGATACATCATAATCATAAAATAGGTTCCTCATGACGCATTCCAATAAAATCGCAATACCACGCCAAATTTTCTGTCAAAAGTGGTGACTTTTCCTATTTTCTTATCTCCATCCATGATAACATACTCTTCCCCTTCCGCATAAACTTTCAGGGCGTCACTGCCTTTATTTATGTAGTCCTCTCTGCAGATCTTTGAGATGATCTTACAGATCTTGTCGGGACTATGTCCCTGCTTGATCTCCAGTGCGACATCGGCATCACCGACATACTCGTCACCAAATACGACAAGATATTCTGCATCGCCATCAATTAACATTTGTTCAAATCCGGTCGGATTGTTGACTTCATGATAATGAATTATGGCGAGGCAGATCAAAAATCCGATTAAGACTGAGAAAAAGCTTTCGCTAAACCGCCGAAAATAAGATTTCTGTTCCCACCGTTCCCACCTTTTAGAATGCCAGACTCGTGTAAAAGTAAAAAGAGGAACCTTTGCATATATTAAGGACAGGACAAGATCAGCTATGATAAATACGATAATTACCTTGACCATTTGAGTACCCCTCCTGCTTCCAGGTAGAAAGCTATCCATTCCTGACGGCAGCTTACCTTATGGATCTGGCATACACCACAAACATGAATGCCGCCACTGCCAATACTATAAAAGCTCCATGCCAAAATCTGTTTTCCGTAGCGTCCTCTCCATTGGGGATCAACCACTGTGGTTGTGGAAATAACAGGATATGATCCCGAAGATTCTCGTTAAATTCGATCACGATAGTCCAGATGATTCCAACTACCATCAAAATATGCATTATCATATTTGTTATAGGTGCAGTTGATCTCGTAACATATAAGTGATTAAATAATTTATGCAGGATCAATGCGTCCGCAAAAGTGCACAGTATGATAAATATCCGATTGCCAAAGGTATCATGTAAATCACATTTCAGCCCAAGGATAACCTCTGGTAAAAAGATAATAAAGACGGAAATCGTCAAGGCTCTGATATGTTTGCTCATAACATTACCTTCCAAAGTCCATACTCCTATCAAACAGAATACCAATATCCATAAAACTAACAAAGACAAATTAAATAGAAAGATAACCACTTTACCTTCATTTCTATACATTTTTACTCCCTCCAAGCTTCTTTGATACCACAAGGATGATGACAATGACTACGATCACTGCAGCAACGATGCCGCCGATCATCGCATAAAGAGAACCGGTATCCTGCGGGATCACCCTTGTGGCGATCACTTCACTGCAGACCGCACAGTGCATTACCTCCTCGCCGGCCGCAAACATGGTGGCGGGAGCGGAAACCTCATAGCTTACGGATTCTACGTGTCCGGTTGCCGGGATCGTCGTGATCTCAGTCTTGCCGTCACATACCAGGCAATGCTTGGATTGCTCACCATCGACAGTACAAGTCGGCTTCAGATCTACAGTATAATTCTCAGAATATCTATGACCAACTGCTGGGATGGCTTCCGTATAGGAGTCATCGCACCGTGAGCAGGCGTATGACTTCTCGCCCTCCTCTGTGCAAGAAGCTTCTTTGGTTACAGACTCCACATAGTCGTGATCGAGCGGCGCCACTTCGTCAACATAGGATGCAGCGCATTCATCACAGGTAAAGGTCTCCTCACCGGGCTCTGTACAGGTCGGTTCCTTGGTGATCTCAGAAGAATAAGTGTGCTCATGCTTCTGAACAGCGGGCGCCGGCTTTTCAGTCTGGCCAGTTGCTGGAGTGGATGAAGCGGGAGTTGGGGTGGAAGAGCCACCACCAAACTTTGCCTCAAGCTTTCTCCTGTATTCATCAGATATAGGAGTGCCATCACTGGAGTATACCCCGGTTGCCAATTCTGCTCTCTGTATTTCTTCAACCGATGGAATCGTGATTCTATGCTCCTCAAAATAAGCTTTGAATTCATTAGGAAAGCCCATTGCTTGTGCGGAGATAGTGTTCTGGCATAAAGCGGCAATCAGTGCTAAACAGGTTAGAATTGCGAATATTGTTTTCTTTTTCATAGTGTTAACCTCCAAAGAGGTTTATTAACATTACTATATGGTTTATGTTCTAGGTGCTGTAAGGCTTGTGATCCTCGTCGTTACCATAAGAACAGTTCTTGGCTTTGCTATCAGTTATATATTTATCAATTTTGTTATATTCACCCAAATAAGCTGTGTGTCTTAGTTTATATGTTTGTATTATAACATACCTGTGGGCATCTGCCTCTTCGGTGTTGACCTTTGAGGGATAGCCGATATTTAGCCGGAAAAAGCGGAGCAGGCTTTTCTTATTGACCGGTTTACATATATGTAGTACTATAGCATAGAGAGAAAGGGGGAGTCAACTATGGAGGAGATAATACTGTCTGATTCCGAAAAAGAGATATTGGAGTGGATGTGGAAGGAAGATAAAGAGTATTCTTACAAGGACATTGCATTACAGTTTGGTGAAAACTCGGATAAAGGATGGAAAAAGCAGACGTTATCTACCTTTCTGTCCCGGATGGTACAGAAAGGCGCCATATCTGTACGGTATGAGGGGGAGAAACGCTTTGAAAAAAGACGCTATTTTACGGTAGCGCTTAACAGGCAGCAGTATGAACAGAAAAGGGCGAGGCATTTGCTGGATTCCTATTTTAACGGTTCCCTGAATCAGTTCATGGTAGCCTTAAGTGGGGGCGGGAAGATCACCGGCGATGAGGCGGAAGAACTGCGAAAGTTCCTGGAGGATATATAATGGAATACTTATTGGTAATGTCGCTTTCGGGAAGCACGATGATGGGTATTTATCTATTGCTAAAGCATCTGCTGAAGGATAAGGTCAGTTCAAGATTTTACTACCTGCTCATAAAGGAATCAGTCCTGTTTTTTCTGATCCCGCTGCCCTTTTTGAAGGGCTGGTACAGGAAGATGATCTACGCTGCTATACCGAACAGACAGGCGAAAGGTGTGCGGATACCTGTTGCATGGACGAGGTATGTAGTGTATGTGGGAGAAAAGACGTATGTCAATTCCTACGGGGTCATTCAGACGGCAGCAGTGGCGGTATGGCTGCTCATAGTCTGTATTATGATGGTGCGTATATTTTTGAAGTATTTCCGGATACGACGGCTGATCCTGAAATATGAAGTCACAGAGATGACGGAGAAGCAGCAGTCGTTTTTGGCAGACTTGAAAAAGCAGTATGGCGTGAGGCGTCCGGTGATCCTATGTCAGGGACGGGACGGGGATCATACGGTGACATTTGGCGTTATCAGACCGGTCATTATAGATAGACAGCCGGGAGGCGGAGATGCATGTCCGCCATGAAATGGTACATATCAGGCGGCTGGATGTCCTGTGGAAGATGCTCGCGCGGCTTGCTTTGATCCTGCATTGGTGGAATCCTTTTGCTTGGATGCTGCGGCGTGAATTTGAGCGGGTCTGTGAATATTCCTGTGATGAGATCGTGATGCAGGGAAGAACGAGCGAGGAGGTAAAGGAGTATCTGGGTCTGCTGATCGATGAGTCGTGTGCTGCATCAGAAACGGGAGCAGTTTCTATGGGGTGGCAGAATGGTTTTGCAGATGATGCGGAACATATAAAAGAGAGGATAAGGAATTTAAGCACAAAGAAGAAATGGAACCGGTATGTGGCATGGATTCTGGTGGCAGTGTTGGCTTTTGTCAATTCTATGACTGTATTTGCGTATAGGGATACGATGCATCAGCAAGTTTCAGAGAATACTTTACAGTATGAACTGACGAAAACCCTCCAAGCGGATATGATTTCTTTTACACCTGACGGGGCAGATGGGGAAATGATAAAAGACTTTGAAGAGTGCGAGGAGATGGAGTTTTTATATGAAAAACAGTTCATAGATTCTGAGGGTAATATCTATCCGTACCCGGATGAAGAAACAGTTACAACTTATGAAAGCTGCAGCCATGATTTCGTATCCGGAACATTAGCAGAGCATACAAAGAAATCAGATGGAAGCTGTGAGATAGAGCAAGATCATGCGCAACGATGCAGCAAATGCGGCTATGTGATCAAAAGTGATGAAAAAAATGGGTTTACTTATACAGCATGTCCGCATTGATGGTGAGAGAGGGGTAATTTTGGATGAAAAATTACGGGAAACAAATATTGCGCACGCCGTTACAGTCGCTGCTTATTATTGTGCTTGTTATGATCGTGACGGTGATGCTTGTGGTGGGCGGCAATCTCTGGGTTACCAGTGATAGAATCTCGAAAGCATATGAGGATGATTTTATCACCATCGGCACGGTGAACCAGAAGCCGGATACTGTCCAGGAGCGTAAGGTATGGGATGCGGAGAAGGGAGACTATCTGCTATACAAAGATTCCGTATATAACCGGTATGCAACGGAGGAGGATATGGCTTTCCCGGAGGTGACCTATCTCACAGAGCCGGAAAAACGGGTATATTGGGGGTCTTATGGGCCGGAATATGTACATGTCGGTGAAGACAGGGCTTATTCTTTTATAACTGTGGCGGAGTTTTCTCCGAAGGAGGATTATGTGCCGAGGGAATCCGGAAAAATTCTGATCACGAGAATTCTGGGAAGTGACAAGAGTATGGAGGGCAGTGTGGTGTGGTTCTGTGACCATACGAACCGATATCCGGAAGAATTGAAGGCAGATCGAACCTATGTTGCAATGATAACAGAAGTGGGGTGGACTCATGGAAAAGAGTGGGAGGCGGGTGATAAACTCTCTGATGATCTGGAATTTGCTCCGGAAATCATAGTGCCTACTCTGTATTCGCCGGAGGGAAAAAGAATCGAAGATCCTCTGGAGATGCAAGGTATCTATGAGGTCACGGAGGGGTTTTATGAGACGGAGGCCGGGCAGCGGTTTCTGGCGGCCGCAGATGCGGCGGCCCTCTATTATGAGACGCAGCCCGTGGTAGGGACGAACAGTACGGATCTTTTGATGCCCTTTTATGAACAGAGCGCCTGGGTCTGCGAGGGACGTTATCCTACGCGGGAGGAGTATGAAAAGGGAAGCCCGGTGTGTTTGGCGCCCCGGACTTTTGCGGAAAACAACGGACTGTCAGTGGGAGATATGGTCAACACGAGGCTCTATTTTACAAATGCCGCGACACGCCCGGACATAGCCTTTGGCTCGGGTGGAGGCAGTATTAATTTTCAATTTGTTGGGCTGGACGGGAAGCTGCTTGCGCCTTTTGAGGAAGTGGAGTATACCATAGTCGGCATTTATGATTATACTCAGCTTACAGAGGGAATCGGGAGAGATGAACTGATCGTGCCGCTTAACTCTGTTCAAAATAAAATGGAAAACATCGTGGATTACGGGTCTATGGCGGACCACAATACTTCCTTTCAGATTCCAAACGGAAGCATTTCGGATTTTCTGGAGACTAGCGCAAAGCATGGTTTGGACAATCTGATCTTTACCTTTTATGACAGAGGATATTCGGTGTTGAAGGAGGGGATCCAGAATCTGAAAAATATGTCGGCAGCCTTACTGATCATGGGGTTGATCGCCGCAGTGATATTGACCTTGCAGATTTCCCATATCTACATCACGAAACAGAAAAAGAGACTGGCAATCGAGCGGCTTCTGGGAGTGACGGAGAAAAAGTGCAGGAATATCAGTCTGGCGGGCATCCTGATCCTTCTGTTTCTGGGGACGGTTCCCGGCGTAGCGGCGGGTATGGCGGTTTCCGCTCATGTGAATGTGGAAGATTTGGGGCAGGAGGATTTTAACCGAAAATACAGTAATCTGGGACTTGCGGTGGAGACGGAGATTGACTTATCCGGACAGAACCAAGGGGATTTTGCAGTCTCATGTATGATGGGCGGGCTGGTGCTTGTGCTTGGCATAGGAATCTCTGGGGTAAAGGTGAGGAATATCTTAAAAGGGGAGCCGCTGTATCTGGTGGAAGATGGGATGGCCGGGAAATAAAGATGGAAATGAGGAAAAGCAGATCGACTTTACAGCAGAGTCGGTCTCCTTCTATGTGAAAGATCCTCTTGCCCTCAATGCGTTTAAGGAGGAGATGGAAGAAATTGGCGAGCTTGGTCTTTTTGAGGTCTATAAGGGGGACGGCGCTAAGTTTTCCTACAAGGGAACCGCCCTCTATGTGCAGGATGGCATCTTCATCACTATGGCAGACCGGTTGAAAACGGCGATCCGCATCCTGACAGCATTTCTTCTGCCCATGGGGATCCTGGTCTTTATCGTGGGCTATGTGATCAGCCATCTGCTGGCAAACGGCAGGGTGAAGGAGTTTGCTCTGTTCCGGTCGCTGGGGGTGAAAGCGCCCCTTGCGGTGTGGGTGTTCTGGTGCGAGCAGCTTGTCCTTGTGCTTACCGGGAATATGATCGGGTGTCTGGCGGCTCTGCTTGTGGGGAGACAGGGGATCCAGGAGGTGATGATGGTATGCGGGGCGGCCTTTGGCGGCTATATGCTGGGGACCACGGTGGCTCTTGCGCTGCTTGCAAAAGAGAAGCCATTGGAGCTTCTGACATCAGAATAAGAAAGGATGAAGAAATGGAAAAGATGATCGAAGCTGTAAATGTGAGTTACATCTATCAGACGAAGTACCAGAAGACCAAGGCGCTCTCTGAGGTGAGCTGTTCCTTTGAGAGAGGAAAGGTATACGCCATCACCGGCAAGTCCGGCAGTGGGAAGAGCACCTTTCTCTCCCTCCTTGCGGGGCTGGATGTGCCCACGGAGGGGACGCTCCACATAGAAGGAGAGGATATGCGGAAGATGAACCGGGACGCTTATCGCCTGAACCGGGCTTCCGTGATCTATCAGGCTTTTCATCTGTTCCCACTTCTGACGGTGCTGGAGAATGTGATGTTCCCTATGCAGTTAAAGCATGAGCCTACGAAAGAAGCGAAGGCGAGAGCACGGGAATATCTTAAGAAAGTGGACTTGCCGGAGACGCTTTATAAAAAGATGCCGGGTATGATCAGCGGCGGGGAGCAGCAGAGAGTTGCCATCGCCAGAGCCATCGCTTCCGGCGGGGAGATCATTCTGGCCGACGAGCCTACGGGAAAT
>CAZOIF010000042.1:0-28647 GCA_964579975.1 uncultured Eubacterium sp. | reverse complement strand
TAGAAACAAAAAGTGCCGTATTTATGCGGCTTGTGGCGTTTCGCAAACGCCTAAATAGTCATGAAACAGAAAGGAGACACTATGGAAGAATATACGCAGATCACCTTAGATCAATGGACCCAGTGGAAAGAGGACATCCGGAGAAAACTGTCGGAGACAGCCAGTAACTTCGTGTACATCGGGTACCGGCTGAAGCAGATCCGGGATTCCGGTATGTATGATGGAGCGTCGGATGTCTTTGAGTTCGCGCAGAAGGAGTATGGACTGGGAAAGAGCACAGTGAGCCGCTTCATTGCGATCAACGAGAAGTACAGTGAAGGAGGGAACTCTCTGGAGTTAAAAGAGGAGTTCCGCAGCTTTTCTTCCTCCAAGCTGGCTGAGATGCTGACGCTCCCAGACAGTGAGATCCAGCTGATAACAGAAAAGACTACAATACGGGAGATCCGGGAGCTTAAGGCTTTCAACGGCCAGGTACCGGATGAGGCGGCAGGAGAAGGGGAGGTCATAGAGGCAGCAGGCCAACAGGAGGCACCGGAGTGGTCGCCGCTTGAAAAGTGCCTGATCGACTTTTTCAAGGGACGGAAGGCGATGCTGAATGATGTCATGAAGTATCTGGAAGCAGAGTCTCCCGGGTATAAGCAGGCGGCGGAGCTGATGGCACCCTCCGGGCAGGCATCCCATAAGAAGGGTATCGTGTTCCTGTTCATGTATGACTGGGAAAGAGGGATCAAATATAAGCTCATGACAGAGACAGAGCCGGTATGTATGGACTGGCCGGAGTTTTTGAATACTATTTACCACATCTTTGGGACGTGTGACCAGGCAGATATATGGAAAGACTTCTATGGTGAGCAGGAAGAGGACGAAAAACCGAAAGAAGAAAAACAAAAAACAGAGAAAAAGGAAGATGTGGAAAACATACCTCAGAGCGAGTCAATTCAAGGGAAAGAGGAATCTGTTGCGACGTCGCAACAGGAGGATAAATCGGAAGAAAAAGTGGAGCCTCAGGAAGAGACACTGGGACAGCAGGAGACCGTAGAGAAACCGGAAAAAGAGCCGGAAATGGAAGAACAGGAGGCAGCAGGCGTTGATAACAAAGAGAGCGGAGAGAACGAGGCGGAGGGCGAGGCTGTCGCGGACGTTACAGAGGCTGGGGAGTCTTCAGCTGATCCTGAATCCGGAGACGAGGAAGATGGAGCCGCTGGAGGAGCAGGAGAGGGAAGCTCTTGCGGTGGAGAAGACTGTGAAAACGATGCAATGCACGAAAACGAGCTAGATAAGTTAAAAAGACAGATTGGCGATCAGATAGAAATCTTGGAAAAGCGTTTAGAGAGAGAGGATTGGGAAGGGATAATTATAAATGCAGAGATTGCGGCCGGGATAGCAAAAAGAATTAAAAAAATAGCAGAAGGGGGACACGAAGATGATTGAGACCATGGTAAAGAAACAGTTAGAGAGCAGTGACATTCAGACGGGATGCTGTCGGTTCTGCGGCCAGATCTATCAGTTTGAGACTGACGGCAGAGCGACTGAGGATCAGTTGGATGCCTGGGCATTGGAAAAGTGTGACTGCATTGATGCTAGGATAGAGCAGAAGAGGCAGCAGAGAGCAGCGGAAGCAAAGGAGAATGTTCATGAGCTTTTAGGAGAGGGACGAGAGGATGTGGAAGGTCTTATGGATCACGGAATAGACCTTATCTCTGAGAAAAAGGTGGCAAAAGTAACTGTGAAGACCGGGGAAGGTGAAACGATGAATGTATCAGTCAATAAGGACGGAATCATAAAGACGGAGATTACCAAGACAACGAAAAAGAGTAAGGAGGCATAAGATGGCAAAAAAGACCAGGAGTATCATGCAGGATAAGGAGAGCGGACAGTGTTACCTGTGCCGCTTCCTGCACAACGATTATGGAATATTTATCTGGATCTGGATCATCACCGGTTCGGTCCGGAGGCAGTACATAAAAACGCGGAAGTGGAAAATTTACTCAAGAAAGAAGCCCAGAAAGCCTTCATGAGAACCTATCCGGATCTGGATTTCCGGGAGATCTTCGGAAAGAACTATCTGACAGATGAGGAGGAATGATCATGGCAATTTTAAATTACACCACAACAGTAGATGCCTTTAAGACAGTGTCGGAAATAGAGTATATTCTGATGAAACACAAGGCCAAGAGCATTATGAAAGACTATGAAGGAGAGACCATAACAGGTCTGTCATTTTTGATTGATACGGGAGTACAACAGATCCCAGTAAGACTCCCGGTAAAGATTGATGAATGCCTGGAAGTTCTCAAAAAGGAGAAACGGGAGAACCCAAAGAAGCAGATCAAGGACACAAAGCAGCAGGCGGAACGTGTAGCATGGAGGATCTTGAAAGACTGGGTGGAAGCACAGATGGCGTTGCTTGATATCGAGATGGTGAGGTTTGAGGAAATTTTTCTTCCGTACATCCAGACAAATAACGGTAAGACGGTTTATGAACGATTGGAAGAGAAACAATTTTTGCTGGAGGGATAGGATGAATCTTAGACTTGTGAGTGCAGATGATGTCAAAGATATCATTTGCAGATATGAGAACAGAACAATTCAGCGCACGATGATCTATGAGATTGAGAAGTTGAACGGATGTCTTGCTACGGAGGAACAGGCATTAGGAATCCTTGGAGAAAAGGACATTGAGTTTGAAGATTAAGGAGAAAACCATGAAAAAGGTTGTAAGTATGTCGGATGCAGAGTTGGAAGTGATGGAGAAGTTATGGGATCAGGAAGGCGCCGTAAAGCAGTCACAACTCTTTGCGTTGTTTGAGGAGGACGGAAAAGCTTGGAAGCGTCAGACTCTCAATACATTCCTGTCAAGATTAGAAAATAAGGGATTGGTCAAACGGGAAAACAGACTGGTGGAACCATTATACAACAAAAAAGAGTATTACAGAATACAGGCGGAAGTGGCGATTGCCCGGATGCATAGCAAGATGTATGGGGAAAAGCAGAGTAAATCTATTTTGATCATTGATACACCTAAGTGCTGTGAAGAATGTTCGTTAGAATTGGATATCGATGGGAAAGTGGGTGCAAATATATGTCGTGGCTTTGAAAAATATAGTTACAATCCAGACAGAAAGAAAAAGCCTGATTGGTGTCCACTGAAAGAGATGCAGGGGAGTGAGGTAGAATGAGAGAGAATTTAAGGAAAGCAAGAAAAGAAAAAGGTCTGACTCAACAGCAAGTAGCAGACCGACTGGGAATAAGCCTTGTGTATTATCAAAAGATAGAGCAAGGGAGCAGGACAGGAGATTTTGAGATATGGGATAGCCTTGAAGATTTGTTCAATATTCATCAGCGGAAGTTGCGTGAGATTGTATAAAAGCATCTCGACACAGAAGATAATCAAGGGATATATCAAAAATATCTGCAATGTTAACAAGACACTCCAAAGATGGTGAGCGTTCTGCCTGCTCGTACTTTTGATAAGCATTTAATGATATTTCAAGTTTGTCAGCCATGTTTTGCTGGGTAAATCCACATTTCATACGGACTTCACGAAGTCTTTTACTGAGCACACCTATACCTCCTAAAAAATAGTTGTTGACATTACATACAGATTGTACTATATTATGCGTAACAAAAATACATACAGAATGTATGTAAGAACAGGAGGAAATAAACTATGGGACTTGTTGTAAAGATCGAGGACATGGCACTTGAGGCGGAGCGTTTGAGAAGTTTGTCTTTAGCGATATATGACGCTATTTACAACGGATGCGATGCATATGAGGAATTTGATGGTGCACTTCATGCAGTTTTCTGTGCGGCACATGATCATATGGAGCACATGAAGGCATTGATGGATGAGGCGTATGCGTTGCAGAAGATGGAAAATAAAAAGGGGTGTGAGGGAAAATGACGAAAACAGCAGATTTGATAGGACAAAGATTTGGTAGATTAATTGTGATCAAGAAAATAGGTGTTAGAAAAGTGGGACAGAGGGGAAAGACAAAAACTGTATATCTCTGTAAGTGCGATTGTGGAAACGAAAAGGAAGTACTAAGAAATTCTCTTGTCAGTGGAAATACAAAAAGTTGTGGATGTTTGGAGAAGGAAACAAAGAAAACCATGCACGTGAAGCATGGGGAGGCAAAAACAAGGCTTTGGAAGATTTGGTGCGGCATGAGGGAGAGATGTAATAATCCAAATAATCAGGACTATTTCTATTATGGTGGAAGAGGAATAGTTGTCTGTGATGCATGGTCAGATAAAAAGGATGGTTTTATAAATTTTCGTTCTTGGGCTATGGCAAATGGGTACACTGATGAATTAACTATAGATAGGATAAATGTGAATGGTAACTATGAACCATCAAATTGCCGTTGGGCAACACGAAAGGAGCAGACACGGAACAGAAGTATTACCGTACAAATTCCACTTAGCGAGATAGCAGAAATTGAAGGAATCAGTTATCAACAAGCGTACGACAAGTTTGTTCGCAAGAAATAAAAGTGTGAGTATGGGTAATAGAATTTGAGCGGTGCGAGGAACCGGAAGAGTTATGAATCATCAGATAACACTTGAGGAACTTGGTGTTATTCCAAAACAGGAGAAAGAGTATGTGGTACCTAAAAAACAATATGCTTCTCACTGTGGAGGATGTATATGTAATCACTGCGCGAATAGCGTAGAGTGTATTGATAATTGCATTGGAGAAATGGTGTTCTCATGTTTTACCTGTGATGAATGCGTTCACTATGATGGGCATGGAAATGGAAGAAACCAAAAGAGAACAGATTGCAGGAACTATAAGGTTACAAACAAATATGCAGAATATTTAAGGAAAAGAATTAGGATTGCAGTAAGAATGGATGGAGTGGGTTGCCAGACGGGAACTGAAACTGGCGGAGACAGGGATCAATAAGATCATTCTGCTGTAGAATAAGGAACTACCTCAAATTAGTATATCACGGGAACCATCAACGAGGCAGCAGGCCGGGCTTATCTGTCCAGAGCGGCAGCAGGCCCGGCCGGAAAGGAGACGGAAGACTGACATGATAGATCATGATACATGGCATATGATAGAGATTATTATACGCAGATATCCGGCTGAAAAAAAGGAATATGAGCAATACATAGATGAAATAATGACTTCATCGTCAGCGCCAGCAGCAGGGATAAAATATTCAGAAGACTACAGTAAACCGCAGTCAGTAACAGAGGCGAAGGCTCTTAAAATGACATCTGAGAGGGCTGAAACATTGAAAAAACAGATAGAAGCAGTGGAGCGGGCTTATAAAGATTTGAAGCCAGAGGAACAGAAAGTCATGCGAAAACGGTTCTGGACGGATCGGCGCCGGAACATTCCCTATACAAAAATAGATAATGTCGCCTATTCCGAGCGGCAGATGAAGCGGATTATTAAGAAAATCATATCGCAGGTCGGGGTATATCTGGGAGAAATATAAGGTAAAAATGAAAAAAAGTCAAAAAGAGTATTGACATATGGTTAACCATATGATATTATATATACATAAGGAGGTGAGAGACAGATGAGCAAAAATAAAAAGTCCGACAGTACATATAAGAGCTGGCTACTCGGTGCACTGACGGACTTGGTTATCGGAATCATCCTACTGATTCTCGATAAGCTGTTAAGCTAACAGAGAGGGGCGAAAGCCCTTCCTGTTACCTCAAACTATACCACGGAAGCTCATCTGTGTAAATATGTTATTGAAACTAGGGATATTTTTTGTTGCGATCGGAGTTGCGAAGTTGATCTATGCGGGTGTTTTGAAAGCGAGGGAGAGCCATGCCGAAAGGTAATCCGACCAAACAGACGATAGCCAGTGAGAAGTACCAGAAGAAAGCGGGCTATATGACGAAGGGTTTCAAATTAAAGCGGGATATCGTCGAACAGTTTGAGGAGGCTTGCGAGCGGGCAGGGAAGCCGCAGGCAGAGGTGATCCGAGAGTTTATGGAAGAATTTGTACAACAGAATCAGGGTTAGAGTAGAGGAGCCGGTGAGAAATCATCGGCTCAAAGTTTGGCAATCAGAAATTCTTCTATAGAAAATTCCTTAAAATACAATATAATGTATAAGCAAAATGAGACTAGCACAATATCTTGATATTGTACATAAAATATGTTATGATTATATCAGAAAAGATATATTGCATAAGCTATCGTGTTCAGTTATACTGTAAATTATCATGGGAGGCTGAGATATGAGGTTGTATAATGCAATGCAAATCGCGGATTTTATAATTGATTACTGTACGAAAAGAGATGATTCGGTCAGCAATTTAAGACTCCAGAAATTATTGTATTTTCTATGGGTGGAATATTATAAAAGAAATCAGAAGTCATTATTTATTGACTCAATGTACGCGTGGCAGTTTGGTCCGGTAGTACCAAATGTATATTATGAGTATTGCGCCTATGGTGGAAGACCGATTAACTTAAAATGTGAAACAGAGATTGAAGAGGCAGATAAAGAAGAACTTGAAGATATTATAGAGAAGTATAGGATTATTCCTGTAGATGAGTTAGTTAGGCGGACACATGAACCAGATACGGCGTGGTATAGCACTTATGATAATGGGGCGGGTAACCATCAGAAGATTCCATTTGATTTAATAATTAGCAAGCTATAAATAATGCGGAGAGGGATATGTTCATTACAGATACAAGGGATAAGCAGGAATTATTAAACGAAATTATCATGGAATTATCGAGGAGGATGATTGGAAAAAAGGAATTAGAGCTATACTTAGATAGGTTAAGGCAAGTGTATGATGGAGAGTTTAAACATAGATATTCCGAATTTTATCCTATTATCGTCGAAATTTTTAAAGACGACAATGAAATGAACAGTGATTACCTTACAAATAATTTGTATGAGCTCAGCACATATTTGGAACAAGAGAATCTAGACATGATGTATGCTCATGTAAAGAAACCATTTACAAAACTATGTGATCATCTGAATCTGCAGATCAGTCAATTTAGTTATGCCAGTATCAATAATGGAAAATTAAAAACGGTAAATCGATCTTTAAAAAAACTACAGTTTCAAATAGGCAAAATAGAAGAAATGCTTGAGGATACAAATAATCAGTTGGCGATAGCTGAACAATGGTCTGATGACAACAAACAGAGGGAAAAGAAAATAGAGGATAGATTGCAGCAGGCTGAAGAATGGTTAGAATCAATTTTAGATGATTCAGAGGATAAAGAGAACCAGTTAAGAAAAGCAGCAAAGAAACTAAAAAAGGTGGAGAAACAGGTGAAATCTTCACAGATTGAACTCATATCAGTATTAAGTATTTTTGCGGCGATTGTGATTACATTTTCAAGCGGGTATGGTTTTTTAGAAAATTCTTTAGCAGCTTTGGCGAGTGTTGAATACTGTGAAGCAGTTATATTAACTATGCTGATATGTGGATTGGTGATTTTCAATACAATTTTTTTATTGATGTTTTTAATGGCCAGAATAACAAAAAGAAGCATAGTAGCAAAGTGTATGCAATCATCGGACAGTGATTGTATGAATTGTAAAGAGGCGTGCGATTGGTTTAAAAGAGTAAAAAGAAGACTTCCATATGTATATTATTTTAACCTATTCGCGCTATTGGGAATTATTATCGACATGATTGTTTGGGTAATAGATATGCATTGTGATTGGATATGAGTAGTTTTTGAATGAAACGCAGTTTTAATTGTGGTATAGCGTAAGGGGAAAAATGATAGCAGGAAATAGAAGTGAGACCTTAGAAGAGAAAAGAGAACGTCACATTAAAGAGACAAGTGACTTGATAGATGCTTGGGATATAGAACTTAAGTTTGCAATCGATCAAGGGGATCAAGAGTATAAGAGATACTGCGAACTTATGCTCAAGATTCAAAAAAATACATTGAAATTATTAGAGGAATATGAGATTTTTTAAAAGATGGCATGATTTTGCGTTACTAGATGTGTTATTATGATAGCATGATATAGTGAAGCAACGAAGAGTCGGTGAGAAATCATCGGCTCTTTTGCGTGCAGAAAAGGAGGAAACCATGAGAGCAGTAGCAAGAAAGAAGTTTACAGACAAGTACACGGGTGAAGTATATGAAGCGGGAAGCCTGCTGGATATCACACCTGAGAGGTATAAGGAGATCAGAAAGACGGATGCTAATCTGGTGATCGCGGTGGCGGATGAGCCTGGGGCAGCAGGCCAGAGCGCAGTAGATGATGCCGGGACAGAAGATGGTAAGACGGAGCCTGGGGCAGTAGGTCAGAGCACAGCGGATGATGCTAAGGCAGAGGATGGCAAGACCGATACGGGAGCAGCAGGCCAGAGCGCAGCAGAGGATGCCGGGACAGCAGATGGCAAGAAGAAACCTAAGAAGAAAACAGAGAAGAGTACTGAGTAATGGCGAGAGAGTTTGCTCGTGCGTTCTACAACAGCAGTAAGTGGAAGCGGTGCAGGGAGTCGTATAAGGCGAAGCGTAAGGCTATAGATGGCGGTATGTGTGAAGTGTGTGGCAAGGAGCCGGGAGCCATCGTACATCATAAGATCTGGTTGACGCCGAGTAATATAAACGATCCTGATGTGTCACTCAACCATGACAACCTGAGGATGGATTGCTGGAGCTGTCACGCTAAGGAAGAGGACGGAATAGATGAGAGTATGAATCATTATGTGTTCGGTGCTGATGGACAGATCCGACCGATACTCCCCCCATAAAGAGGAGTGGGGGATGGTTTTTCGGCACCGTTACACCCCCATCCATTTAACGCACAGGCTTCGCGCGTGACCCCCCTCCCCCATGTTTTGTGTAAAAAGGTGGTGATTTTTTGGAGAAGAAAGAGAAAGATGAACTGATAAAGCAGGAGGAAGACGCATTAAAGCGGCAGGTTTCCAAACTTGACTTTAAGAAGAAACAGTTAGCTTATCGGCTATGCGCAAAAGCGGCATATCTGAAAGTAAGCCTGGAAGAGATGCAGGAGGATATAGACGCAAACGGATATTATGAGGAGTTTTCCCAGGGAAAAGACCAAGAGCCATACGACAGGATACGTCCTGTGGTGAATACCTTCAACTCTTTCACATCCAGCTACCAGAAATACATGAAGCAGCTTACGGAGATGATGCCAAAGCAGGTGGCAAAAGCAAAAAAGAAAGACGACTTTGAGGATTTTGTAAATGACCGGGAGGATTAAATACCAGAAAGACTATAATCCCATTCTGGAATACTGGCAGGAGATAGAATCCGGGAGGATCACGGTATGTAAAAAGATCTATAAGACCTATCAGAAATTAGCGTGGGATGTCGAACATCCGGATGAATATTATTATTCGCCCAGTCGTGCAAATCATATTCTGGAGTTTATTGAGAATTACTGCCGGCAGTCCAAGGCAAAGTATGGTGGTAAGATGGTGCGGCTGGAATTGTGGGAAAAAGCCATGCTGGCGGCCGTATTTGGATTTATAGATATCAATGGCATCCGAAAATATCAGGAGGTCATACTGATTGTTGGGAAAAAGAATGGTAAGTCGCTGATTGCTTCCACAGTAGGATTGTATATGATGGTGGCGGACGGAGAACCGGGGCCGGAGGTTTATGCGGCGGCGACCACCAGAGATCAGGCGAAAATCGTATGGTCAGAAGCTAAGCGGATGGTTCAGAAATCGCCCTCGCTGCTAAAGCGGATCAAGCCGAGGGTGGGCGATATGATCAGTGACTTTAACGACGGCGTGTTCAAGCCCCTGGCCTCCGATTCCAATACGCTGGACGGTCTGAACATTCACGCAGGCATCATGGATGAGATACATCAGTGGCAGAATGGTAGGGCGTTATATGATATTATAGCGGACGGCACAACAGCCAGAGAGCAGCCGCTTATCCTGATCACATCAACAGCGGGCACCATTAGGGAAGATCTGTATGATGAGAAATATGAGTATGCTGAGACCGTCATAAACGGGTATTTCAATGACAATGGCTACCATGACGAGCACTTTCTGGCGTTCATTTATGAGCTGGATGCGAAGGCTGAATGGCAGACGGAAAGCTGCTGGTATAAGGCTAACCCCGGGCTGGGGACGATCAAGAATCTGGATGCTCTGAGAAATAAGGTCACAAGGGCCAAGAGCAATCCTAGTATGGTGAAGAACCTGGTCTGCAAAGAGTTTAACATCCGGGAGACATCCATTCAGGCATGGCTTGATTTTGACCAGCTCAATAATGAGGAAACGTTCGATGTGAAAGAACTCAAGCCAAGGTATGGCGTAGGAGGAGCCGATCTGTCCAGTACCACGGATTTGACAGCAGCGAAGGTGCTGTTTATGGTACCGGGAGATCCGCAGATCTATGTGCTGTCCATGTACTGGATGCCGGAGGAATTGGTGGAGGAACGGACGAGAGAAGATAAGATACCATACGATCTCTGGATCGAACAGGGGTACATGCGGACATGCCCGGGGAATAAAAACCATGCGAAGTATATCACCGAGTGGTACCTGGAAGTCCAGAGGGAGTTAGATATCTATATCTACAAGGTGGGATATGACGCATGGTCTGCCACATATTGGGTAGAGGAGATGCAGCAGAACTTTGGTAAGGAATCCATGGTGTCTGTAGCTCAGAATATGAAAGTGCTCTCCGATCCCATGAAAAAACTCGGGGCAGATCTTACCAGTAAGCTTATAAATTACAATAACAATCCAATTGATAAGTGGTGTCTGGCTAATACCTCATACATTGCGGACAAAAACGGGAACATCAAACCGTGTAAGACATCGAAGAGAACCAGGAGGATAGATGGTACCGCCGCCCTTCTGGATGGATATGTTGTATTGCAGGACAATATGGACGAATATCAGAGCCTGATTTAACCGCACTTGGGATGCGGTTTTTTATATGGCAGGCTTTTCTGCCGGAGGGGAGGTGAGAACGGTGGGATTTGTAAAAATGATCAGAAATTTTTTCACGGGAAAACCTGATACGGTTGGGCGGATCCAGATGGTCACAGAGACTGGGGACGGATATTACGTCTGGGATGGGAAGATGTATAAGTCGGATATCATCCGGGCCTGCATCCGACCAAAAACGCAGGCGGTCGGAAAAATTGTAGGAAAACATATCAGAGAAACGACTACGAAAAATGGAAAAACGATTGAGGTCAACCCGGAGCCCTATATCAAGTATCTGCTGTCAGAGCCCAATCCCTATATGACAGGTCAGATGCTGCAGGAAAAGCTGGCGAACCAGCTGGCGCTTAATGGCAATGCCTTTGCTTTGTTGATCCGGAATGATGACGGGCTTGTGCAGGAGATTTATCCGATCCCGGCCTGCTCTGCGGAGGCAAAGTACAGCAAGGACGGAGAACTCTTTATCGAGTTCCAGTATTTGAACGGGAAAAGCAACATATTCCGGTATACTGACATCCTGCATCTGAGGCGGGACTACTACGACAGGGATATCTTTGGCAGCAGTCAGATAGAGCCGATCAGGGATGTCATGACGACTATCGGAACCATCGACAGGGGGATCAGACAAGCCATAAAGAACAGCAGCGTTATCAAATGGCTCTTAAAATCCCAGAGTTCCATGCGTCCCGAAGATATCAAGGCTCATGTGGAAAATTTTGTGAAGACCTATCTGGATGTAGAGAGCGACACTTTTGGAGCAGCGGGAGTAGACAGTAAATTTGATGCCATCCAGATCAAACCACAGAATTATGTTCCGAATTTCCAGATATCACAGCAGCAAATGGACCGGGTCAAGGCGTTTTTCAATACAAACGATAAGATCATCCATTCTACTTACACGGAAGATGAGTGGAACTCTTACTATGAAGCAGAGGTGGAGCCTCTGGTGCTTCAATGTTCCCAGGTATGGACAAAAGCGCTATTCAGCCGGCGGGAGCAGTCCCACGGGAACCGCATCCAGTTTGAAGCCTCGAATCTGGCCTGTGCGTCCATCAAAACGAAACTGGAAATGGTGGCTATGGTAGACCGTGGTGCCATGACGCCGAACGAGTGGAGGGCCACTCTGAATCTGGCGCCGCTGCCGGGTGGTGATGATCCGATCCGCCGGCTGGATACCCAGGTGGTGGATATGGCCACGAAGCTGCTTGACAGGATGGATGGTGTCAACTATTTGGAGGTGTGCAGGACAGTGAGAGATCTGATAAATGGAATAGTTGAGATAACCGGGGAGGAGGTGAAGGAAAGTGCCGAGGATTGATATAAGGGGCGTAATTGTCCAAAACAAAGACAAGAAACTATATGAGTGGTTTGGATATGAAGCCACATCACCGGCGGATATCCGCGCTGTCCTGGAGGAAGCAGGCGGGGCAACCGTGGATGTGTATATCAACTCACCGGGAGGAGAGATCGCTTCGGGTTCGGAAATCTATGCCGCATTGCGGGAGTATGGGAATGTGAAGATCCATATCACTGGACATGCCTGCTCTGCAGCATCGGTCATCGCTATGGCCGGATGGAGCGAGATGGCGCCTACTGCACTGCTTATGATCCATTGTGTATCTTCTTGTGGGAGTGGCAATCACTCAGATTTTGAACATATGGCGGAGAAGTTAAAGACAGCCGATGAGGCCATGAGCAGCGCATATGCGGCGAAGACAGGCAGGCACCGGAAAGAGTTTCTTAAGATGATGGAAGCTGAGACCTGGATCACGGCCCAGAGGGCGGTAGAGCTTAATATGGTCGATCAGATCATGGAGCCGCAGCAGCAGAGCGTGCAGATGGCAGCAAGCGCATTCCCGTTATTGTCAGATGAACAGAAAGAAAGAGCAAGAGATATGCTGGAGGCGCGGGATAAGGCGGAGCAGTTAGAGGTAGCAAAAGCAGGGGCAAGACTCAGGCTTTTAAGATTAGAAGGAGAAAAAAGGAGGAAAATGTAACATGAAGTATGAGGAGTATTTGAGACAGAGACAGGAGCTGACTGATAAGGCGCAGGCGCTTATCAGTGATGGAAAGACCGAGGAGGCCGAAGCGGTCATGAACGACATTACGGCTCTGGATCAGAAGTATGAGGAATCCTGTAAGCAGCGGGCGAATCTGGAGGCGTTAAACGGGAGTGTGAAGAGTCGCGCCAACAATATACTCGGCAGCACGGGCAAGCCTGAGATGGATGATGACAAGGGCGACACAGATACCGTCGTGGACTTCAAAAGCGAGAAGTATCTGAATGCCTGGGTCAACAAGATGCAGGGCAAAAATCTTACCCAGGACGAAGAGGACACGATCCGAATGGTAAACGAGGCTTACACGCACACCACCGAGAACACGGGAGAAGTGATCCCGGAGACAGTGGTGAAAGGAATCTGGACGGAAGTGGAGGATATGTATCCTTTCTACGCCGATGTGGCCAAGACCAGCGTGACAGGTACCATGACCATGGTGATCGGTGAGACCAGCACAGACGCAGCGTGGTATGAGGAGGATACGAATACAGCGGATGGTAAAGAGACATTTGGAACGCTTACATTAAATGGGTGCGAACTGGCAAGGTCAATCACGGTTTCCTGGAAGTTGAAGGAGATGGCGAGAGAAGAGTTCCTGCCCTATATTCAGAAGCGCATGGCGGAGAAGATGGGAGCAGCCTGCGGTTATGGCGTGACACATGGCGCCGGTTTGGTAGAAAACAAGCCGGCAGAGCCGAAGGGTATTGTCACGGCCATTGAGGCGGAGAAAGATACGCCGCGCGTCGTAAAATATACAGCCGGAGGGCTGAATTGGAAAAACATTACAGAGGCGCGTAAGAAGATCAAGAGCGGCTATGCGAATGGCCTTGCTGTTTATGCGAACGCCAACACCATCTGGGGAGAGATCGCTTCCTGTGTGGATGGTATCGGCCGGCCCTTGTTTATGGCGGGTACGGAAGCAGGCAGTGTGGGACGTATTTCCGGCCTTTTGGTCAAGGAAGATGGTTCCATGAAGGACGGCGAGATCCTGATCGGCAACGCGAACAGGGGTTATACCGTGAATATCAATAAGGGAATCAGCATGAATACTGAGGATCATGTGAAGGCGAGAACTACGGACTATGCTGCCTATGCGATCATTGATGGTGCACCGATTACCTTGAATGCCTTCGTGCTGCTGAAGCCGGAAACAAAAGAGGTAAAGGCGTAAGCCGGGGGAAGAAAAGATGGCACTGATCGATGACGTAAGGAGGGCGCTGCGGATCAAGTCGGAAGCGTTTGATGCAGAGGTTGTAACGCTGATTGAAGCTTGCAAGGTTGATATGGCTATGGCCGGAGTCTCAAGGATAAGTGAGGATGATCCTACATTTAAGACAGCGTGTATGCAGTATTGCAAGGCGAATTTCGGTCAGGACACAGAGGTGAGCACCAGGGAGCGCTGGGAGAAGTGTTACAGGGCGCTTAGGGACTCTATGGCTCTGTCGAAGGAGTATGGAGTCCTGCAGAACCCGGAGGAAAAACAGGAAGTTGCACCGGTGCAACCGGATGATACGGAGGACGGGTACGATGATGTGTAAGGATGAAGTGACACTGGCCTCCGTCTTTACCAAGAGGAATCAGAACGGATACCCGGAGGCCACGGTGCAGATGATAGAGATATTCGCAGATGTTCAGTCCACAAAGCGGCAGGAGTTTTATGAGGCGCTTCGCTCCGGGCGAGAGCTGATACTAAGCTGCAAGGTCAGGAGTGCTGACTATGCCAGGCAAAAGTATGTGAAGATCGACGGCATCTGGTACGAGGTGGTGAGATCCTACACGGTGGAGGACTGGACAGAGCTAAACTGTACAGAGGTGAAAGCGCTGGAGAAATGGATGGAGGAGGATATCGCAGATGACGATAAACGAGATCCTGATTAGCGCGCTTCAGGGTATTGCACCTACATACCCGTGGGAACTGGACGAAGAGGACGGAGACGAACGAAAACTTCGTCGGATCCTGTTTAACTACAATACTGTGCAGGACACATTCGGCGATAATGCACCTGTGTATGAGAAATATCTCATTCAGGTGCATTACTTTTGCCCCAAAGGCGAAGACAGCATAAAAGCGAGAAGTGACATTAAGAAAGCGCTGTTTATGGTGACGGAAGACTGGCCGGAGGAGATTCAGGTGAGCCGGGAGAGTAAGCAGGCGCCGAAAGAGCAGCATTACTGTTTTGAAACAGAGTATTTGTTACCGATAGGAGAGTATGATGCGGATGGCGAGGTTGGAGACGAATGGGATAGCGGATCTTTGCCTGGATCTGATGGAGTTGGGTGATTCTGCCGGCGAACTGATGGAGGACATGTTGGAGGCAGAGGCAAAGGTGGTGCAGGAGGCACAGCAAAAAATGGCCAAAAGCATGGGCGTATATGATTCCAGCGGCAGAAATGTGGGTGGACATGTGGCAGACAGCATCAAGGTAAGCAAAACCTATAAAAGCGCAGATGGAGCGGTGCAGTATGTTTATCCAAAAGGCAGCAGGCGGAGAAATAATACGACCTCTTCAAACTCGGAGATAGCATTTATCAATGAGTTTGGCAAACAGGGGCAGGCACCGAGGCCGTTTATCAGAACGGCGAATGAGACGAGTGTACCGGCCGCAGTGGAAGCTGCGGAGAAGGTATATGACAACTTTTTAAAAACAAAGAATTTATAGAAGGAGGAGAGAGGCATGAAATATGGAGCAAAAGGAGCTAAGTGGGCGCCCATGGCGACAGAAGGAACGGCGACTGCAAAGCCCACTTATGGGGAGGCTTTAGAGTTTGAGGGGCTGAATGAGGTCAACGAGACCCTGAACATGGCGACAGGGTCAGCCTACGGGGACAACCAGGAGAAGATCTTTATCTCTGAGTTTTCCAATGGAGAGGCAACCGTAAAAGCAGTATTTATTCCCTATGAGTTATCAGAAGCAATCCTCGGAACGACGGGTGATAACGAGGGGGGTCTGGAGTATGGCCAAGAGGATAATCAGCCGTTTGGAGCATATGGCTTCTATAGGACGCTGATGGATGCCAAGAAGAACAAATTTTTTGAAGTAAATTTTTATCCCAAGGTGCAGGGATCGATTGAGGGTTCTACGTCCAAGACGAAGGAGGATGGAGTCACTTTAGAGTATGATGCCATCAAGCTGCGCATTCAGTCCTGCAATAACGGTACCTTTAAGATCGAAAAACGGTTTAAAAAGGAGACGGAGGCAATCGATTATCTGTCTGGATTGTTTGAGGGTACTTCTGAGTGGCCCAGAGAAAAGGAAGCAGGGCAGGCCGATCAGGGTGGCTCTGTGGGAGAAAACGGGGAGAATATTGCGGACGGATCCGCAGAAGAAAATGAAGAGAAGGAGGTAACGGCATAAGTGAAACAGTGTATCACAGTAGAGGTGGCAGGGAGGACCTGTCACCTTATTTACAATAACCAAGCTATGTTTGAGCTTCAGGAGCTGTTCCCGGATGGAAAAGACTTTCAGGAAGCCATAGCAGGAGATACCAAGGAGCACTACGAGGCGACTATAAAAGTCTTTCTGCTGATGGCTGAACACGGGGAACTGGTGCGCGGATATTATGGATATCCGGATGAAAAGATGCCAAGCGAAGAACACATTAGAAAAACAGCGGATCAGGGAGACTGGATAAAGATGAAGAACGCCATTTATTCAGCGGTGGTATTAGGTATCCAGCACCATATAGACCCGATTGAGGAGATTGATGTAGATCTTCTGGAATTTCAAAACGAAAAAAACGGGGAAAGCCCGTAGGCGTGAAAATCATGGAATATGTGGAAGTGGGACTGAGAATCGGGATGGACCGAAGAGAGATTCTGGTGCTCACGACTCCGGGCGAGTTGCAAGACCTTTTACAGATAAGGCGTAACAGAGAAGTTGAAAGTGAGAAAGAGAGGAAAAAAGGATGAATAGCTTTAATTTTGGCCGCAAAGTGGAGATCTGCGGGGAGATCTATTATCTGAAACGCGATATGGAGGCGATCGCGAAAGCAATGAAAAAGTGTTCGGACAAAATGATCGAGCTGAGCCAGAAGAAGGATATCACGCAGGAAGAGATGATGAGAGAGGTCGAGACCCATTCAAAAGAAGCTATTGATACTGCTCTCGGGGAAGGATCCTACGACAGAATATTTGCGCAGGAAGAGCCCGATCTTATCAACTTGGTTGCTCTGACTGATTTTATCACGGAGGAGATCAATCAGTGGAAAAAGGAGCTTATGGCCAAAAAGATAGCAGGAGAGGAACTGTTAAAAAAGAGAGACAAGAAATAAAGAGGTGTTTATATGGCGACAAGAACAATATCAACAAAACTCGCCGTAGAGGGAGAGTCGCAATATAAGCAGGCGATCAAAAACATCAATTCAGAGTTATCTACCCTGGATTCCCGTTTGAAGCTGGTGCAGTCAGAGTTTTCCGGGCAGCAGAATACCATGGAGGCTCTGCGGGCAAAGGCGAAAGCTCTGTCAGAGGTGCAGGCAGCGCAGATAGAGAAGGTGAAGACCTTAAAAGAGGCGTATAACAATGCAAAAAGCGCGTTGGATGAGTATGCCTCGAAAAATGAGAGCATGAAACAGTCCCTCACTCAGAATGAGGAGGCTCTTGCGAAGCTGTCAGATGAGACTAAGAGCGCGGGGACCCAGTGGAATGATTATAAACAGCGCTTGGCGGAGGCGGAGAATAAACTTAAGGAATTGAAAAACGCCACCGGAGACACTGCAGATGAGCAGAATGAGCTGGAGAAGGAGATCACAGAGACCAAGGCGGCCATGGCCAGGCTGGAGGAGGAAACGGACGGTGCGGCATCGGCGGCGGGAGATCTCCTGAGAGAAAACAAAGGCTTAAACAGTGAGCTCCAGACTAATGAAGCTTATCTGGACTCTGCGCAGCGGGCTACCAATAACTGGGAAAAACAGTTAAATACTGCTCAGGTAAAGCTTAACCAGACAAATGCTGAGATCGAAAAAAATGAGCAGTATCTGGATGAGGCGGCAAAGGCAGCTGATGGATGCGCCACGTCCATCGATGAGATGGGTAAGGAAGCCAAAGAGGCAGGAGAAGAGGGGAAAAAGGCTTTTGGAGATTTTTCCGAGGCGGTTACGGCGCTGGGGCTGATGGAAGGTGTTAAGAAGCTGGCAGAAGCGCTGAAATCCTGCGTAGATGTAGCGGCAGATTTCCAGTATCAGATGGCAACCGTGAAATCGCTTTCGGGAGCCACGGGAGAAGAATTTGATTCTTTAACGAGCCGAGCCAAGACATTGGGTGCGACAACCTCATTCACAGCTACCCAGGCCGGCGAAGCCATGGAATATATGGCACTCGCCGGATGGAACACCAAGGAAATGCTGGAGGGCGTGGATGGAGTCATGGCGTTGGCGGCTGCTGCAACCATGGATCTGGGGACAGCTTCCGACATTGTCACCGACAATCTTACAGCTTTTGGCCTGTCTGCTAAAGAGTCTAATAGGTTTGTAGACCAGCTTACTTATGCAATGTCCAACAGTAATACAAACGTGGAGCAGCTGGGAGAAGCTTATAAGTATTGTGCGGCAACATCTACGCAGCTTGGGTATTCTTTAGAAGACAGTACGGCGGCTCTCATGGTCATGGCGGATGCGGGTATTAAAGGAAGTTCTGCCGGCACGGCATTATCGTCAATAATGACCAGGCTTGGCAATAACGTATCAGACTGTAGGGATATGCTGAAAGGATACGGGATAGAGGTTTATGACGCAGCGGGAGGCGCAAGAGAATTATCGGATATTCTTTCGGATATGAAGCGCATCTGGGCGACACTGACAGATGAAGAGAAATCGAACCTATCCTATACAGTAGCAGGAAAGACGGCCCAGGCTCAGCTCATGACTGTACTGGGAGAATCAACGGGTACCTTCGAGGAGTATGCAGAAGGGCTGAGGAATTGCAATGGGGCAGCACAGGAGATGCAGGATATCAAGCTGGATACCTTTACAGGTCAGTTACAGCTGTTAGAATCCGCTTATGATGGCTTGCGGGTGAGCATAGGAGAAGATCTGATGCCAGTGCTTGGCGTACTGGTAGAGGGTATGACAAGTGTGCTTAACGTAATGAATGAACTGGTGGAGGAGCATCCGAGTATCACGGCGGCCATCGTGGGCATCACGACAGCTATGGCGGCGTTTGCGATCGGTGCAGTGGCGACAAGCGAAGTTGTGACGGGCACCTTAGTCCCGGCGTTGCTTGCAGCATTTTCAAACCCGATTATTTTAGCTATTGCAGCCATAGGGGCGTTGGTAGCGGCTCTGGTGACACTAGACCAGAACATGGAAAAGGTGGAAGCCGAGGAGACGATGTGGGGCGCCACAAAGCGGATGCGCGAAGAAGTAGATGCACTGGTGGACTCCATTGAGGAGGAAAGGGAAACCTTTGAAGAACTAAAAGAGGAGCTTGAGACAACCGCAAAGTCAAGTGAGTCTATGATAGACGAACTGACGGAACTATCAAAAAAATCTGAGCTTACAGCATCCGAACAGGAAAGGCTGCTTTACATAGTAGACAAGCTTAATGAAGCTTTCCCGGAGTTGGGGCTGGCTTATGATGAGATGATCGAGTCTCTGAACATGACCACCGAAGCTATCACCAGATTTATCTCTGCGGCAGAAGAGGAGGAAGCCGCAACGGAAGATGCTGCTCGATATAATGAGGTTCTTGATGAACGTGCACAGATTGCAGAACAGTTGATGGGGGCACAGGAAGCACTTACTGAGGCGGAAGAGGCATTGGCAGAAGCAGAGGCTAATACGACGGCAATCTTCGAGACAGGCGGCGCATCGCTGGACGGGGCAAAACAGGCTTACAACAATGCAAAACAGGCAGTGGATGAGCTTGCGCAGGCAGATGCGGAACTCGCAGCGGAGGAAGAATCCTTACGATCTAGCATAGACGCCACTAATGCGGAGGTCGGTGAGATTGAAGGGGTGTCACAGGCAGCGAACACGGCAATAGAGCTCATGATCGGGGAGATGCAGTCTCTCAATGAGGCTTATCTGGAGGAATACGATGCTGCCTATAAGTCCATCTCGGGGCAATTTAATCTGTGGGATGAGCTGGATGCGGTTGTGGCTACCTCTGCGGCGGATATTAAGGCGGCGCTGGAATCCCAGACAGAATACTGGACTAATTATGCTGAAAATCTGACGAATTTAAACGGCAGGAACATAGAAGGTCTGAATGAGTTCGTGGCGGCAGTAGATGACGGGTCCACGAATGCGGCTGCTTACATAGCGGGTCTGGCCAAGATGTCGGATGAGGAACTAATGGGCCTTGTAAATCAGACCTATCCGGCGTTACTGGAGGCACAGACGAAGGCGGCAGAAGGGTCCACAGAGATGGCGCTGTCTTATACGGACTCCATGAGTGAGATAGCGACAGCGACGGCAGAAGCGGTTAAAGGAATGAACCTCTCTGCAGAAGCAAACCAGGCGGCCGTCGATACCATGCGTGGCTATGTAAATGGGTTAAATGGCGGCGAAGCGGCGGGCAAGATGGCGGAGGCAGCGAAGCAGGCCGCTGACAGTTTTAAGAACGAGCTAGGCGTACATTCGCCAAGCACAGTATTTGAGGAGATTGGCAATAACACCATGCAGGGTTACGCGCAGGGGGTGAGCAAGAACCAGAATCTGGTAGTGGCTGAGATGGAGAAAGTTGCGAAGCAGCTTTCGGAGAAGGCGAAAGCGACGCTGGGGCAAGAGGCATGGCAGGAGATCGGTAAAGTGACGATGACGGGCCTGCAAAGTGGTATTTCTGCTTACAAATCAGATACAGTTAAAACCATGGGAAATGCCGCGGATGAAATGTTGAATAAGGCCAAGACGATTCTGAAAACGGAAGCGTTTCAGGAGATTGGCCGGGGGACTATGACGGGGCTGCAGAATGGGATCGACAGTGGAAAGCCGAATGCAGTGAACGCAATGCAGTCGGCGGCCAATACAGTCTACAATACGGCCAAGACGGCGCTGTCAGAAGATAAGTTCAGAGCAATAGGAACGGGCATCACCGATGGAATCGCGGCAGGGATCCTGAATGGGATCCCAAGTGTAGAAGATGCCGCAAGGAAGGCAGCAAAGGCAGCTTATGAGGCAGCCAAAAAGGAGCTGGACATCAACTCTCCGTCCAAAAAATTTGAATATCTGGCGGATATGAGCATCGAAGGATATACAGGAAGATGGCGGGAGAGTACGGAAGATATTGAAAGGCTGATCAGTCAGACAATATCGGTAGATTATGGACAGGACAGGAAATGGCACCATATTCCGCAGGATGAGAAAACGCCGATAGTAGTCAACCAGGAGATCCATATTCATACAAAGACAGACAGTCTCAGTGAGACTATTAGAGCGTTTGAAGATTCACAGAGAGAGGCGGCATCAGCATGGTAACGGATAGAAAGATAGTAGTATCAAGAGAAAGCGAATCCATTGTATTAACAGATACACCATTTTCTGTAGAGGAGACAAAAGGCTTCGACAGCATAGAAGTCAAGGTGGTCACGACACAGGGATTCGACCAGGACGGATCCACGCCGGTGAATATCTATACAGACGACAGACCGATGGAGATCATAGGGCAGATTTACGCAGAGTCTACCTGGAAGATGCAGGAACTCCGAGATCAGATGTTAAATATGTTTTTGCCGAAGGCAGAGTTGGAGATAAGCCATTCCTACGGCGGTGTAAAAAGGAAAATAAAGGCTTATGCGGAAAAAACGCCTCAAATTAGTCTGACGAAAGTATCAAAATTGCAGGAATACAAGGTGAAGTTAAAGGCCACGGATCCATATTGGCGAGAAGATAAAAACTCTCTGGTGGAGATGGCGGGCACGAAGGGAAAGTTTCATTTCCCTCTCGCCATTCCAAAGAACAGAGGAGTGATTTTCGGCGTGAAATCCACATCAAAAATGGCCTCGGTACCAAACCGATCGGCGGTAAAGACCGGTATGACAATCACTTTCACGGCTAGAGGAAACGTTGTAAACCCTTATGTGATCAACATTTATACAAGGGAATGTTTCCAGCTTAACTGCACGATGGAAGATGGACAGAGCATCGTTGTAGAGACTGGAGATGAAAGAACCGTAACGAGCAGACTGAGTGGAATCACAGAAGATTATATCGGATATATAGATATCGCCGGTGGGAATTATACATTCCTGGAACTTGCACCGGGAGATAATGTGTTCCGATATGGTGCGGAGAGCGGAGAGGATTATCTGGCGGTGAAATTTGTCTACTCAACAAAGTATACAGGAGTATAGGAATGGAGTTATATGTGCTGGATAAAGAATTGAATATTGTGAACGTGCTTTCAAAATACGAGGCTATCATATGGAAAGATATTCTTGATAAACCAGGGAAATTTGAGGCTGAGTTTCTTTTTACGTTAAGGAACAGCAAGACGTTGAAACGGACCAATATCTTGTATAAGACAGATGAGATGCAGGCGGGAATTATCAATTACAGACACATTAAACTCAATAAGGAGGGCCGTGTAGTTATTAGGATCAAAGGAAGCATGGCAAGCAGCTACCTGAATCGCAGAATTGTGTGGAATAAGATGGTGTTGTCCGGAACGTCGGAAGAGGCTATGAGGGAATTAGTTGAAGCGCAAGTGATAAATCCCAAAAATCCCAAGAGAAAAATGCCGAGGATACGGCTGGGAAAGCTCTGCGGAATTGAAGATCACATCGAAAAGCAGGTGACATACACGAATCTGCAGGAAACGCTTACGGAAATCGCAGCGAAGGCGAGGCTGGGATACAGATTACGATTAGATATGAAAGAGAAAGTGTTTTATTTTGAAGTGATTCGTGGAAAAGACAGGACGCTGGGAACAGCAAAGCCCTGTCTTTTTTCACGGTATTTAAAAAATATTGATACACAGGAATATTACGAAGATGACAGTAATTATAAGAATGTCTGTCTTGTGTGCGGAAGAGGAGAAGATGAGGACAGGACAACCGTGGAAGTGGGCGATGCAACAGGAATAGACAGATATGAGATGGCCTATAGTGCAGCATTTCTGGAGGAAGAGGGACAGACCGAGGAAGCCTATATAGCGCAGCTTTCACAAAAAGGGAGTGAGAAGCTGAAAGAGTTCTATCTGGTGCAGTCGCTTGAATCTAAGATCAGACAGAGTAAGGCTCCGGAGTATGAGATGGGGGACATAGTGACCTGTTTGGATAATGAGTGGGGAATACGCATGGATGCCCAGATTACGCAGATAGAGAAGCACCTGTCAAAAGACGAAAGGAAAGTATATATTACGTTTGGTAATTCACGGCCAATGATAACGGATCTGATCAAAGCAACAATCAAATAGGAGGAGAAACTAATGGCTATGGAAGCGACAGAGTTTGCGTTCCCAATGGACGCAGAAGAATGTGAAGAGGGATATGACAGGGAATATAACGCGAATGATTTTGCTAGGTATTTTAGTGCATTTATTACATCGGGAATTATTGCGGATGGTGGAAATATTGCTGAGAACCTCCAGTTGGTGGCCAATGATGATATGACTACCACATTAAAGGCGGGAAATCTGATCATTGATGGATATCGGTATGAACTGATGAAAGACATGGTATTCCAGCATAGGGCGGCAGACGGTGTTTTGGACAGGATTGACAGGATATCCATTACGCTGGACACGGCAGAGCAGGAAATCCATGCAATTCTTCGGGAGGGGGAATATTCTTACAAACCCGTTGCGCCACAGTGCCGGAGAACATCAGAGTATATGGATTATGTGGTGGCAGATGTGCGGATCGTTAAGGGTGCGATCAAGGTCACCCAGGCCAATATCACGGATACAAGATTGAGCACGGAGCTGTGTGGGATCGCTTTTCCTTTTTGGAAATTAGATACCGCTCCGTTCTTTGCTCAGCTCAATTCCTTCTATAATGAGTTTGTTATTAAATCAGATAGGTCATACGATGAGTTTCTGGACTGGGCAGAGGAAAAGAAAGAAGAAATAACCGCATGGAAGGATAAAGAAGCAGCGGAGACCGATGCCTGGCAGAAAGAAAAAACGGAAGAGTTTGATACCTGGGTTCAGAATTTTGTCAATCAGTGGGAGTCCTGGCTTCTCGGTGAGACAAAGGGCTGGCAGGAGGAGATCATCGACTGGTTTGATAACCTCAAGGAACATCTTGAGGAGAATGCTGCCGTACAACTCCAACTCCAGATCGGTAATCTGGAAGACCTCAAAACAGAAAAGAAGGAGGATCTGGTTTCAGCGATCAACATCCTTGAAAGAAATCTGGGTACCGCTATCAACGACTTAACTTTATCCTATGCTGAAACAATGGCAATATTGAACGAAGGAGTAATTTTAACAGTAACTGTAACGTTAGTTGCGCCTGATGGGGCAAGCGTAGAAGGGCAGACCGTGACATTACATAATGTGGCGACTGGGAAAAATGTAATTAAAAAATGTAGTGGCGGTAAGGCTTTCTTCGAAGTATATGCAGATACAGCATATAAGATCACCGTAAGTGATATGGAGGACGAGACTTATGTGATGCCTGAACCTGTAGAAATTTTTGTAGAAGATGAAAATGTCGAAGTGAATATTGAGTATAAACTTAAAACTTTTAATGCTCTTTCGTGGTCAAAGATTATCAATATTTCTGAGAGTGGTAAGGCTGCAGAGTTTTTCAAATTACATGATACAAAAGAGATTACTTTGACAACAGGCGAAAAGGTGGAGGTAGAGATTGTAGGATTTAATCACGATGCACTTACGTCTAATCCATCAAAAAAGGCCGGGATTACCTTTGGGACAAAAAATTGTATTAGTCAAATCGGCAAAATGATTTATGGCGATACAATTGTAAGTTTTAGGTTTTGGGAAGATTCTTATATGCGAAGTGATTTAGTTGGAAGTTATTTTTATGATATTTTACCAGAGGAAATTAAGGCTAGTGTTAAGAAAGTTACAAAAAAGGCAGTTGGAATGGTACCAGTTAGTAGTACTAGAAATGGATTTGGCATCGTTGAAACAGAGGATAACGTATGGTTATTTTCTGCGGCAGAACTGGGAATCACAGGTCTTGCAACACCATATAGTCAAGAGGGAACGATGTATCCTACATTTAGTAATAACACATCGCGAATAAAGCGCAGAAACGGGGCTGCAAATACTTATTACACGAGAACTCCACACCTATATGAAAATGAAATAGTGGCAGGAAGTTGGCTTGCTATAACACAATCTGGAAGTTTAGATAACGTGGCATCAAACACTGAATATGGAATAGTATTAGGTTTTTGTATATAGGAAGGAGGACTTAATAAAATGAAACCGATGGAAGAAATGATGCAGGCGGTGCGGGACTGGGTGAATGGAAAAAGTGAAATGCTTTTAAAGAAGACTGGTAACGCAAGTAAGGTCACAACAGTATTTTCCAAGCATAGTTCTCGGACACTCCCGGCAAGTGGGGAGACCTTGGATACAACTATGGGGAAGATCCTCAAATATTTGAGTGACCTTAAGACGGTAGCATTTAGCGGATCGTATAAAGACTTGAGTTACAGGGCATTACGATTGAAGGCAAGATATGTCAATTACAGTGCCAGCGCGGCTTATACTGTGCCGATTATCACTGGTGAGGCCGAAGATAATTTAAATAAAATGTGGTTGATAATTGGGTCTGGTGGTGCTGAATCTACCGCAGGTGTTCACGGTACCACAGATTTTGCAAGAGTATATTTAGTTATCCCCAAAATTGAGGCTAGTTCTGTGGCTGATGATAAGGGACGAACATTTTTGTTATTGCAGCTTGGTAGTGCGGGAAGCACTGCACGATATACTATTGCTGCCACTGCAGCAACAGGTCCGCGTGATGAAAAAATCACATTGACTATCCCGAAAGGAAGTTATGCGCATGTGGTGTTGTATGAAATGCTTAGTAATACAAATTATGTCGGTTAGAAAGGAGGAAAACCGAGATGAATACACATACAAAAGTGATATTTGCTGATTCGGATGAAGCGGTTAAAATCCGCGGCTATTCGATCCAAGAAAATTTAGTATCTATACGCTACGATAACCCGCAGGAAAATCTCAGTGGTTTTTGTATCTATGAAGGTGAAAACCTCGTTTTTGATGGCTCTGCTTTTACATATCGCTGGGACGTAGTAGACCAGAAGCCTAACGAGATCTACTAGACCAACGATCCCGGCTATCACCAGACCGAGCCTTTCCCGGAACTGGGCGATGTCCCGGAGCCTGCAGAACCGCTCTCAAACAAGGAACTGACTGAGGCAGTAGCTGATCTTATGTATGAGGTCAGCATGATGCAGTTAGGTATATAAGGGAGGAGGTGAACATTTTATGGCATACAAAATCATGAAGAGTTTGATCTCTAACAGTATCAAGAGCAATGAGGAGCTGTCCACGATGGCGGACGTATACTATGGATCCGGACGTATGACGGATGGGCAGTACAGCGAGATCTTATCGCTGATCGACAAGAGAGAGGAGGAGTAAGGGATGGAAGAAGATTATTTACCGCGGAAAGAGCATGACGAGTTCGCTAAGCGGATGGATGCAGAGAATGAAAGGCTGCGGGATGAAGACGGGAGGCAGAACAAGCGCATAGATGCGTTAGAGAAGGCAGTCATGCAGATCAACGAACTCACCGTGTCAGTTAAAGAGATGGCGATGAGCATGAAAAATATGCTGGAGGAGCAGAAAGAGCAGGGGAAACGGCTGGACTCCATAGAGGGAAAAGATGGGCAGATGTGGCGCAAAGTCACAGAGTATGCCGTTATGGCGGTACTTGGTGCTGTGATCTGCTACATACTTCAGCATATAGGATTGTGAGGCGGCTATGGCAAAAAAGAAAAAAAGGCCAAAAAGAAGTAATTTCAAAACATTTACAAAAAAGTGGGTAGAAAAGCTTATGTGGATCGCAGTGATCGATCTGCAGCTTTCCTACCTACTTGCTTTTTTAGGCCGGGAGCAGATCGCGGAGGAGCTTTCCCGTACTGTAGTGGTGGAGATCATCGGCGTGATGCTTGGCTATTTCGGAAAATCGTATTTTGAAACGAGGGAGGCGGAGAAGATCCGGCTCCGGGAAGATGAAGTTGCACCGGTGCAACCGGTAGAAGAAATGGAGGAAGAGGATTATGAGTGAAATGGTAATGGAGATATTAAAGGTGATCGTGATGCTGGCGGTGCTGTTAGTGACCAGATATTTGATTCCCTGGATCAAGGCCCAGATCGGGGCGAAACAGATGGATGAGATCAGGGCATGGGTCAAAGACGCGGTTCTGATGGCGCAGCAGGTCCATAAGGCCAAGCTGGGAGCGGAGCGTAAAGCGATTGTGGTGGATATAATCCGGAAAATGCTGATCAAGAAGAATATTGATATCTCCGAGGAGCAGCTCAATACATTGATCGAGGCGGCGGTCAAAGCTATGAAGATGAAGGATAACAACACTGATATAAAGATTTTCGGGACATAAGAGATATATGAAAAAGCATTTGAAAGACATAATCGCTGTGATCTTCTTGATTCTGCTGACAATGTTCCTATCCATGGCGCTGACTGCAAGATGCGGAAGCGCCATGGATCCTGTACGGCAGCAGATAAAAGAAGAAAGTATGATATTTTGAGAGAGGAGGACGATGCTATGAAGACAGGACAGGCAGGCATCGATTTGATAAAAAAGTTTGAGGGGTGTCATCTGACGGCATATAAGTGTCCGGCCGGCGTGTTGACAATAGGCTATGGGCACACAGGCGGAGTGAAAGAGGGCCAGAAGATATCCCAGGCGCAGGCTGAAGCATATCTGCGGGCGGACTTGGAGAAGTACGAGAATAATGTGGAGAAGTATGCTGGTACATACCGCTGGACACAGAACGAGTTCGACGCAATGATATCCTTTGCATATAATTTGGGAAGTATCGACAAACTCACGGCTAACGGCACCAGGACAAAGGCCGTGATCGCGGAAAAGCTGCTTCTTTATAATAAGGCAAACGGGAAAGTGCTGGCAGGTCTCACAAAGAGGCGCCAGACGGAGAGAGAGTTGTTTCTGTCAGGAGCTTACGCGAAGGAGACCGGCACAGAGAAAGCCAGAACGGAAAGAAAAACGCTCAAAAAAGGAAGCAGAGGAGCGGATGTTATTTATCTTCAGCAGCGCCTTACGGCAAATGGCTATGATGTTGGAAAGATTGATGGAATCTTTGGGGCAAAAACCCTAAAAGCTGTTAAGGATTTCCAGTTATATCATGGACTTGTGGTTGATGGAATCGTCGGAGCAAAGACGTGGGCAACTTTACAGTAAAAGTAAGTACCTTTTATATAGAAGAGATAGGGTGTAGTAAAAAGCGTATACAACCGAGAAATCCCCCTGGCCGCCGGAAAATGCGGCTGCCGTGGAGCCGAAGTCAATGCTCTGGTCGATGGACAGGTCGTTTACGGGATCGATATTATTTTTCTTTAAGATATATTCAAATACCATTTCGGGCATGCCGCCTGCGCGTCCGCCCAGTACCTCCTTGCCGATCATCATATCCCAGCTGAAGTTTTCCATGGGCTCTCTGGACACCAGAAAATTTCCTGCCCGCTGAGTGAGCTGGGCGAAGTTTACCGCGTAATCGGAGGCGCCTTCCTTGTAAGTATAGATGGTAC
>CAZOIF010000041.1:0-28944 GCA_964579975.1 uncultured Eubacterium sp. | reverse complement strand
GATAAGAATGTATTAAAGGAATATCTGGAAGAGCGGGAAAAGGAGGTTGAGAATATAATGTTAGCAATGTATGATGAAAAAGAAATCCTGCTGGAGTATATCGAGAGTGAGAGATATGAGGCAGAGCAGGAAGGGGAAAAGAAAGCCGATAAAAGAACGGCAATTCAGATGTTGAAGACAGGCAAATTGTCAGTTGAGGAAATTGTGCAGTATGTTCCCTCTTTATCTGTTGAAGATGTGGAGAAAATTCAGCAGGAATTGTTACAGAGCGTGTAAAACCGTAATAAGGAAGACTCTTGGCTCAGTGATTTGGGTCTTGAGTCTTTTGTTTTTATAGAAAATGGTATCAGGAGGTACATAAGATTGGAGATATTTAATGTAATCGCTAGTTTTTGTTCTATAGCAAGTTTAGTTCTTTCTATTTTTGTGGCATCAAAGGTTGTGAAATTGTGCAATTCAAATAACAATAATACGGGAGAAATACAAACGGGAGATGGAGTACAGAAAATTGCAAAAGGGAATTCTGTAATTGCAGATGAGGGAGCAACATATTACGATTATAGAGAAGCAACTATTGTGGGAGAGATTGATGAGCCACCCATATTAACAGAAAACAGGTATCCGATTTTAGCGGATGAGAGTTATGGTTATAGTGAAAATGTGGCAGAGAGTTTATGCCGAATGCTTACTCCGGGGAGTGCAAATAATTATTGGTATATGGTGGATTTTAGTAGTGTTCTTTCTCAACCAGAAATAAATCGTTGGATTGGCTATACAATTCAATCTTTACCAATGAGTGATTGGCGTACCTTTGTAAACGAGAATTATGTATTAGAGTTCCGATATTTGGCAGAGGGGAATATACAATGTATCAATCTGGAAATAACAAATGCCAGCATTGGGAAAAAATTATGCAGGAGAAAATTGGAATTATCATCAGAAGAACGAAAGTTTTCTTTGCCGCTGGGGAAATACATAAAATCAGTAGAGGAGTGGAAATCAGTAAATGAAATTTGTTTTGTGTTTTTTCCAGAAGAGTGTATTGGACAAAAAGGAAGTGTATTTATAACGGATGTAACATTGATAAAAAACGAGTAAAGGGAGGGCGCGCTTATCATGCTATTAGGGTTTGGCGAAATGATGTCAATTGAATAGAGAAAAATCTGTTGCAGAATGATTGTCAATGAATGAAATTGGGATAAAAGTTTATGTAAAAGGAGTGAAAGAACATATGAATACTTTAGAGTTGATGCCAACAGAAGAAAATCTGATACAGGCTTTAAATGAAGACATATTACAGCGGAATAAAGATTTGGCATATTTTTATGATTTACTAATGGCGCAGGAAACAGCTGGTGCCATTGCTATTGATGGGAGGTGGGGAAGTGGGAAGACTTTTTTTGTAAAGCAATCATTATTGCTGATAAATGCAAAAAATCCAATGAGTAAGATGGAAAAAGGTAAAAAAGATAGAATTTTGTGCTGTGTTCCATTTAGAAAAGACAATGGCGGTTTGGATGAAAATTATGATTTGGCGATTTATTTTGATGCATGGGAGAATGATAATGATACAGAGCCAGTTTTATCTATTATTTATGAAATAACAAAACAACTTGGCTTAACTTATCCGTTTGAGGCTGATAGCGATGTGTTTAAAATGGCTGGTTCGATATTTGAAACGATAAGTGGACGGAATATTAATAACATAATTGATAATCTGAAGGGGGATAATCCTCTTAAAAAGTTTCAGGAACAAAAGAATATTGAAAAAACATTGAAAGAGTTTTTTTCAGAGATACTCAAAGAAAGGGGAAATCGTCTTATTGTTTTTATAGATGAATTGGATAGGTGTAAACCAAGTTATGCAGTTCATTTATTAGAACAAATTAAACATTATTTATGCGATGGTACAATTACTTTTGTTTTTTCTGTCAATTTAGTGGAACTTCAGCATACTATAAGTCATTACTATGGCGAATCATTTGATTCGTGTAGGTATTTGGATCGTTTTTTTGATATTCGTATAGCAATACCTCCGGCAGATAAAAGTAGATTTTTTGATAAGATTGCATCGGCTTCGGATTCCCAATATGTATTGAACTTGATTAATAAGAGAATAATTGAGAATTACAATTTGGAATTGAGAGAAATCACACGCTTTTATCTACAAGTAAAAACGGCTGTATATAAAGCAACGATTGAAAATGATGACCTAGAGTTTCTTTTCCCGGATGGAGCGGCAAAAAAACTAATATTATTATATATTGTTCCTGTTATCATAGGATTAAAAATTGTTGACATATCATTATATGATGAATTTGTTGATGGAAAAAATGCTCAGCCACTGATAGATATATTTGATACAGAAGAATTTGGAAGCTGGTTTTTGCGTGGATTGTTAAACAGAGATGAGTCCTTTATGGATGAGGAGAATAAGAAAAGAATATCGCACAAGCAGAAAATAACGGATTTGTATAATGCTATTTTTGTTAATGATTATAGAGTAGGGAAGGAATGTTCGATTTTGGGTAATCATAGCTTTGGTGCAAGTTCTAAAGCGTTCGCAATAAGTGCAGCAAGTATGTTTTCCGACTATGTGAATTTTAAGGCATAGAAAATATAGGGGTTCATGAGTATACATAAAATCATTTTCAAATTTCTTTCATTGACGGTCAAACCGGTTTCTGTTATAATTCATATATCAGTATCCAGTTTATATTCGTACAGACACAGTTTAACAGGTAAATTCACAGTGTCATTTGCATGAAATATTGCAGATGGCACTTTTTTGTGTAGACCAAGAGTCATAATTTGCGCGAAGACAAAGTGAAGGAAAAGCAATCCGTACCCCCAAAATGCGATTCGTTCCCCAATAGTGGATTTGAAATATTAAATATGATATGAATAGAATATGTGACTCAGATAGGATGGTTTCTGGGTATCATGTATCAGGTTTCGGGTTGGGGCGATGGGGTTAAATTGGCACCATTGATCTAGCAGACGGGAACAGAACCGTAGGGAGTACCGGGGAAATAGACAGTAGGAATAACTAGTAAGATGATGGATGGTAAAAAGGTATCATTGGGCAGAAACATCATCGCTCATGTGGTTGGCACAAAGAACACGAAGTATACCAACGTGAAAGCAGTAAAGGTAAAGAAGAGTTCTTATAACTTGAAACAGGGAAAGACGGCAGGCATCAAAGTGAGTGCCGTATTGGTAAGTCCGAGCAAAAGCAATTTCCCGATGATTGTGCAAAAGAGTTCCATTATACGACCGATAATGAAAAGGTGGCAACGGTATCAAAGAAAGGTAAAATTAAGGCAGTGCGGAAAGGAGCCTGTACCTTCTATGTCTATGCAAGGAACGGATATGCAAAAAAATCAAGGTAAAGTGAAAAAGTAATCATAAAAAGCACCAGTGTTTCACAGTAATGTGGGATATTGGTGTTTTGCTATTTGTATCAAGGGGAGTTGGGGGGTGATATGTCAAAAGAAATTTAGCATTTTACTTTTGAGGCTTTGTATGGTACACTCTAAAGTGGTGTTAAGGCTTTTTTTGCAAAAGGAGTTGTTGGCATCGGGAATTAGAATTATCATGAATTTATATGTTCACACTACCGAGGAGGAAAAGTTAAAAGAAATCGAATTGGTAGCGGATGCCCTTAAAGTAGTATAAAAATGGTGCACTAAATGGTGCACCTGAGGGTAAGGGTATATCAGAAAAGCCGTAAAATAAAGGAGTTTTAGAAGGAGAATAGAAAAATGAAACTAGGAATCGTGGGCCTTCCAAATGTAGGAAAAAGTACGTTATTTAACTCGCTGACAAAGGCTGGAGCCGAATCCGCCAATTATCCGTTTTGTACGATAGACCCGAATGTCGGGGTCGTGCCGGTGCCGGATGAGAGGCTGAATGTGTTGTCGGAGATGAACCATTCCGCAAAGACTGTTCCGGCGGTGATCGAGTTTGTGGATATCGCAGGACTTGTAAAAGGCGCGTCGAAAGGAGAGGGGCTTGGAAACCAGTTCCTGTCGAATATCCGTGAGGTGGATGCGATCGTGCATGTGGTAAGGTGTTTTGAGGACAGCAATATCGTGCATGTGGATGGAAGCATTGATCCGCTCCGTGATATCGAGACAATCAATCTGGAGCTTATGTTTTCGGATATTGAAATATTGGAGAGGCGCATCGCCAAGACAGTAAAGGCGGCGAAAGCGGACAAGAAACTGGCGGGTGAGGTGGACATGCTGAACCGGCTGAAAGCGTTTCTGGAGGACGGTCATCTGGCGAAAAATTTTGAGCGGATGAATGAAGATGAAGAGGCGTGGTTCCATGAATATAATCTGCTGACAGCGAAGCCGGTCATTTATGCGGCGAATGTGGCGGAGGACGATCTGGCAGATGATGGAGTTTCCAATGAACAGGTCGGTAAGGTGCGCGAGTTTGCGAAGGAGGAAAATTCAGAGGTATTTGTAATCTGTGCGCAGATCGAGCAGGAGATCGCAGAACTCGATGAAGAGGAGACGAAAATGTTTTTGGAGGATCTGGGACTTTCGGAATCCGGTCTGGAAAAACTGATCAAAGCAAGTTACCGTATCCTCGGTCTTATCAGCTATCTCACGAGCGGTGAGCAGGAGACAAAGGCGTGGACGATCACAAAGGGAACCAAGGCTCCCCAGGCGGCCGGAAAGATCCATACGGATTTTGAGAGAGGATTTATCCGTGCAGAGGTCGTAAGCTACGACAATCTGGTAGAAAATGGAAGCTATAATGCGGCGAAGGAAAAAGGTCTGGTTCGCTCTGAAGGAAAAGAATATATTGTTCAGGACGGCGATGTTGTGTTGTTCCGATTCAACGTATGACACAGGGATACATACATTAAAATATAGAAAGAGTAAAGAAAGAGGGAACCAATATGAACGGAGCAGATATTGCTTTTCCCAATCTGGGGATTTCGATACCGGAACTCCCGAAGGGAATTACGATCGGGGGATTTACAATCGCATTTTATGGGATCATTATGGCGGTCAGTATGCTCTGCGGTCTGTGGCTTGCCTGCGTGCAGGCAAAAAGAACCGGACAGAGTAAGGACACGTATCTGGACTTTGCTATTTATGCCATTATTTTTTCGCTGATCGGAGCCAGACTTTATTATGTTGCATTCAGCTGGGATCACTATAAGGATGATCTGCTTCAGATTTTTAACACCCGCGGGGGTGGTATGGCGCTCTATGGGAGCGTGATCGGAGCAATCCTCACTGCGATCATTTATTGCAAGAAAAAGAAATATAATTTTTTCCTGCTGGCGGATACAGCGGTGGCAGGGCTTGTGCTCGGACAGATTATCGGCCGCTGGGGAAACTTTTTTAACAGAGAGGCATTTGGAGAGTATACGGATTGTCTTTTTGCCATGCGGCTGAAAGTAGAGCAGGTCAATCCGGGCAATATTACAGATGCCATGTGGCAGCACATGCAGACGATCGATGGGAAAAATTTTATCCAGGTACATCCTACGTTTCTTTATGAGTCCGTGTGGAACATTATGGTGCTGGTGCTCATCCTTGTATTGATCAAGAAAAAGACATTTGACGGGGAAATCTTTATTTTATATATGGTGGGTTATGCACTCGGGAGGGTGTGGATCGAGGGGCTTCGGACAGACCAGCTCCAGATTGGTTCCACCGGTATCGCCGTGTCGCAGGTACTCGCAGGAGTCATCGCCGTTATTGGTATTGGCACATGGATCGTTGTCAGGGTCAGACGACGCATGAAGAGAAAGGGAAATGTGGAGGAATAAATAGAGATTTACAATTTTTTCCGGAAACTTTCCAGAAACATTGTGAGGACAGTAGGAAATGAGAGAGAGACATCAGAGTGTCGAGCAGAGTATCATCAAAAAATTCAGAAAGCCTATCTGGCGGAGGTTCATCAAAGGGGTCCAGGAGTACGACCTCATACAGGATGGGGATAAAATAGCGGTGTGCATATCCGGTGGTAAGGATTCTATGCTTCTGGCAAAGCTGATGCAGGAGATGAAGAGGCACGGTGTGAAGGACTTTGAACTGGAATTCCTTGTGATGGATCCGGGTTACGCCCCGGCAAACCGGCGGCAGATTGAAAAAAATGCGGAGTTGCTTGGCGTTCCGATCCGGATCTTTGAGTCCGATATTTTTAATGTCGTTGTAAATATCGAGGATAGTCCGTGCTATCTCTGTGCCAGAATGCGCCGCGGATATTTGTACCATCAGGCAAAGGAACTCGGCTGCAATAAGATTGCATTAGGACATCATTTTGATGATGTGATCGAGACGGTCCTCATGGGAATGTTTTATGCAGGGAAGGTCGAGACGATGATGCCCAAACTCCACAGCCAGAATTTCGAAGGAATGGAGCTGATCCGGCCGATGTATATGGTAAAGGAAAAGGATATCAAGGCATGGCGGGATTATCATAACCTTACATTTCTGCAGTGCGCCTGCCGTTTTACCGAAGAGTGTGCAGACGAAAACCGCGAGACGGAGTCAAAACGTCAGGAAGTGAAGGAATTGATTGCAGAACTCCGGAAGAAAAGTGATATCATTGACAGCAATATTTTCCGAAGCATCCACAATATCAATCTGGAGACGGTGATCGGTTATCACCGGGGAAAGGAGAAACACAGCTTTTTGGATGACTATGAAAAAGCAGGGGTGAAACGGGATGAGTGAAATATTTGAACGAAGCAGGCTGCTGCTCGGTGAGGAGGCGTTAGAACTTCTGAGCCATAAAACAGTGGCGGTGTTTGGCGTCGGGGGAGTGGGTGGTTATGTCGCAGAAGCTCTGGCCCGGACCGGGGTTGGAACGCTGCATCTGATTGATAATGACAGGGTCAGCGTGAGTAATATCAACCGCCAGATCATTGCCCTTCACTCCACGGTGGGGAGATATAAAACAGAGGTAATGCGGGAGAGGATATTAGATATCAATCCGCAGGCAGAGGTGATTATCCATAATTGCTTTTTTCTGCCGGAAAATGCAGATTCGTTTCCGTTTTCTGAATATGACTATGTCGTGGATGCAGTAGATACCGTTACAGCCAAAATAGAGATTATCGTGCGGGCAAAAGAGGCAGGTGTGCCGGTCATAAGCAGTATGGGAGCGGGAAATAAACTGGATCCCTCGCGTTTTGAGGTGACGGATCTTTACAAGACATCGGTTTGTCCGCTTGCCAGAGTCATGCGCCGGGAGTTAAAAAAGAGAGAGATAAAAAAGTTAAAAGTAGTTTATTCAAAAGAGGAGCCTCTCAAACAGCAGATTCCCAGCAGTGTTGCCTTTGTGCCATCCGTGGCGGGACTTCTGATCGCAGGGGAAGTAATTCGGGATATCGTAGGTGTATAGGGCTTATGCTGTGCCGGATGTCAAATTCGCATATAACAAATTATTATAATAGGATTTAACAAATAATACATTGGCGCCGCCAAGCTAAAAAGAACAGGAGGGGTATCAGATGACATGGCAGATGTACTTGATCAATACGGGTAAATTTCTAAATGCATGCGTTGTGTACTGGGTGATACAGCTCGGACGTTGTGTCCTGTTCTCCTTTCTTTTGCTGCCGCTTATTCTTCTGATCCGAAAAACTCTTCTGAAGAACTGTGTGTTTTTGAAAGGGTTGGTCTGGAGTATTCTTCTTATACTTCCCTTTTTGGGAAAGTTACGGCTTTTTTATGAAAGCAGGATCGGGGTAAGAGGAATGATCTGGTGGAATAACCTGTGCATGGACCACTCCTGGCTGTGCTGGATCTACATAGCCGGAATCGCAGGAATGTGGTTTTATCTTGTCAGGAAAAGAAGGAAACTACGACGGGACATCTTAAAGATGAAAGAAACAGAGTCTGGCGGGACAAGGGTATATGTGAGCGAGATGTCTGTCTCCCCCTTTGCTTTTGGACTGGTATTCCCGCGGATTGTCATGCCGGAGATGTTCTTTAAAGAGTATGGAGAAGAGGAACTGGAAATGATCCTCCTGCATGAGAAAATGCACATCCGTCTGGGACACCTCTGGATCTATTACTTCTATGATATATGGCGGGTTCTCTTTTGGTTAAATCCAGTTTTTACAATTTGCATGAAGAGCTTGCGGGCGGATATGGAAGGCGTATGCGACAAGGCTGTTCTTCATAAAAGTGAGAGATCTGCCTATGAGTATGGACAGGTTTTGTTAAAAAGTACCCGGATGCTCCAGACAGCGGAAGGGGATTTTCCGGCCGCTTTTATTGGGCAAAGAGAGTACCGGAATTTTAAAAACAGGCTCAGTCAGGTCATTAAGTACCGTCCTTACCGAAGGCGTTCAGTGACTGCTGTCTGCCTTTGTACGGTTGTTTTTCTGGCAGCCATGCTGTTTGGCCTTCATCGGATCTCTTACCCGCTTTATACCGAGGATGAAAGTGTCATGATCTATGATGACTCCTTTGAAATCCTGATGTTAGATGATCAGAAAGCATTAGAAGGGGCATTTTCTGTGGATGAGGAAAACGCTTATATCAAACGGGAGGCCATGGATCAGGTTTTAAGAGAGAAAGAGATTGATGCAAAACGGTTTTATATCAGTTTTGGCGGTTATATGAAGCTTCCTGGGATGGGATCAGGAGTGAATGCTGTCTATGTCGATTATGAGGGGACGAGCGGCGATCTTGTGATTCCGTACCGGGATTGTGAGGAAGATTGGTGGGTGTGGGTGTTTAAGAGGGTGTAGGAGGATGGCGAAATCGTGCAGTGAGGGGAACTGCTCCCCTCACTGCAGGAAGATTCGCCAGAATTCTAAGAATCATAATAGCTGAAAACCACACAACACCACATAAAATCGTATAAAAAATTATAAAAGAGTGAAACACCATATCTAGTGCCAGATATGGTGTTTTTTGTGTGTGGAAACAAGATGTGGTGGTTCGTAAACAGTAGAATGCCGAAAATACGTGACTTTCGGGCAAAATTGTGTCAAAAAAAGCTTGCTTTTATCCCAAAAGTAGGGTAAAATCTAAGTAAAAGTGGAGCGAAGTGGAGTAAAGTGGTGTAAAGTGGAGAATCAGAAATGACAGACGGAAGTCAAAATTCATCCCACTATTTTGAGGTCGGATACTTCAGACACTTACTCTGCGGATGGAAGTTGGTGAAGTCTTATGTTCATGGGTACGTTTGACCATAGTATCGACACAAAAGGAAGAGTGATCGTTCCGGCGAAATTCAGGGAAGCGCTGGGAGATTCTTTTGTTGTGACACTTGGTCTGGACGGATGTTTGTTTGTATACCCGGAAGAGGAATGGCAGGACTTCGTCAAACAGCTGAAAGAGCTTCCCGGAAGTAAGGAAGCGCGTAAATTACAGAGATATTTCATGGCAGGAGCTGCACCCTGCGATGTGGACAAGCAGGGACGTGTCCTGATCCCATCAAGTCTGCGGGAGAAAGCAGGTCTGGAGAAGGATATTGTTTTTGTCGGTGTGATGAGCAAGATTGAAATATGGAGTAAGGAACGTTGGGAAGAAAATGATGACTTTGACAATGTAGACGAGATTGCAGAACATATGTCGGAACTGGGACTGTCATACTAGTACAACGAAAATTAAGTTTTGGATCGTTTGGTGCAGTATAAGACATCCTCCCACAGACATAAATGTTCCCGGAATGAGGTTTGATATGGAGTTTAATCATGTGTCGGTACTGTTAGAGGAATGTATAGAAGGTCTCCGTATAAACCCGGATGGGATATATGTGGATGGAACTCTCGGGGGTGCCGGACACGGATATGAGATCTGCAGACGTCTTTCCGGGAAAGGAAGATTTATCGGGATCGATCAGGACGAAGACGCCCTGAACGCATCCGCAGAACGTCTCCGTGAGTTTGGCAGTCAGGCTACTATTGTAAAGAGCAATTATACATACATCAAAGAAGTACTTCGTGAATTAAAGATTGACAGAGTGGATGGTATCCTGTTAGACCTTGGTGTATCATCCTATCAGCTGGATACAGAAGAGCGGGGATTTTCCTATATGGCGGATGCGCCGCTTGATATGAGGATGGATCGGAGCCAGGGCATGACAGCGAAGGATATCGTCAATGGCTATGAGGAAGAAAAACTGTACCAGGTCATAAAAATTTATGGAGAGGAACGTTTTGCAAGAAGCATAGCGAGAAATATCGTGCGCAGACGTCAGGAAAAAGAAATTGAGACAACGGGAGAACTCGTTGATGTGATCCGTCTTTCGATGCCGGCAAAGGCAAAAAATGGAAAAGGTCATCCGGCAAAACGGACTTTTCAGGCGATACGTATCGAGTTAAACCGGGAGCTGGAGGTTCTTCAGGACTCTCTGGAGGACATGGCAGACCTTCTGAACGATGGGGGAAGGCTCTGCATCATTACCTTTCATTCCTTAGAGGACCGGATCGTAAAAAACAGGTTTCGGGATATGGAGAACCCATGTACCTGTCCGCCGGATTTTCCAGTGTGCGTGTGCGGGAAAAAAGCAAAAGGTAAAGTGATAACGAGGAAACCAATTCTTCCGGGTGGGGAAGAACTAAAGAAAAATAAACGTTCAAAGAGTGCAAAGCTGCGTATCTTTGAAAGGAGAAATTAGGGGGATATATCAGATGGCAGGACGAACAGCATATGTCTACGGCAATGCGGCAAGAAAATTAAGCGCAGAGCCGGTCAGACAGCCGTGGCAGGAACCGGACAGGGAAAACCGTCCCGGCAGACAGCCACAGAGGAGACCACAGCCGGTCAGAAAAAGACGTGTGGACAAAGTTTCGGTCGTATTGATCGTAATTACATTTGCCATTGCCTTTTCAATGTGTTATTATTATTTACAGTTACAGTTTCAGAGTACATACCTTAGTAAGAGTGTTGTAGGTCTTGAAAATGAAGTGCTGGAGATGGAAAAAGAGAATTCCAATGATCTCCAGGAACTTGAAGAGAGTGTGGATCTGGGTGCTATTTACAAAAAGGCAACAAAGGAACTGGGGATGAAGAGTGCAGTGAGCGGCCAGATTTTTACGTATGAAAGTAAGAAAAGTACGCAGGTGAGACTGCATCGCAAATAAAAATCCCCGGAGTGCGCAGGGAGGGAGAAGCGCAGGATCTACAGCCAAAAGAATGGGGGATTTTATGGCAGTTCGAAGAAGGGTCCGGGTGAGGAGAAGAAGACGCAGAATGAGATTTACAAGAGGGATGAAAAAGACCCTCTTTCTCTTTTTGGTGTTTGTTTTTGTTCTTTTCGTGGCGTTAATGGCCAGGATCTACCTGTTAAACCGTGATAATGGTGATTCTTATAAAAAACAGGTGCTGGCACAGCAGTCCTATACTAACACCGTGCTGAATTTCCGGCGGGGCGCCATTAAGGATAGAAACGGAACGATCCTTGCCCAGAGTGTGAGGAAGTTTAATGTGATCATTGAGCCGAGGACGCTTTTGGCAGATGCGGAAGTAAAGGCGGAGACACTGGCGAAAATTGCACAATATTTTTCTTTTGATACAGGTGTCATCGAGCAGGTCATAAAAGAGCATCCGGATTCGATGTATCAGCATGTGGATGGTCTGAAAGAGCTTACGAAAAAGCAGATCGCGGATTTTCGGAAAGAAATGAAGGAGAATAAAAAGATCCAGGGTGTCTGGTTCGAAGAAACATATACGAGGGAATACCCGCTGGATACGATCGCCTGCAATCTCGTTGGTTTTACGTCTGCGGAGAATCAGGGAACCTATGGGGTAGAGGGCAGTTATAATGACAGCCTGAATGGAAAAAATGGCAGGGAATACGGCTATTTTGATGCGAATATGAATTTTCAGAGAACAGTGAAAAAGGCCTCAAATGGAAATTCGGTCGTGATGACAGTCGATGCCAATGTCCAGAGGGTGATCGAGAGTCAGATACGAAAATACAATAAAGAAGTGGGAGCAGAAAACATTGCCGTCATGGTCATGGATCCGAATAACGGGGAAATACTGGCTATGGCTTCCAAAAACACCTATGATCTGAACGATCCGTATGATATGACTCACATGTATACGGCAGAGGAGATTGCGGCGATGGATGAGAAGACGATGACCCAGAACCAGATGACCATGTGGTCGAATTTCTGCATTAGCGCTGCGTATGAACCGGGATCAACCTTTAAGCCGTTTACAGTGGCTGCCGGGCTTGACGAAGGAGTCATAAAAAATTCGGACTACTTTAGCTGTGGAGGTGTTCTCAATGTAGCGGGTAGTGAGATCCACTGCTCGAACCGTTCCGGACATGGCAGTCTTTCGTTACAGCAGAGTCTTATGCAGTCCTGTAACTGCGCCTTGATGCAGATCGGTGAGAAAGTGGGGAGAAATAAGTTCAGCGAATATAATAAAATTTTTGGGTTTGGGCAGAGAACAGGAATCGATCTCCCGGGAGAGACGGCGGGGCTGATCCATACAGAGGATGAGCTGAATCCGGTAGAGCTTGCGACGAGCAGCTTCGGACAGACCCAGACGGTATCGATGGTACAGATGGCGGCCGGTTTTTGTTCCCTTGTCAATGGAGGAAATTATTACCAGCCACATATCGTGAGGGAAATACAGAATGAGGACGGCGCCGTAGTGGAAAGTGTGGAGCCGATCGTAGTGAAGAAGACAGTTTCAGCAAATACGAGCAACCTCATCCGCAAATATATGAAAGCGACAGTGGAAGAGGGAACGGCGGCGCCGGCGAAGGTTGCAGGGTTTTCGATTGGAGGAAAGACCGGAACTGCCCAGAAAAGGCCTGTAGAGGACAAAAATTATCTTTTGTCCTTTATCGGATGTGTACCGGCAGATGACCCGCAGGCGGTCGTATATGTGATCATTGACCAGCCCCATGTAGAGGATCAGGCGCACAGTACTTATGCGACTGAGTTTGCCTCGAAGATCATGAAAAAAATCCTGCCGCTTGTTGGCATATATGCAGACGGGACGCAGGAGACAGTTAAATCCGGGGATGGAGACACCGTAAAGCCAGAAGATGGCGATACTGTGAAGCCGGAGGAAGGAGATACGCAGGGACAGGAAGACGGTCAGACCGGAGAGAGTTCCGGGGAAGGAGCAGAAAATAAACCGGAAGACCAGTCCGGGAACGAAGGGGATCAAAGTAACAGTGGAGAACAGTAGGTATAAGTTTCACCGTCATCTAATACATTAATAAAGATACATGTTTCTGAGGTGACGGTATGCTTGTCAAACACAAAACGTACCAAAGACAAAACCTGTTTTTGGTATTTTTTGTTTTTTCCCTCATCCTCGTACTGATGATGACAAGACTGGGGTATCTGATGATATATCAGGCAGACTATTATGGCGCACTCGCAAAAGAGCTTCATGAGAGGGAGAGGGCCATCAAGGCGGAGAGGGGAAAGATCCTTGACCGGAACGGAAACCTTCTGGCAGGCAATGTCTCCGTATCGACGATTTCCGTCATCCACAGCCAGATCGAAGACCCGGAAAAAGTCATTTCCATCCTTTCAAAAGAACTTGAGATCGACGAAGAAACGATACGCAAAAAAGTAGAGAAAATTTCTTCAAGGGAAAAGATCAAGTCGAATGTGGAAAAGGAGATATCGGATAAGATCAGAGGTTACCGGCTGGCCGGAGTGACCGTCGATGAGGATTATAAGAGATATTACGAACACGGTTCCCTGGCCTCGAAAGTTCTTGGCTTTACCGGCGGGGACAATCAGGGCATCATCGGTCTTGAAGTGTCTTATGAGAAGTACTTAAAGGGCGTGGATGGCTCGATCTTAACGATGGCTACGGCGGGTGGGACCGAGATAAAAAACGGGGCGGAGGACAGAGTCGAGCCGGTAGCAGGATGGACGCTTACGACAAGTCTTGATCTGAACGTGATGGAGTACGCAAATCAGGTAGCATACACGCTTCTGGAACAGAAACAGGCAAAGACGGTAGAGATCATTATCATGAATCCGCAAAATGGTGAGATTTATGCGATGGTAAATGCCCCGGAGTTTGACCTGAATAATCCGTATGAACTGTCAGGGGGAGATGAGGGACTTTCCGAAAAGGAGAAAATGGATAAGCTGAATAATCAGTGGAGGAATCTGGCGGTCAGTGATACCTATGAACCGGGTTCGACGTTTAAGGTCGTCACGGCGGCTGCTGCCCTGGATCAGGGAGTCGTCAAAATGAGTGACACCTTTTCATGCCCCGGGTATAAAATAGTGGAAGACAGAAGGATCCGATGCCATAAAACGACAGGACATGGGCATGAGACATTTTTGCAGGGTATCATGAATTCGTGTAATCCCGTGTTTATGGAAGTGGGGGCCAGAGTGGGAGTGAGCGGCATGTTTGAGCATATGAAACAGTTCGGTGTCATGGATAAGACCGGGATCGATGTGCCGGGCGAGGCCGGGACGATCATGCATAAGCAGGAAAATGTAGGGGCGGTGGAGCTCGCGACGATGTCCTTCGGGCAGTCCTTCCAGCTCTCTCCGATACGCATGCTGACGTCGATCTCCCAGATCATAAATGGTGGAAAAAAGATTGTTCCCCATTTTGGGATCAGCGCCGTGAACAGTGATGGCACCGTTATGAAAAAGTTTGATTACGATGACGGGGAGGAGATCCTGAGTGAGGCAAAGTCAAAGGAACTCTGTGAGGCACTGGGGCATGTGGTGACAGAAGGCGGTGGAAAAAAAGCCGCTGTAGAAGGATATATGGTAGGGGCAAAGACGGGAACAAGCCAGAAACTCCCCCGTGGCAATGGAAAGTATATCGCCTCCTGTGTCGGCTTTTCACCGGTTGAAGATCCGCAGGTGATCGCGATGGTGCGGATCGATGAGCCACAGGGACTGTACTACGGCGGGACGATAGCAGCTCCGGCGATCTCGTCAATCTATACAAATATCCTTCCCTATCTTTTTGAAGAATAACCTCTTGCGATTGTAGCAGTTATAGGGTACAATTACTATTACATGAACGTGTGATTAAATTTAGATAAAATGAGGTGTAAAAAGTGAATTTTGATTTAAGTATAGTAATGCCGGCAGTGATAGCATTTGGTATCAGCGTGATCTTATGCCCGATCATCATTCCCTTTCTGAGAAAGTTGAAGTTTGGACAGTTTGTCAGGGATGACGGTCCGCAGTCACATTTAAAAAAAGCGGGAACTCCGACGATGGGAGGGCTCGTTATTCTGGTATCCATACTTCTTACGTCTCTGATCTACATAGGAAGATATCACGAGATACTGCCCGTGCTGTTTATGACACTGGGATTTGGGATCATTGGATTTCTGGATGACTATATCAAAGTGGTCATGAAACGCTCCCTCGGTCTCAAACCGCTTCAGAAAATGCTCGGACAGTTTATTGTGACGGCAGTATTTGTATACTATTATTTTAATGTGGCGAAAATGAGTGCATCGGTCATCATTCCGTTTGGTGGGGGGCAGGTGTTTGTCATGCCGGACTGGTTATTTGTTGTTTTTGTATTTATCGTTGTGTTAGGTACAGTAAATGGCGTGAACTTTACGGACGGTCTGGATGGTCTGGCATCCGGAGTGACGGCGGTCGTTGCTACCTTTTTTACCGTGGCAGCGTTGGCGTTTAGGCCGGAACTGACGCCGATCACGGGGGCCGTGGTGGGAAGTCTTCTCGGTTTTTTGCTCTTCAATACATATCCGGCAAGGGTATTTATGGGAGATACGGGTTCGCTCGCCCTCGGCGGGTTTGTGGCGTCGGTTGCCCTTATGCTCCATATGCCGCTTTTTATCGTGATCGTTGGTCTGATCTATCTGGTGGAAGTGGTGTCTGTCATCATGCAGGTAGGGTATTTTAAACTGACTCACGGAAAGAGGATCTTTAAGATGGCCCCGATCCATCACCATTTTGAACTCAGCGGTTTTTCAGAAACCCAGGTAGTCGCTGCGTTTAGTATCATCACAGCGATCCTGTGCCTGATCGGCCTCATGGCGATGTGAGTGTAGTCCCCAATATTGTAGCAGAAAAGAGGAATGAGTTATGGAACTGAAGGATAAAAACGTTTTGGTGGCCGGCCTTGGGAAGAGTGGCATGGCAGCATTTGCGCTGCTAAAGGACATGGGCGCCCATGTGAGCCTTTATGATGGAAAAGAAGATCTTGTGCTGGAGGATATGGGAGTCCCGGTGTATCTGGGGGACTTTCCGAAAGAAGTGATCTCCGGGTTTGACTGCGCAGTATTTAGTCCGGGTGTTCCCCTTGATATTCCACTGGCTGTTTTTCTGAAAGAATGCGGTATCCCGATCATCGGTGAGATCGAACTTGCTTATATGAAAGAAAAAGGAAAGATCATCGGGATCACAGGGACAAATGGGAAAACGACCACGACTACGCTCGTGGGTGAGATCATGAAAGCCTTTAATGAGCAAACCTTTGTCGTTGGGAATATCGGAAACCCGTACACAAAGGAAGTGGAGAGAAGCAGTGCCGGTTCGGTCACAGTGGCAGAGATCAGCAGCTTCCAGCTTGAAACCATCGCTGATTTTGCACCGGATGTGAGTGCGGTGCTGAACATAACACCGGATCACTTAAACCGGCATAAGACAATGGAAAATTACATTGATGCCAAGCTTGCGATCACGAAAAATCAAGGAAAAGAAAAACTTTGTGTTTTAAATTATGAAGATGAGGTCCTGAGGGAGAAAGCGGAAGACATTACGTGCAGGGTGGTGTTTTTCAGCAGTAAGCAAAAGATTCAAAACGGGATGTACAAGGATAAAGCAGGAAATCTGGTTCTTGGCACGGATGGGAGAGTGCTCCTGAATCAGAAGGATACGCATCTTCCGGGAGACCATAATGCAGAAAACATTATGGCGGCACTCCTTATGGTGTTTGAAATGGGAGTTCCGGAGGATATCGCAGTAAAAGCAGTAAAGGACTTTAAACCGGTGGAGCACCGTGTGGAATTTGTAAAAACAGTAGCAGGGGTGGATTATTATAACGATTCCAAGGGAACGAATCCGGATGCGGCGATCAAGGGGATCCAGTCCATGGACCGGCCGACCGTACTCATCGGGGGCGGTTATGACAAAGGCGGAGACTTCACAGAGTGGATCCGGAATTTTGACGGAAAGGTAAAAAAACTCCTCCTTCTTGGCGCCACAAAAGAGAAGATTGCAGAAGATGCCGGAAAATGTGATTTTACGGAGTATCAGTTTGTGGACTCACTGGAGGAAGCCGTCCGCACAGCATCGGAACTGGCTGAACCGGGGGATGCAGTACTTCTCTCGCCGGCGTGCGCAAGCTGGGATATGTTCGATTCTTATGAGCAGCGGGGAAACATGTTTAAAGATTTCGTAAAAGGTTTGGAGTGATCATCATGAGAAGCAGACAGAAGGAGAGGGCCGAACATCAGCGGGAGAGCACGTTTGATTACAGTCTCCTGCTCATTACACTGTGCCTCGTCGGTTTTGGACTCTTGATGATATACAGTTCAAGTTCATATACTTCACAGGTGAAATATCAGGATGCTGCTTATTTCCTGAAAAAGCAACTGTTAGGGGTGATCGTCGGGATCGTTGCGATGCTTATCGTAATGAATATCAACTACCGGGCCTATTTAAAAAAGATTCCGGTCTTACGGATGCGGCTTGTTACGCTCATCTATTTTACGGCGGCGACGCTTCAGATCCTCGTTTCCCTGATCGGTGTGGAGAAGAACGGAGCGAAGAGATGGCTCAGCCTTGGGCCGCTTTCCCTTCAGCCATCGGAGATAACGAAAATAGCCGTGATCCTCATTGCCGCTTATTTTATCCAGATGCGCCCGAAGGATATGAGTAAGATTCAGGGCATTATCCGGGTGTTTGTCCCGGTGGGAATTTTGTTTGGCCTTGTGGCGTTGGAAAACTTAAGTACGGCGATCGTTGTATTTATCGTTGCCTTTGGAATGTGTGCCGTTTCTGCGAAAAGTAAATGGATCTATGTGCTGATCATGGGAGTCGGAGTCGTGTTTTTTGCGGCGATCATCTTTTTTGGTGAAGGGTTCCGTATGGAGCGTTTCCAGATCTGGTTAGACGTAGAAAATCACGAAAAGGGATTTCAGATCCTGCAGGGGCTCTATGCGATCGCATCGGGCGGAATCTTTGGAACGGGACTTGGCGAGAGTATGCAAAAGCTTGGCTTTATCCCGGAACCGCATAACGATATGATCTTTTCAATCATCTGTGAAGAACTCGGAATGGTCGGGGCAGGGATCGTGATCCTGATGTTTATTCTTCTTCTCTGGAGGATTTATAATACGGCTGTCACCTCCCCGGATCTGTTTAGCGGCATGATCTGTACAGGGGTTATGATACATATTGCGACCCAGGTGGTCATGAATATTGCGGTTGTGACAAATTCCATGCCCTCCACGGGTATACCGATGCCTTTTATCAGTTACGGAGGAACGAGTGTATCGATCCTTTTGGCAGAGATGGGGCTTGTACTCGGCATATCGCAGAAAAGAACAAAGACATGATACCAAGATGAGAAATTTGCATATTTATAGTATTATTAGTAAATATGTGGATGGGGGATTTTGGTGTTTATTGAAGTTGAAGGCGGTCGGAAGGCTGCCGGCGAATTGACTGTACAGGGGGCTAAAAATGCTGTCCTTCCGATGATAGCAGCGACAGTACTATGTGGACAGACAATGGTTCTTGAAAATTGTCCCAGGATACAGGATGTTTATTCCATGACAGCGGTGCTCAAAGATATTGGCGCACAGGTCAGCTGGGATGAGGATAAGCTTGTTATAGATACCAGTTCCATAGAAAAATGTGAGATCATACAAAAAGAAGTGGGCGAAGTGCGTGCTTCGATCCTATTTTTAGGAAGTATCCTTGGCAGAAAAGGAGAGGCCGGGATCCGGATGCCCGGAGGCTGTTCGATCGGGGCGAGGCCGATCGATTATCACCTGGATGCGTTTGAAAAACTTGGCGTCACGGTCTGCCGCGAGGAAGAAGTGATACAATGTGCAGTGAAAGGCGCCGGGGAGGACGTCATACATCTCCCCTATCCAAGTGTCGGGGCCACGGAGAATGTGATCCTTTATGCGGTACTCCGAAAGGGAATGACCGAGCTTCACAATGCGGCGAAGGAACCGGAGATCGTGGAACTGTGCGAACTCCTGAGAAAAATGGGTGCGAGGATATCCGGTGATGGCAGCGGGTGTATCCGGATCCAGGGAGTAGAGGAACTTCATGGTACTTCTTTCCGGCTGAAGACGGACCGGATCGCCTTTCTGACCTATGCGGCAATGGCGGCGGGCACCGGAGGAAGCGCTTATCTCAGGGTGTATGGAGAGACCTTTGAGGCTGAAAGAAAATATCTGTCCCAGGCCGGATGCCGGATCCGCCCTGATCAGGGAGGTATCCGTGTCAATGGGGAGGATGGGATCCGGGCGATCCCTTATATCCGTACCGAACCGTATCCCGGATTTCCGACCGACGCCCAGTCGCTGTTTCTTGCCCTTTTGTCAAAAGCATATGGGGAGAGCATCGTCGAGGAAAGTGTATTTGAAAACCGTTTTCTTGTGGCGTCCCAGCTACGCAAAATGGGAGCGGATATTGAGGTGGCGGCTCAGCGTGCCTGTGTACGCGGGGTGACGAGACTTCATGGAGAGAGAGTACGGGCGACGGATTTAAGAAGCGGGGCAGCTCTTTTGCTGGCAGGTGTTATGGCAGAGGGAAAAACGGTAGTCGAAAACTGTCATCTGATCCTGCGCGGATATGAGTCGCCGGTAGAAAATATACAGGATCTGGGGCTTCAGGCGAGATATATCTGTGGCTGACCAGAGACCGGAAAGAGAGATGTAAGATGAAAAATATACCTTGGAGGATTGTGATCCCCGCATCAGTGATCGGTATCGTGGTGCTGCTTGTTTTTTTGTTCCGGGTGACAGTGGTCACAGTGGAAGGAAATACTTTTTTCTCAGAAGAGGTGGTCGCCTCCGAGGTGTGTTCTACTTTTCTCGACAAAAATGTCATTACGGCATTTATCAAAAACCACCTTGGATTTAGCGAAAAGCTTCCTTATGTAAGAGAATATGAGATCAGTTATCCGGGAATCCATGAGATCCATATCAAGTTGTATGAAAAGAAGATCATTGCAGGGATTGCTTATATGAGCCAGTATATCTATTTTGATAAAGATGGTGTTGTCCTGAAAAGCACAAATGAAGAACTGCCGGATATTCCTTTGTTTGAGACAAAGACGATGGCTACCTTTACGCTATATGAAAAAGTGCAGATGGAAGATGAGGGGCTGTTAAACCAGATCATGAATCTTTCCGGTCTGTTCCAGCACTATGAGGTGACATGGGACAAGGTTGTGTTCGACAGCAAAAATGCCGCCTTTTTGTACACGGGAGAAGTGCGCATCAGCCTTGGGAAGAAGGAGAGCTACGATGAACAGATTTCGGCATTGCCAAGCGTGCTGGCTACGGTTCAGGAAAACCATTTTTCCGGGGAAATCGACATGACAAACTATCATGTCAAAGGTGATATCATACTGCAGCAGGATAAGTGAAATGTAAAATAATGAAAAAACTTACATTTTGTACTTGATTATTTCAGTAAAAAACTATATTATATATTATATATGCGGATATGCGCTTTTATTCTATGTGATATTCCAAATTTTTAATTTTCGTTTGTTTATATAGAAGGAGGAACTGTTGTGTTAGAGATTATGAATAATGAAGCAGAATCCACCGCCAAGATCCTCGTGATCGGGGTCGGAGGTGCGGGGAACAATGCTGTGAACCGGATGATAGATGAAGGGATCAAGGGAGTGGAGTTTGTCTGTGTAAATACGGACAAGCAGCATCTCCGCAGTTGTAAGGCGCCTCTGAGTATGCAGATCGGCGAAAAGCTCACAAAGGGACTTGGTGCAGGGGCGAAGCCGGAAGTTGGTGAAAAGGCGGCAGAAGAGAGCCGCGAGGAGCTGACAGAAGTCATTAAAGGGTGTGATATGGTATTTGTAACATGCGGTATGGGTGGTGGAACCGGAACCGGTGCAGCGCCAGTTGTTGCCCAGATCGCAAAGGATATGGGGATATTGACTGTCGGGGTAGTTACCAAACCTTTTAAATTCGAAGGAAAACAGCGCATGACAAATGCGATCGGTGGTATCGATAAATTAAAGGATCATGTAGACACATTGATCGTGGTTCCAAATGATAAGCTGCTTGAGATCAGTGATAAGAGAACTTCGATGGCGGAAGCGTTCTGTATGGCAGACCAGGTGCTCCAGCAGGGTGTGCAGGGGATCACAGATTTGATCAATATGCCTGCGCTCATCAATCTGGACTTTGCCGATGTCGTTACGGTTATGCAGGATAAGGGAATCGCACATATCGGTGTCGGAACAGGAAAAGGTGAGTCTAAGTGTCTGGATGCTGTTCAGCAGGCGATCACCAGTCCGCTTCTTGAGACAAGCATTGATGGGGCATCCCATGTGATCATAAATGTTTCCGGTGACATCGGACTTCTTGAGGCAAATGAAGCCGCTACATATGTACAGGAGATGACGGGAGAAGATGCAAACATCATCTTCGGTGCTATGATGGATGAGGAACATACGGATACGGTTACGATCACGGTGATCGCTACGGGTCTGGAGGACAAAGATTCTACGTCTTCCTTTGGCACCTCATTTGGTGCAAAAAGCGGTATGTTTGGCGGTGCAACAGGGGGCAATCCTGCGGCGATGCGCAGACCGAGCTTTTTGTCTGGTATGGGAACACAGCCACGGAGCAGTATGGGGCAGGCTTCGGCATCCAAACCGTCCCAGCCTACGGCAGAGGATATGCCGGTCGTGACAAGGCCGGTTAATACACCTACACAGAAACCAGCGGCTACAGCTGAAAGCCAGGAAGTACAAGAGGGGATCAAAATCCCACCATTTCTTCAGAAAAACAGAAAATAGGAGGACTTAGAAATGTCTGTAACAGTAAAAACAATCATTGAGGTATTATATATTATCGTCTGCATTGCGACCGTTGTTGTGGTCTTGATGCAGGAAGGAAAAAATTCCGGACTGGGTGCTGTATCTGGTGCGGCAGATACCTACTGGAGCAAGAACAAAGGACGTTCAGCAGAAGGTAAGCTTGTAAAGGGGACAGCAGTTCTTGGGGCAGTGTTTATCATTCTTTCACTTATTCTGTGCATGAATATGTAGAAGAGATGAATTGCTTAAAAAATTGAGCCAGATAAAATAGTAACCTCTGAAGAGTCTTTGTAAGCGAAGCTTTCAGAGGTTTTCTTTGTGGGATGTGAATGCACAAACTTTCGTAGTTATGCACAAAAAGCTTGTGCAAATGGAGGTAAATAATGGAAAGAAAGCAGATGGTTTATGATTTTATCCGGGAGAAGGATTATAAGCCGATGAAGGGAAAAGAGATGGCGCTCTTGTTTGGGGTGCCGAAAAAGGAAAGAAAGCTCTTTTACGATATTTTGGATGAACTGATTGCAGAGGGAAAGATCATTTCAGACCGGAATGGGAGATACCGTCTTCCGGAGGAAAATGTAAATACAGGAGTATTTATGGCAACGAGCCGTGGTTTTGGCTTTGTGCGGCTTGAGGGGGAGTCAGACGATGTCTTTGTGCCGGAGTCTTATGTGGGAAGCGCTTTTGACGGTGATGTGGTCATGGTCCAGATTTTCCGGGAAGCGGATGGTGGTGCGAAACGACGCGAGGGTAAGGTGATCCGCATTTTGGAGCGGAAGAATGGAACGGTAGTGGGCACGTTTATGCGAAAAGAGCACTTTGGTTTTGTCGTGGTGGACCGCGAGAAATTTACAAGTGATGTCTATATTCCGAAGGGAAAGACGATGGATGCGGTGACGGGCCATAAAGTAGTAGTGGCGATCGAAGATTTTGGTGACGGTGTAAAGAATCCGGAGGGAAAGATCATAGAGATATTAGGGCATGAAAACGACCCGGGAGTGGACATCCTGTCAATCATCCGGGGATTTGGTCTTCCCGAGGAATTTCCGGATGATGTGATGCGGCAGGTGGAAAAGACACCTTCTGATGTGGCAAAGGAAGAGATTGCGGGACGGATCGATCTGAGGGACCGGCAGACCGTGACGATTGACGGAGAGGATGCCAAGGATCTTGACGATGCGATTACGCTGCAAAAGAAAAAGGATGGCGGATTTGAACTTGGCGTGCACATTGCAGATGTGACGAATTATGTGACGGAGGGTTCGCCGTTAGATAAAGAGGCATTGAAGAGGGGAACCAGTGTATATCTTGCAGACCGCGTCATACCGATGCTGCCCCATAAACTCTCCAACGGGATCTGTTCCCTGAATGAAGGGGTAGACCGGCTGGTGTTAAGCTGTATCATTTCCTATGACGCAAACGGACGGATCACCGATCACAGGATTGGTGAATCGGTCATCTGTGTGGACCGGCGTATGAGTTATACCGATGTAAATGCGGTCGTGGCCGGAAAGGACGATGCGGTATCGGAAAAGTACCGGGAACTGGTGCCGATGTTTGAGACGATGCAGGAATTAGCTCTTATTCTGCGTAAAAACCGCAAAAAGCAGGGCTCGATCGATTTTGATTTTCCGGAGTGTAAGATCAAGCTGGATCGGGAAGGGCATCCGGTAGATATCGTTCCCTATGACAGGAATGATGCCACGAGGATTATTGAGGAATTTATGCTGGCGGCAAATAAAGTGATCGCAGAGGACTTTTTCTGGCAGGAAGTTCCGTTTGTATACCGGACACATGAGTATCCGGATATGGAGAAAATAAAAGAACTGGCTGCGCTTGCAAGAAGTTTTTCCCATTCGTTAAAGATCGGAAACGGAGAGGTTCATCCGAGAGAGGTACAAAAGCTGATCGAGAGTATCGAGGGAACGGATGAAGAAGTGTTCTTAAGCCGTATCACGCTCCGTGCGATGAAGCGTGCGGTCTATTCGACGGAAAATGACGGACATTTTGGACTTGCTACGAAGTATTACTGTCACTTTACCTCACCGATCCGGAGATATCCGGATCTGCAGATCCACCGTATTATCAAGGAGACGCTCCGGCGTGGGATCGGAGAAAAGCGGAGAGAGCATTATGAGTCCATTCTCCCACATGTGGCAAAGGCGGCAAGTGATCTTGAGAGACGGGCAGATGAGGCAGAGCGTGAGGTCGATAAGTTAAAGAAGGCAGAGTATATGGCTTCCCGGGTTGGTGAGGTCTATGAGGGGATCATAAGTGGAGTGACGTCGTGGGGAATCTATGTGGAACTTCCCAACACAATAGAAGGTATGGTAAGGCTCTCGGACATCGAGGACGACATTTATGACTATGACAGTGACAATTATAAGGTGACAGGGAGATACAGTGGCACGGAATATCGTCTGGGACAGCCACTTAAGATCCAGGTGGCGAGGGCAGATACATTTACCCGGACGATCGATTTTGTGATTCCAGAAAGGAGGGATGAGCAGGATGGCGAAAGATACCGTCAAGCTCGTGGCGAATAATAAAAAGGCATGGCACGATTATTTTATTGAGGATAAATATGAAGCTGGGATTGAGCTCCATGGTACAGAGGTGAAATCGATCCGGATGGGACACTGCAGCATCAAGGAGTCTTTTATCCGGGTGGAAAAAGGAGAGGTGTTTATCTATGGAATGCACGTGAGCCCTTATGAAAAAGGAAATATTTTTAATAAAGATCCGCTCCGCGTCCGGAAGCTCTTACTCCACCGGAGCGAGATCCGTAAGCTGATCGGAAAAATGGCGCAGAAGGGCTATACGCTGGTTCCGCTGCAGGTTTATTTCAAAGGAAGCCTGATCAAGGTGGAGATTGCGCTGGCGAAGGGCAAAAGGCTGTATGATAAGCGGGATGATATCGCAAAGAAGGATCAGAAGAGGGCCGCCGAGCGTGAGTTTAAAATAAAGAATTTGTAATAGTTTTGTAATAAATTTAACATTTATGCATATACTCTTAATATAAAGCGAGGTAGAGTATATGAAGAAAATAAAAGTCATTGTAACAATATTATATGTAGCTTTTGTGGTTGAAATCCTTGGCGCATGGAGCGGAGCATCGGAGGCACAGCAAACGATGGCTTATGCGCAAACAATGGACTCCCGGATGGTCGTAGAAGAAAACCTTCTGGAAGCACAGGAGCTGGCCGCAAAAGAGGAGTACGCAGAGATTAAGACCGAAGAGCGGGAACGAAGCAATGAATATTACGAAGTGATTAACTCTACGCAAGAGGAGGAGAATGACAGACGTCTGGAAAAAGAGAGAAAGCAAAAGGAGCGGATCCGTAAGAGAAAACGGGAGGAAAGGAAGATTCTTGAGCGCATCGTGGAGGCAGAAGCCGGTGATCAGGATTTAAAGGGACGTGTTCTTGTAGCCAATGTCATCATGAACCGGGTCAAGTCAAAGCACTTTCCAAGCTCAGTAAAGAGTGTTGTCTTTGCCCACAGACAGTTTTCACCGATCCAGAACGGAAGTTATTACCGGGTACATGTGTCAGAAAAGACAAAAAAGGCGGTGGAGAAAGCATTAGATGGGAAAGATTATTCGGAGGGAGCCCTGTATTTTATGTGCCGGAGTGCTTCCAGCCCATCCAATGTGGCATGGTTTGACCGGGCGCTTACCAAGGTGAAAGAGTACGGCTGCCATGAGTTTTTTAAGTAGTGTATTGTAAAATGGATGAAAAGATGGTAAAATTGTGACGAAGTTGCAAGTGGAAAGGATTGTATGCTGGCATACAGTCCTTTCTTGTGGCATTGATAGAAAAGAATCAAAGAGGAAGAAAGGATTGGTATCAGATATGAGTATCATGTATAAAAGTACGCGGGGAAAAGAGGATAAAGTAACAGCTTCCCAGGCAATTTTAAAGGGACTGGCAGATGACGGAGGACTTTTTGTACCAGAGAGGATACCGGAACTGGAGATCGAGCTTTCCAAATTGTCCGGACTTTCCTATAAAGAGACAGCATATGAAGTAATGAGACTGTTTTTGTCCGACTTTACCAGAGAGGAATTGATGTACTGTATCGATGGTGCTTATGATGATAAATTTGATACAGGGGAGATTGCACCGCTTGTAAAAAAAGATGGTGCGTTTTACCTCGAGCTTTTTCATGGAAAGACGATCGCATTTAAAGATATGGCGCTTTCGATCCTGCCGTATCTGATGACAACGTCTGCGAAAAAGAATGGCGTAAAAAATGAGATCGTTATCCTGACGGCTACCTCCGGTGATACCGGAAAGGCGGCGCTTGCCGGATTTGCGGATGTAGAGGGAACGAGCATTATCGTATTTTATCCGAAAAACGGTGTGAGCCCGATCCAGGAAAAACAGATGGTGACACAGAAGGGGAAAAATACTCATGTAGTAGGGATCCGTGGGAATTTTGATGATGCCCAGACCGGTGTGAAGAAAATGTTTGGCTCGAAAGAACTCGCCGGGCAGATGGATGCGGCAGGGTATCAGTTTTCCTCTGCAAATTCGATCAATATCGGCCGTCTTGTGCCGCAGATCGTTTATTATGTTTACGCATACGGACAGCTTATGAAAAAAGGGGAGATCCAGTGCGGGGACAAAATGAACGTTGTAGTGCCTACCGGAAACTTTGGGAATATCCTTGCGGCATATTATGCAAAAAAAATGGGGCTTCCGATCAAGACTTTGTTCTGTGCGTCAAATGAAAATAAAGTACTTTTTGATTTCTTCCATACAGGAACTTATGACCGCAAAAGAGAATTTATCCTGACTTCTTCTCCGTCGATGGATATTCTCATTTCCAGCAATCTCGAGAGGCTGATCTACCAGATCGCAGGGGAAGATGGAACAAAGACGAGAGAACTCATGGAAGCTTTAGTAAAGGACGGCGAATACAGCATCACAGACGATATGCGTGAGCGCCTCAGTGACTTTATGGGCGGCTATGCCTCGGAGGAGGAGACTCATGAGACTATCAAAAAAATGTACGAAAAAACAGGTTATGTGATGGATACGCATACGGCGGTGGCGAGTTATGTTTATAATAAGAAAGCAGCCAGCACAGGCATCCAGACGGTAATCGCATCGACGGCGAGTCCGTACAAATTTACGAGAAGTGTGATGAATGCGATCGACTCCAAATATGACAGCATGTCTGATTTTGAACTTGTCGATAAACTGAATGAAATATCAGGGGTGAAAGTTCCGAAGGCGATTGAGGAGATTCGTTCGGCGGCAGTTTTGCATGATACCATCTGTGATAAGACGGAGATGGAGGAGACGGTAAAGAGCATTCTTGGATTATAAGATACCATACCAGTATGGCATGTTTTGACAATAAGGAAGAAGAACCGGGAGGATCGTACCAGATGAATTTCAGACCGTGTATCGACATACATAATGGAAAGGTCAAGCAGATCGTCGGAGGAAGCCTGCAGGATGCGGGGAGTCAAGCCAGAGAGAATTTTGTGTCAGAGATGAAAGCTTCCGATTATGCAAAAATGTACCGGGAAAAGGGCTTACAGGGGGGGCATGTCATTCTCCTCAATCCGGTTGGAAGTGAATTTTATGATGCTGATTTAAAGCAGGCAGACGGAGCTTTCCGGGAATATCCGGGAGGATTGCAGGCAGGGGGCGGGATCACACCCGAAAATGCAGGGAGATTTCTGGATGCGGGCGCGAGCCATGTGATCGTCACGTCTTATGTGTTTTCTGATGGTGAGATCCATTTTGAGCGTCTGAGGGAATTAAACCGGCGGATCGGAAAGCAGCATCTTGTTTTAGATCTGAGTTGTCGGGAAAAAGACGGGATTTATTATATTGTCACAGACCGTTGGCAGAAATTTACAAAACAGCCTCTGAATGAGAAACTGATGAGTGAACTCAGTTCGTATTGTGATGAATTTCTCGTCCACGGTGTGAATGTGGAAGGGACGGGAGATGGAATCGACCGAAGGCTGGTAGAGATTCTTGTAACATGTACAGAAATCCCGGTCACATATGCCGGCGGGATCGGAACGTACTCGGATCTGAAACTGTTGCGGCAGCTTTCTGGAGGAAGGATCAATTTTACCATTGGGAGCGCATTGGATCTATTTGGAGGAACACTTGAAATGGATAAAATTATTACAGAATTTAACGCCTAAAAAGCTTTCAAATCAAAAAAAATATTGCAAAAAAAGTACGAAAAATGGTTGTTTTTTTAAAAGACAGCCATTTTTTTTGTAAAAAAGACTTGATTTATTTGATAGACATGTTATAATATGTTACAGATTTGTTACAGAACTGTAGCATATATGTAGCAAATAATATTAAGTAGTTTGCAGATGTATTAACAAAATATTGTAATATATAAACTACAAAAAACAGGAGACGATCATGAATTCAAAAAAAGCATTCAAGATTCTTTTTACTTTGGTTTTGGCAATGGTGTGCAGCTTGGCAGTTGTAGGAACGACGTCAAAGGCAGCAAAAAAATCATATACAGATAAGGATTTGAAAAACATGGCAGCCATCATTTACTGTGAGGCAGGCGGCCAGTCTTATGCAGGAAAAGTAGCAGTAGGATGCGTTGTAATGAACAGGGTAAAATCTTCCCGTTTCCCGAATACGGTACTTCGTGTGATCAAGCAGCCGGGACAGTTCAGTCCGGTACGCCAGGGAAAATTTGCGAAAGAAGTACAGAAGGTTCAGAATGGAAAATATTCATATGGTGCGAGAAGGCAGTGTATGAAGGCGGCGCAGGAAGTGCTGGAAGGTCAGCAGAGCGTTACGTATAAGGGAAGAAAGCACAGCATGAAACAATATCATTTCTTTAGTGGAAGGCTTTCCCGCCCGAAACTGAAGATCGGTGGGCATCAATTTAAATAAAAAGTTGCCGCAGAATAATATAAAAAAGGGAAACGAAAGCCTCATCCGTTCAAAACAAACACAAGCAAGCTTGCGAAAAG
>CAZOIF010000040.1:0-29272 GCA_964579975.1 uncultured Eubacterium sp. | reverse complement strand
AATTTGATGTAGTAACTATTAACTGAGGTGAACCGTTGCTATAGGTACACCTTTTCTAATGAGTATTATAACATATTGCAAATAAAATGTTGCACAAATATCGCCCTTGTCATTTGTGCAAGTTGCACTATGACCTGTTGAACTTCTTAATTTTTGACTTCTGATCCAGCCTCTACAGCAGCCGGTAAATAATCGCCGCAATAATGATCCCAATGATACTTGCGATCGTAAATTTGATCTTGAGCCCAAACGTGAGTATGAGGACGCCGAGATTTAGCGTGACGGGGTCATCCAGACCAAAGGTTTTGCCAAAGGAAAGCCAGGAGAGAGCGGAGACTCCGCTCGTCATCTGTGCGATAAAACTCCCCAAAACGATGCCTGCCAGCAAAAGCAGGAACAGTGCCCATGTATTTTTTCCGGTTCGTGCCATATGTAAGTTCCTCCCGTGTTAAATGTTATTAGCAAACTTCTCCCTTTGCGGAGCCAAAGAATCAGCGTAGCTTTTATAATATCATACAGCAAATTAAAAAAATAATCAATGAAGAAAAAGGAAAATCCTCTTTGGTGTTGAAATATGTAAGTGTAGACATTTTTTTTGTTTTTGTTAAAAGGGGATACATAATGACACTGCGTGAAGAGTTTGAACAGAGGGAACACGATATCTTCAGTCCGTTTGCAGCGTTCAGCGACCAGTCATCCGGGAGAGACAGAGATGAGGAGCCCTGTGATCTGAGGACGATTTATCAGAGGGATCGGGACCGGATCCTGCACTCGAAGGCGTTCCGGCGGTTAAAGGGAAAGACTCAGGTGTTTTTATCACCGGAGGGGGATCATTACCGGACACGTCTTACGCACACGCTGGAGGTGTCACAGAATGCGAGGACCATTGCGAAAGCCTTGCGGCTGAATGAAGATCTCACGGAAGCGATTGCACTTGGGCATGATCTGGGGCACACGCCGTTTGGACATGCCGGGGAGAGAGAGTTAAACCGGATCTGTTCGGATGGTTTTCATCATCAATTGCAAAGTGTACGGGTTGTGGAACGGCTGGAAAAAAATGGGAGAGGCCTGAATCTTACGAAAGAGGTGCGGGATGGCATCTTAAATCACTCGACAGCGGGAAATCCATCGACGATGGAAGGAAAGATCGTAAGGCTCTGTGACAAGATCGCTTATGTAAATTCAGATATTGATGATGCGATACGGGGCAGGATCATCCGGGAAGAGGATATCCCCGAAAGTTGTGTCCATGTGCTTGGCGGTACGATCAGGGAGCGTCTGAATACGCTGATCCATGATATCGTAAAAAACAGCATTGGAAAAGATGATATTGTTATGTCCGATGAGAAATACGAGGCGCTGGTTCTTTTGCGCAGGTATATGTTTGATCATGTGTACATAAATTCTGCCGCCAAAGCAGAGGAAGGGAAGGCAGAACGTATGATACGGCAGCTCTTTGAGCATTATGTAAAGCATGTGGAAGAACTGCCGGAGGAATTTACGAGAATGATATGGGAACAGGGTGAGACTGTTGAGCAGGTTGTCTGCGATTATATCGCAGGGATGACAGACCGATATGCGGTGTCTACGTTCCAGAAACTCATGGTGCCGAAAACCTGGCAGATTTATTAGAGGAAGGGAACATGTATTACAGCGAAGAGTTTGTAGAAGAGGTCCGCCAGAGAAATGATATTGTGGACGTGATCTCAAGCTATGTGAATTTAAAAAAGAGCGGAAGCAACCATACCGGGTTGTGTCCATTCCATAATGAAAAAACTCCTTCCTTTTCCGTCTCGGGCGGTAAGCAGATGTATTATTGCTTTGGATGCGGGGCCGGTGGAAATGTCTTTACTTTTTTGATGGAGTATGAAAATCTTACATTTCCGGAGGCGCTTGAACAGCTGGCAGGGCGGGCCGGGATGGCTCTTCCTGAGAAAAATAATTCCGAGGAAGACAGAAAGAGACGAAATACAAGGGAACGGATTCTGGAGATTTATAAGCTGGCTGCCAATTATTATTATGCGAAGCTGGAATCAGAGAGGGGAAAAGAGGCAAAAGAATATCTTCTCGCAAGAGGGTTATCCGGGGACACGATCCGGCGGTTTGGGCTCGGATATTCCGATAAATACAGCAATGATCTGTACCAGTACATGAAAAAGAAGGGTTTTGACGATACTATATTAAACCAAACCGGGTTATTTACCTTTCATGAGAAAAAGGGTGTATATGATAAATTCTGGAACCGGGTCATGTTTCCGATCATGGACCGGAGCAATAAAGTTATCGCCTTTGGCGGGAGGGTGATGGGAGATGGAAAGCCCAAATACCTCAATTCGCCGGAGACACTTATTTTTGATAAGAGCCGGAATCTGTATGGGCTGAACTTTGTCCATGGCAGACAGGACAGGGGGATCATCATCTGTGAGGGTTATATGGATGTTATTGCTCTCCATCAGGCGGGCTTTACGAATGCAACAGCCTCACTCGGCACTGCTTTTACGAGCCAGCAGAGCAGCCTTTTAAAGCGGTATGCCGACACGGTCTATCTCTGTTATGACAGTGATGGGGCAGGGGTAAAAGCGGCGCTCCGTGCAATCCCGATGTTAAAAGAGGCAGGAGTTACGGTACGGGTTATTGATATGCGTCCGTATAAGGATCCTGATGAGTTTATCCGTGGATTGTCTGCCGAGGAATTTCAGAAACGCATTGATCACGCACAGAATAGTTTCTTTTATGAGATTGATATCATAAAACGGGATTATGACATGGATGATCCGGAAGAAAAAACAAAATTTATGAATGAGGCGGCGAAAAAGTGCCTGACGTTTGAAAATGAGATTGAGAGAAATAATTATATTGAGGCATTTTCGAGAGAATATGGGATCCGCACGGAGGATTTCAAAAAACTTGTCCGTCATCATGCGGCGGCGATGGTCGGGATCGATTATGAGAGAAACCGGCAGGAGAGACAAAAACGGATCCGGAACAAAAGTGATGGCGGCCTTGGCCGCATTCAGGGAATCCTTCTGACATGGATCAGCGAGGATCGTTCGGTTTTTTCTGTCGTGAAAGAATACATCGGACCGGAGGATTTTCCCGACGAGCCATACCGGCAGGTGGCACAGATGCTGTATGAACAGGCGGATGAAGGAAGCATATCGCCAGCGAAGATCATCAGCTGCTTTGACAGTAAAGAAGAACAGTCTGTAGTGGCAGGACTTTTTAATAAACAGATGAAGCAGGTCAGTGAACAAGAAGAACGAGAAAAGGCCTTAAATGAGGTTGTAAAAACACTAAAGAAGGCGAGTCTTGAAAAACAGAGCAGGGAGATTACAGATCTGTCCCAGCTTCAGCGTTTGATTGAAGAAAAAAAGAAACTGGAAAATCTGCATCTGACACTGCCAGTACAGTGATCGATCTTAAGTTAAGGAGGAAGACATGAAAGAGAAGAAGAATACGGTAGACGAGCAGGCATTATTTCTGGAGGGATTAAATGCCCTTGTGGAACTTGGGAAGAAAAAGAACAGCATTCTTGAATTTAATGACATCAACGCCCAATTTAAGGACGTCGATCTGGATGGGGAAAAAATCGAGAAGATCCTTGACTATCTGGAGCAGAATGGCATCGTGGCCATGGTTCCCGACAGCGACGCCGATGATGATATCATTCTGGATGTGGACGATGAGCCGACAGAAGAGGAGCTTGAAAATATTGAACTCTCGGTGCCGGATGGTGTCAGCATCGAGGATCCGGTGCGCATGTATCTCAAGGAGATTGGAAAAGTTCCGCTTTTGTCCGCCGATGAGGAGGTTGATCTCGCCAAACGGATGGAAGAAGGGGATGCCGACGCCAAAAAACGACTCGCGGAGGCGAATCTTCGTCTGGTTGTAAGTATTGCCAAGAGATATGTGGGCAGGGGGATGCTCTTTCTTGACCTCATTCAGGAAGGGAATCTTGGTCTGATCAAAGCCGTAGAGAAGTTTGATTACCGCAAGGGTTACAAATTCAGTACGTATGCCACATGGTGGATCCGTCAGGCGATCACAAGGGCGATCGCAGATCAGGCCCGCACGATTCGTATTCCGGTACACATGGTGGAGACGATCAATAAGCTGATCCGTGTTCAGCGGCAGCTTCTCCAGGAACTGGGAAGAGAACCGTACCCGGAGGAGATTGCAAAGGAGATGCAGCTTCCTGAGGACCGGGTAAGGGAGATCCAGAAAATTTCTCAGGAACCGGTTTCGCTGGAGACGCCGATCGGAGAAGAGGAAGACAGCCATCTCGGTGACTTTATTCAGGATGACAATGTGCCGGTGCCCGCAGAGGCGGCAGCATTTACGCTGTTAAAAGAACAGCTCTGCGAGGTTCTGAATACGCTGACAGAGCGGGAACAGAAAGTATTACGTCTCCGGTTTGGTCTGGATGATGGACGGGCAAGGACGCTTGAAGAGGTCGGAAAAGAATTTGATGTAACGAGGGAGAGGATCCGTCAGATTGAAGCGAAGGCGCTCCGAAAGCTGCGCCATCCGAGCCGCAGCAGAAAATTGAAGGATTATCTGGATTGATGAATTTATCAAAACGTTTGGAAATGAATGTATCGCTTGTCCCAGCCGGGGCGAAGGTGGCAGATATCGGATGTGATCATGGTTATGCATCGATCTGGCTTGTCAGACACGGAATAGCCGAAAAGGTGATCGCGCTGGATGTGAACCGGGGTCCGATCGAACGGGCAAAGGAGCACGTTAGGGAGGCAGGTCTGGAAGAACAGATCGAGTGCCGCTTAAGCGATGGAACAGAGAATCTTTCTCCCGGTGAGGTAGACACATTGATGTTAGCCGGCATGGGAGGTCCTTTGATGATCCGCATCCTCAAGGATGGAAGCGGGGTATTAGAAAAGATTGATACACTTGTACTGCAGCCACAGTCAGAGATTGAAGAGGTAAGGCGCTTTCTTTTACGATATGGTTTTCAGATCACAAAAGAAAAGGCTTGTGTGGAAGATGGCAAATATTATTTTGCTATTTGTGCAAAATGGACAGGATGTCCGGCCGATGAGACGATCAAATATGATTGGGAGTACAGATATGGTACATATTTAATACAGGATCGCGACCCGGTTTTGTGGGAGTATCTCCGGAAGGAGAGGGATACCTGCCGGTCGATTCTGGAAAAACTTAAGCTGTCATCGAAAAATGAGGAAAGAAGGACAGAACTTGAGAATATGTTAAAAGATATCGAAGAATGTCTTGCGCTTTTTAGAGACAGGGAGGAAGTCCCTGTCCGGACAGAAAGAGCGGGAAAGGATGAACAGGTTTATGGAGAAGATAAAGATAATAGTAGACGGTGAGAACATGACGTGTGAGAAAGGGATCACGCTATACGAACTTTCGAAAGAAGCAGAGCGGTGTTCTGGAAAACAGGACGTTATCGTGGCCAGAGTGAATGGAATCGTAAAGGGATTATCGACGACAGTGACGGAGGAGTGTGATGTCCGTTTCTGTACCTATGAGGATGAAGAGGGAAAAAATGCCTATCTGAGAGGCATTAAGATGATCATGCTTAAAGCATTTTATAAAGAAGTACCAAAGGATAAATTTAAAAAGATCACCGTGGAAAATAGTCTCCATACCGGGCTTTACTGTACGTTAAATGATGGGGAACCGGTACCGGAAGATCTTCTCAAACGGGTTGAAGAGAGGATGCATAAATATGTAAATGACGATGTAGTCTTTGAAAAGAAATCGATGAGTACAGATCGGGCCATCCGGCTCTTTGAAGAACGGAAAATGTATGATAAGAGCGGTCTGATCAAGTATCGGAGAAGTTCACGGGTAAATGTCTATAAGCTGGGGAAGGTCATGGATTATTTTTACGGTCCTATGCCATACAGCACAGGGGTATTAAAGCTTTTTCGCCTGGAAAAGTTTGACGACGGATTTGTATTTGTCGTGCCGACAGCAGCCAAGCCGGATGAACTGCCGAAATTCCAGCCGAGCATGAAACTGCACCAGACACTGAAACAAACGTCGGAGTGGGGAACCAGACTTGGCACGGAAAATGTAGGGCAGCTGAATGATATCATCGTGGATGGCGGGATGCGTGAGCTGATCCTTGTGCAGGAGGCGCTGCATGAAAAGAGGATCGGTGATATCGCCGAGCAGATTGCCGCTTCCGGACAGACCAAGCTTGTGACGATCGCCGGACCGTCCTCCTCGGGGAAGACGACTTTTTCCTATCGTCTGTCGGCCCAGTTAAAGACGCTGGGGCTGAAGCCGCACCCGGTCGCTATGGACGATTATTTTGTGAACCGTGTCGATACGCCAAGGGATAAGGATGGAAAGTATAATTATGAGTGTATTGGGGCGATCGATACCAAACAGTTTAATCAGGATCTGGAACAGCTTCTTGCCGGAAAAGAGGTTCAGCTTCCGACCTATAATTTTATCACGGGCATGCGCGAGTACAATAAACCGCTGATGAAATTAGAGGAGGGAGAGCTGCTTGTCATAGAGGGAATCCATGGGTTGAATGATGTGCTGACGGAAGGTATTGCACCCGAAAATAAATTTAAAATCTATATTAGTGCCCTTACTTCATTGAATATCGATGAACACAACCAGATCCCGACTACGGATAGCAGGCTTCTTCGCAGGATCATAAGGGATGCCAGGACGAGGGGGCACAGCGCCCAGAAGACCATTTCCATGTGGAAATCCGTAAGAGCCGGGGAAAATGAAAATATTTTCCCATTCCAGGAGAAGGCAGATGCGATGTTTAATTCCTCTCTGGTCTATGAGCTCGCGGCATTAAAACAATATGCGGAACCGCTTTTGTTCCGTGTGCCGAGAGGGAGCGAGGAGTATACGGAAGCGCAGAGGCTTTTAAAATTTCTGGATTATTTCCTTGGAATCAATCCGGAGGAGGTCCCACTCAATTCAATCCTGAGAGAATTTATCGGCGGCGGTATTTTGCTTGATTAATTTTCCGGGGTATTGTATAGTAAAATATGATTGAGTAGCACAGATGATCGCACCTGTCCGTGCCGAAAGGCCTCAGGTGAGGAAAGTCCGAGCTTCGCAGGGCAGGATGCCGGATAACGTCCGGTGGAGGTGACTCCCAGGCTAGTGCAACAGAAATATACCGCCTGTCTGAATCATTATTTGGCGCTTTGCCGCTGAAATGGCAGACAGGTAAGGGTGGAATGGCGAGGTAAGAGCTCACCGCCTTTCTGGTAACAGAAAGGGCATATGTAAACCCCATCCGAAGCAAGACCGAACAGAGAGCGATACGGCGGCCCGTCGTGCTTTCGGGTAGGTCGCTAGAGCCTGTTGGCGACAGCAGGCCCAGATAGATGATCATCCAATGACAGAACTCGGCTTACCGTGCTACTCATTTTTTGATTTTAACTACCTTGTGCGGGAGCAGCTTTTTAAGTACTGAAATTATTTTTAATGATGATAAAATAGTCTCAGCAGAGCTGAGCCAATGCACAGAAACCATGTGCAATAATTATGATAAAATAGCTATGTTTGCGGAAAAATAAATGGGAGAAAATATATGATAAAGGAACGATATGAACTTGCAATCGAAAGGATAAAAGGAATCCTTTTTGAGAATGACATTCCGGGGGAATATAGTATTTATTGCCTGAAGACAGCAGAACTTTTTACCAAACTTGACATGGTGCTTGAAACGGTGCTGGGAGATGGTCTGGAACGTGTATCCACAGAGGACTTGAAAGAGTGGACTGATTTTTTATATGATGATATCCGCGATGTCCACTATGAAACTTCATTTGCCAATCCGCGTTTTTCCATTCAGGAGTTTGGAAAAGAGGAGGGAGAGGCCCTTGCTTATTTTCACAGCCGATTCCGGGGCGGCATCCAGGATGCCTATGAGGGAGACAGGGAATCGCTTTTGTATTTGATGGAGCTTTTTTTACAGGTGTATACGATCCTTCAGACAGAGGAAGATAAATCCCGGTGGCTGAAAGAGACATTATATTATTATGTGCATGATTATGATGAGTATTATACGGAGAAGAGTATCCGGAGGATTGTGGATCCATCGCTTGACCGGTTTGTAAAGATCGTGATGGAGAGCGATCTCACGGATGAGAGATATCTGTATTATTATGGAGAAAATATTACGGAGAATGAGAGCCGGACAGCGGCATATATCTCCTCACTCCCGAATGAAAAGATTGAACTGATCGCCAGAACGTATACGGAGGGATATCGTCAGGGATTTGTGGCTGCCGGTATCGATCTGTCGAAAAAGAAGACAGTGAACATCCGCTATCACATTGGATTTGAGGCGGTTGTGCGGGAGGCTGTCAGACAGTTTCAGGAAATGGGGCTTGCCCCGGTTATTTATATGAATTCCAATACGAGGTCTGCCGGCGTCTGCACGTCACCGGCAAGCCGGCAGTATATTTATGATCACCGGTTTGATGATGCCCTGTATCTGAACCATGCGATCGTAAAGGAAAAGCTCGCACATGTAGAGAAGTGTTTTGAAAAATATAAAGATGCCGCCCATGGTGTGGCGGGGCCTGCGGTGATGGAAATCTTCGGGGAAAAGCTGTTTGTTCCCGAGAACCGGAGTGAGAGTCCTTCCTATACGCCGGAGCAGCAGAAATTGTCAGTGGATTATCAGAGAGACTATATGCTTATACAAAACCGTTATATCCCGGAGGAGGAGCGCAGTTTTACGATCATTGCTTTTCCTGTGCCGGAGATTGGCAGGGATTTTGAGAAAATATTTGATGAGACTGTCAAGATCAATACGCTGGATATGGAACAGTACAAAAAGATCCACCAGTCGATCATCGATGCACTGGATCAGGGAGATACCGTCCATATAACAGGACAGGGAACCAATGAGACAAATCTCACGGTGAAACTTCACACACTCGCCGACCCGGCGAAAGAGACAAACTTTGAAAACTGTCTGGCAGATGTGAATATTCCGGTCGGCGAGGTATTTACATCGCCTGTGCTAAAAGGGACGAAAGGAGTCCTTCATGTCGGTGAAGTTTATCTGAACCAGCTCCGTTATGAAAATCTTCGCATGACGTTTGAAGATGGAATGATCGCTGATTACAGCTGCAGCAATTATGAGGATGAGAGCGAGAATAAAAAGTATATCCGGGAGAATGTGCTCCACAACAGGGAAACACTTCCGATGGGTGAGTTTGCAATCGGGACGAATACGATGGCATACCGGATGGGGCGCAAATATGGGATCGAGGCAAAGCTTCCGATCCTGATTGCAGAAAAGACAGGCCCTCATTTTGCAGTGGGCGATACGTGTTATTCGATGAGTGAGGATATCCGCCTGTATAATCCGGACGGAAAAGAAATCGTCGCAAAGGATAATGAGTGTTCGGTTCTTCGGAAGTCAGAGATCGAGAAGGCATATTTTAACTGCCATACGGATGTTACCATTCCTTATGATGAACTGGGAGATATCGTGGTGAATACGAGGGATGGACAGGAAATTGAGATCATCCGGGAGGGCAGATTTGTGCTTGCGGGCACGGAAATACTAAATGAGATGGAATAAGAAAGAGAGGATGAGTTTATGAGTAAAGTAGGTATTTTGATGGGCAGTGATTCCGATCTGCCAGTTATGCAGAAAGCAGCCCAGATGTTGGAGAAATTCGGAATCGAATATGAGATGACGATCATATCGGCTCACCGCATGCCGGATGTATTTGTAGATTATGCGACGAAGGCCGAGGAGAGAGGGATCGAGGTGATTATCGCCGGGGCAGGCGGCGCAGCCCATCTTCCGGGAATGTGCGCGGCATTATTTGATCTTCCGGTCATCGGCATCCCGATCCATACAAAATCGATCGGCGGAGTGGACAGCCTGTACTCCATCGTACAGATGCCATCGGGAATCCCGGTCGCTACAGTAGCAATCGACGGCGCCGCCAATGCGGGAATCCTTGCGGCAAAGATTTTGTCCGTCTATGACAAGGAACTGCGTAAAAAGCTCAAGGAGTATAAGGTGGAGATGAAAGATGGCGTGAGTGCCAAGGCGGAGAAGCTGGATCAGCTGGGGTATGAGGCGTATATCAAGCAGATGTGAGGCGGAAAAAGATTTTTTAGATGAAAGGTGCGGTTTTTGACCGCACTTTTTTCTTGATGAAAGAGGCTTTTGACACCTGAATCCGATTCAAAAAGCCAAAAAACGATCGTTGCTAATTTATAAATTTCATGTTATACTTTTTGTCACAGAATATCTAATTTTCAGATGGTTCTAAATTTCATTTTTGCAAGTCGCAGAAAATTCAATGCTTGACAAAATTAAATTGTGTAGTATACTAAAAGGAGGGAAGTGACTGATTGGGAAAAACCAATGTAGCAATTAACCGATATCTGGCAGACAACGAGCGGTTTGCGGATTTATTTAATGTGGTTATATTTAATGGCAGGAGAATCGTCTCTGCGGATGACCTGTCTGAACTTGACACAAAGGCGAGACGAGCTGGTTCGGAAAGAGATAAGGAATCTCATGAATACATACGGGATCAGATCAAACAGTGGAAATGTGGTGCCAAATTACTGGTGCTCGGTGTGGAACCGGAAAGTTCCGTGCAGTATGCTCTCCCGGTAAAACTGATGAAATATGAATCCATTCAGTATGAGAAAAATTACCGGGAGATTATGAAGAAACATCGAAAAGACAGAGATTTGTCTTCTAAGGAATTTATATCTGGTTTTAGCAGATCAGACCGACTTAGTCCGATGTTGACAATCGTTATTTATCATGGCAGGGATGAGTGGGATGCCTCCGAGACGTTACACGATTTACTGGATTTTGAAGGATTTCCCGAGGCGATCAGGGGAGAGGTGATGAAATACTGTAATGACTTTCATATTAACTTGCTGGATGTGAACCATATGGAAAACAGTGATAAGTTCGTTACCGATCTGCGTGAGGTATTTGGTTTTCTGGCACGTCAGAATGACAAAAAGAGCCTGAGAAAATATGTAGAAGAAAATGAGAATTTCAGGCATCTGAAAGAAGATACCTATGAAGTGATCATGTCATTTGGCAACGTAAACGTAGAGGATTCCTGGATACAAAAAGAGAAATATCAGATGAAGGAGGGGATTGATGTGAGTCTGGCGATACGAGAATGGCGGGAAGAATTATTAATTGAAGGAAAGATGACGGAGCTGATTCGTCTAGTGGAACGGAAACAGGAGAAAGGGTTGAAGATTCCTGAGATTGCAGAAATGCTGGAACAGGATCCGGAGGTTATCCGAAATATTTCGCAGGCGATCGATGAGTCAGAATCAAAAGAACCATGTAGTGTGTATGAGTACATGAGTGAAGAATTTGTTCGTCTATGACGATGAAAGGTGCGGTTTTTGACCGCACTTTTTTCTTGGTAGTAGAGAAGAAGATTTGGTTAACAATGCAGATGTTGTAAAGAATTGGATAAGAAACAAATCGACATTAGAATTTCTGGGCACATGGGAGCAAATATATAATCCCGATTTTAAAGTGGTCGAATTCGACCACTTCAAAATCAGGATTACATACATTTGTTCTAAGCGTTGCAGAGAGACCTTCTTTTAGTACGGATTATCACTGGCTCCATATCCGAAATTGATTACGGTTCCCTTTCCATAATCTTCTATTGCATCTAAATATTCTTTTTCCGAAATGGTCGTTGTTTCACCATCTTCTATGCATTGGTAAGAAGCATCCCCGTTCACATCAAACCTTTCTTCATACTGCAAGACCGTCCAATGCTTCTTTTTTTCATCAAATCTGTAAACCTGAAAACTGTGTTCCGATGCAGTATAGATACACTTTTCCCCAAAGCTGACTGGCCAAGCCGTACCCATGCTCTCTATACGCCCAAGCGGATACTCTTCTCCTTCCAGTGCATAATATACATTGCAGTAGACTGCTGCATTATGTCCGTTTCCGTCATCATAGGTCATATCCGTTGTAAAAAGAACATCGTTCTTTTCCCCAATATCCCGCAGGGAAAACTGTTCATCATCCCCCAGCTGCGCAATGATATGTCCATATAGATTTTCATTATCTTCTTTATTTTTCCCGGCTTTAGCAAATAAAATAGTACTCACTGTTAATACCAGTACCAGTATTAATGCTACAAATCCAACTAAATATTGTTTTTTCATCTTTTTTTCTCCCTTCTTGCAATTCCGTTCTTTCTGTTCCCTATAAAATAGCACAGGCATAAAACTGTGCCCACTATCCCTGCCAAAATTGCGGGAAACATAAGGTGGGTATAATTTACCGGTGCCGGTTCATACTGCCCTACTACCATATACCTGTACAGAATATAAGTCAGACTCACCGTAGTCTTCTCTAGCATCCTTTCAAACACGGCTATGATAATACTAATTGCCCAAAATAACAATCCGCTGCAAAGCAGTAGGTTCATTCTCCTGTTATGGGCATTGATCCGCATCATGTCTTCCAATGTGATTTTGGTTTTTTCTTCTTCCACATGATTTTCCTCCTCCAATAATAATTCTTCCAGAGAAGTATGGAACAAAGCCGAAAGCCTGACTACGCTTTCTACATCCGGTACGCTTGTTCCGTTTTCCCATTTTGACAGGGTCTGCCTTGAAATATTCAGCTTCTCTGCCAGCTGTTCCTGTGTCATACCAGACAGTTTTCTTAATTGATAAATTTTTTTACTTAATTCCATATTGTTTTCTCCTTCCGTGCTCTCATTTTATCCTGTTACTGGAAAAAGGTAAAGCAACGCCGCTTAACATTTCCGCCCTGAATGTTTACAATTGCGCTCCAGTATGTAATTTTCACTGATAGATAAGTTTCTTCTAAAATAAATATCAAGGTTCTTCTTGTTATAGTTGATTACCTTGGCATAAGCTAATTCCGTGGGGGTCTTTGAGTTCTCTCTGCGTATTACTTGATCCGGGAAAGTGTATTTATGATTTGATGCAGGATTCTTTCCAAAAGGGAGGAGTCCTGTTCTGCTTTTTCATCCCAGAGAAGATAGTTTTGTCTGGAGCGGTAGTCCGGACGAAAGAGGGGAATATCCTGTGGCTCCATACTTGATGGCAGAGGCAGGAAAAGTCCTTCTTTTTTTACATAGCACTCAGAAGCCTTCGCCTGTCGGCGGAATTCCTTTTCAACGTATGTGCCCACGCTTTTATGGATTGCAGTGTCTTCTGCCGGAAGGTAAAAGTAATTTTTGTAATCTTTGAAAAAATGGCGGAGTTCACCATCGTAGAGGGAAATATCCAATGCTACGGCATCGCCGTTAAATTGCAGTGTATAGGAAGAGGATTTCCATTGTGCCAAAGCAGGGAAGGGTTCGGAGGACAGGAAATCGATATGCAGAAGGGAATGATCGTCTAAGCCATGAGAATAGCATTCAGAAGTTTCACGAATTTCATGGGTTTTGTAAGTCATGTTGCACTTGTAGCTTAACAGCACTGCGCAGTAGCATGTGCCGATGATATCCTCAATATTGTGAAGAAGGAGTTTTTGTTTTTCTGCTTCCATGGAAGAGTCCCGGAAGTATTTTTTTTGCATGAAATGGGAGTAGATGTCGATGCATTCTTTTCCAGACAGGATGTCTTTACGCATAAAGCCGGCCAGTTTTTCTACGGTGAAGAGTTTCAGGTCGGGGACTTTAAAAAGCGGTTTCAGAGACCGGATCTCCCGGTAAATGTCCAGACTTTTTATGTCGCGAAACGGGCTGGGGAGGTCTAATTCCCCGCATTTTTTTTCAATGTAGGGGATATCAAAACCGGAGCCATTGTAGTGGACAAGAGTCGTAAAATCTGATATAAATTCCGTGAAGGCGCACAGGATTTCTTTTTCGCTAATATAATCGTCGGCAAACCATTGTCTCGTATGGAACTTTCCATTGGCTGGGTCATACCAGAGAACTCCGACCAGATAGAGAGAGGAGATTTTGGCAGATAGTCCGGTCGTCTCAATATCAAAAAAGCAAAAAGTGTCCGTTTCCGTCCCGAGCCACGTATTCAGGGTGGAGATAGAATTTAATTGTAAGTCGAGTGCCCGGTCTGTTATCTGCATGTGTGTATGATCCTTTCTCGTATTTGTAATGGATTGGTCGTCGGATATGCTATTATTATAAGCGAATTGTGGGGGGATTTCAATAAGAGATAAAGTATATATACTTGTTTTTTATTTCTGCTAAAAAGAATATTTGGTAAAAATAACTATAAAGACATATATTAACCAGGAAATAATTTGTCAAAACGTGTCGAAAAAGAGAACAATAACGCATGTTATGATGAACTATAGCGGATTGCGGCAGAGGGGAGTGTATTGTATAATATCGAAGAGGTGAGTTGCGATGAACCAAACGAGAAAAGCCTTGGGTGATATTGTTCGTAAAACAAGAAGAAGAAAGCAGTTATCGCAAGAGGCATTAGCAGAGCGGATTGGTGTATGTAAAAGAACAATTATCGATATTGAAAAAAATACGGGAAATCCCAAATTTGAGATACTTTGTTTGTTAGTGAGAGAGTTGGATTTGCCGCTTTATGAGGTGTTTTATCCGGAGATGGCGGAAAATTTGGAGATAAGGAATGTGTTGCAGAAGGAATTACGTGATTGTTCGGATTATGAGATGAGGGTTATTTTGTCACTGGTAAAGAGTTTAAGGAGGACGCTGAAAAATGAAGGAGCAACGGTTTGATAGACGACTTTTAAGTTAAAAACTTTTAACTGTCAAGTTGAAGGCTTTCGATGAAATATGTTAACAGAGAATAGTTGTAGAAAAACTAATTATTTAAAGTCAATAGTTTTTTGAAAAACGTTCTTTTTAGAGAAGAACTATAAACACTATTATAGTATAAAACAAAGAATATAGATTTAGTGAGTATAACTGTGTTTGTTAAGGAAAGGTAATATAATGTTGCAGATTCCAAAAATATTTTAACAAAGAAAAATGAATGGTTGGAGACAGGATTTTTTGCTGGGAGTGCCATTATTACCTATTTTCAGGTGCAATAGAAGAGATTAGATGGGGTTTTTGATTATGATCTATAAATGAGCAAATTTAAAAAATTGCACAATACAACTAAGCTATCCCTGCTAAAACATCTTCGAAAGGGACATGCATTGCCCCGCATATTTGATACGATATAGCTGTAGATGAAAGCATAGCCATCTTCAAAGGTCATATTTTCCTCACATCCGGTATAGGCAATGAAATGTGCCAGTGACATCAGCAGCCAGTACCTCTGCCCCCCCTTTTTCAAGAACGGACCTAGTACCGATCAAATATCAACTTATCCTTGGACTGCGGAAAAATACCTCTATAGGTCACTGCTCCACATATTTTTGAGGATTTCCTCAGTTCCCAAGGAAACATCTGTGCTGATAAAAGCCTTTAGTGCCTTGGGGGCATGGAACGCATCCTTTGGGTAGCTGAACAGCACCATTGCATTTTCAATGCCATAGAGGCTTCCTTCATACCGGTAGATATAATAGCTCCGGCTGCCAACGGTTACGAGGCTGACAGCAGCATCCGCCTTCCGTAGATGAAGGACAAACTCGCTTATTTTCTGTATAATGCCACAGGGGTACAGCATACGGTGTGTCTTTAATGCGCTGATGGTATAGAACTCTTTTTTTAATAAAAGCGTCCATGATGCTGCCACAGGTATACTAGTTATCGCAAAGAAAATAGGAAACCATTGGTCGTATGGGCAGTTTATTGGCAATGTCTCTTACAATCTTTAACTTTGACCTAGACTTATTGTACATGACAATGGTGTAATTCAAGATAATGTCATTGCAGGAAAGTATGATTGCCACAGCATGGTGCCCATAATCCTGCTTCCCCTTGAGGTGAGACTGATGGAAATAAGTATCCTCTATCGGGTATAAAGCCCGCGGTGAAGGCTTTGTTTTGGAAGCAATGGTATCATCCACAATGCAGAAAACAGGTTTTCCAGAGCGCAGGGCTTCCCCATATACGAACCGTACAACAGAGGTTTTTAATATGCCTTCCAGCCGGGTGTCGTTCCATTTCCCCTTATTGAGGAAATGGGCAAGCGTGGTACGGTGGCAGGGGCTGTACTTTTGAAAATCAATGGTTTTCCATGATATGTAGCAGAAAATACAGATATCAGTATAGCCATAATATGCTTTATGGTTGTCTGTGGAAAAATCCGGCATAAATTTAATTTTTTTAGGTAATTGTAAAGTACTTTGGAATAGTATATACTGTTTTCGATAAGACTTCATCCTTTTTTGGTTAATGGTTTGGGCAAAAACAGTATACACCAAAAAGGCTTGATGTCTTATTTTTGTACTATTTTTCCAGTTTTAGTAAAATTTCAAATTGGCTCATTATAAAGGTTTGGGAGTATTTTTTTCTGGAAAATTGATCTGTTTATTTACATTATGATAAGGAGGTTAAAAAAAGAATATGGGTTTAGATTTTAGTTTTGAACAGGGGATGTTGGGACAATTCATAAGCGGTGCAAAAACAAATGTTGACATTGTTTTTGTGATTGATGCGACAGCTAGCATGTCATCAGTTATTGAAATTGTCAAATCTTTTGCACTTTCTTTTCATGAGAAAGTAGCCGATGGGTTGAAAAAAGCCAATCGAAACATTAACCAGATGCGTGTAAAGGTTATTGTGTTTCGGGATTATTATTGTGACGGGGATATGGCAATGGAAGAGTCGGATTTTTTTTATTTGCCAGAGGAAAGCAGCAGATTCAGAAGTTTTGTGAGCCGGATTAAGGCAAAAGGCGGGGGAGATATACCAGAAAGCGGATTAGAGGCCCTGGCGCTTGCTATGCGCTCCGATTGGGTGCAAGAAGGGGTATCTAAGCGACATGCAATTGTTTTATTTACGGATGCTCCAGCACATCCACTGGAACAGCAGAAAGACGGCATCCCTTTCAATTATCCGCTTTGTATGTTTAAGACATTTAATGAATTAATGGAAACATGGGGAATTGGGCAGAGCTGTCTGGATCGCGTAGACAGTAATTTCAAAATGGACAAAAATGCCAGAAGGTTGATTCTTTTTGCGCCTGAAACGGAACCTTGGCTGGATATACAGGAATATTTTGAACAGTGTTTTATGACCCCAATCGAACTTGATAAGGGCGGAAAAGAACTAAACATGGATATAGTTATCAATACTATATCAAAATCTATTAAATAATAAAAATGCAAAAACAAAAGGAGGAAGTCGGTATGAATGATACGGAAATTTCATTTGATCAGGGGCATTTAGGAGATGTGCTGGATTTGGTAAGTGGTGGAGCCACAACTAATGTAGATATCGTTTTTGTGATTGATGCAACCGGGAGCATGACTCCAATTATTGAAACAGTCAAGAATTTCGCTTTAAAGTTTTACGATGATGTGGTTGAGGGACTGAATAATTTCAATCGAAAAGTGAATCAGTTCCGGGTAAAAGTAATTGTATTCCGTGATTATTATTGTGACGGTGAGTATGCTATGGAGGAATCGGATTTTTTCTATTTGCCGGAAGAAAATAGTGAGTTTAAATTATTTGTTTCAAATATAGAGGCAAAAGGAGGCGGAGATGAGCCAGAAAGCGCGTTAGAGGCTCTGGCATTAGCAATGCGTTCCGACTGGGTGAAAGAAGGAAATTCAAAAAGGCATGCAATCGTATTATTTACAGATGCTCCAGCACATTCTTTTGAAAAGGCAAGAGACGTATCGATTGATATCTATCCGGAACATATGTTCCAATCATATGAAGAGATGCTGGAAGCTTGGAACAGCGCAGAACAGGGGACATGTCTTGATGCAGAGAAAAAATTCAGGATGGATAAAAATGCAAGAAGACTGATTTTATTTGCGCCGGATGCAGAGCCGTGGACGGATGTGCAGGTTGATTTTGAGCAGTGCTTTATGACACAGATTGAATCGAACGAAGGGTGCAGCGAATTGGACAAAGAGGTTGTCGTGAATACGATTTCAAAGTCAATGCGGTAAGCATTGCTTATAGGAGGCAGCATGAAATATTTTAAGGTATATAAGCCTGCTCTTTCAGATGAAGATGCGGAGCCAGTGGCAGTGGGAAACATGCTGATTGTCTGTGATGGTTTAGGGGCCACAGGCCAAAATAAGCATGAAATTAACGGTCAGAAGCATACAAGTGCATATTTTGGTTCCAGATGTGTGAGCTGTGCGGCCCAAGAATTTTTTTCAATGGCTGGTGACAAAATCTGGAGTGAGAAACCGCAACTTTTTTTTCAGGAATTTAAAGGATATTTATGTGAAAGTCTACGTGCATATATCCGCATGCATAATCTGCAGAAAACGATTAAGGGGAAATCTGCGGAATTACTGCCAACGACTTTTGCTATGGCAGTGTTTAAGGAGGATGAAGATTTTATCCATATATATTCCGTATGGGCAGGCGACTCACGGGTTTATTTGTTGTCTGCAGGCGATGGCTTGCAGCAGATTTCTGAGGATGATGTGGAAGGTACGTTTGATGCAATGAAAAGTCTTGGCACATCAAATATGTGTAATAGTATTTCTGGAGAGGGAGAAGGTAGGTTTTATTTAAATTATAAGCGATACAGGATAAAAAAACAGTTAAATTTATTTCTGTTTGTAGCTTCAGATGGATGTTTTGATTATCTGGCTACGCCGATGGATTTTGAATACTTATTGGAATTTGCGATTGACCGTATGCCAGAAACAGATGATGTATCTTTGATAGAAACTAAGATTTCGGAGATTTATTCTGGAAGTAATTTACTGGATGATACAACGATGGCTGGCGTCATTTTTAATGAAACGGGTTCTGAAGAATTAAAGAAGCAATACAAAGAGCGTTTCACAAAAATAAAAGATTGTTACAGGCAGCCAACGGAAGGCAGTCGTCAGGAAATCAGAACATACGAAAACGATATAAATACAGAGCAGTTGGCGGCAAATAAGGCGTTAAGGGATTTGGGCAGGCAGGCAGTGCCCTATGTATGCAGCCTGTTGGATGGGAAGCTGCTGGAGGAAAACGGCTGTTTAAAAGATGAAATCTATCATCTGCCATGCATGGTGGTGTATAGGGAAAATATGCAGGAACGAAATCATAAAATCGAAGAATTCCAATCCCTGCACGATAATATTCAGCAGGAACTTAAGCGTATGGGAGAGAATATAAGAGATTCCTTCCAAAAAGAATATATCCCATTTTATATCAGGAATGAAGAAATTATAAATACATTTGTTAGGACACGTTTGAAGAAGCTGGTGCTGAGATATCGGGAGAAGGAAAAAACAAGAACAGATTCGGTTAAAAAAATAAAGTACTTATCTGGATGTACTGAGGAAATATTAAGGAATATGCAGTCAGATATCGAATATGGAAATGAACAGAACTTTCGAATGCGTATTTCGGAATTACAAAAAACAGTCAACACCATAGAAAAGGAAGGAAGAACTGTTTTTGGGAAAGAGCAGAGCAGTGAATTATACCAGCAAATTGTGGAGGAGTTTTTGAACAGTGGCGAGTTGTCCCTTGCATTTGATAATGCGAAAAAGTCTGGCTTTATCGAATTTTCCGAAACGATGAAGCTTTATGAAGAATATGAGCAGCTAAAAAATATAAGAGACCAGTACGCCAAAAAGATAGACAGCTTAAAAAATAGCAGTGGAAGCAACCGTTATATCAGTAGTTTAGGAAATGTGTTTGTGAATGAATTTATCAACATACCCTTCATGAAAACATGGATACCAGAGGACATGTACAATAAAATTGAACAATATAAACAGATGTGCAAAAAGCAGGATACATTGAAAGATACGATAGATGCGGCACATGAGTATATAGACAGTTTATGGAGAGAATCGTATAAGGATACATATGAGTTATATAATACTGTTTGTGGAGGCAGAGTATAGTGGAAAATACGAATGGTTACTTGAACGATGGAAAGTGGCAGGATGATGCGGCAAATGGTCAGTATCTTTTTGCTAAAAAAGGCGGAAACGATTATTTTTTAAAAAGGTTTCGGGAACCTAAATATCCAAAGGAAGGGTCTTCACCGGAATTTTATGAAATGAAAAAAAAAGAATGCGAGGAATGGAAAAAAGAACGGAAAAATGTTATTGCTGCATTACAGAATGTGGCAGCCGGAGGAGGCAATATTGTAGTGCCAATTGAAATTTTTCTGGACCGCCCTTGCTACATTCAGGCAACGCGTAAGGTGGATACGTCGTCATTCGGGTTTAAGGAAGTAATCTCACTTTCGGAAACCGACCGTCTTTTGCTTTTAAAAACGTTATGCATGAGCATGAAGTTGGTACATAGTGTTGCCATTGTACATGGCGATTTAAAGCCGGATAATATACTAATCTCTGAAACAAAAGGCCATAGGCTGGTTTGTAAAATAATAGATTTTGACGATTCCTACTTTTCAAAAAGACCTCCTCTGCCAGAAAATACTGTGGGAACAGAACCATATTGGAGTCCTGAATTAGCGGTTTATAAAATAAGCGGAGATGCAGGGAAAGCAAGTATCGTTACCTGCAAATCTGATATTTTTGCATTAGGACTGATTTTTCATCAGTACTGCACAGGCGGAAAGATGCCGGATCTTCTAGGATATGCGTATGCGTATCAGGTGGTTTGTGATCATAAGCAGTTAAAAGCAGCTACATCCATAAAACCTTTGTATCTGCAGGAATTAATCAATCAAATGTTATCACTGGAGCCTGGAGAAAGACCCAGTAGCGAGGAAGTATATTTAAGATTATCTGGTATAGTGGAAACAGGCAGTGTAAATGTATCGGCAGTTTCATTTTCCGAGGGCGGCAGCGCACTTGTAAACAATAAACCAGATGTTCGCGTAAAGAAAGGAACAATGGTTAAGTTTCAGGCATATGCGGCTCCAGGGTATAAATTTGAATACTGGAGGGTTTTAGAACGTACGATAATGAAACCAGTGTGGTCTTTTACGGTTGAACAGGAATTAACAGCTGTCGCATATTTCAAAAAAGCTGATGTAGAAGCTGAATCATCATGGCCGGTTGTAGAAGCACTGGCAGAAAATCCGAAAAGAGTTCGGGTTACATTTGAGGATGGACGTACGCGGATATTGGATAAGAGTATTGCAGAAACAATGGGCTGGAAGTGCTGATTTCGTGAATGGAGGGAAATTGTGGTTTGCTGGGTATGTGCGGTATGTAATAATGAAAATTCACATTATCTGGACAAATGTGACGTGTGCAAAGAGCCAGGAAATTCATGGGAGATAGAGAAGGCGAGAAAGAATGCGGTGACTGAACAGAAACTGGCATATGAAAAAGCAATGCAGTTTTGTCGTGCAGAGAAAATTCGCCGTCAAAAATCTACGATGCAAATAACCGTGGCAATTATATGCGATTATGTGTTGGTCTTCTTAAAAGCAGTATCTGGAATTCTGGTATTTATTTTTATTTTGGGTATGGTCTGTATGATGAAGGAAATTGGATTTTCTATGGATGCAGATTCCTGGGCAGCATATATGTCTGCTGTATTGGAAAAAGTTCAGATTTTAATGATTAAGTTAGATTTTCTTTCGCATGCAATATTGCTGCTAAAAGGGAAGGGGTTATACATGCTGCTGTCTGTACAGAATCTGGCAGGTATGGTTTTAGATGCAGCAGTTTTTTGGGTAGCAGACTTTCAAGTATTTGCTAGGCACATGTTTGACAGTAAAAAATATGAGCTTCTGAAGGAGTCACTGCTGTTTCTGCTTGATGTTACAGAAACAAATAATGGGTTCAGAAATCTACTGTTTCTGATAATCCACAATATGACTGTCCTATGTCAGATCGTGTTAAGAAATATCACAAAACTTCAGAATATGTTTTAAGCAGGAGGCAGAAAATGTTTGATACATTTATGTTTTTTTCGGCATTGGCAAATGAAATAGCGCTCACTGCTTCGGCAGTTCTCATCCTGATTGCTGTTTTATATATTTTTCCAAATAAAGAAATGCCAATGATTCATGAGACATGCAGGTATTTAAAATACTGTAAAATTGCCGGTATTTTGTTTATTATATCTGCATGTCTTATGATATCGGGCGAAAACATATATACAAATATGGCTTTATATCAGCAGGTTGCTGACAAATGCCTGGCGATAGGGAAACAGTGGTTCTTTTTTGCTTTTGCCAATATTATTGTCAGCATTCTGGTCAGTTTGAAAAAAAACAGCAAAAGTTCATTAACGGCGCTTAATAAGATGCGTCCCTCTGCATTTGTCATGGGAACAGTGTTTTTAATATTATCATTTGTGTTAGACGTTTCGTGAAATTATTTTACACAGGAGGAAATGATATTATGGCAAAAAACGAAGTAGTTTTTATGGATATTTATTGTATTAAAACGAGGAAACGATTTCATCAAAGATATGATTTAGCGGCCGATGACAGGTGGGCACTGACATATGGAATTAAGGATGACGAATTTTCCCGCATTGTGGCTAGCGGTTCAGCCAGCAAAAAGAAGGTTGATTTTTCTAATTTAAGAATCGGACCGCAGTACAAGTGCCCGTATTGTGGAAATGATAGCTTTGTAGAATGCGGTGTCTGTAAAAAATTAACCTGTTATAATGGACACGAACTATTTGAGTGTGCTTCTTGTGGAAATAAAGGTCCGGTGTCAGGTACAATAGATAGTCTGAAAGGTTCAAAAGGAAAAGCGCAGTAATGGATTGCGGAGTAAAAATGAATTTATTTATAGGAGGCAGTTTTTTTCTGTCAGAAATAACTATCATATGGATATGCTATAAATTTATCTATAAAAAAAAGAATACCTCAAATAGATTTTTCTGGGATTTTTTTAGGATGCTTATAGGATATTATCTTTTTGTGCTAAAGTATAGATTTCAATCTTCTATGAGAAACTGCGAAATGGATGATTTTCTTCAGCAGTATAGTGAACTTAGATATTCGATATTTGAAAAAAGTGCCTTGGGTATAGTGGAAATCATTGCCCTGCCTTTTATTGTAGTTTTTATGATCCGGTGTTTTTCTTTTCTAGGGGTACCATTTCTTATATATATAGCCGGATTAGGTGTATTTTTAGAAAATCTGAAAGAGTCAAGAATTGCATTGATGGTTTTGCTGAATGAAAGTCAGAAATTTTTATTTAAATTTGACAGGAGAAAGAAATATATGAGAAGGGAAGAAACAGCAGAAAGAGAAAAACACAGGACATTAGAAAAACAGCAGAAAGAAAAAAGCAGAATGCTGAAAATTTTCATAGTACTGTTAATGATTGCCTGTGCGGATATTACCATGATATTAGTACTGAGAGATATGCTTAGAGAAGTAGTATCAAGAGCAGTCCATTTAAAAGATACTGTTTACCTGTCGCCTTTTTTTATCGTGATGGTTTTCATAACTCTGCTGCTGTATACCATTTTCCGGCTTTTAGATGAGAAATTCAGGAATAATTTAAAGCAGAGGAGAAGTTATAGAAAGCAATTAAAAGCCAATAATGAGATAAAGGTATGGGGCATGAATGAAAATATGGAAGAATTAAGCGGCTGGTTTGATGAGATATTAAATATGTGCTGTCTGCTTCATATAAAGGAAGTAAAAATAGGGATAGATGACCTGGATACAAAGAAAGCTGTCAGTGTTATTTTAGAAGGGCAGATGCCAGTGATCATTATAGGAAGGGAAGTATTTGCTAAGTCCCAAAGATATGCTCCCCAGATACATTATGGCATAATAAAACTGCTGTTTGCCCATGAACTGGTGCATATACATTATAATGATATAAAGTGGATGAGAAAAGTATCTGGAATCGTATTGCTGTATATCGGTTTCTCATTATTTGTAATGTATCTTGCTTTCAAGTCACAAAATGCTGTTATTTTGGGAATAGCAGTATTTCTGGTCTTAAACTATTTTGTATTTCATAAAATGTGTGATGAAAGATATTGGAAGCAGGTAATGGAATTCAGGGCAGATAGGATTGGGATGGCTGTCAGCAATATACCACCTGCAATTCTGGAAGAAGCATTGCGGTGTACAGCAGAAGGGGAAATAAATGACGAAAAGAAAATTGATACAGGTATTCTTTACAGAATATATCAAAAGCGGGTAGAACAGCAGGTACATCCAGGCATAAAGCGGAGAATTTATGAAGCAAAACGCGAAAAGCCGTGGAGCTTCAGAGAGTATTTTAGATATTTATGGCTGATCAGCTGGAATGTTACTACAAGAAAAGGTTGGAAAATTTAGAGGAAGAGGTGAGGCAAGATGAAAGAATATATGGAAGTGGAAGGGACAAAGTCAAAAGTGATAGAAGCAGTAATGCAGGCATTTTGCTTAGATAAAGAAGTCAGTGAACAATGTCTGGACTTTATCAGGAATCATCCGGAAATTCTTTCTGATGAGGAATTTTTTCAATATAGTAAATTAGAAGAATATGAGATAGAGGGTGTTTCTGAGTTTATATCAGAAGAAGGAGAGTATTATATTAGTATAAAAAAAAGCACTATTTTTTTTGCAAGCCTGTTTTTACGAAAAACAATACCGTATTTTAATACCATAAAAGATATATTTAGTTTCTTTGGAATATATAATCTAAAAGGGAGTTATGTAAAAATAAATACATATGATGGATATTTATGCATTATGCTGGAACTTGCTCTAAATAGAAAGCGTGGCGTTGATAAAAATCTGTTAAAAAGATTTAAGGGTGAATGTTGCAATAATCAGCTTGATTGCAAATATAATGAAAATGGCTTGTGTAATTGCAGTAAAGAGATTGTAGAAGAAATCTGTGAGGATTTAAGAGAACAAGAAATTGTGAAAAAAAGAGGAAACAGATATTTTTATATTCTATAGAATTTGTGGTGAATTTAATGCCAGATAATGCGGGGAGCAGATATGATAAAGTAATTGATGCGACCGGGCGTAATGGAATGATGGTTTCGTGTATAGAGAATCAAGATAATAAATTTACAAAGGTTGTTCTGTTTTCAAAAGTTCTGTTTGTAATTATGGGAGAGACCTTCATATTTTGTGTAAACTAAAAAACTGATATAAGATACATTGATAGTTACAAAGAGCAGAGCCGAAAATCTGGGTTCTGCTCTTACCTGTACTATACAGGGATTTTTTGCATGTCAATAAAACCTGCGGTAAAAGCCGCTACGTTTACGTTTGTGAAGCAGCACTCTCATATCCTGCGCCAAACTATCCCCAATTTAATATTCGTTGTACTAGAAGGAATTGCCATAAAATTATAATACAGCCTATAAAACTATTTACCAAACCTCCAAACTGGTGTAAGATAGAATTACCGGTTTGGAGGTTTTATTAAGATTGTGTCAAGATTTTTTGGCAATGGAGGGAATGTATGAAAAAGTTTTATGTCGCTGCGGCGTTTGCCATTGTGCTACAGATTTTCTTTTTCATGGGGAGGAGCTTTCAGAATCCGGTGGAGGAGGAGTTCCGGCAGCTTGTTAAGAAGTATGAAGGGCTGCGTTATACGGAGGCACGAAAGCAGGTTAATGCCGATAAATCTCAAATTTCTGAGGAGGATTTTGGGAGGATCATGGAGCAGATCGATTGGATGGAAGATGTGGAGCATTATCATGTCACGGCATATCTTCCGGAATCGGAAAAGGGATATGTTTATGTCGAAGTTCCCGAAGAGAAGAGTGGGGTGGTGGGGCTTGCCGAAGAAAAGGCGATACCGTTACTTGTTTATCGGGAAGGATATAAGGCATTGTTTGGGGTGGGAGAGGAGAGGCTCCACTATGTTCAGGCGATTTTTGTGGTGATTCTTACTATGCTTTTATACGGTGGAAAGGAAAAGGAAACGTTAAGAAGACGTGCTTTGGATGCTGTGATCATTGGAGCCATCGTATATCTTCCGGAATTGGTATGGGTATTCGTTACATACGGTTTTTCCGGATTAAATTATCCCGGGATAAGTGTCGGAGAAATTGGTGAGTTTCCGATATGTGGAGTGATCAGAATTATGTATCTGATGAGAGTTTTGGGGATTTTTACATTGGGGTATTTGATCTTATTTTTGAATCGGCTTTTGCGGAAACGGCAGCATCTGGTCCGTATATTGTTATTTGTTTTTTATATATTGCCGGTGCTTGTAGGAATCGTAGTGGCATTCGTGAATAGAGATCAGGTTTTTCTATGTGGTTTGTCAGATGTGCTGGTTGCGACAAATGCACTGAAGTTTGATTATGAATATATCGCAGTATTGCTTATTTTGTGTGTTGTCATTTATCTGATCTGTAAATTTTATCCGGTATATCATTACTCGGAAAATGATATAAAGCGTATGGAACAGCATTTTAAGGGGTAGATTATTAATATAATTTGAAAAGATTGTCTGGAGCTTTGATCTGACGGATGTCATTTCAAGGCTCTTTTCAAGCGGAAAGGAGTTATAATGTCAGACAAAAGAAAAGATCATAAGGGAAGAATTTTGAGGAAGGGGGAGGGCCAGAGGAAGGATTTGCTTTATCAGTATCGCTATACGGATCTGGAAGGAAAACGCAGGACAGTTTATTCTTCTGATCTGAGGCAACTGCGGGAAAAGGAGAACGAAATCCAGAAGTTTCTGAACAGCGGAGTGGATTATGCGGCGGGCAATATTACAGTAGTTGAGCTGATCGAGCGCTATATCCGGCTGAAAAGAGGAGTGCGGTATAATACGAGGGTTGGGTATCAGTTTGTATTGAATCTGGTCCGAAAAGAGAATTTTGGTTATCGGAAGATCCGCGATATTAAAGTTTCGGATGCCAAACAGTGGTTTATCAAACTCACGGAAGATGGGAGGGGGTATAGCACGATAACCAGTGTGAGAGGCGTGATAAAGCCTGCATTTCAGATGGCATACAATGAAGATATTGTCCGGAGAAATCCGTTTGACTTTAAACTGGATATCATACCGAACAATTCGAAAAAACGTATCGCGATGACGGAAGAACAGCAAAAAGCGTTTCTGACTTTCATCGAAGAGGATCGGCATTATTGCAAATATCTGGACGAATTTCTTGTCTTGCTCGGTACGGGTATGAGGATCAGCGAGTTTACGGGCTTGACCGTTCATGATCTGGATTTTGAAAAGCGTAGGATCCATGTAGATCATCAGCTGGTCAGGACAAGGAGCGGGGAATATTATATAGAAGAAACGAAGACAAAGTCGGGCGTCCGCTATATTCCGATGGTGGGAAAGGTATATGAGAGTCTGCAGAATATCCTTGCAAATAGGAAGCCAGTCAAGACGGAGCGTGTTATAGGCGGTCACAGCGGATTCATTTTGCTCGATAAGGACGGAAATCCCAAAATAGCAATGCACATCGAACATGTGATGAAAAGGGCATGGAATAAATACAATGCCACGCATGAAACGCCGCTCCCGCCGATCACCCCTCATGTACTCCGGCATACCTTTTGCACGAATATGGCAAATGCAGGGATGGATATTAAGAGCTTGCAATATCTGATGGGGCATTCCGATGTAAGTGTCACTTTGAATGTCTATACACACGCCAGCTATGATAAAGCGGAACAGGCGATGAGGCGGATTGAGTACACCAATTGAACATAGAAAATGCTTAATAAAAGATTTCGGAATCCACGATATCTTTCAGACTGGAGACGGCATCTTCATAAGTAACTGGAACGAATAGTAGTCCATTTGTAATGTCGTTATAATCCTTTTTGTAGATATCGTTATCTATGATTTCTGTGAGTAATGCATTGATACTGATGCCATCTTTGGCAGAAGGGCAGAATGTCATATAAATGTCTGGAATGCTTGTCAGTTTTGCCCATTAGGAAATAGTCGCAAATGGCATAAATTTTATCGATCAAAGTTCGTTCTATTGCCTGTGTTTTGATCGGAAATGGCATAAGCTCATATTTTTCTGCAATATGCAGAGAGTCTGTCTTTTTTAAAAATTGATAAATATAGTTATCTGCCGTTCGTGTTACTACAGGAAATGGAAGCAAGGCAATATATGTTTCTACTATCAGTTCCGGTTTCAAAAAGGGAATGTCGTTGTAAACCGATGGATAGCCAGCCCGATAACAATTATAATGTCGGCGGCTTCTTGTTTGTTCAAGATTGTTAATGGTCAGCCCAAGTGAGTTTATTGATTCAATGACAGCTTTTTTCAATTTTCTTTTTCTGGCTTCACCCGGAATTCCTGCTTCGGCATTATAGGAAATATCAATATCTTCGGAAAATCTATCTAGTAAGCGGTAACATTTTGTAAGAGAAGTACCGCCTTTGAAAACCATATCTTTTAAATGAGTCCGGAGTTCTTTCAAGACTAGAGTAACAAAATAATCTTTTTCTATAATGTTTGCAGGGATGTGCAGTTCGTTAGCAGCACCAATAATGAGTTCCTTAAATGATTCTTTATCATGATGTAAATTCATAGATAATCCCCCAATCAATGAGTTTTTTTGCGGTGCTGCCAGTGAGCACAGGGGAGGCGTCTGATAATTGTTTTTGAGTAAATTTGCTTTGACGAAGATATTGTTTTAAGCGTTCAATCATTTCTGTCTTGTTCAGTTCGGAATATTTATCTGCAACAGATACAGCATCCAGAAATTGCAAGACTTTAGCATTGTATTCTGTCACAGGGAGAGCGGAACGCTTTATACGGACATTTTGCCCTCCGATGTTTACCAATCTGCCTTTGGTAGATTCTTTATTTGTTGTTATTTCGAGCGTGGCAGGCATTTGTGTCGTGAGACCTAGCTGGTTTGCAAAAAAGGCACCTGTGATATACCCATAAGTTGTGGTATTGTCCTTGATATATTTTCTCATAATGACAACGAATGGATCAAGGTAACTTTTACCCGACAGTTTTGATGGTTTAGGGATATAGTAAATTCCTGTATCATAACGCTGAAGGTATCCCGATGCTGCAAGTCGTTTGACTGCTTGCCGAACAGCATTTTCAGTCATATCCGGGATGTTTAGGTCATTTATAAAGATCGGCTCATTATATCCGAATCTCTCTAATAAATACATGTCGATCATGTTGGTCGCCTCCTTAACACAAAGTGTACCATATTTATTGCGCAAAAGTAAATAAATATGTCTAAATTATTTTATGTTCTTCTAATTAGGAATATACATTGAGCCAAGTTGACTTGTAAGCAGATCCACTAGTATAAACTTATGGAAAATGCAAAAAACCATTCATCTGCTATGGCAACATCTGCCGATGGACAGGGAGCAAAGGCTGTCTGCAAGGTTACCGTG
>CAZOIF010000039.1:0-29373 GCA_964579975.1 uncultured Eubacterium sp. | reverse complement strand
TTGTCGTAAAACCTTTTGTGCCGGATATTTTGTTGAGCCGGGTGGCAAAAACGATCGAGTTGGAGCAATATCGTCACAATCTGGAAAATATGGTTCGGGAACAGGCGCAGAAAATCACAGAAGATGCCATGCGTCTCAGTAAGATTCAAGAGTCTGTCATTATCGGTATGGCGAATCTTATTGAGAGCCGGGACGGCAGTACGGGAAGGCATGTTAAAAATACACAGATGTATGTGAGTATGATTGCCAATGAACTGTTTCGACGGGGCTTGTTTCCGGGAGAATTGACAGAGGAGTACATAGAGGATCTTTGCAAGGCCGCACCGCTCCATGATGTGGGCAAGATCAAGGTGCCGGATGCTATCCTGCAGAAACCAGGTAAGCTGACACCGGAAGAATTTGAAACGATGAAACGGCACACTACTTATAGCCGTAAAATCATTGAGACCATTATCGGAGATATCGAGGATGAGCATTATGTCCGTATCGTAGGGGATATTGCCATGTATCACCATGAGCGGTGGGATGGTACGGGATATCCGGCAGGCCTTATGGGGGACAATATTCCATTGTCGGCACGGATCATGGCGATTGCAGATGTGTTTGATGCCCTTTATGAAGAGCGTTGTTATAAACCGCCGATCCGGCCCATTGAGCGGATCATACAGATCATGTCAGAGGGAAGGGGAACGCAGTTTGACCCGGTGATCATCGATGTATTTATGGAGATGGTCCCTATGATAAAAAAAGTGCTGCATATTCAATAGAAGAAAAGTGAGGTAGCTGTCTTGGAAGAAAACCTTTTTGAAACAGAAAAACTCAATAATCGGTTAGAGCGGATTGTGATGACGGTTCTGACGATCTACACGGTTGCCGCATTTACGCTTGCTCAGTTTGCGGGTTGGAATATCATTAAGAAAGAGATTCTGATTGTAACGATCATTGCAGGCTGGATCATCAGTATCCGGAAAAATTGGAGCCACGACACGAGAGCAAAATTTATTGCGCTGATGTCGTGGATTAATTACCTTGTTTATGCCATGAGTACGGATGATTTTGCCTCCACCCTTTGTGTGATGGCGGGGGTTATTGTTTTGATGGCTATTTTCTATAATCCACAGGTCTTGTATATGGGGCTGATCGTCCCGGCGCTTGTTTTTGCCTATCATATATTTATAGCCAAAACGGTTGCGATTACTTCTCTATATGAATTTTTGCGGCTGGTCATGCAGCTGGTATCCATTTACACGGTGTCTGCCGTTACCTGGATCATGATGCGCAGCCATCGGGAGATTAATGATGCGCTGGTACAGAATATCAATGAATTAAAGGTTGCTGAGCGGAGCAAAGATGACTTTATGGTAAATATTTCCCATGAAATACGGACTCCGATTAATGCGGTATGTGGTATGAGTGAGGCAATCTTACAGGAGGATCTTCCTGTAAATGTCCGGCGTGATGTCATTGATATTCAGGCAGCAGGGCGAAATCTTTTATCTTCTGTCAGCAACATATTGGATTTCTCGGAGTTGGAGAGCGGTAAGATGGAACTGGCAGAGGAGAGTTATAATATTACGTCTACGATTACAGATATCATCAATATGACACTGACATTGGAAAACGGGAAAGATCTTGAGTTTATTGTAGATTGTGATTCGGATCTGCCGAGTAATCTGGTGGGGGATGAACAGAAATTGCGGCGTATTGTGATCAATCTGCTGGACAATGCAATAAAATTCACGAAAGAGGGCGGCGTCATACTCCGGATCAAGGGAAGAAAAGAGGAGTATGGCATGAATCTGATCATCAGTGTCAGAGATTCCGGCATTGGCATTCAACGTAGTGAGATGGAGACGATCTTTACCAGTTTTAATCAGCTGGATTCCAAGAGAAATAGAGAGGAAGGCGGCGTCGGACTGGGGCTTGCCATTACTCAGGCACTGGTTCGCAGTATGGGTGGTTTTATCACGGTAAACAGTGAGCCGGGAGTGGGGAGCGAGTTTATATTTACCGTCCCTCAAAAGGTGTTGGATGAGACCCCGATCGTGTCGATCAAGAACCGGAACCACATTTTTGCCATATGTTATATCAATATGGAGAAGTATGACTATTCGGTTGTCCGGGAGGGGTATGAGAATTGTATACGTCATATTTCAGAGCAGTTTGGAATTTTATTCCGGATCTGCCGGAATCTTCAGGAACTCAAACGCCGTATTGAGCTGGACAATTATACGCATATTTTTATTGGTTGGGAGGAGTACGGCGAAGACCGGAACTTCTTTGACCAGCTTGCCAATGAAATTACGGTAGTACTGCTTTTGGAATACGAGCAGGAACTGCTGGCAAACACCAGTATGCTACGGATTTATAAACCATTTACGGTATTATCGATCGCTGCCGTGTTTAACGGACAGAGGCTTGTTCAAAGTGAAGAGCAGCATGTGAGCCTGCACAACCGATTTATTGCACCAACTGCCAATGTACTTGTGGTAGATGACAATGCCATGAATTTAAAGGTTATGGCGAGACTTCTTCTTCCTTATCAGATCAAGGTGACTATGGCAAGCGGTGGACAGGAGGCTCTGGAAAAATTAAATAACCATACGTTTGACTGTGTATTTTTGGATCATATGATGCCGGAGATGGACGGTGTGGAGACCTTACATAAGATCAGACAGAAACCGGGAACTTATTTCCAATCTTTGTCTATTATCGCCTTTACGGCAAATGCCATCGGAGGCGCGCGAGAGATGTTTTTGTCGGAAGGTTTTGATGATTTTATAGCTAAGCCGATTGAGTTAAGTGTGTTAGAACGTATGCTGCGGCGATATATCCCGGAACAAAAACAGATTGTGATCGAGGAAGAGGAAAAGGATGTTTCCCAAACGGTACAGGCCCAGGAAACAGAGACAACAGAAAAAACTGCCATCAGAGAGGAAAAACCGTATATCAGGGAAAAGGAGGCCTCCTCTTCAAATTCAGATACACAGGGTATGGCCAGACTTACACGGGCCGGAATCGATGTTGATCAGGGGATTTCTTACTGTGGGGACAAAGAAGGGTTCCGGGAAATTATTTCTATTTATCACAAGGAGGGTTCCAATCGAAAACGGCAGCTTGTTACCTGTTTTGAACAGGAGGATTGGAAAAATTATGTTATTAATGTACATGCTTTAAAGAGCAATTCCAAAGGGATCGGTGCGAATGAGTTGTCAGAGATGGCGTTAAAGTTGGAGATGGCGGGAAAAGAAAACCGTATTGAATATATTCTGCAGCATCATGAGGAGTTGCTGCAAACGCATGATGACCTTCTTCTGGCGCTGGAAGACAATGAATTTGTGTATCCGGAGGGAAGCCTGAAGGAGCCTGTGGGGATCACAGAGGATGCCCCAGACGAGGGAATGCCGGAGAGTGAACCGGTGACAAATGAATCAACAGATCAATCCCTGACCAGGGTGCTTGCGATACTGGAAGAAAAGCTTTCCGGATTTGAGAGTGAAGGATTGGAAGATGTTTTGAAAAGTCTGGCGAACTGCCAGTATCAGGATGTGCCACTAGCGGAACTGGCGGAGCAAATTCAGGAAAAAACGAATGAATTTGATTTCCTGGGGGCGGCAGAGTTATTGGAGTCATGGCGGGACAGATTACCATCGGATTCTTGAAAATAGCTGCAGAATGGAGGTCAATATATGATTACAAAATTAAAGCTGATCTTTGGCAAAGTATTTATACATAAAAAAGATTTGCGGGAAAGAACGGTTCGTATGGTGTTGGCGTTGGCTTTTGCTGCCTCAGCGATTGGTATGGGGCGGGTAATGTTAGGCGCTAATCCGATCGTATTGGCAGCGCTGATTCCGATGTTTGTATTAGCCGGTGTCGCTTTTGTGGTTGCCACAAAATATCGCAGGACAAGAACAGCATCATGGCTTTTGGTCATCGGTTCCAATGTCATTTTGCTTCCACTGGTTTTCATTCTCAGTGGTGGAACGGATAGTGGAACCCCCATTTGGTTTGTCCTGGGATTTATTTATGTTTTTCTATTATTTCAGGGACGGGAATTTTGGGTTGCTTTTTTTCTCTCGGCACTGGCGGATTTTACCGCTTACATAGTGATATATCATTTCCCGGGAATTGTACCACAGACCCCCAGCCGTTTTTACAGTTTCACAGATTCTGGCATCACCTTATTGTGTATCAGTTGCTTTATTGGATTATTGATGAAACTCCAGACAGCTACCTATGAGAGAGAAAAAGCTCTGGTAGAAAAGCAGAAAGAAGAAATTGAGCGGATTGCCCAGTCCAAAGATGCCTTCTTTGCAAATATGAGTCATGAAATCCGGACGCCGATCAATACGATCATCGGTTTGAATGAAATGACATTGCGGGAGGATATCTCCGAAGAAATAGCAGAAAATGCCATTAATATCCAAAATGCCAGTAAGATGTTGTTGACTACGATCAATGATATTTTGGATTTGTCAAAGTTGGAATCCGGTAAGTTAGATATTGTGCGGGCACAGTATGAAATCAGTTCCATGTTTAGTGATCTGGTAAATCTGATCTGGGTCCGTGCCAATCAGAAAGAGTTGGAATTTAAGGTAGATATTGACCAGGAAATACCGTCAATGCTTTATGGGGATGAAGTGAGGATTAAGCAGATCCTAACGAATATCCTCACAAATGCAGTGAAATATACGGAGACCGGTTCGGTTACCCTCTCTGCGAAAGGGGAGCGGACGGCACCGGATGAAATATTGTTGCGCATTTCCGTAGAGGATACCGGTAAGGGAATCCGGAAAGAGAGCCTGGAAGATTTGTTCAATTCGTTTAAGCGTGTGGACGAGAACGAGAACCGCAATATTGAGGGTACAGGGCTTGGACTGGCAATCTCGAAACAGTTGGCAGAAATGATGGGTGGCAGCATTTCTGTGGACAGTGTTTACCATAAAGGATCCGTATTTACTTTGGAATTGAGTCAGCATATCGTCAATGCACGGCCGATTGGAATTATTGATTTTGCGGCGCAAAGGCAGTTGAGCCAGCGGGCTAAATATAAGCAGAGTTTTATGGCGCCGGATGCTAAGATACTGGTGGTGGACGACAATTCCATGAATCGCATGGTTGCTGTCAAGTTACTCCGGGATACGAAAGTTACAGTGGATACGGCAGAGAGTGGAAAAGAGTGTCTCAAGAAAACGGCAGAGAAACAATATCATGTGATATTGATGGATCATATGATGCCGGAGATGGACGGCGAGCAGACGATGAAAGCGGTACGGAACCAGACCAAGGGGTTCTGTCAAAAGACGCCGATCATTGCCCTGACAGCCAATGTTATGGCAAATGCAGATATAATATATCAGAATATGGGGTTTGACGCTTATCTTGCCAAACCGATCAATGCGATGCTGCTGGAGGCCAGTCTTTTGAAATTCCTTCCGGAGGAATTGATCGAGTATACATCACAAAGCAATTTTGAGGAAGGGGACGAAACAGGAACGATCAGCCAGATCAGCAGCGGGCGCAAGCGGAAGATTGCCATAACTGCTGACTGTATCTGTGATTTGCCAAAGGATTTAATTGCCCGCTATCAGATTGGCATCATGTATTGTTATGTACATACAAAAGAAGGACGTTTTTGTGATATATCAGAGGTTTCTTCGGATAGTTTGCTCGCTTATCTGCAGACGGAAGGAAATTATGCGTATTCTTCCACAGCCCCTCCTTCCGAGTACGAGTATTTTTTTGCCGATATGCTGGAAAAGGCGCAACATGTGATTCACATTACAGCAACTTCAGATCTCAGTGGCGCTTACCCATATGCCACGCAGGCAAGTAAGAGCTTTGACAATGTGACAGTGGTTGACTCGCATCATATCAGCAGTGGACATGGACTTATGGTACTCTATGCAGCAGAGATGGCAGAACAGGGCAAAAGTGTAAGTGAGATCTGCAAGGGATTGAACGAGTTCCAGGAAAAAGTATTTTCTAACTTTCTGGTGCCAAGCACAGCGACACTGGCGCGCAACGGAAAAGTCAGCGGTCTGGTCGATAAAGTATGCAGTGCCCTTAATCTGCATCCGGTTCTGTCTATGTCCCGGAACCAATTAAAACTCTGGAAGATAGAAGTCGGAAATATGACCTGGGTGAACCGTAGATATGTAAAAAACCTTTTTAAACATAGCAAGCAGATCGATACCCGGATCCTGTTTCTTACATATGCGGGATGTACGGTGCGTCAAGTGGACGATATTATAGAAGAAGTAAATAAATATATTGAGTTTGACCGGGTTGTTTTGCAGAAAGCTTCGGCTACTGTGTCAAGTAATTGCGGTATCGGAACATTTGGCCTTATGTTCATCCGACATTAGCTAAACGGCGTCCGGTGGCATGAATTTTGATGTTTTTAGAATATGGGAAGATCCCCTTGCATATACTTTAACAGTTTAGCAAGGGGGTTTTTTTATGGACAGTGGATATAATGTGTACGAGGATATAAACAAAAGAACCGGAGGAGAAATATATCTGGGAGTTGTGGGGCCGGTGCGGACGGGAAAAAGTACGTTTATAAAAAATTTTATGGAGATCATGGTCATCCCGGAACTGGAGGACGAAGGAGAGCGGCGCAGGACGATCGATGAACTTCCGCAGTCTTCGGATGGAAAGACGATCATGACGACAGAGCCCAAATTTATACCGAAAGATGGGGCTGTTATTACGCTTCCAAGCGGCGCCAGCGGACGGATCCGGCTGATCGACTGTGTGGGATTTGTCGTGAAAGACGCTGTCGGCTATATGGAGGAAGAGAAGGAAAGACTCGTAAAGACGCCGTGGTCGCCCCAGGAGATTCCATTTACAAAGGCAGCAGAACTTGGAACGAGGAAAGTGATCAATGAACATTCTAATATTGGCGTCATTGTGACGACGGATGGAAGTTTTACGGAATTATCGAGGGAGCAGTATATTGAGGGAGAAGAGCAGACCGTTTCCGAGTGTAAAAAGTCGGGCAAGCCAACGATCATCATACTGAATACGGTGAATCCCCATTCAGACACTGCCAGGAATCTGGCGGAAGAAATGGAAGCCCAGTATGGTATGAGTGTCCTGCCTTTAAACTGTAAGAAATTAAAAAAGGAGGATGTGTATCTTATTATGGAAACGATCTTATCGGATTTTCCAATCGGAAGAATTAATTTCTTTCTGCCAAAGTGGGTAGAGTTTCTCGACAGGGATCACTGGCTGAAAAAAGACCTTCTCGAACAGTGCCGGGAAATGCTTATGAAGATGAAAGTTATGAAAGATGTGACGAAGGAGAGCCTTAGTCTTGATGCGGATTATATCAAGGGTGCATACATACAGGATAAGCAGCTGGAAAATGGGCAGGTGAATATTTCTGTTGAATTTGAAGAGCATTATTATTATGAAATATTAAGCGATATGATCGGGACGCCGATCACGGGAGAATATGAACTGATCGCTACATTAAGGGAGCTGGCTGGCAAACGGGCAGAATATGAGTCGATCGGTACGGCATGCGAGCAGGTAAAAGGGAAAGGATATGGGATCGTAACGCCGACGATGGAGGAAATCGAGATCGCAGATCCGGAACTGATCAAGCATGGGAACAAATATGGGGTAAAGATTAAAGCGGTGTGCCCATCCCTGCATCTGATACAGGCGAATATCGAGACTGAAATCGCACCGATCGTCGGGAGTGAGGAACAGGCAAAAGACCTGATTGAATATATTGAATCAAACAGCAAAGAGAACCCGGATGGGATTTTTGATACCAATATATTTGGAAAGACGATCCGGCAGCTTGTGGATGACGGGATCATGAATAAAGTGAACCGTCTGACAGAGGAGAGCCAGGTGAAGCTTCAGGATACGATCCAGAAGGTGGTAAATGATTCTAATGGGGGGCTTGTCTGTATTATTATTTAAAGTTCACATCAAAATCAATTTTTAGTAATCAAATTTTTATAGAAAGCTGAAAAAACTTCGTACAGCAGCAGGAATATTTTCTGATCCGGACCCGCTCGCGCTGAATAAACATGTAGCGGTACAAAGGCTGCAAGGTGCAATTTCTGCACTTTGTGCAAAAACCGCACCTTGTACGCAGCCTAAGAACCGACACGTTTATAAGGTCCTTATCAGAAAATATTCCTGCTGCTGTACAAATTTTGCTGTTTTCATAAAGATTCGATCGCTAAAAATTGATTTTCGTGAAATAAAAGGACCTTTGATACCCGAATCCTTTTTTCTGTATAAACATTCTGTTTTTTTAGATACTATATAAAAAGGATATGTAAAAAAGGAAGGATCGATATGACTTTTGAAGAATTGTACCACAGGGTGTTGAAGGACCGATTAAATGGAAAGGAAACAGAGGGGGATTTTTCGAGAAAAAAATTGGATTGTCTGCTGCATCCGGAAAAGCATCCGCTTGTCTGGAAAAACGAACCGTGTGACTGCAGTGATGCTAAATGTGTGACGGCGTGCATGTTTCAGGCTTTGGAGATTCAGGATGGAAATGTGGTGCTGAATCCGGATAAATGTGTGGGATGTGCAAAGTGTATTGAGGCATGCGGGGCAAAGAATCTTACGTTCAGCCACGATGCAGTAAAGGCCGTGGAGATATTAAAAACATCGGACAAGCCCGTATATGCGCTTATGGCTCCGGCCTATATCGGTCAGTTTGGAAGTGAGGCGACGCCGGATAAGATCCGGAGTGCCCTAAAAGGAATGGGATTTACCGGGATGATCGAAGTGGCTGCTTTTGCTGATATTTTAACACTTAAGGAGTCGTTGGAGTTTTGTACGAATATGGATCATGAGGAGGGATTCCAGCTTACGAGCTGTTGCTGTCCGATCTGGATTTCCATGATCCGCAAGGATTTTAAAAAAATTGCGGGTCATCTGCCTGCGGCGGTTTCGCCGATGATCGCTTGCGGAAGAATTGCCAAAAAGCTCCATGAGGGCTGCCGGACGATTTTTATTGGTCCGTGTATGGCCAAAAAAGCGGAGATCCGGGAGCCAGATCTTGTCGGGGATATCGACTGTGTCCTGACTTTTCAGGAACTTCAGGATATTTTTGATGCGCTGGAGGTGGATTTTACCCGGATGGAAGAGGATGTAAACGAGCATTCGGCTGCCGCAGGAAGGATGTATGCAAGAACGGGTGGTGTGAGCCATGCCGTAGAAGAATGTGTGGACAGCATCAATCCGGAATATCATGTGGTTCCTGTACATGCCTGTGGTGTGCCGGAGTGTAAAAAGATGCTCCAGGACATTTTAGATGGGCATATAGATGGGAATTTTTTTGAGGGGATGGCATGTGCCGGTGGGTGCGTGGGAGGGCCCAAACGGAATATCGACACAGAAGAGGCGACAAAACTGGTAGATCAATACGCCAGTGAGGCAAAATACAGGACGCCGGGCGAAAATCCGTATGTTCTGGATCTGATCCAACGGCTTGGGTTTCAGACGGTAGAAGATTTTATTGAAAATAGCCATATACTGACGAGGGAGTCCTTGTGTTAAATGCCAAATTGAGCTGACACAATAGGAAAAAAAGGGAAAAATTCACCAAAAAACGCGTATACCCTTGACAATCCGTGTTTGCATTGTTATAATCTTATTAAATAAATTTAACAAAATCGTAATAAATGTAACAGTAAATATACCGCTATTAATTTTGGAGAGGGTAGTAAAAGATGAAGATATTGAATAAAAGATATGTAAAATTTGCAGTGGCAGGTATCGTTGCCGCCGGGATTCTTTCGATTCCAGCAAGGGCTGCGATTCTTAAAGTTGCATCAGAGCGGCCCATCGCCGGTGCCAATGTAGTTGTTGAGGAGTATTGTGAAAATGTTGCAAATGGAACAGTATCCCAGCAGGCAGTAGATGCGGTCGTTGCAGGGGAGCCTGCGCCGGTACAGCCGGAAGTGACGCCTGTACCCGAACAGGAAGAGGAGGACGAGCATGTAAAGCTTAATCTGAATTACAGCAGGCTTGGTATTGCAAGTAAGGTAGATACTTATCTGAATGTCAGGAAGAAACCTTCGGAGAGTGCAAAAATCGTTGGTAAGATGACGAAGAATGCCGGATGCCATATCTATAAAGTAAAAAATGGATGGGCGAAAATGGTTTCTGGTAATGTGACAGGATGGGTGAAGGCAAGTTATATTGTAACAGATGAAAAAGCAGAGAAGCTTGCGACAAAAGTAGGCCGCGAGTGTGTGGAGATCAATACGGATTCTCTCAGGGTAAGGGCGCTCCCTACAACATCTGCCCCGATTTACTCCGTTGTATCTGAAGGGGAAGAATTTGTGATCCGCAAGCAGAATATCACGATGAATTTTGTAAATAAGATCATAAAGAAACAGGAGATATCCAAAGAAGCGATCGAACGTGCCGGCGGCATGGAAGCGATCGAGGCAGATCTTGCAAACTGGATCTGTATTACCGTTGATAATGAGTATGCATTTGTAGCAAAAGAATATATTACAGAGCATTATTCCCTGAAAAGGGCAGTTAAGGTCGGTACGCTTTCTGCCAGTGAGTCAGATGGTGTATCCTCAAGCCAGGCTTCGATCGCAGAGTATGCAAAGCAGTTCTTAGGAAATCGTTATGTATGGGGTGGCTCAAGTCTTACGGGCGGTACAGACTGTTCCGGATTTACGATGAGTCTCTATGCGAGATATGGACATTCCCTTCCTCACAATGCGGCGGCACAGGCCGGTGTGACAAGAAGTGTGTCCTCACCGAAACCGGGAGATCTGTTCTTCTACAGCAATGGCAGCAGGATTAACCATGTGGCCATGTATATTGGAAGCGGGCTTGTGATCCATGCAAGTAATCCGAGTGACGGAATCAAGATTTCCAACGCTTATTACAGAAGGCCAGTCAAGATCGGACGTGTCATGAACTGATTTTCGTATACGCAGTGAGTTGACTGAACGAATAGAATATGCAAAAACTGTTCATAATACAGATAAAACTTTTTCGGGAGGAATCTGCATGAGAAAGAGATATCTGTTTATGAGCAGTTTTTTTATTATCGGAACAATTTTTACGCTTGTTTTTTTTCTGAGTTATAAGTCATACGACAACAATAATGGGGGTATCCAGGGAGAAGAAATTCATACGGTAGATACCGTAAAGGAACTGCGGGTTAATGATTCGATGAAATACGTGGTGGAAAGCTACGATGGGACTACAGGTGTAGTTACAAGCGAGGAGGAGACGGTGCCGGCAGAGTTGGCTGGAAAGACGAGGGAAGAGGTAGAAGATTATATTACAGAGTACAACCGGACGCTCTCAGAAAATAAGTCTGTGGAGGAACCGGACAGTCTCGAGCTTATTTCCTTTTCAAAAGATAAGATCGTGGTGCGTGAAACTTACTCGGGAGAAGAGGAAGAAAAGGGATTTTTTCTTAAGCTGGAGAACGAGGAAGTCGTGATCTTTCATAACGATATGGTGACTCCGTATGAGTATACCGGGATCCGGGGAGATATCCTCCCGGAGAACGAAAGGGAGATGCTGTTAGAGGGATATTTTGTGAAGGATGAGAAAGAATTATATTCCGTACTGGAGAATTTATCTAGTTAATTGGGCGGGAGTGTGCTATACTGTATGTGTTTTAGTTATTCATTGCTTGTGTTCACCTTATAGAAACGGGGAAAAATATGGAACATCATGAGATCATAATTGCGGGTGCGGGGGCAGCAGGGCTTATGTGTGGTTTTCTTCTCGGGCGGAACGGACATGATGTCCTTCTGATCGAAAAGAACACATCGGCCGGTAAGAAGCTTTTAGCAACCGGGAACGGAAGGTGTAATTTTACAAACCGTCATATGGCTCCGGAATGTTATTATGGAGAGCAAAACTTTGTCGAAGAAGTTCTGGGGTGTTTTCATACGGAGGATGCAATCCGGTTATTTGAAGAAATTGGTATTTATCACCGGGAGAGGGATGGTTACTGTTATCCTCACAACGGGCAGGCATCTACTGTTGTAGAATTATTGAAAACATCATGTGAAGAGGCTGGTGTCCAATTTTTATTTGACACCAGAGTGTCCCGGATCGTACATAAAGAAAAGCAGAGTGAAAACGGGAAATATGAGGTTGTATGCAAAAATAATAGTTGCTTTTCCTGCGACAAATTTATCCTGGCTACTGGCGGGAAAGCTTGTGCAGAGTTAGGAGGAGACGGAAGTGGGTATAAGCTTTGCCGCAGTCTTTCCCATCATGTGACGGAGATTTTTCCGGGGTTGACCGGATTAAAGGCGGCAGGGGAAGAGTGGAACCGGCTTTCCGGGGTCAGGATGCAGGGGAAGATTTCCCTTTATTCAGAAGGGTGTTTTATAAAAAGTGAATCCGGTGAGATCCAGATCGTAAAAAATGGGATTTCCGGGATACCGGTTTTTCAACTGTGCCGGATTGCCGCCGGAGAGCTTTCCAAGGGAAAAGAGGTACGGTGCCGGATTGATTTTTTCCCGGAGCGGGAAGAAAAGGAACTGATGGAATGGCTTTTGGCACACGGAGTTGAAAAACTTCAGGGACTTGTCAATCAAAAATGGGTTCCGGTCATCCGGAAACGGGCCGGAGAACCGGAGGAGGTTTCCCATCTTTTAAAAAATTATGAGACGGTCATCACCGATACATTTGGGCTGGAGAGAGCACAGGTCACAGCGGGAGGCGTGCCGACCGGGGAAATCGATCCGGTTACGATGCAGTCCCGGATCCACAAAAATCTTTTTTTGCTGGGCGAACTGGTCGATGTGGATGGGATCTGCGGCGGGTACAATCTGCACTTCGCCTGGGCGACGGCATATTTATGTGCTAAAGCAATTGGCTAATGTATCTATGCCGTCGCCCTGGCAACAGCATATTTGTGCGCCAAGGCGATCGGATAATAAGGAGAAGACAGATGTTGCAGTACAGTCAGTGCAAAATTGATTATCGAAAAGATACACCGGAGGAATTAAAAAGAACGCTTGCCGGTAAGCTTCACATCAGTGAGAATGATTTACAGAATATACGCATTGAGCGTAAGAGTGTGGATGCCAGAAAAAAGCCGGAACTATATTTTAATTATTCGGTCGTTTTTTCGTGCAGGGACGAAAAGGAAATCCTTCGCAGGAACCGAAGGGATCACAATCTAAAAGAATACCATCCCCAGCCGGATCTCATGGAAACGGTACATAATACTTTCAGAAAAACCGATGAAACGACTGTTATCATCGGTTCGGGCCCGGCAGGGCTGTTTTGCGGTTATTTCCTTGCCCTCTGCGGCAGAAAACCGGTTATCATCGAGCGGGGTGCGCCGATGTGGGAGAGAGTGGGGAGCGTGGAGTGTTTCTGGAAAGAGGGGATTCTGGATCCGGAGACCAATGTTTCCTTTGGCGAAGGAGGAGCCGGGACTTTCTCGGATGGAAAACTGAATACGGGTGTGAAAGATAAAACCGGAAAGAAGAAATTTATCCTTGATACCTTTGTAGAGCACGGCGCTCCGGAAGAGATCCGGTATCTTGCCAAGCCGCATATCGGAACCGATGAGTTAAGGGAAGTTATGATATCTATGCGGGAAAAGATTACGGAGATGGGCGGAACGTATCTGTTTCATACGAAATTTACCGGATTCGTATCAGAGAGAGCACAACACCCGGCTTCGGATGAAAAAGAGCGGCAGATCGTGGCGGTGGAGACAGTAGACCGACAGGGAAATAAAAAGCGGATCGCCTGCGACCGGTGTGTGCTTGCGATCGGGCATAGCGCAAGAGATACGTTTGCCGGAATCCATGAAGCGGGAATAGCGATGGAGGCAAAGCCTTTTGCCGTGGGAGTCCGGGTGGAACATTCCCAAAAGTGGCTCAACGAGCGGCAGTATGGATTAAATGATGACAGACTTCCGGCGGCAGATTATAAGCTTACCGGAAAAACTTCGGATGGAAGGGGCGTGTACAGCTTTTGTATGTGCCCGGGCGGTTATGTGGTTAATGCCTCGACCGAGGAAGGCGGCACGGTGGTAAATGGAATGAGTAATCATGCCAGGGATGCAAAAAATGCAAACAGTGCGATCGTCGTTACCGTAGATGAGAAAGATTTTGGCAGTGAGGATGTTCTGGCGGGAGTGGAATTTCAGAGGAAATTGGAGCAGAATACGTTTCGTGCCGGAGGCGGAAATATTCCCGTACAGCGGTTTGGAGATTTTCTGAATGGTGTGCCAACGACGGAGCTGGGAGAGTTCGAACCGTGTGTGAAAGGAAAATTTGTATTATCAGATGTAAAAAAAATATTGCCCTCTTATATCTCAAATGGTATTATTGAAGGTATGAGACAGTTTGGCACAAAGATGAAGGGATTCGATGGGCAGGATACGCTCTTACTTGGAACGGAGACGAGGACATCTTCACCGGTCAGGATCTTAAGGGACAGAAACTTTCAGTCGGAGAGTATAGGCGGCGTCTATCCCTGCGGTGAGGGCGCCGGGTATGCGGGCGGAATCATGTCGGCAGCCATGGATGGTCTTCGGGTGGCAATTCAGATCGTTAGCGAAAGGAACAAGAAAGAGGAATGAGAAATAATTTTAAAGATAAAAAGCGGATCGTATTCAAAGTGGGAACATCCACGATCACCCATGAAGAAACCGGAGGGCTTGATCTGGTAAAAATGGAGAAATTTATCCGGATACTCACGGATCTGCATAATCAGGGAAAGGACATCATCGTTGTTTCCTCCGGTGCGATCGGAGTGGGGAGAAAGTCGCTTGGATTAAAGGATAAGCCGGATACGATTTCGTTAAAACAGGCCTGTGCGGCCATCGGACAGAGTCGTCTGATGACCGTTTACCAGAAATTATTTTCTGAATATAATCAGTTCACAGCGCAGATTCTTATGACCAAATTTACGATCGTCAATGACACAAGCAGGCACAATGCGAGAAATACATTTGAGGAGCTTCTTTCCCTTGGAGCGATCCCCATTGTCAATGAAAATGATACGGTGGCGACGGATGAGATCGATTTCGGGGACAATGATACGCTGTCGGCGATCGTGGCGGCAGTTGCAGGGGCGGATCTTCTTGTGCTTTTGAGTGATATCGACGGACTTTATACGGATGATCCGAACCGGAATGAAGGGGCAGAATTTATCTCTTATGTGGAGAGTATCAGCGATGAACTGATCGAGATGGCAAAGGGGCCATCTACCACACTTGGGACCGGCGGCATGAGCGCCAAGATCTATGCGGCGGGGATTGCCAATGATGCGGGGACGGATATGGCGATCATCAATGGGGATGATATGGAAAATATCCTCCGGCTGATCGACGGAGAAGAGATCGGAACAGTGTTTAAGGCGCACAAGACCAGACATTTTCATTTAAAGGAGTATTTGGAGAGAAAATGAATGAAGAAAAGATAAACAGAATCAATGAATTGTATAAAAAGAAAAAAGAGGGTACGCTTACCGAAGAAGAAGCGAAAGAGCAGGCGCTTTTGAGAGCGGAGTATATCGATGCAGTGAGAAATAATCTCCGGGCGACGCTTTCCAACGTTTCTATACAGGAGAAAGACGGAACGATCACACCGCTGACGAAAAAGAACAAGCATTAGTATGATAGATTAGCTGAACGGCGCTTTCGAGCCGGGGAAAGGATCGGCAGAGAGATGATAAGCAAACAGAAGGTGCGGGGGAAGGTATTAGAGCACAGGGATGGTCTGGATCCGGCATGGCGTTTGGAGAATTCCCGGAATATTGTAAAAAAGGTTCTGGATTCGGAATTGTACAAAAGGGCAGAGATCATTTTATCGTATTCATCGATACGCTCTGAGGTGGAAACGGATCTTTTGAACCGGACGGTACTCGAGCATGGAAAACAATTATATCTTCCCAAAACGGATTTTTTGAAAAAACAGATGTATTTTTATCCGGTGAAGGATCTGTCATTACTTCGAAAGGGGTATCAGGGGATTTTGGAGCCGGAGGAGACGGCGTCCCCGGATTGTATGTTTTTCGAAGAGAAGGAGTATTCCCGGGAACAGGTTCTCATGATCATGCCGGGAGCCGGATTTGATGAAAACGGAAACCGGATGGGATATGGCGGCGGATACTATGACCGTTATCTTTCCCGGTATGGAGAACGTCTGACAAGTCTTTTTATCGCTTTTTATGAGCAGAAGACGTTTTCGATACCGGCAGAACCGTTTGATAGAAAACCAGATCATATTATGACCCAGAGAGGATTGTTTGAGACAGAAGGAGGAGACAGAACATGATACTGAAACAGATTGGAATGGCAGCGAAAGCTGCGTCGGCGGTGATGAACCGTTTGTCTGTGACCGAAAAAAATAAAGGGCTTTCTGCGGTGGCGGCAGCTCTTGTGGAGCACGAAGAGGAAATACTTTCTGCCAATGCGGAAGATATCAGGAATGCGGAGAAGGCTGGCATGAAAGAATCGCTGATCGACAGGCTTTCTCTTAACAAAGACCGCATCGGGGGAATGGCGGAAGGAATCCGTCAGGTCGTGAATCTGGACGATCCCGTTGGTGAGATGATTTCCATGAAAACGACGCCAAACGGTCTTCAGGTCGGACAAAAGCGGGTTCCGATGGGAGTGATCGGAATCATTTATGAATCAAGACCCAATGTGACGGCGGATGCTTTTGCACTTTGCTTTAAAACAGGGAATGCAGTCATACTCCGGGGGGGAAGTGATGCGATCCATTCGAATATGGCAATCGTAAAGGTGATACGGGAGGCTCTTCTTTGCGAGGGACTTCCTGCGGACGCGATACAGCTTTTGGAAGATACGTCCAGAGAGACGGCGCAGGAGTTTATGCGCATGAACCAGTATATCGATGTTCTGATCCCGAGAGGAGGAGCCGGACTGATCCGCACCGTAGTAGAAAGAAGTACGGTGCCAGTCATTGAGACCGGAACAGGGAACTGCCATGTATATGTGGATGAATTTGCAGATATCGATATGGCGGTCAACATCATTGTGAATGCCAAGACACAGCGTTTAGGCGTGTGCAACGCCTGTGAGTCCCTTGTGATACACCGTGAAGTGGCGGCAGAGGCCGTTCCTGCCATCTGCAGGGCACTGTATGCCCATGGTGTGGAGATTCGTGGTGACGAGAGGGCGAGACAGTATGATGATCAAATAAAAGAGGCTACAGAAGAGGACTTTGGGACGGAATATCTGGATAAGATCATTTCCATGAAAGTAGTAGACAGCATGGAGGAGGCGATCGAGCATATAAACCGTTACAATACCGGGCATTCTGAGGCAATCGTGACGAAGGATTATGATCATTCCATGAGATTTTTAAATGAGATCGATGCGGCAGCAGTTTATGTCAATGCCTCTACGAGATTTACCGATGGATTTGAGTTTGGATTTGGGGCGGAGATTGGCATCAGTACCCAGAAATTACACGCCAGAGGGCCGATGGGACTTATGGCTCTCACAAGTACAAAATATGTTATATTAGGAAGCGGACAGATCAGGGAATGATCGGCCGGTTTTGAGATTAGGAGGATTTGGAAATGAAACCATACGGATTAAATGAACTGAGAAAAATGTACCTTGAGTTTTTTGAGAGTAAGGGGCATCTCGTGATGAAGAGTTTTTCCCTTATTCCGCAGAATGATAAGAGCCTGCTTTTGATCAATGCGGGAATGGCGCCTTTGAAACCATATTTTACCGGGCAGGAAATACCGCCGAGAAACCGGGTGACGACCTGCCAGAAATGTATCCGTACCGGTGATATTGAAAATGTAGGAAAGACGGCGAGACATGGTACTTTTTTTGAGATGCTCGGAAATTTTTCGTTTGGCGATTATTTTAAACGTGAGGCGATTGCATGGTCGTGGGAATTTTTGACGAAGGTTCTTGAGATTCCGGCAGATAGATTGTATCCGTCCGTATATGAAGAGGATGATGAGGCCTTTGATATATGGAACAAAGAGATTGGCATAGAAAAAGAGCGGATCTTCCGATTTGGGAAAGAGGATAATTTCTGGGAGCACGGTGCGGGACCGTGTGGTCCATCCTCGGAGATTTATTATGACCGGGGAGAAAAATACGGCTGTGGAAAACCGGGCTGTACCGTTGGATGTGACTGCGACAGATATGTCGAGATATGGAATAACGTATTTACCCAGTTCAATAATGACGGAAATGGAAATTATGAGGAGTTAGCGAATAGGAATATCGATACCGGAATGGGACTTGAGAGGCTCGCCACAGTGATGCAGGATGTGGATTCGATTTTTGATGTGGACACGATCAAGGCGATCCGTGACAAGGTCTGTGAGTTTGCACACGCGGAGTATGGAAGTGATGATAAAAAGGATGTGTCGATCCGGATCATTACGGATCATATCCGCTCGGTGACGTTTATGGTGTCAGACGGGATCATGCCATCGAATGAGGGACGTGGGTATGTGCTGCGCCGTCTTTTGAGACGTGCGGCACGTCATGGAAGGATTCTTGGTATCCGGAACGAGTTTTTATCCGAACTCAGTGAGACGGTGATCCGGGAGTCAAAGGATGGTTATCCGGAACTTGCTGATAAAAAGGAATACATTCTCAAGCTGATTGCTACCGAGGAGGATAATTTCAATAAAACGATCGATCAGGGGCTCAGTATCTTAAATGATATGATGGAGAAGATGAAAAAGGAAAAAAGTACAGTTTTGTCGGGTGAGGATACATTCCGCCTGTACGATACGTATGGATTTCCGATGGATCTTACGATAGAAATCCTTGAGGAAAAAGGGTTTACAGTAGATGAAGACGGGTTTCAGAAAGCGATGGAGATCCAGCGCCGCACAGCGAGAGAGGCGAGAGAGGTTACGAATTATATGGGAGCAGAGGAGACGGTATATCAGTCGATCGATGCTGCCATTGAGAGCAAATTTGTCGGTTATGACAGATTGGTACATGATTCAGAGATTACGGTGCTCACGACATCAGATGCGATCGTAGATGAACTTTGCGAGGGCATGGAGGGAACTGTTCTCGTGAACGAGACTCCGTTTTATGCCACAATGGGTGGACAGAAAGCCGATACCGGTGTCATCATCACTTCAGATGGTGAATTTCTGGTAGAAGATACGGTCAAACTTCAGGGAACAAAGATTGGACATATCGGTAAAGTGCTCCGTGGTTCTGTTCATACTGGTGAGAAAGTGACATTGAAGGTGGATGAGGGACGCAGGAATCTGACTGCTAACAACCACAGTGCCACCCATCTGATGCAGAAAGCGCTCCGGATCGTTCTTGGAAATCATGTCGAGCAGGCCGGGTCGTTTGTCGATCAGGATAAGCTTCGTTTTGACTTTACTCATTTTTCACCGATGACAGAGGGAGAAATCTCCCGGGTAGAAGAAATCGTAAACGAGGAGATCGCAAAGGGCCTTAAAGTAGTTACAAGTGAGATGACGTTAGAGGAGGCAAAAAAGACTGGGGCGATGGCTCTCTTTGGAGAAAAATATGGGGAGAAGGTCCGTGTTGTCCAGATGGGCGATTTCAGTTCCGAGCTCTGTGGTGGTACGCATGTCGAGAATACAAAAAATATTTCGGCGTTTAAGATCATTTCCGAAAGTGGAGTAGCTGCCGGGGTAAGAAGGATCGAGGCGCTGACTGGCGCCGGGCTGATCGCACATTTTACCCAGGTGGAAAAACAGCTGCAGGAAGCAGCAAAGGTGCTGAAGACAAATCCGGCAGAGGTAGTGAAACGGATTACAGCCATGCAGGAGGAATTAAAGGCTCTTTCCAGAGAAAATGAGAAATTAAAAGCGAAGATGGCGAAGGCAGCAGCAGGAGATGTGCTGTCTGAGGCAGAGGAAATTTCAGGAATCCGGGTTCTGATCCGCCAGCTTTCGGATGTGGATATGAATGGCATGAGAGATTTAGGTGACGAAGCGAAGCAGAAGCTCGGCGAGGCAGTCATTGTATTTGCCACCGAGAAAGATGGGAAGGTGAATCTGATGGCCACAGCGACGGATGGTGCGATCGCAAAAGGAGCCCATGCGGGGAATCTCATTAAGGAAATTGCGTCTGTCGTAGGCGGAGGCGGAGGTGGCCGCCCGAATATGGCGCAGGCCGGCGGTAAAAATCCAGCAGGTATCCCGGATGCCTTGAAAAAGGCCAGGGAAGTTCTGGAAGGACAGCTGGCATAAAATAGAGGGTTTAAATTTTCCGCATAGAGACAAAAAAATGGACTTACCAAATGGTAAGTCCATCGTATGTGCAATTATTTGAATTTTCTTTTACGAGCAGCCTCAGACTTTTTCTTACGTCTAACGCTCGGTTTTTCATAATGCTCTCTCTTACGAATTTCCTGCTGGATCCCAGCTTTTGCACAGTTTCTTTTGAAACGGCGCAATGCACTGTCCAGAGATTCATTTTCTTTAACGATCACATTTGACATAGTATCACACCTAACCTCCCTCCAGCTGTAAGATTGTGCAAAATACAACTGTTTGGGTATTTTTTCGCACTAACACATATTATAACATAAATTTCATATTCGTCAACCGTTTTTGCTTATTTTGTGCCATAAATTAGACACTTTTTTATATTGCAGTACGATTGTCACGTTGACAGGCCCTCTGGCATAAGATAGAGTAACCGGAAATATGAAAAGTTGTGCGGTGAAGAGCGGGCACAAAAAGCGAGGCAAAAAAGTGAATCCTGTATCAAAAAAGATTGGATTACAGCCCGATATACTGGATGGTGCGACAATCGTAAAAACGTACGGGGATGAATATGCGATCATAGAAAATTATAAATCCATTATTGAGTACACGGGGGCGGTAGTAAAGCTTCAGGGAAAGCATGTAAAGGTAATGATATGCGGAGATGAACTTTGCATTGAGTCTTTTGAGCCGGATGAGTGCAGGGTGTATGGAAAAATAAATGATATCAGTCTGATCCGGTTTTAGGCAGGGAGGGATCTATTTGAAGTGGTTGAGGGGATATTTGTCATGCAGTACGGAGTCCGGACACTGGGAACGTTTCATGAACCTGTGCAGACATCATGGGATCCGGTTATGGAAGATAAAAATACATAAAAACCATGTTACATTTTGTATGTTTTCGGGAGATTACAGACGATTGAAAGCATTTGTGGGAAAGACACATGTGATTCCACATATACAGGAAAAACGGGGGCTTCCGTTTGTATGTATGAGTGCGTTACGGAACTGGACCTTTACGTTTGGGCTGGTTTTATTTTTTGCCATGCTCAAATTTCTATCCCTTTTTGTGTGGCAGATCAATTATTACGGTCAGAGAGAGTATACGAAGGAGAGTATCCGTAAAGAAGTCACCAAAATGGGAGTGTATACAGGAATGTTCCGGAAAAACCTGAATTGTGACAGTATCGAGAGAAGCTTGCGGGAGAGCTGTGAAAATATGAGTTGGGTGTCCGCAGAAGAAAAAGGGTGTGTCCTGAATATAAAAGTAAAAGAAGGGAATGCGGAGAAGAGAAAAGAAGAGATGGAGGAAGCGCCGGCACATCTGACAGCGCCTTGTGACGGAAAGATCCGGAGCATCGTTACGAAAGAAGGGACGCCTCAGGTAAAAAAAGGGACAGCCGTCAAAAAAGGAGATGTGCTTATACGTGGCGTGGTGGAAATATTAGATGACAGCGGAGAGGTTGTAAAATATAATGGTGTTCGTGCAGACGGGGAGATTGCTCTTGTGACGGAGAAAGAATATGAAGAGAGCATAAATATACAGTATATGGATAAAAATAAAACGGGCAGGGACATAAAAATCTATACGGTTCAATACAACGGAAGCCGATTTTCCATAAAAAATCCCTTAAAATGGTTTGATAATTCTTCCAGTTATGATATAATAAATAACGTATGTGTGGACAGGAAATTTATACCACTGGATATGAGTCTGAAGATTACAGAGAGAACCCTGATTGGCTATGAAAGAAAAAAAGCTCAGTATAGTGAAAAAGAAGCCTCAGATATATTAAAGAGACATTTCCTATCAAAACAGGAAGAGTATAAGGAAAACGGGTATCAGATATTGGATCAGTCGCTCCAGATCAAAAAGGAGCAAAATGCGTTTCGGGCGTCCGGAACGATCAAAATGCTGGTCACGGAGATGGCGCATACAGATGTAACGAGTGAAGAACTGATGCCGGAGGAGAAAAGAAAGGAAGATGATGATGGCACAGGAAGAAAGAATCCTTGATATTCCTGCTTCGCATGAAAATAATATATTTGGCGGACTGGATGCCCATCTGAAAAAAATAGAGCGGACACTGGGGGTAGAGGTCATCTTACGGGATGGTTCGGTAAAGATCATCGGCGAAGGAGAGAAGGTCGGTGAGGCAGAGCGGGTTTTTCGCGAACTGCTTGAACTCTCAGAGAGAGGAAATACGATCACGGAGCAAAATGTCAATTATGTACTGGCGCTCACCAAAGAAAAGTCAACAGTTTCGATGGCGGAGATCGATAAAGAGCTGATTGGATTTACCATTCAGGGAAAACCGGTAAAACCAAAGACGCTGGGACAGAAAAAATATGTGGATGCCATCCGGGAAAAGATGATGGTATTTGGAGTCGGACCGGCGGGAACCGGAAAAACTTATCTTGCGATGGCGATGGCGATCCAGGCATTTAAGCAGGATGAAGTGGGGAAGATCATTCTGACGAGGCCGGCGATCGAGGCAGGGGAGAACCTTGGGTTTCTTCCGGGAGATCTGCAGAGTAAGATCGATCCGTATTTAAGGCCATTGTACGATGCCCTGTATCAGATCATGGGGGCAGACAGTTTTCTGAAAAATTCCGAGAAGGGACTGATCGAGGTAGCGCCCCTGGCATATATGAGAGGGCGGACGCTTGACAACGCATTTATCATACTGGATGAGGCGCAGAATACTACACCGGCTCAGATGAAGATGTTTTTAACCCGGATCGGCTTTGGGTCGAAGGTAGTCATAACCGGGGACCTCTCTCAGAAAGACCTGCCTTTTGCGACGATTTCAGGCTTGGAGCAGGCGCTGCGGGTACTAAAAGATGTAGAGGAGATTGGTGTCTCTTATCTGACCAATAAAGATGTAGTGCGTCATCCGCTTGTGCAGAAGATCGTACATGCCTACGAGAAATTTGAGGCAAGAGAACAGTACCGGGAAAACCGCAGGAGTAATAAAAGGAAATAATGGAATATGACAGTATATTTTGAAGATGAGGCAGGGATATCCTTTGGATTTGATATAGAGGAGCAGTTGGATAAAGTGGTTTCCTTTATGAGGGACTATGTGAAATGTCCATATGATACAGAGGTCAGTGTTACGATGGTGGACAGGCCTTCCATTCAGGAAATGAATGCCCAGTTTCGGGAAATGGACAGGCCCACCGATGTTTTGAGTTTTCCTATGATGGAATATGATGGTCCGCTGGACTTTGAGGGAAAGGCATTTAAAGACAGTATCTCACTGTCCCCGGATACGGGAGAACTCATTCTTGGAGATATCGTCCTGTGTTCGGAAGTTATTAAGGAGCAGGCGGCAGAATATGGGCATTCTGAGTTAAGGGAGTTTAGTTTTCTGGTCGTTCACAGTATGCTTCATCTTTTTGGATATGACCATATCGAAGAAGACGACCGGGTCAAAATGGAAAAGGAGCAGAAGACCATCATGGGGCTGCTCGGAATCAGCCGATAAAAACGGAAAGGATTGGGAAATATGGATAAAAATAAGAAAATGATCATTGCAGTATCAGTAAGTGTCTTTGTTTTAGCGATCGTCACGACGTTCTGTATCTGGACCTTTGTTCTGGGAGATAAGAGCGGAGAGACGCAGGACATGCCTCAGACGACAGAAATAGCAGCTACGCCGGAGCCGACACCGGAACCGACGCCGGATCCAAATGCAGGAAAGGTGCGCAGTGTGCTGACTGGCGAGTACATATCGAAAAAAACGGCAAAACAGAGACCATTTGCTGTTATCATCAATAATATCGAATATGCGAACCAGCATCAGCAGGGGACCTCGGAGATCGATGTACTCTATGAAGCGTTGGCAGAGGGAGGGATTACCCGTATGCTTGGCGTGTTCCAGGGAACTGGTAAAATAAAGCGCCTCGGTTCAGTCCGGAGCGCCAGACATTACTTTGTAAGTTTTGCGAGTGAGTGGGATGCGATCTTCTGCCATTTTGGACAGACTTCATACGCAATTTCCAAGATTGAAGAACTCGGTGTCAATAACTTAAGCGGCCTTTCTGCGATCGGCGGTGTGGTGTACAAAAGAGACAATTCGCTGAAAGCCCCCCACAATGTATTTACGTCTGGCGATAAGATGCGTAAGGGGGCAAAACAGCTCGGTTACTCGCTGAAATTTAACGAAGAAAAGATGGCAAAGCATTTTGATTTTTACGAAGAGGATACGGAACTGCAGTCGGAGGATACGACAAATTATGTGTATCTGCCGTTTTCGGCGTACTCGACATGTTATCTGAAATATGATAAGAAATCAAAAGAATATAAGAAATTTGAGTATAAGACAGAACATAAAGACCATAAAAATAATAAGCAGCTCTCCTTTAAAAATGTGATCATCCAGCTTGTTAAGGAAACCAATATTGACCGGAACGGATACCAGCATTTGTATCTTCACAAGCGAAAGGGCGAGGGGTATTATATCACAAATGGAAAGCGCATGAAGATCAAGTGGAGAAAGAATGAAGAGGAGGGGACGATGTGCTATTATGATACGGATGGAAATGTGTTGAATATCAATCCGGGGAAGACATACATTGCAGCATATCCTACCAGCAGAAAGAAACTGATTTCGTTTAAGAACAAAAAGTAACAGAAAGGTGCCCGTATGAGTACACACGACCAGGGAAAGAATAAAAATGCAGATTTTCTGAAACACGGAAGCATATTGGCGATGGCGTCCCTTATTGTACGTTTTATCGGCATGATCTACCGGATTCCGATGTCCAATATACTTGGTGAAGAGGGAAACGGTATTTATGCGGTGGCATTTGATATTTATGATATCATATTGATCATATCATCCTACAGCCTGCCGCTTGCTCTTTCTAAGATCATTTCTGCCCAGAATATGAGACGCGAGTATAAAAATATCGGAAAAACATTCCGGCTTGCGCTTATTTTTGCTGTTATTTCGGGTGGAGTGTTCGGAATCGCCCTGTTTGTGTGCGCAGAGCTCATTGAGACCCATATTTATCCTGATTATGTGGGTGTGCATATTCCTTTACGGGTACTGGCGCCTACGATTTTTATCGTGGCGCTTCTCGGGGTGTTCCGGGGATTTTTTCAGGGGAAGAAGACAATGGTTCCGACTGCTGTCTCACAGGTGCTTGAGCAGGTCGTAAATGCAGTGGTGAGTGTACTTGCCGCCTGGTTGTTTATCAAGTGGAATGTGGACAGTCTGCAAAAGAGCGCGTGGGGGGCGGCAGGAGGTACGCTTGGTACCTGTCTGGGAGCGCTCACGGCACTTTTCCTCGTTGTATTTGTCTATTATATATACCGGCCGGTCCAGAAAAAACTTGAGCGGAGGGATCGAGGAAGACGCCTCTACTCCACGGGGCATATTTACCGTGTTTTGTTTCTTACGATACTGCCGATCATACTGAGCCAGACGGTGTATCAGGTCAGTGGCCTGATCGATTACTATTTATTTGGTGATGTTCTGGGCAGTAAAGGGCTGGACTCCGTGACGATAAAATCATTGATCGGTGTGTATAGTTCAAAGTACCGGACGCTGACCAGTGTCCCGATCGCCATTTCCACATCGATCGCTTCATCGATGATACCGAGTGCGGTGGCAGCATTTACGCAGCGGGATACCGTCCAGCTTAAGAGTAATATTCTTTCCGGTATTAAATTTAATATGATCATTGCTTTTCCGTGTGCAATGGGATATACCGTTCTTGGACAGGCGATCGTAAGGCTTCTTTTCCCATCCTCGAATTATGTGCTTGGCGGGCATCTTATGCTTGCCGGCTCGGCGGCGATCATTTTTTACGCGATATCCAACGTGACAGGAGGAGCGCTGCAAAGTATCGACAGGATGCATGTTCCGGTTGTCAATTCGGCGATTTCCCTTGTGATACATGTGGGCATCGTCATATCACTACTTCGATTTACAGATTTTGGGATTTATGCGCTCATTGTTGGAAACGTCACGTTTCCGGTCGTTGTCAGCATATTGAATATCATATGTTTAAAACGTTATATTCCATCGTTCCATCTAAAACCGCTCAAGACATTTTTCGTTCCGCTGTCAGCTTCTCTCTGGATGACGATCGCAGTCCTTCTTACCTATACGCTGTCAGACCGGTTGTTTGAGAATATTATGGGTGGTTATATGGCAAATGCAGCGGCGGTTTTGTTGTCGATCTTGATTGCTGTATTTGTATATTTTGTTGTCTTCCTCAAGTTAAAAGGAATGACAAAGCAGGAGTTGTTTGACTTCCCGATGGGAAGAAGACTTTACCTCGTGGCAGTACGTCTAAAGCTTATGAAATAATTTTTTTACCGCATCCAGAAAGTAGTCAAGGAACCCGGCTTCTTCGATGTCTTCACCGGCTACGATCGGGATGCTCCCGATGGGCTTATTCCCATAAAAATAATCTGCTTTTCCGATCTGGGCGCCTTTTTTCAAAGGTGCCTTTATTTCTTCTGAGTAAGTGATCGTCCGTTTGATGTTATCAGGATCGGATTCGGTTGTAAAAACATAGGAGAAGACCGAGGAGGGTGCTGTGGAAACGGTATCCTTTGTGCCACCCTGTACGGGAATTTCCTCCATGGAATTTACAAGCTCTTTATCTTTATAAATACTACAGTTTGCAAATCCATAATCCAAAAGGGACTGTGCCTCTGAGAATCGTTTTTTATGATCGGGTGCAGCCATGATCACGGCAATCAGATCCATGTCGTTTCGTTTGGCTGTTGCACTCAGGCAATACTTGGCTTTTGAGGTAGAACCCGTCTTTAATCCGGTGATGCCATCATAAAACCGCACGAGCTTGTTTGTATTTGTAAGCCCGAATTCAGAATCACCTTTTTTGGTTTTGTGTATGATCTTATCCATCCATACGGTAGAGTAATTGCTGATCTCCGGGTGCCTGGTGATCAGTTCCCTTGACATAAGGGCGACATCATAGGCGCTGGAGTAGTGGCCGGATTGGATATCATCATCCAGTCCGGTACAGTTTTTAAAGTTTGTGTGTACCATGCCAAGTTGTTTTGCTTTCTCGTTCATTTTCTCAACAAACGCTTCTTCCGAACCTGCTATTTTTTCCGCCATGGCGACAGCGGCGTCATTTGCGCTTGCGATCGTGATGCATTTGATCATGTCATTTACGGTCTGTGTCTCATTTGGTTCGAGAAATACCTGTGAGCCGCCCATGCTGGCTGCATATTCGCTGACGGTGACGCTGTCTTCCAGTGAGATTTTTTTACTGTCTAGTGCTTCAAAAATAAGATTCAGGGTCATGATCTTTGTGATGCTTGCCGGGACGAGTTCTTTGTCCTTGTCTTTTTCAAAAATAATCTCCCCGGTAGAACCTTCTAAGAGGACGGCTGAGACAGCCGACACATCCACAGCACTTCCTGACGCGGTTTTCTCCTCTGCGTGTACTTCTTTCTCCGCCACAGGCGAAAAACTGAATATGTATATAAAAGAAATCAGGGAAAGAAACAAAAGAATTATTTTTTTCATATAATGAGCTCCCTCACATTTAGTCTATAAAACTATATGCAGAAAAACCGGAAAAAAGACTACCATCGAGCTAGTTTTGTCTGGCTACGACCCGGATCCGGCACCGGTAAGTTTCCGAGTCCTGTTTGACATAGATAATAGCTGTCCCGGGATTTCGGGCATATACTGTTCCCGAACAGGAGACAGAGGCGATCCGGAAATCCGAGGAGGAATAAAAGGCAGTCCGTTTTACGCCTACCAGTTTCAGGCAGACAGTCTCTCCGGGTTTCAGTGTAGCAGTCTGTATGTTCAGGTGTTTTTGGGAGACAAGATTCAGTTTTTCATAAAAGCCAAAACGTGTGTAAGGGTAGAGAAAGCGGCCGATCAGGAGGAGAGAGAGAAAAAGGAGCAATACTTTTTTCATATTGGAATGCCTTTTGACACGGAAATCAATTTTTAATGCTTGTAACTTTCTGAGACTAGTGAAATTTGTACAGTAGCGGCTATATTTCCTGATTCGGACCCGCTTTCGCTGAATAAACATGTAGCGGTACTAAGGCTGCAAGGTGCACGCACCTTATACGCAGCCTAAGGACCGACACGTTTATACGGTCCTCATCAGGAAATATACCCGCTACTGTACGAGCTTTTATCAGTTTTTCAGAAAGTTACAAGCGTTAAAAATTGATTTCCATGGCCTTTTTTATTATCGTATGCAAATAGGACATTTTGTGTTAAAATAAAACTAGTATCGTTGAACTAAGGATAGAAGGGAAAGGTGATGCAAATGAGTACACCAGATGAGACAATATATACGGAAATGTTTGATTACGTGGAAAAGCAGCTTGCCGGGTACGATGTACATGGTGGAAAGGAACGAAATAAGATCCGGTATTCGAGGATGGATCACACAAGGAGAGTATACCGCTGGATGATGCAGCTGTATGAGGCGAATGAAAACAAGAGTCAGATCGACATAGAATCTTTGAAGATAGCGACGATCTTTCATGATAGCGGCTACGGTTCGATCGAACAGGGCGAGCATGCGAAGGTAGGAGCCGGAATCTGTCGGAAGTATTTAACGGACATGGATTATCCCGCGGAGAAGATCGATTTTATCTGCAATCTGATCGCCAGCCACTCTGACAAGAAGAAACTGGAGGAAGATATTTCTCTGGAGCTTACGCTACTTATGGAAGCTGACCTTTTGGATGATACAGGCGCTCACGGTGTAGTGATGGATATCTGGATCGAAGCAACGGGAGAGGATGTGACATTTGAGTCCATACGAGATCACATCGCAAGATTTTCCTTGAAGCAGACGTTGAAAAATCCGATGCGAACGAGAGAGGGAAAGCGGATTTGGGAAGAGAAGAGTGAACTTGTGAGAGAGTTTTATGGATCGTATAGCAGGGATTTGGAGTGGTAGGGTTGCGATTTTGAAGTATAGAAATGAAAACCTATAAATAAAATTATCGTTGCCTTTATGCTATTGCTATGTTAGAATGATTTCAAGGACAATCGTGTTGCAGGGTGGGCTGCCCTTTCATTTTTTATAGAATGGGGGTGGTGCCAAAGTCAACTCTGTTGACTTACGAAAAATCGTTTTGATTTTAAGGATTTAATGACCTTTGGTCTTTTCCTTTTGGCATTGCTTACA
>CAZOIF010000038.1:0-31298 GCA_964579975.1 uncultured Eubacterium sp. | reverse complement strand
GAAAACGATAAAATACATACCCCGCTCTTGGTGGGCGGCACTGAACTACGAAACGCAGTGAATGCCCACCGAGAGCGGGTTGTTTATTCTATGGGTTCCCCTTGCTCATACGATATTACTTTTTCTTGAAAATATCTTCTATGGTGTCATTGAGGCGCTCTGCATTGATGGGTTTTAAGAGATAGCCCTGGGGAGAGAACGAAAGGACTTGCTGAATACGTTCTTTTTCTGTCACCCCGGTCAAAAATACGACAGGAAGTTTCTGGAATCGGGCATTGCCACGAATTTTTTGTAGAATTTCTGCACCGCTTTCTCCGGGCATTTCATAATCAAGCAAAACCAAGTCGGTCTCTTTGTTTTCCAGAAATTTCATCGCCACTTTTCCACTAATAGCAGTTGCTACGTTGTAGCGGTCACTCAGGATATTTTTTACCAGTTTTAATACGCGGCTGTCGTCGTCGACAATAAGAATGTGCTTTTTATGTTCGGGCTCTGCCGGTTTTACAGCGGCAGGTTTTGTGGCGGCAGATGTTGACGCTTTCGCCGGCATATTTTCTTGTTCTATATCCAGCTGTTCTGTCATTTTGCTGATGAGCGTCAGAGCATCTTCTAATTTCCCGTTCCCATCGTTCGTATTTTCCTGTGTCTCTGTTTGAGCAGCAGCCGCTTTTTTTAATTTGTCATAATGGGCATCTAAATGAGAGGAGATCTTCTCCGTTAATTCTTTGGTGGAAAAAGGCCGGACGATAGTGAGATAATCTGTGACAGGGTATATTTTTTCAAAAGATGCACAATTAGACTTTTCCCCTATGAGGATCAGTGGAATATTTTCGGCGTCCAACTGGGTGATGACAGCGCGGAAGCTACGGATATCATCCAAACTCTCTTTATTCAGGCAATAAGCGAGGGCGTCCGGCTTATAGTATTTGATATGCCCAAGGATATCGTCTGTCCGCGTGGACGAGGACAGGAGTTCAAAGCTGAAATCCATATGATTAAAAAAGTCGCTTATCAGGGGGTGATGTGTTCCGGTTAATAATATTTTATATTTCATAGTCGTATTGCTCCTCTCAGTTTTCACTTGTTATACAAAACTTGTTCCACTCGGCAATCAGCTGATCGCAGGTTTCCACATCCAATTCTTCTACAGCATCCCTCATCTTTTGAAGATATGCTGTCTGTTCTTCATCCAGAGAAATCTGCTCCAGCTTACCAAGTACCTGTTCCATTTCATCCATATCCAGATCGTCCACGGCATTCTGCATCTCATTCAACATGGCAAGAAGCAGCTTCGTATCATAATCGGACTTAGGCATTTCCTGTTTCTTTGGGATGTCAATATACTTTGTCAGTATCGGTCCAAGTGCACGGTATTGTTCAATTAGTTCTTCATGATGGGCGAGAATGAAGTCGATATCATCAGAATTTCCTGCCTGCTCCATCCGGGCAGCCAGTTCAGAAAGCTCCATGGCGCCAATCTGCTTGGAAGAACTTTTCAGGGCATGCGTTTCTATCGTATAATTTTTCCAGTCCTGTGCCTCTTTGTGCTGCGTGATCAGTTGTAATTTCTTCGGAATCATCCGGACATATTCTGTTAACGTCTGCCAGTACAGTTTCTCATTGCCAAGAAGCTGTAGCGCAGAGCGGGTATCGAGTTCAGGAATGGAAATCTGTTCTACGCTGCCGGACTGTGCCGGTGTTTTTGCTGCGGTGTTAGTTACTTTATGAATCAGTTTGCTGGGAAGCCACTGTCTGATTTTATCTGTGATCACTTTCGACTCAATAGGTTTTGCAATAAAATCGTTCATTCCCTCTACAAGGAACATGGCACGGACTTCTTCTACGACATTTGCTGTCAGGGCAATAATGGGAACGGTATCATAGTCCTCATGAAAACGGCGGATGATACGTGTGGTTTCAATCCCATCCAGATCTGGCATCATATGATCCATCAATATCAAATCATAGTGAATGTTATCGATCATCTTGATTGCCTGTCTGCCACTCAGTGCTTTGTCGATCTGAAGCTGCAGCGGTGCAAGGAGACCTTCTGCCACGGTCAGGTTTAGTTCGTTGTCGTCCACGATCAGTACCTTGGCATCCGGTGCAATGAAATCAAAAGTGTTGGTGTCCAGATCCTCATCGTCAGCATATAAATCTTCATGTGCCAGTATCTTTGCCAGATCCAGTACATTAAGGGGTTTTCGGATAGTAAAGGCATTTTTTACATTCAATGAGATTTTTTCCTTAAATCCAACTAATACGACGCCTGTTATATCAGGATGATCGGACAGGAATGTCTGTACACCGTTGCTGTAACATATACTTTCAATAAAGAAAAATTCAACATTCTTCGCTTCAAGTGCCGTCAGATCCTCGGATTTTTGTATTAACAGACACTCTAGATTGAGTTGTGAAAACATCTTTTTAATGTTTTCGAGAGTGTATGCGTTGTCGCACAATAGTCCTGCGATCTTTGGCGGTTCTTCGGCAGGTTCAATGACGATGGAAGGTGTGTCATCAAGTACAAGCTGCGGAATTTCAAAAGAAAAGCGGCTGCCCTTTTCGTATTCGCTCTCCACCCAGATTTTGCCGTTCATGAGTGTAATGAGCTGCTTGGAAAGTGCAAGCCCAAGGCCGGAACCTTCAATGTTGCGGTTGCGCTTGCTGTCAACCTGTTGAAAGGACTGGAATAATTTCCTTATATCTTTCTTTTTAATCCCGATTCCGGTATCCTGCACAAAAACACTCAGCAGAAGTTCTTTTTCCGAAGTTCTCTTATATTGAATGGATAGATAGACATATCCCTCTTTCGTGAACTTTACAGCATTGTTTGCAAGATTCACGATCACCTGCTGGATGCGGATGCTGTCCCCCATCAGTTGCTTGGGAATATCCGGTGCAATATCAACGATAAACTCCAGTTTCTTATCACCGATTCTTGCCATAATGATATTTGTGATGTTTTTCACAATATGGAACAAATCATATTCGGCCATATTTATACTCATCTTACCGGATTCAATTTTAGAAAAGTCAAGGATATCGTTGATAAGCGTCAGCAGAGTATTGCCGGAGAGTTTAATCTGTTTTATGTATTCTCTGGCAATCGGTGGCAGGTCTTCGCGCAGTGCCATCTCCGCCATACCGATAACAGCATTCATCGGCGTGCGGATTTCATGACTCATATTTGCCAGGAAATCCGATTTCATATGAGCTTCCTGTTTCATCTCTTCACTTATCTGCAAAGATACATATTGTTTGTATGCCATATGGGAGAGTATATTGCCCACCATTTGCAGAAAACAGGCAATGCTGTCTATTTTTTCTTTTGACAAAATTGGGATTTTGCGTGCTGCCTCAAGATATTCCTGCGGGGGAAGCCCCAATTCCTCTGCGTAGGCAAGAACCCGGTCTTCGGAAAGAGGTTCCGTAACTACCTGCCCACCCAGAAAACACCCAAGAAAGTGTTCGTCTAACATGATAGGAACTACGAAGTCGGTCAGTCCGGCATGACAGGTATATATCGTGGGTTTTTTACTTTTTACGGCAGTTAATGCTGCCTGTTTGTCGCATTGCTGACAGCGGCGCAGACCTTCCTCGGACTTTTTCGTGTACTGGGAGCAAAAGTCGCAACTGGAATAGTGTGTTGTTATGGCCACACCATTTTCATCAGAAATGCCGGAAGCGATCTCCAGTGTCGTAGAAAAAGAGTCTTGGAAATGCTGAAGAATCTCCAAGTCTATCAGTTCGGTTAATTGTAAATGTTCCATACTCATCCCTCTCGTATGCTGTATTTGTTCCCTGCGTTCCATTCTCAATGGAATGCATATAATTACTTTATTATATCATGAAAACACATTTTCTCACAAGAACTATTTTTCTTAGCTTAATTGCTATATATATCTATGCAAAGATAAATTCGACTTGGTCTGTGAAGATCTCCCTCCCATCCTGTGGATGCCCATCCCCACCAAGAGAAAACCCCCGGAATACACACCCCGCTTTTTGTGGGCATTCACTGCGTTTCGTAGTTCAGTGCCGCCCACAAAAAGCGGGGTGTGTATTCCAGGGGTTCCCCTTGATGGGGATTTCACATCACCACAGGGTGCCGGGATTCTCTCACACATTTTCATTGGCTGTCGCCAACATCAACTTGATCCGGTTCAACTGATTTACTTCACTGGCGCCCGGGTCGTAATCCACTGCCACGATATTGGCGCCCGGAAAAGCTTTGCGAAGCTGCTTGATGACGCCCTTTCCGACGACATGGTTTGGAAGGCAGCCAAACGGCTGTGTACAGACGATGTTTGACACACCGCTGTGGATCAGTTCGATCATTTCCCCGGTCAAAAACCATCCCTCGCCGGTCTGGTTTCCGGCAGACACAAACGGTTTGGCATATTGTTCCAGATCATAAATATTGGCTGGTGGATCAAACCGGGTACTTTTTGCCAATGCAGATCGAAGTACCTTCCGGTAGCGCTCTAAAAACCAGATTGCAAGTTTTCCTACAGTTTTACTCAGCTTTGGTTTTCCGAGATGTTCTGCTTTAAATACATTATCGTAGGCGCTGTACATAAAGAAATCCAACATATCCGGACACACTGCTTCCGCTCCTTCTGCTTCCAGAAGATCAACGATGTAGTTATTTGCAGCAGGAAGATACTTGACAAGGATTTCTCCGACAATTCCTACTTTTGGTTTTTTGATCGTCTCATCCAGTTCGATTTCATCAAAGTCTTTGATGATGCCGCGGATGTTTTTATGAAATTCCGAGCGCTTCGGTTTTTTTACTGCCTCGACACATATTTTTCGCCATTTATCATGAAGAGCATTGACCGAGCCGGGAACTTTTTCGTAAGGACGTGTTTTGTAAACGACGCGCATGAAGAGATCTCCATATACGAGTCCCTGGATCGCACCGTTTAGCAGACGGTAGTTGATCTTAAATCCCGGATTGGATTCGACGCCGGCACTCAGTGAGATGACCGGGATCTGCTCCATACCGGCCTTTTTCAATGCGCGGCGGATAAATCCAATATAGTTTGTGGCACGACATCCTCCTCCTGTCTGGGAAATGATGACAGCGGTCCGGTCAAGGTCATATTCGCCGGATAAAAGTGCTTTCATGATCTGCCCGACGACGATAAGCGAAGGATAGCAGGCGTCATTATTTACATATTTTAATCCATAATCCAGTTCATCGCCACCGGTGGGGAGCTGGATCATATTATAACCGCTGGCGGCCAGAGCAGGAATCACCATGTCAAAGTGGATCGGTGACATCTGCGGTGCGAGGATCGTATAATTTTTCCGCATTTCCTCGGTGAACAGGATTCGCTTATAGGATGCGTCCTCTACATGTGGTTTTACTCCCTTTCTTGCCCGGTCTTTGACGGCGGAGATCAGCGAGCGGATCCGGATCCTTGCTGCTCCCAGATTATTTACTTCGTCAATCTTTAAGACGGTACAGATCTTGCCGGACTCAGTCAGGATATCATTCACCTGATCGGTCGTTACGGCGTCCAGTCCGCAGCCAAAAGAATTGAGCTGTATCATTTCAAGATTTTCCTGCGTGCGCACATAGGTGGCTGCCGCATAAAGCCTTGAGTGGTACATCCACTGATCCATAGCGATCGTAGGGCGTTCGATCGGGGCGAGGTGTGAAATGCTGTCCTCGGAGAGAACGGCGATATCATAAGAGGTGATCAGTTCCGGGATGCCATGGTGGATTTCCGGATCAATGTGATAAGGACGTCCGGCGAGAACGATTCCGCGTTTGCCGGTTTCCTCCATCCATTTCAGAACCTCTTCGCCCTTTTGTTTAATGTCCTCTCTGGTGTTTTCCAGTTCTTTATATGCCTCATGAGCGGCATTCCGTACTTCTTTTTCACTGAGTCCGTTTTCTTTTTCGAGATATTTTACCAGTTCGTCTGCGATGATCTTCTCACTTTCAAAGGATACAAACGGATTCTGGAAAATGATATTTTTTTCCGAAAGTTCCTCGACATTGTTTTTGATGTTTTCTCCGTAAGAGGTAACGATCGGACAGTTGTAGTGGTTGCCTGCCCCCTCGAATTCTTCCCGCTCATACGGAACACAGGGATAGAAAATATACTCCACTCCCTGATTTAAGAGCCACATGATATGGCCGTGGGCAAGCTTGGCCGGATAGCACTCGGATTCGCTCGGTATGGATTCGATCCCGAGGGAGTAAATGTTTCGGCTGGATTTTGGAGACACTACGACCTCATAGCCAAGTTCGGTAAAAAAGGTAAACCAGAACGGATAATTTTCATACATATTGAGGACTCTTGGAATTCCCACTTTTCCCCGGTAAGCTTTATCGGGTGAGAGTGGCACGTAGTGTTCAAACAATCTCTGGTTTTTATACTCATAAAGGTTTGGAACATCTTTTCGCTGCTTTTCTTTGCCGAGACCCCGTTCACAGCGGTTTCCCGATACAAACTGCCTGCCGCCGGTAAATTTATTGATCGTCAGTAGGCAGTGGTTGGTACAGCCTTTGCATCTTGCCATGGAGCTCTCGAATTTGAGGTCGATAATGTCCTCTAAGGAGAGCATGGAAGATTCCATACCCTCTTCGTAATGCTCCCTTGCGATCAGCGCCGCGCCAAAGGCCCCCATGATGCCGGCGATGTCCGGACGGACGGCCACGCAGCCGGAAACCCGCTCGAAGCTTCGGAGCACAGCGTCATTGTAAAAGGTTCCTCCCTGTACGACGACATTTTTACCGAGATCTTTCGGGTCAGTCAGTTTAATGACCTTCAGGAGGGCATTTTTGATGACAGAAATGGCGAGTCCGGCAGAAATATCTGCCACGGTAGCGCCTTCTTTCTGGGCCTGTTTTACTTTAGAATTCATAAATACCGTACATCTTGAACCGAGGTCGATCGGATTTTCTGCAAAAAGTGCGAGCTTTGCAAAATCCTTTACTTCATAGTTCAGGGAACGGGCAAATGTTTCGATAAAGGAGCCGCAGCCCGAAGAGCACGCTTCGTTTAGCTGCACGCTGTCTACGGAATCATTTTTGATCTTGATACATTTCATATCCTGTCCGCCGATATCCAGAATACAGTCTACTTCCGGTTCAAAGAAAGAGGCGGCGTAATAATGCGATACGGTTTCTACCTCTCCTTCGTCTAACATAAGGGCAGATTTGATCAGTGCTTCCCCATACCCGGTAGAGCAGGAGCGTACAATGGAAGCGCTGTCGGGAAGAACTTCGTAAATTTCTTTGATCGCCTTGATCGTTGTTTTCAAAGGACTTCCGTTGTTATTGTCGTAAAAAGAATATAAAAGGGAACCGTCTTCGCCAACCAGTGCCACTTTTGTCGTCGTAGAACCGGCGTCGATGCCAAGGTATACATTTCCCTCGTATTCGGCCAGACTGCCCCGTTTGACAGAATGCTCACTGTGACGTTTTAAAAAGGTGTCGTATTCCTTTTCCGAGGCAAATAAAGGCTCCATACGTGTAACTTCAAATTCCATGTTGATCTCACTGCTCAGAATATCGAGAAGTGCTTTCAACGTTGTTGCCCCTTCACCCTTGGAGTTCATCGCAGCACCGCTTGCTGCAAAAAGATGGGAATGCTCCGGTGCGATGATCGCATCATCCGACAGATCCAGTGTACGGATAAAGGCTGCTTTCAGTTCGGTGAGGAAGTGAAGAGGCCCCCCCAGAAAGGCAACATTTCCACGGATCGGTTTTCCGCAGGCAAGACCGCTGATGGTCTGGTTTACGACAGCCTGAAAAATCGATGCGGCGAGATCCGGTTTGGAAGCGCCCTCATTGATCAGGGGCTGTATATCGGATTTGGCAAACACACCGCAACGGGCTGCGATCGGATAAATTGCCTCATAGTTTTTGGCATATTCATTCAGTCCTGCAGCATCTGTTTTTAAAAGGGTAGCCATCTGATCGATAAAAGAACCGGTTCCTCCGGCGCAGATTCCGTTCATACGCTGTTCGATGCCATCCGTAAAATAAATGATCTTGGCATCTTCGCCCCCGAGTTCGATGGCGACGTCAGTCTGCGGAGCGAAATCTTTTAACGAGGTGGCCACACTTACTACTTCCTGAACAAATGGAATATTTAAATGAGTCGAGATCGTAAGTCCGCCGGAACCGGTGATCATCGGTGCGATGTCCATGTCTCCAAGTGTCTGGAACGCATGATCTATAATATCTTTTAATGTTTCCTGTATGTTGGCAAAATGTCTTTCATAAGCAGAAAATAAAATATTATTGGATTCATCCAATATCGCTATTTTTACGGTGGTTGAACCAATATCAATACCTACTCTGTTCATGATATATTCCCCATTTCTGCAAAGTGAACACCGTTCACTATTGCTCTTTGTTTTAAAAAATATGATTTATTTTTCTTACTTATTATAATGGATTTTCAATCCGGATTATAGTATACGACAAAATGCGTCATTTGTAAACAAAATAAAAGTTAACAAAATATGTATGGAATGGCAGAATTGTTATTATAAATATTCCAGCTGCGCACAATAAGGAACTTTTGTCACAGAATGGAATATAATGTTAAGGAAATTGGAAAGAGAAATTTTTTATGTGCTTGTAATAAAAGAGGCACAGAAATGGGGGAAATTATGAACAAGCGTTACTGTAATGGCATGGTACATGTGATCAAACAGGGAGAAACCTTGTACCAGCTCAGCCGGAAGTACCGGGTTCCGCTGGCTCTGATCCTTCGGGCAAACCCTTATGTGGATGTATACAATCTTCAGGTGGGACAGGAAATCTGCATTCCGATGGTGAGACATCATAATGGAATGATCTGTATGCCTATGCCGGGGATGAATGCGCGAAATATGGAAATGCAAAATGACCAGCAGATGCAGGGACAGATGGAAGGTGCAGCCGGCCAGAATGTACAGGAAGAGATGCGGGAGGATATGAGAAACAACATAGTACAAATGGAAAATGAAACAGCATCTGGAAATGGCGGCTCTCGGGAAATGCATAATGAACAGGCGTCAGGATGCCAGACATGTGACGTAGAAAAACTGGAGAAAAATGAGGACAGGAAACGGGATAAAGACGACGATGATGTAGAAATTTATATCACCACGGGAGACAGGAGTCTGGGGGATATATTGAATGAATACGGTGTGAATTGGGAAGATTTTATCAAGAATAATGATCTGAGGCAGATCGCACTGGGAGAAGATGTGATCCTCTATCTTCCGAAAAAAGTACTGAAATAAGCGAGTTGTGTTTGACAAAGGGACACTGAAAAAGTATAATATTAATATCTATGCAAAGAAAGTATAGTGGCAGTGCGGGATGCGGGTTCAGCCGGTCCGGTAAAATTGGTTTCGGATGGGCTGCACGTTATACCGGACTGCCATAGTGCGAAAAATAGTGGATGAATGGGGATTAAAACATAAAACAACTGACAGAGGAGGAGATCGCATGCTTCAGATTTTTAAGACAGTCGAGGACGAGCTTCAGGAGATTGACCAGGTTTCCGAGGGGTGCTGGGCGGCACTTACCAAACCCACAAATGAGGAACTTCAGACGATTGTAAATGAGACCGGAATCGACATCGATGATCTGAGGGCTCCGCTGGATGATGAGGAGCGGTCGCGTATCGAGCATGAGGGGGATTGTGTCATCGTCCTTGTGGACATTCCGTCCTTGGATGAAAAAGACAGATATGTGACGATACCGCTTGGTATTTATATGACCAAAAAGGTGATCGTTACCGTATGTCTCGAAGAGACCCCTGTACTCCGGGCATTTATGAATAACAGGGTAAAAGAGTTTTTTACGTTTAAGAGGACCCGTTTTGTGTTCCAGATCCTGTATCGGAATGCGACTTCCTATCTTCGTTATCTTCGTATTATTGATAGAAAGAGCGAGCAGATCGAGGAAAAACTCCATATTTCCCAGAAGAATAAGGAACTGATCGAGCTTTTGGAGCTGGAAAAGAGTCTGGTCTATTTTACGACCTCGCTTCGCTCCAATGAAACCGTACTTGAGAAACTGCTTCGGACAGAAAAGGTAAAGAAATATCCGGAGGATGAAGAACTTCTGGAAGATGTAATCGTGGAAAATAAGCAGGCGATCGAGATGGCGAATATATACAGTGGCATTTTAAGCGGTATGATGGATGCGTTTGCCTCGGTTATTTCGAATAACCTCAATGTGGTCATGAAATTATTATCTACCGTAACGATCGTTCTGTCGATCCCGACGATGATTGCCAGTTTTTATGGTATGAATTTTGACAATATCCCGCTTGGACACAATGCGTATGGATTTTTCATCATCACAGCGTGTACGCTTGTCATAACATTGTGTGTGGCGATTTTCTTCCGGAGAAAAAATCTGTTTTGAAAAGATGGACATGCCGGAGAGTGTTTGAATAAGAGAGAGGCACGATCGTGCAGGAACGAGGTATTCTATGAAGTGGTTTTTGAAATTAGAGAGAAAGTTTGGCAGATATGCGATCCGTAACCTGATGAGATACATGGTAGCGATCAGTCTGGCAGGTACGCTGATCGGGCTGATCAATCCCGGGTTCTATGATAGTTACCTGAGCCTGAATATGTATGCGGTGCTCCATGGACAGGTATGGAGGCTTGTTACATTTCTACTCTACCCATCGGTTTCGATGAGTGGCGCTATTTTGATCGAAATGGTTTTTTATGGCCTTATGCTTTATGTCTATTATTGGATCGGTGGTGTTTTGGAACGGATCTGGGGAAGTTTCCGGTTCAATGCGTTTTACTTTACCGGGATTCTCTTATCGGTTCTGGCCGCGGTCATTTACTACTTTGTGCTGATCCGTGCCAATGACAGCTTTCTGGCACCTCAGATCGGATATGAGCTTGCCAAGTATATTGACCTTAGCAATCTGAATCTTTCCATGTTTTTAGTGTTTGCCTTTTTGTTTCCGGATACGCAGTTTTTATTATATTTTATCGTTCCGATCAAGGCAAAATGGCTGGGGTATCTGTATCTGGCCTTTAATGTATATGAGATCATCACCTGTTTCCAGTCCAGAGATTTCCGGAATATCATGGAGATGCTTTTGATCGTGGCGGCGCTGATCGATTTCGTCATATTTTATATTATTGCGAGAAATCCACAGGGGCTTGCTGCAACGGTCAAACACAGGAAACGCCGGGTGGTGTATAAAAATACAGCGGAGAAGGCGAGTGCAGGGCCGAGACACAAATGTGCGATCTGCGGCCGGACAGAGGTGGATTCGCCACAGTTGGAGTTTCGGTACTGTTCCAAGTGTGAGGGAAATTATGAATATTGTTCTGAGCATCTTTTTACGCATGAACACGTCAGAAGAGGATAACGGAAGAACGGATCACGGAAATAAGGGAAAGGAATAGAGAACGATGCAGGATATGATTACAATAGTGGTGCTTACAGTGATTGCCTTTGTGGCATTGTATGTTTTGTGGTTTCGGGGAGAGGTCGAAGGAAATAATATCCTTGTCAAAAAGGATATGAAGATTCAGATGGTGAATATCCTCCTTCTCCTTGGGGCGGCTTTTATCATCAAGGCGATACTGGCCGTGAAGTATGAAGGATATACGACAGATATGAATTGCTTTAAAGCGTGGTCGGATATGATATATGACAACGGGATCTCAAAATTCTATTACGTTGATCAAGGAAACGGTTATCCGCCGGGGTATCTGTTTGTACTCTGGATCGTCGCTGTGATCCGTCATGCATTCGGGATTGAGACCGGATCGGATATGGGGCTTTTACTGATCAAGCTTTTTCCGATATTATGCGACCTTGGGGCTGGTTTTGTCATTTACCTTCTGGCGAAAAAACGGTTTTCAGAGGGAATGTCGATTGTACTCAGTGCGATCTATGTACTCAACCCGATGGTGGTTTTTGATTCCTCTGTGTGGGGACAGGTAGACGGAGTTTTTACGCTTACCGTGTTGCTTACATGTTATCTGTGTATGGAGCAAAAGAGGATTCCTGCCTATTTCGTATTTTGTCTGGGGGCCCTGCTTAAGTTCCAGACGATCATGTTTGCGCCTATTCTTATTTTTACGATCATTGAGCAGGTGTTTTTAAATGATTTTAGTGTAAAGAAAATGTTGAGGGACCTTGTGGGAGGATTAAGTGCGATCGCAGCGATGTTTCTTTTTGCGGTTCCGTTTGGTCTGGATGTCGTTTTGCCCAAATATGTAAACAGCCTTGAACTGTTTGAATACTGTACGGTAAATGCTTATAACTTCTGGGCGATCATGGGAAAAAACTGGGTGGCACAGACAGAGAAATTCCTGTTTATGGAATGCCAGAAGTGGGGAAGTATAGCGATTGTCCTTTCTGTTCTATTGAGCGCTTTTGTGTTCTTTAAAATGAAAAAGGATAAATCGAAATATTTTGTAAGTATGGCGGTACTGATCAGCTTTGTATTTATGTTCTCCGTCAGGATGCACGAGAGATATCTCTTTCCGGGCATCGTGCTTGTACTGGCTGCCTTTATCCTTCGGCCTGTGAAGGAATTATTTATCGCCTTTATCGGTCTGTCGGTTGCGCAGTTTGTGAACACGGCCCATGTGTATTATTTCTTTATGGAGAAGGGAACGACGGGTCCAAGTGGTTATACGATCGGTGCGACCGCAGTACTTACGCTGTTTATGGCATGTTATCTTCTCTATGGTGTTTTTAAAAAAGGAGATGTCGTCTATGAGCCAAATGTGATCGAGAGAAAGCAGGGGCGAAAGAAAAACCAGGGATTACCTCAAAAGAGAAATGTGCCGGAAAAGAAAGAATTTGAGTTTACGATTCTTCCATCCAGAGTGATGGAGAAGATGGGAAAATGGGATTTCATCATTTTATTTGCGATCATGGCTGTGTATTCCTGTTTTGCATTATATGATCTTGGGAAAATGAGTGCACCGGAGACCGGATGGGAGTCGGTGCAGCCGGGGGATGCGATCGTACTGGATTTTGGAAAGACGCAGAATATCACGGACTTTTATATTTTCCCGGGCAGTTATGAAAGCCGGAAATTTCAGGTCGAAGTATCAGATGACGGCAATACCTATACAGAAGCGGGAACGATAAATACAGGGGCTGTCTTTAAGTGGAATCAGATGAAATTCGGTGGAGAAGAGGGAGAGGATACGATAGATTTTAACGTAAACAGCCGTTTTATCCGTTTTACCTCATTGAGTGATAAAGTAACCGTAAAAGAAATGTTGTTTAAGGATGATACCGGTGCGGAAGTGATTCCGGCAAATCGATCGGAATATTCGAAACTTTTTGACGAGCAGGATGAGTTTGATCCTGAGATGGGATTTCGGAGTGGAACTTATTTTGACGAGGTTTATCATGCGAGGACAGCGTATGAGATGATTCATAAATTGTATTGTTATGAGAATACGCATCCGCCTCTCGGAAAGTTTTTTATTTCCCTCGGAATCCGTGTATTTGGCATGAATCCATTTGGGTGGCGGATCGTCGGAACGTTGTTTGGAATTGGAATGCTTCCATTTATGTATCTGTTTGGAAAGCGTTTGTTTGGAAAGACATGGGTGGCAGGTGTCGTCACGATACTGTTCGCGTTTGATTTTATGCACTTTGCGCAGACGAGGATTGCCACGATCGATGTATATGGGACATTTTTCATCATAGCAATGTTCTATTTTATGCTTCGTTATGCGCAGACAAGCTTTTATGATACGGATTTTAAAAAGACGCTTATACCGCTTGGGCTCAGCGGCCTTATGATGGGGCTTGGATGTGCGAGCAAGTGGACGGCGATCTATGCGGGCGCAGGGCTGGCTGTCTTTTTTGCGGCGATCATGCTCTGGAGATATATGGAATACCGTGTGGCCTGCAAAGATCCAAAAGGAGAGACGGCGGGGATTTCACATGCCCACGTCATGGAAGTGTTCCGGGAGAATATCATAAAGACGCTCGCCTTTTGTGTGCTGTTCTTTATCGTTATACCGGGGACTATCTACTTTATGTCGTATATTCCATTCAATGATGGCAGTACGGATGGGGTGTGGACTCAGATGATCCATAACCAGACAACCATGTTTACTTATCATGCCGGACTGGAATCCGATCATCCGTACTCATCCACATGGTATGAGTGGCCGACGATGATAAGACCTGTCTTTTATTATTGCAATACGGTAGCTGACGGCTTAAAAGAGGGAATCAGTGCGTTTGGTAATCCGCTTGTGTGGTGGGCAGGGATTTTTGCTCTGCTTTACATGGTTTACCGTTGTATCGTGAAATGGGACCGGAATTCACTTTTCCTGATCTTTGCCTATCTGGTGCAGTACCTTCCATGGATGCTCGTACCGCGGTGTACTTTTGCGTATCATTATTTTCCGAGTGTACCGTTTGTCACTCTCATGGTCGGCTATTCGCTGTATTGCTTTTTTGGAGATAATACGAAAAAGAGGTATTTTGTCTATGCCTACTGTGCGGCAGCAGTCGCTCTGTTTTTACTGTTCTATCCTGTCATTTCAGGACAACCGGTCGCAGACGCTTTTGTCAAGGATGGATTAAAATGGCTGAGTGGCTGGGTGCTGATCTTATAGGGGAAGGACCTGGGCGCAAAAAAGAAGGGTAAACCCTGTTTAACTTGCAGAAATGGAGATTAGTATGAGTGATATGAGAAAACTGATCCGGGACATTGACCGCGGGATTCATCTGGAGAAGAATCTGCCTGTCTATGCAAAGGTGCTGAATGATACGTATTTGAATTATGCGGCGGTCGAGCTGACGCTTTCGGCATATATTCTCTCCGAGTGTGAGTCGGAGTATGAGGGGATTTCTGAAAGCGAAAAAGGAATGTATGACGAGGTCATAAAGGTACTTAAAAGAGTGCTGACAGATGAGAAGGATGATCTGGAAGAAGTTATGGCGGAGACAGAAAAGATCAGAGACAGGATAACGGAGATCATGGAGACATTTACTTCTTACACAGACCGTTTGATCTGCTATGATCATGTGCTGGGCCGGATGAGGTTAAAATATACGGAAGATAAGGAGCTTCTTGACCGGGTAAAGAAAATCAGTGAAGATGAGTTTGTCGGGAAGCTGATGGTCTTTCTGCTTTCCACAAAAGATAAAAGTATTACAAGAGACCGTCTTCAGACGCTGATCGGGCAGATGCCGGTACATATGACAAAAAATAAATTTCTGCAGAGAGTGGAGGAGAGCATCGAATTATATAGAGGTGCAGATCATTCGGCGCTGGATGAGTTTGTCTATATGATCCGGTCAGTAGCGATGTTAAACCGCCCGGATGACAGTCTGATGTTTGACAGCGGGATCCAGGGATTTGTGAAGCAGCTTGAACAGACAGAATTTACAGAATTGACAGGGGATGAGTACCGGGAACTTTCCGGACAGATGGAGACAGTGAGTGAAAAGCTGTACCAGATCACGGACTTTTATTATTCCATGCAGAAGGTGATAAACGGGATTTATGCACTCTGCCTTGCCAGAAAGCATGGCGGCGAAAAAGAAACGGTTTTTGGGATTTGTATGGATATTTTAAGAGAGGTAGCAGAGGGTGTACACGAGGAAGATAATCTGACCCGGCTGGAGGGAAAGATCGAGGCCTATGTGGAGACAAGCAGTTATCTGGAAGCGGTGTTGTTTGAAGTCAGAACTTCCTGTACCGATGTATTGGAGAAACTGGGACTTTCCCAGGAGTTTGAAGATTATGCAGCGGTTGCCGGCCTGTTATCGGACAGTTTATTCATTGATATCCGACAGCAGAAGGATACCAGTATTGTGGATGTAGTCAGAGAAAAAGAGGTTTCCGCGAGTCTGACAGATGAACTTTCCCGACTTTTGGGGACGTTAAAAAGACCGGTTAAGAAAGCTGTGATGGCAGCTGTTCTTGAAAAACTTCCGGCTGCGTTTTCAGATGCGAAGGAGATCGAGGAGTATATCCGGACCAATTTGTTTGGGTGTCAGGATTTTTCTGAAAAAGGAGTTGTGCTGCTTGAATTGGAAGAGATGATGGAAGAAGCGGCAGAATGGAGCGAAGTATGATATTTTGGTTTAATGGCCTTTACATGGATGATTCCGTCAGGAAGAACGAGAAAAAGTGCAGAGAGATCATAGAGCGAAGAAGTAAATGGCAGAAGTTACCATGGAAGAAGAGCTATTATATCATAATACTTGCGGGGAATGAAAAGAACCTGTTTGAGATCATGAACACCGACCAGATGTTTTTTAAATACTATGGTTATACCGATATATATATCATAGGTGTGTCCAGGGATTACGAGGGTGCGGTGGATATGATCACACAGATTCTCATAAATGGTTACGAAAAGGATAAGGAATATGATCCCAGAAAAGTGTTTACAAGGGATTGTTTTCAGGCCGGAAATGTCTGACCGGAGGTGGATGTATTGGCGGTTATACTTGCTATTTTAAAATTTATAGGGATTCTGCTTCTGGTGGTGCTCGGACTCGTGTTGATAGTCTGTGCTGCCGTCCTGTTTGTGCCGGTGCGGTATATCGTGCAATGCAAAAGCGGAGAGCAGTTTAATGTGGGATTTAATCTGTCGTGGTGTTTCCGTGCCCTGCAGCTTCGGAAAAGGATTTCCGAACACCGGATAAATATTTATATTTTTGGTATAAATATGAGTCAATTTAAGAATCCTTTTAAAAAGAGGGAACGTGAATATGAGGATGTTCATGTCACAAACAGCAGGGTTGATCTGGTGGATGATTTTTATGAAGAGGAAAAGAAGCATCAGCGTATGATCGATGAAGAAGAGAAAAATATGCAGATCGAGACAGATTATGAGGATGAAAGCGCACGGGAGGAAGAGAAAGTGTCTGACCATCGCAAAAAATCCTTTTCATTTGATAAAATTTCTAGTATAATTACATTTATCAGGGATTATGAGAATAAATCCGCTTTTAACAAGATAAAAAAAGAACTTGCCGGAGTGTTCCGGTATCTGATGCCGGACAGGGTCCGCGGGCGGATCCTGTTTGGAACCGGAGACCCATGTACGACGGGATGGGTGTTGGGTGCTATCAGCATGTTCCGTGTAGTGTACACAGAAGGCTTGGTCATTACGCCGGATTTTGAAGAAAAAGTATTTGTGGCAGATGGCCAGGTAAAAGGCAAAGTCCGCGTAATCTACTTTCTCAGGCTGTTTCTGAGGGGATATCTGGATGATGACGTAAAGAGATGTATAACGAAAGCTCGAAAAATGATTTGAAAGTGAGGTATTCTTTATGGGCGAAAATAGTTTTAACAATACGGTGGAATCTTTGTTTAAAGGGATGGACAATTTTATCACGACAAAAACCGTGATCGGAGATGCCGTTCGTTTCGAGGACGGGACGATCGTGCTCCCTCTCGTAGATGTAAGTTTTGGTGTTGCGGCCGGTGCATTTACGGATGATTCGGCAAAGAAAAATAATGGCGGCGGTGGTATGGGCGGAAAGATCCAGCCGAGCGCAGTTCTCGTCATTAAAGATGGGAATTCCCGTCTGGTCAATGTAAAGAACCAGGATGGCATCACAAAGCTGTTGGATATGGTGCCGGAGTTTGTGGATAAGTTTAAAAAGAAAGACGATTCTGGAGACGATAAAGAAGAGGCATGATCCTTAAAATAAGAAATTTATAAAAATATCGATTTTTTTCTTGCATTCTGCAGAAAGTTTTGGTAAAATAGTCGTGTTGTGTGTGATAATGAGAAGAAAATATGACATAAGTTTTATAGAAGGAGGTGCTTTTCATGGCAAAGTGTGCAATTTGTGATAAGGGCGTGCATTTCGGAAATGCTGTAAGTCATTCTCATAGAAGAAGCAATAAAATTTGGAAATCAAACTTGAAGTCTGTAAGAGTTAAGGTGAATGGCGGAACAAAGAAAATGTATGTTTGTACTTCCTGCCTTCGTTCCGGAAAAGTAGAGCGGGCGTAGGTCTCAAAACTTAGATTACATTACAGAACATAATTAGAGAAAAAACGGTGTCAGCAGATTCTGCTGGCACTATTTTTAAATTTTGATGAAAAGAGGCGATGGCAATGGGTCATCAGGGGAGAAAGAGGATTATTTGGCGGACCATACTATTTATGTTATTTCTGTGTTTCTGCCAAAATGCAAAGATACAGGCGAAGGTGCTGGACAGTGGTGTGTGCGGTGAGAAGACGGAGTGGGAGTTTTCAGAGGATGGAGAACTGAATATTCATGGAAATGGAGTGATTGACTCTTCCCCATGGCAGGAGAAGAGCTGGTGGGATGGAAAATCGGATGAGGATAGTGGGAAAGATGACCGTTTTCAGGGTGTTTTGATAAAGCGCATCGTGATCGGTGAGGGAATTACTTCGATTGGTGATTACGCATTTGCATACGGTAAATATAAGACGATACAGTTGCCAGAATCCCTGACACAGATTGGCACAGGTGCATTTGAAGATTGTCTGTTATTGGAGCGTCTGATGATTCCTGACCAGGTGACAGATATGAAAAAAGATGCTTTTCGGGATTGCCGGGCATTGCGAATTGTACAGATTCCCAAACAGTTAAAACGCTCCCGGGATGTGCCATCGTTTGAGGGGAATTATGGACTCCGCAAGGTGATCAACCATTCCCAATTTGCGTTTCCGGTAGATACCCAGGAGGGCAATCTCATATGGAAAGTAAATGGAAAAGCCGTGACGAGGGTTGCTGCGGGAACGACGGCAAAGATAACCCCAAAAAAATTCCGGATCCGGTATCAGTTGAATGGGGCGACGCTCAAAGGAAAGAAAAAGACGACGTATGAGTTTGGAGAGATTGTGAGGCTGCCTCAAAAAGTATCAAAAAAAGGATATATTTTTGCGGGATGGGGAGAAAAATCGTCCAGTCATTTTTTTGCAGGCGAATATAATTCGGAAGAAATGCCGGCGTACGGAAATGTGACGCTAAAACCTGAGTTTATCCGCTGCAGGCTGACACAGGACGGAGGACGGACGGTGCGTGCGAACGTAGACGCTACGGAATTGGGGTATTATGATACGACCATGGTCATTCGTTATTTTACGGATCGGAAAAAGAAGAATGCGGCCCGGTATCAATGTATCTACCGTGATAAGGGAACGAGTGTATTCCGAAAGTTAAGCCAGGGAAAACGCTATTATTTTGAGATTTGTTTTAAAGATAGTGACATTGACTGGGAGGATGATGAGAAGTCATATTGGATGGGACGTTCCTTATGGTATCCGCTGGGAAGTGTGAAAATAAAGTAGCTCAACGATGCCAATTTGAGCTAAGTGGGCATTTATAGGAAGCTCAAGGTGGCGATGACTTGTGATGTGCTGATATATGTGTTATACTATATTTTATATGTCAATGAATAGAATGACAAGGTGGGGGATGCGGGATCTGGATATGGCGGAGGAATTTTCGGCTTACAGCAAATCGCAGGTTCTGCTTCAGGCAGACCAGTCCGTACTGGCACAGGCTGTTCATGCACCGGAAAATGTGTTGCAATTATTAGAGAGATAGCGGGAATGGAGGAATTTATATGATCATTCAGCATAATATGGCTGCGCAAAATGCGATGACTCAGTTTGGGATCACAAATGATAGATTGAAAAAAGCGGCCGAGAGGTTGTCCTCCGGGTACCGTGTCAACCGTGCAGCAGATGATGCGGCGGTGTTGGCAATTTCAGAGAAAAAACGTGCGCAGATACGTGGTCTCCTCCGTGCGGCAAGAAATTCACAGGACGGCATCAGCCTTGTGCAGACCGGTGACGGGGCGATGAGCCAGATCGGAGCGATGTTGCACCGCATGAGGGAACTGGCAGTCCAGTCTTTAAATGAAGGAGTTTATGAGCCGGAGGATCAGGCGGCGATGCAGATGGAGTTTGACGAGCTTCAGAGTGAGATCGACCGGGTCAACGACCAGACGGAATTTAATAAAAAGAGGGTGTTTGAGCATTATGCAGACAACTATTCCGTTATGGAAGGGAATAGTGTGTGGAGCCAGGGGCAGATGCATACGATCGACGACACGAATTGTTCCTTCACGGTTAAATATGTGGTTGTGGGAGAGGACGGCAAAGAGATAGAAAAAGAGAAGACGCTCACGGTTTCCAAGGGAACCTATACGACCCAGGAACTGATGGATGAGATGGATGACGTCATAACGGAGATGGGGGATGAGGCAGATGGGCTGTATCTGGAATATACAGATGAGCATATATGTAATATGGTGCTGCAAAATGGAAAAGAGATCAAGGATGTATCCGGGGGGCTCTCCTATCTGTTTTTTGACAGCTATGGGGGAAATAAATCAGGGGCTTTGATCGGTACGACGATTTTTTTCCCCGGCGATCCACTCGTTGTGAAGGCGGGGGAAAATGACCAACTACACTTCCGGGTCGAATATTTTGACGGCAGCTCGCAGGAACTCGACATTAAGGTAGAGCCAGACGGTTATAGCCAGAAGGATATGATCAAGTATCTCAATGACTATGAGTTTGCTGACGGCAAAAAACTGGCTGATTATGGGATCAAGGCAAGTGAATATGGGGAGGCATCTATCCAGATCGGCGGTGATGAGGGAATCATCACCGGATTAAAGGGAAATATGTTTGCGATCGATGCCAATAATTTTGATTCCGTGTTTTATGATAATACCAAATATGGATCTGTAAACGAAGTGCCGGCGGTATTTACCGGCGGAGATGTCCTGAATGCCTCGGATATCAATGTGAATAAGTTTGAGATCAGCAGTACGAACGATACGCTGAGACTGCGGGTAAATGACGGTCAATATGAGACAATCAAGCTGGATGCCGGAAGCTATTATATCACAGATATGGTCACGGAACTCCAGAGCAAACTAAATGAAAAAGGTCTTGATGTTAAGGTGACATATCATACGGTGACAGGGGGCAAGACACCGAATGGGAACACGAATTACAAATTTTCTGGCCTTACGCTTACTACAAATGAGGTAGGGAAAAAAGCAAAGATCGAGTTTGATGTGCCGGGGAGCAGTGCATACGATACGTTGTTTGTGGAACGAAAATATACAGATCAGGGAAGGACACCCACAAACACATCCGGCTACTATACGACCAGTCTCCCGTCGGTTACAGGGGGAGGCGAGTTCAATAGCAGCGACCATTTTCCGCTGACTCTCGACAGTTCGAATAATTCCTTTATCCTGGAGGTGACGGAGCAGGGGGAGCCGCTGCAAAGCAAGAAAATCACTTTGACAGAAAAGACATATCAGTCCCTGAAAGAACTTACGGATGAGATTACGGCCCGGATCGGTGACCAGACTGACTATGCAGGAAAAATCCGTGCATATGACTCGGGTAATAAGATCTGTGTGTCGGCCGTGTCCGGCAATAATATGGTTACAAAGATCAATGTGGCAAAGGATGGTATCAATTCTGGATATGATCTTTTGTTTGCCGGGGAGGTGATCGAGTATCCTACTAGTACAAAAATCACGGTAGGTCTGAATGCGCCACAGGATGCTTCCGGAAAGATCACACTTACCGACCAGAACAATAAGATGTATGTGGACATTGAGGGAGAAAAAAGGACGGTTACCATCACGGCGGGGACTTATACACCGGAAAAACTGGTGGAACTTTTAAATGCCAGTACCCTGAAAGGAGAGAAAACGGAGTCGTCAACGTCACGTTCTTCTGGCACTTATTACGGGAAAACAGTCACGAATACAACCACTAACGAAAGCGGAAAAACCACCCCCTGTTCGAATCCGGTTCCTGTAGTGGGGACGGGAGGGAAAAGTAACGGTTCTACGCAGGTCAAGGATGGAACCCCGGGATCGTGCCAGTTGGGAGGAACTCTTGGTACTTATACGAAGATTGACAGTACAAACAACCAGTTTACGATCAATATCAATGGCAAGTCATACACCGTTACGTTAAACAACAGTACCGGTTCCGGGTATACACAGGCTGGCTTGGCAAAAGAACTGGAAGACCGGTTGAAGGAGAAGACATCTGAGGCAAACCAGGTAAAAGTGGATGTGAGTGGCGGACACCTTAGGTTTACCACGGTAGCTGTCGGAGAGGGGAAGAGTGTAAATGTAACCGGATGCACATGCTCGTTTTTGTCCAGTGTGAATGCGACAAAGACGAAAGGAAATACGTCGGTATCTAATCTCCGGACAGATACATACCCGATAACCCTCACTTCTACTACGAATGCGTTTACGATCAAGATTGATGGGAAAGCGGAGACAGTTAACCTGACAGCGAAGAAATATGACAGCATCAATGATATTGCATCGGAACTGAATACGAAGTTGTCCGGCAAGGGCGTGGCCGTCACCTGGAATGGGTCCAACCTGAAGTTTGAAAGAACGAAAGAAGGAAGCGGAAGTGTAAGCTTGGATCTTAATAACAGCGGTACGGCAGGCAAGATTATTTTTAAGAATTCGCCGGCATCTGTGACATGGAGCCCATTGAATGTACCAAAAGCAACCGATACGACGAATGGAACGGTAAAATACACCGTCACTGTAGGAGGTAACTCTTATACAGCGACTCTGGTAAATAAAGATAAAACAAAAGAAAAGACGATCACAGCAGCAGACTTAACAGGGGCAGTTTGGAAACTGAACGATTCAGGAACAGCCAAAAAGCCTGCGGATTTTGGTTTTTCAGTTTCGGCATCGGGAAATTTCATCAAATTTACTACGACAGCCACAGACGGAAGCCAGAGTATTTCGCTTACAGAAAAAAGAAACCCGATCGTCCGTGAAACGCCGACAGTCACAGCAAGTCTTGTAAAAGATGCAGGGGGGAAGGTGACAGGCATTGCATTACAATCTACCATTGCTTTTACAGCCAAGCCGTTTAATCATTTGGCTGTCTTGCAGCCAAAGAGCAGTGGCACCAGGCACACCGCGCCAAGCATCTATGCTCCGCAGAATCCTGGCGGGAAGTGCAGCGTGACGACAAGGAGGCCGATATCTATGCCGCAATCTATTATTATTTCAGATGATAATAATACATTGCAGTTTACCTACCAGTATCATAATGTGCTCACGAAGGCGGTTGATATCAAGTTAGATAACGGAACTTACAGCCGCGCACAGTTACAGAAAGCACTCCAGCAGAAACTGGATGCAGTTCTGGAGGAGGATCCCGCATATAAAGGACAGGGACTGACGGTTAAGGTGGATGACCAGATCACATTGGAGTCAAAAAAGATGGGCAGGTACACGATCAGTTCACTGAATGGGGGATTTTATAAAGAGGTGATGATGGGTACGACGGTTCGTACAGTAGACCAAAAGACGGCATACAGGGCAGGAAAGCCGGTAGTAGATGATGTTTACATCGCTGGGCGCAAGGATATCAGGAATCAGTCTACTAAGATATACAAGGATATTAACGATGAACTGAATATTGATCTCACAATTAATGGAAACGTGACGACGCTGAAAATGAAGCTGGATCCGGGAACATATAATTCGGATGAACTTGTGAAACAGATCCAGGGGAAATTGTCACAGGAGCTCAAGAAGGCACAATTACCGGAGAATATGATTCTGGCGGGAGTAGGTGTATATAACACGGGAGTGTCAGGTGCCAATGATAAAAATTCACTGTTCTTTTATCTGAACAAAAAGCTGGATCTGGAACCGGGCAGTTATGGGATCGATGGTTTGACCGGAAAGGCGCTGTTCAGTATTTTTTATAAGACGGATGGCGATCCGGTTCCCGCATATGTAACAGGAACGAAAGATATCAGCGGCGGTGTTGAGATTCAAAAAGATGCCAATGAACTTTCGATCGATGTAGATGGTAAGACTTATAAATATGAGATCCCGGCGGGTACCTATAATACGGCCTCGAAGCTGGTCGATGCCTTGAATACTGCGATCAAGGATGCCGATGACGATTCGTTTTTGAAGGCGTCACTGTCGGGCAATATGCTCAAACTTAGTTATACGAAGCTTGGCGAGCATAAGATCGGGAACATCCAGGGGTCGGCGAAACTGGCTATGTTTTATAAGACGGAGGGTCGCTATGATGAGAAGAAGGACGAATGGCTCCAGACCGGTGCCAATGATGGACAGGGGATTAAACTTGACAGATACAGCATGAGTACACTGGCGATGGGAATCAACTCGATTACGATCAGCAAGCGAAAATATGCGGATAAGGCACTTGTAAGGATCGATGATGCATTGAAGCATCTGGGTTCGGTAAGGAGCAAATATGGTGCGCTGGAGAACCGGCTTGAGTATGCGTATAATGCAGATTCGATAGCAGCAGAGAATACACAGAGTTCAGAGTCCAGAGACCGGGATACGGACATGGCATCTGAGATGGTTGAATACGCCAAATCCCAGATCCTGCAGCAGATGGGAGTCAGTATGTTGAGCCAGGCGAATCAGAATACCCAGTCGGTGCTTGCGCTGTTAAGGTAGTTATGTTATACTATTGTTGTAAAAATCAGATCATAAAAGGAAGGTGTTTGTTATGGGACTGATCGCAGGAGCAGTGGCGATCGTTATAATCGCTGTTGTTGTGGTTGTGGCTGCTGTTACGGGAGTTATTGCGGGAGTAAAGGATACTCTGAAAGACGAGTAAGGAGGCACAGATGAGCCAGCATGGGAAAAAAATGATCGCCCCGGTCTTTATTGCTGTGGTGTTTGTGCTGTATTACGTTGGAATCGCTGTTTTTTTAGCATTGATCGAAGATATACCAGCGGGAGCTGTCGTTGCAAGCGTGATCATTCCGGCGATTCTGGCGGCAGTAATGATTGGAGTGACAGTGAGCCGGATCAAAGAGATAAGGAGCGGAGAAGAAGATGATCTTAGTAAATACTGATTATATTAGTGGAAAAGAACTTGAAATGCTCGGCTTAGTGAAGGGAAGTACGATACAGTCTAAAAATGTCGGGCGTGATATCACACAGAGTTTTAAAACGCTAGTTGGTGGAGAATTGAAAGCCTACACGGACATGATGAATGATGCGCGGGCACTCGCTACAAAACGTATGGTAGCGGAAGCAGAAGGAATGGGTGCGGATGCGATCGTAAATGTCCGGTATGCATCGGCGGCTGTCATGCAGGGAGCCGCAGAGGTCATGGCTTATGGAACGGCAGTAAAATTTGTTGGATAAAAGGGCTGAACGTTGATATAGGGTGCCAAAAACACGAGGAATGGAGTGCTTTTGGCACTTTGTTACATGTTCAGAAAGGGATATTAAATTTCTGGATATGCTGACAGCAACAATGGAGGGAAGGAAAGACAGGGAAATGAAACATCAGGAGAAACGGCAGTATATTTTTACTGTTCTTTTTACGTTAATCGCTTTGGCGGTAATGACCGCCTATAATTTTTTCTCATTTTATTCCAATGCGGTATCCAATATGATCACAATGGGACAAAGTTCCCTTGCGCAGGAAACGGAGCAGCTTAACGGCTATATTGCGAAAGGGATGGATGTCCTTCAGGTGACAGCGATAACCATAGAGTATATGATGCAGAAGGGGGATTCTCCGGAGGCTTTAGAGAAGTTTCTTCGCGAGGAATCGGAACGGTATATGGAGGACATCGACGCGAATTTTACGGGAATTTACGGTGTGTTTCAGGGAAATTATCTCGACGGCATCGGCTGGGTGCCGGATGCGGACTATGTACCTGAGGAGCGGGAATGGTATATTGCGGCGAAGAAGGCAGGAGGGCGGCCAACGGTGGTGTCGCCTTATCTGGATGCCCAGACGAATACGGTCATGATCTCGGTCAGCCAGTTGCTGTATGATAATAAGAGTGTCATTTCCTTTGATATTGTCATGGATCAGATCCAGATCATCACACAGAGCATTAACCTGGATGGTATGGGCTACGGGTTTGTCGTAGATAAGGAAGGGTTGGTAGTCGCACATTCCGATGAGACAGAAAAGGGAAAAAATTATCAGGAGAATGTGCGGATGCAAGAGCTGCTGGAAAGGGTGTACAAGGACGGCGCCGGCACATTTGACATAACATTGAATGGTGAAGAATGTACTGTATTTGCAGATACGGTATCGGAAGACTGGCACGTGGTCATGATCGTCAGCAATACGAAACTGTATCATGATATCCGGAACATGATGTTCCGGAATATTGCTATTTGTATCGTGGTTTTTGTCATGGTAGTGTATTTTTGCACAAGGGCCTTTCGAAAGATTGGCATACATATGCGTAATGCGGAGGAGAGCAGACAGTATGTGGAAAAATTGAATGACACGCTTCTGCGTACTCTTGCACGTACGATCGACGCCAAGGATCGGTATACGAACGGGCATTCACAGAGGGTGGCAAAGTATGCAGCTGCCATAGCGGAGCGCATGGGAAAGAGTGAAGAGGAGCAGCAACAGCTTTATGATGCGGCGCTTCTGCACGACGTTGGGAAAATACATATTCCCGACGCCATCATTAGTAAGCCGTCGCGTCTCACGGATGAGGAGTTTGAATATATCAAACTGCATCCGGTAGCAGGATATTGTATTTTGAGGGATATCAGAGAGAATGCCCTGATTGCCAGTGCTGCGAAATGGCATCATGAGCGTTATGACGGGAAGGGCTATCCGAATGGTCTTTCCGGAAAAAACATTCCGGAAGTTTCAAGGATCGTCGGGGTGGCTGACGCATATGACGCCATGACCTCCAACCGAAGCTATCGGCAGATCATGCCTCAGGATAAGGTGCGTTCCGAGATCGAAAACGGGAGGGGCAAACAGTTCGATCCGGAGATCGCAGATGTCATGCTTCAGATGATGGACGAGGATAAGGAGTATAAAATGCGGCAGATAACTGGTCTCACTACGAATATTCTGGCGGTGGATGATGAGCCGGAAAATCTTGACCAGATTGAAGCTATTTTAAAGGATGACCCGGGGTATGTCGTCCATAGGGCGGAATCGGGAGCAGATGCGTTAAAAATGATACAGGAGACCCCGATGGACATTGTGTTATTGGATATTCAGATGCCGGATATGGACGGCTTTGAAGTCTATGCAAGGCTCAGAGAGACGACAGACATTCCTGCAGTGTTTTTGACATCGGATAAATCTGAGGACGTCATTGAAAAGATAAATGCTCTTTGTATAGAGGACTATCTTGTCAAGCCTTTTATGCCACAGGCTCTTTTGGCGATCCTGCACAGTATTCTGCAGGAGAAGGAGGGCGAGACATTGTAGTCTTGTAAGAAATCAGTTTGAAAGACCCGGATATTTTATCCGGGTCTTTTTACAACTGTTTAACAACTCTGTGTTATGCTGATTAAAAATGGTGATGCTGTGTTTAAGGAAAATGACTGGAAGGAGAGGGCAAGTATGGCGAAAATCCTTATTGTGGAGGATGAAGAATTGATCAACAATCTGATCAAAGAAAATCTGGTTTTGGCAGGACACAGTTGTACGCAGATTTATGATGGTGTGAAAGCAAAAGAGAGGATACAGGAACAAAATTTTGATCTGATCCTTCTGGATCTTATGCTGCCGGGATGTTCCGGATACGATGTTTTAGAAAAATGTAATGATACTCCGGTGATCATTCTGACAGCGAGAGATGATGTACAGGATAAAGTAAAAGGCCTGAACAGGGGAGCGGAGGATTATATTGTCAAACCTTTTGATATGTTGGAGCTGATCGCACGGGTAAATGTGGTACTGCGGAGAAATGCAGGTGATCAGAAAGAGGTGTTTTCATGCGGGGACTTGTGTGTGGATATGCAATCCCATATCGTAAGTGTTGTTGGAAGAGAGGTGGCCCTTACATTAAAGGAATATGAGCTTTTGGAATATTTTATCCGAAACCAGAATATTGCACTGACGAGGGAGCAGTTGATCGAACAGGTATGGGGGTATGACTATGAGGGAGATACCAGAACGGTAGATGTGCATGTTGCTACGCTGCGCCGCAAACTGAATCTGGGTTCGATGTTAAAGACAGTGTACAAGCTTGGGTATCGTCTGGAGGTTTTGCGATGAAAATATGGGAAAGGATTTATCTGGTTGTCATTGCCCTTTTTTTGATCGTTCTGAATGTCTGCAATGTTTTTGTCTTCCGTTCTTCTTATCAAAAGAGTGTAGATTCAGTGAAGCGGATGGCGGAATCGTACTGGGAGCAAATTGCGGTTCCTATGACGGAGGATCTGGCGGAGATGGGATCGGAAGAGCAAGCAGAGTGGCAGATGTTCCAAAGTTATGTATCAAATTATAACACACGCGACAGGGCATTTGAACTCTGGCGGGGCAGGGAGCTTCGTGCCCGGTCGGAGATCGGAAGCCAGGTGACGTATTCTGCCAGCGAGGGAAAACTGGAGTCTGAGTTTGTGGAGGGGGAAGAGAAACCGGATGATTTGTTTGCACAAGGAGAACAGATGGGGCAGATCGTGATTTTAGCCCGCAATGGGAAAAAATATACCTGCGCATCCGGAGAACTCAGTGGGACGGACTATCGGCTTGTAGTTTATGAAAATGTGACAGAGGCGCTTGGCATATGGGAAGGGCAGATTCATACTTTTATATGGATGGAGATGGCGGCCTCTTTTATAATGGCAATATTACTTTATCTGATCATAAGAAAATTTCTTCAGCCGGTGTCCAGACTGTCTGAGATGACAGCAAAGATAGCGGTAGGTGATTATGACTGTCTGCTGGAGGTGAAGGGAACGGATGAGTTATCTGGTTTGGCACGGGATATTAATCATATGACAGAACAAGTACGGGAGAATATGGAAAACAAGGAGGCAGAGGCAAGGCACAAACAGGAATTTGTCGATGCACTTTCCCATGAGTTGAGGACACCGCTTACTTCTATTCGCGGTTATGCGGAACTTGTCAGGAATACTGATGCCAGTAAGGAAAAGCAGATTGAATATATGGAATATATTGTGCGGGAATCGGGACGCATGATCGATATTACAGAGACATTAAGGCAGGTTATTTTATTGCGGCAGGAGGAGATGGAAACGGAAGAAATCCCATTGAGAGAACTTGCTCTCCGACTGAGGGAGGCAGTAGAAAGACAACTGCCGCAAAAACAGATCCACTGGGATATTCAGACGGAGGATGAAACAATCACGGGAAACCGGGTACTGACGGAGATTTTTTTTCTGAATCTGATGCGAAACAGTTTCCATGCCTGTGATAAAAACGGAACAGTTTCTGTCCGGCTTGACGGAAAAAGAGCGACAGTTACCGACGATGGAATCGGCATGACAGAGGAGTGTAAAGAGCATATTTTTGAACCATTTTACCGGGAAGACAAGTCAAGGAGCCGGAAATTGGGAGGAACTGGTCTCGGAATGTATCTGTGCCACTATATTGCGGATAAACATCACTGGGAGATGGTGATTGATTCCAGGAAAGGTGTGGGAACAAAAATAGAAGTGATTTTTTACAACTCTTTCATAACATGATAAAAACTATCGAAAATGCGGGGTGTATTTTAAAGTTGGAACAAAAACAAAGCACAGAATAAAAAAGGAGGATTCAGACATGAAACATTCATGGAAACTTTGCGTTATTTTTGGTAGTATGTTTGTCGTCGTTGTGATGGGGGCATTGCTTTTGTTAAATGGAGCGATGGCGTCCGCAGATGGAGAAAAGAGAGAATTTCGTACCAGCGGGACAGTCGGTGAGAGTGGGGTTAGTGGTTCTGCCATACTTGGGGGAAAAGGATTCAAGGAACTGAAACCGGAGACAGAAAGTGGAACAGTAGAAAAAGAAAAAAAGGCAGACGAAGAGAACGTCCTCTCGACGAATGCATACATTGCATATGGAATGGAAAAGCGTCCTCTCGGAGAGATGATAGCCGTTTTTGCAGCGTTTTGGAAAGGTGTTCCTTACATGTATGGCGGGGCGTCACTTCCAGCTGTTGATTCGATCGGCTGGGTGGACTACGAGATGGAGCCGGATCCGGAAATTGACTGGACCGATGATTCAGAAATCGGTCGCCGGATGGATGTGCACGGGGTGGATAGTTCAGGTTTTGTTCAGGCAGTTTTCAGGTATTATAATATTGAACTGCCCCGTTCCTGTAAAGAGCAGGAACAAACAGGTGAAGATATCCAGATCAAGGATGCGAAAGCGGGAGATATTGTTTTCTATGGAGCCGATGCTAATGAGGCAACCCATTGTGGTATTTGTCTGGGAGATGGAAGAGTCGTTCATTCCTCTTCTAAGGCTGGAAAGGTGATTATCAGTGATATGAACTACCGTAAAATCATATCGGTAAGACGGGTTGCGGGTACCTCTTTGGCCAATAAATAAAAATAATACTTGATTTTCTCTTCCTAAAGTGATATGATTTGCTTTGGGAAGAATTTCGGGGTATGGCTCAGCTTGGCTAGAGCGCATCGTTCGGGACGATGAGGCCGCAGGTTCGAATCCTGTTACCCCGATATAAAGAAGATTGGCGGCGAGACGAGAGTTTCGCCGCTTCTTTTTCTTATTATTTAAGAAACTTCCTGATTTGCAGAAAATATTTGACAAGAGAAAGGAAAAGGTATAATTTAATTTATGGTAGCGAAGAAGATCCAAACGTTTATTTTTATGTCAGCCGTTTTTTTTGCAGCATCCGTTGTGTTTATGGCAAAGCCGTGTATCGCAAAAAGTAAAGTACGCACGTATAAAAAGGGATTTACATATGAAAAGATCGATGAAGAAACTGCCGGACGGATTCAGGGAAAATCATACAAAAAAGGGGCTAAGATTTCTCTGGACAGCTTGCGTTATCTTCGTATCCGCTATGTGGATTTTGAGGGAAATACACAGGATGGGGAGATGATCGTCAATAAAAAGATTGCCCTTAAGACATTAAAGGTGTTTTATGAACTCTATAAGATAAAGTATCCGATTGAAAAAATGCAGCTCATTGATGAATACGATGCGGATGATGAAAAATCGATGGCGGATAATAATACTTCAGCATTTAACTACCGGAAGGTCGCACATTCCAATAAACTGTCAAACCATAGTAAAGGGCTTGCTATCGATATTAATCCACGCATCAATCCGTATATCACATCCTATGGGATCGCACCGGCAAACAGTAAAGTTTATAAGGTGAGAGAAGTATCTAAATGCCGTGGGAAATACAGAGATTACATGATCCACAAAGGGGATAAAGTGTATAAAATTTTCCAAAAATATGGTTTTTCCTGGGGCGGCGACTGGACCCACTCCAAAGATTACCAACACTTTGAAGCGATATGAGAAAGCGAAGCTTCTCATCACGGCGAAGCCGTGTAGCTGCGGAGCAGCATCGCT
>CAZOIF010000037.1:0-31997 GCA_964579975.1 uncultured Eubacterium sp. | reverse complement strand
TGCAAATGCACCTTGTACGCAGCCCAAGCAGAGAAACGTTTATATGGTCCTCGTCCGGAATCATTCTCTCCGCTGCACGAAGCTTTACCGCTTTTTATGATGCAATAACGGAAAACAAATCTTTTTGTTTCCAATCATATCTTTTTCTTCAGGTTGAAAGTGCTTGAATCAGGAAAATACTTCTAATCTTATCAGGGATGCAGTATTCCATGTGAAGAACGCTTGTCCCCTTGAAATACGGCCCCTGATATAAATGCCCCTGATACAGAAATACAAACTTAATGTTTCCATCTTGTGGCAGATATGCTATAATGAACTGAAAAAATAAAAGTAAAGGAAATGGGGATAAAGATGTCAGAACAGTATACGCTGATCACGGGGGCTTCCGGAGGGATCGGCAGGGAGTTGGCAAGGGTTTTTGCGGAAAAGGGAAATCATGTCATACTGGTTGCAAGGGATGAAAAAAGGCTCTGTGAATTAAGGGATGAAATACAGAAAAGTTATGGTGTGAGGGCAGAGGTGATCACCGGGGACCTGGCAGATGAGGGAACGGTCGACAGAGTGTACCAGACGACGAAAGAAAAGGGATGGGAGGTTGACACGCTTGTAAACAATGTTGGATTTGGCGACCATAACTGTTTTTTAGATACTCCGTGGGAACGTCAGAAAAATATGCTGGATATCAACATATCCGCACTCGTCTATATGACATATTTGTTTGGGAATGATATGAAGGAAAGAAAATATGGAAGGATACTAAACCTGTCTTCCATGGCTTCGTTATGCGCGGGTCCATATATGGCATTATATTATGCTTCTAAAGTATTTGTGCGTTCTTTTTCGGAAGCATTGACGGAGGAACTGGCTCCTTTTCATGTTGCAGTGACAGCGCTTTGTCCCGGTCCGGTTTCGACCGGATTTGAAAAAAATGCGGGCCTTGGGGATTCTAAGATGTTCCGTGTGCTGAAGGTGGCGGACGCAGGTTCAGTGGCGAAAGCAGGATATCGTGGACTGATGAAGGGAAAGGCGATCGTTTACTATGGTGCCGCTGCAAAAATGCTTAATATCGTCGCCCGGATGTTTTCCAGAAGACAGACGAGGCGGGCCGCCATGAGGATCAACGGTATAAAATATGAAAAGTAGCAGTATATTGGTTTTATGGCAATCATAGAAAGGGACGATCCATGAAAATAAAAAATCTGAGCCCGGTAAATTTTATTGTTTTATTTTTTGCCGGTATTATCAATTCAGTCGGTGTGACGATGTTTCTTGCACCGGTAAACCTGTATGACAGCGGTTTTTCAGGGACTTCTATGCTTCTGTGGCAGTTGTCTTCTACTAACTGGTCGCTTTCGGTATTTTTGATTCTGTTAAATATTCCGTTTTTTCTTTATGGATATAAAAAGCTTGGAGTGCAGTTTACTGTGTATTCGATCTGGGCGGTAATGATCTATTCGGCCTCTTCCTATATCATCACCTATGTTCTCCCGGTAGATGTGGCGGAAGTTTCGCCGTTTGCTGGTTCGGATCTGCTTTTATGTGCGATTTTTGGCGGAATCATTTCCGGAATCGGAAGTGGCTTGACGATACGTTTTGGCGGAGCGATCGATGGTGTTGAGGTGCTTGCTGTTATATTTGCAAAGGGATTGGGCATCACAGTGGGTACTTTCGTAATGATATATAATGTAATTTTGTATATTGTGACAGGATGTGTGTTCCAAAGCTGGATCCTGCCACTCTATTCGATCATTACGTACGGAGCTGCAATCAAGACAGTTGACTTTATCGTAGAGGGATTGGATAAGGTGAAATCAGCGATGATCGTTACAACAAAGGCGGAGGAGATCAGCAACCAGCTCTCAGAAACATTTGGACATGGCATCACACATATTGATGCAAAGGGGTATTATTCGAATACGGAGCAGACCATAATATATTTTGTAGTAAACCGTTTTCAGATCATTAAGCTAAAAAATATCGTTACTGCAGTCGATCCCAATGCATTTGTGACCATATCCGAGGTGTCAAACGCGTTTGGAAAGAGTATCGGGAAATAATGGATATAAGATATCACAGAAATGAGGAAACAGATTCAAAAGAAAGAACAGGACAGAGCAAAGGAAGCGTGTGCAGATGAAGAAGAAAACTAAGCAGATCACGGTGGGGGTGCTGGCTCATGTAGATGCGGGAAAAACGACACTTTCTGAGGCGCTTCTTTACTTGAGCGGGGAAATTGCAAATCCAGGGCGGGTGGATCATCAGAATACTTTTTTAGATACATCCGGGCTGGAACGGGAGCGAGGGATCACAATATTTTCCAGTCAGGCACGAATGAGATATGGGGACATGACGGTTACTTTACTGGATACTCCGGGGCATGTGGATTTTTCGGCAGAGATGGAGAGGACGCTTCAGGTGATTGATTATGCGGTTCTTGTCATTAGCGGGGTAGCTGGTGTGCAGGGACATACGGAGACGCTCTGGAGGCTTCTTAGTAAATATGGGATTCCCTGTTTTCTTTTTATAAATAAAATGGATCTTCCGGGAACAGAAAAAGGCGGGATCATGAAAGAACTGAAAAATGTCCTGTCAGATGGGTGTGTGGATTTTACCGGCACAGATCAGGAAGAATTTGTGGAGAGCATTGCTGTCTGTGATGAGGAGCTAATGGAAACGTATCTGGAAAACGGGGAGTTAGACCTTGATCAGGAGATACCTGTGCAGATACGGGAGAGGAACCTGTTTCCCTGCTTTTTTGGCTCAGCATTAAAATTAAGTGGGATTGAGGAGTTTTTCCGAGGTCTGGAGAAATATACTACAGAAGTAGATTGGGAGGAAGAGTTTGGGGCCAGAGTGTTTAAGATTTCCCGCGACCCACAGGGAGTAAGGCTGACTCATATGAGGGTGACAGGAGGAGAACTTCGTGTAAGGATGCCATTGACATCGGAAGAAAAAGTAAACCAGATCCGGATTTATTCCGGAGAGAAATACAAGACTACAGATGTAGTGAAGGCCGGGGAAGTATGTTGCGTAACAGGTCTGGATGGCACTTATCCCGGACAGGGATTTGGTTGGGAGACGGATTTTTCGGGAGAACAGCTGGAGCCGGTTTTGAGATACAGCGTGCTATTTCCAGAGGGAACAGAGATTACAGATGCATTGAAAAAAATGCGGCAGCTTGAGGAGGAGGATCCGAAGCTTCATCTTTTCTGGGATGAGAGAATGCAGCAGCTATTTATCCAGCCGATGGGAGAGGTGCAGCTTGAGGTACTGCAGAGTATTGTAAAAGAGCGGTTTGATCTGGAAGTGCAGTTTGGAGAGGGGGCGATCCTGTACCGTGAGACGATACGGAATACCGTGGAGGGAGTTGGTCATTTTGAGCCATTGCGCCATTATGCGGAGGTACATCTTTTATTGGAGCCGCTGCCGGAAGGGAGCGGACTGATTTTTGGCGCAGACTGCAGTGAAGATAAGCTGGATCTGAACTGGCAGAGGCTTGTGCTTACCCATTTGTCAGAGAGAGAATTTCCGGGAGTTCTGACCGGATCTCCGGTGACGGATCTGAAGATCACGCTTGTGGCGGGACGGGCGCACCAGAAACATACCGAGGGTGGAGATTTTCGTCAGGCGACTTACCGGGCAGTGCGGCAGGGTCTGATGCAGGCAGAGAGTGTTTTGCTGGAACCGTTTTATGAATTTCGCATAGAGGTGCCTGCGGAGTGTATCGGGCGTGCGATGTCAGATATAAAAATGATGTACGGAGAATTTGAACTTTTGCCAGAGCAGGGCGAGTGTGCTGTCATTACAGGAGTTTGTCCGGTCGCGACCATGAAGGACTATCCGGTAGAGGTTGCTTCTTATACAAAGGGAAGAGGACGCATCGCCTGTTCGTTTTGCGGATACCGGCCATGTCATGATACAGAGGCTGTCATAGAAAAGATTTCCTATGACTGTGAGCGGGATGTGGAAAATACACCGGATTCTGTTTTTTGCGCCCATGGTTCCGGGGTTATCGTAAAGTGGAACGAAGTGAAAGAACATATGCATGTCGAGAGTGTACTACAGGAGAAGAATAGCAAAGCGGATGAAAATGACACCGGGTCCGGAAAGAACCGCATGACAGCGGGCAGCAGGGAATATTATGCAGAGGAAAAAGAGCTGGAGGCTATTTTTGAACGGACATTCGGGCCGCTCAGGCGCAGACTCCCGGCACAGGAGACCAGAGTGATAAAAGGGAAACCGGAAAAAGAGCATGTGACGATCCGGGAGAGAGCGCCAGTAGACGAGTATCTCCTTGTGGATGGATACAATATCATCTTTGCATGGGAGGAGCTAAAGCGTCTGTCGGAGCTGAGTCTGGATGCCGCCCGCATGAAGCTTATGGATATCCTGTGCAATTATCAGGGGTATGCGGGATGCCATCTGATCCTTGTATTTGATGCTTATAAGGTAAAAGGAAATCCCGGAAGTATTGAGGAGTATCACAACATCAGTGTAGTATATACCAAAGAGGCGGAGACAGCGGATATGTATATCGAAAAGACGACGAAAAAGATCGCAAAGAAACACCGTGTCCGTGTAGCCACTTCGGATGGTATGGAGCAGATGATCATTCTCGGGCACGGGGCAGTGAGACTTTCTGCGTCGGCGTTCCGGGAAGAGGTAATGCGTGTGAATGAGAGGATTCTGGAGATGATCGAGACGTGAGGATCTGGCAGTCCTTGTCAAGAGCAGCTTTGTGCTGTTGAACCGGTTATGGAGGCAGAAAATGATTGAAAGTATGTCAAATGCACAGATCAAAAAAATAAATAAATTAAAAAAGAGCGCACGTTTTCGCAGACAGGAGAAGTGTTTTATCGCAGAGGGATTTAAACTGGTCGAGGAAGCGCTTTTCTTTGACAGGGTACGGAAAGTGTATGTGTCCATAGAGGCAGAGGATGAATATTTCCATCGGATTTCCCATAAAATAAGTGAAAGTCACAAAGAGTGGGTCTCCTCTTCTGTGTTTCGGGAAATTTCAGATACTGCTACACCACAGGGAATCCTTGCGCTGGTAGAAATGCCGGAATACAACCGTGAGGAGATTATAAAAAGAGAAGATGCGGCACTCATCTGTCTGGAGGATATACGGGATCCGGGAAATCTGGGAACGATCATCCGGACAGCAGAAGGGGCGGGGATGAGTGCACTTGTGATGTCTGCGGGATGCGTGGATCTGTTCAATCCCAAAGTGATACGTGCTACAATGGGAGCGATGTTCCGTATGCCATATTATATAGCAGAAGATATGACTACAGAAGTAGAACGACTTCGCGGAGAAGGGTTTACCCTGTATGCTGCCCAACTTGATGGAACAAGGGATTATACAGAATGTGGATATAAAGGAAAGACCGGGATCCTGATCGGGAACGAAGCGGATGGCATACGGCCGGAGACTTCGGCGGTGGTCGATGAAAAAATAAAAATCCCGATGGAGGGAGGCGTGGAGTCTCTGAATGCGGCGGTCTCGGCGGCAATATTGATGTATGAGGTGCATCGCAAACGCAGAATATGATGCATGGCAAGGTCTCCCAGTAATTAGGGTTTGCAAAAATGCATAAAATATAGTAAAATGGATGAGATATCATTTTTTTACCGCATTCGAAATGATGCAGTTAAGGAAGGGGGACACGGGATATGAGTAGTATTATCTGGCTTGTGATTCTGGCTGTCATGATCGTTATTGAAATTGCGACTCTCGGACTTACCACGATATGGTTTGGAATCGGGGCGATCGGAGCTGCTATAGCAGCGTGGATGGGATACGGAATCTGGATTCAGCTGGCAGTGTTTACCGTGTTGTCAGTCATTGCTATGGCGTTGTGTCGGCCGTTTGCCATGAAATATCTGAATAAGGATAAGGAAAAAACAAATGTTGAGGATATCGTTGGCAGGACAGCGGTAGTTTCCAGGCAGATCGACAATGAATTGGCCACTGGAGAGGTCAAAATCAATGGGATGGAGTGGACGGCCAGAAGTGAAGATGGCAGAGTGATTTCTGAAAATGAGAGAGTGACTGTTGTGGCAGTTGAGGGCGTCAAACTGATCGTAAAAGCGTAATCAATTAAACTGATCGTAAAATCATAATCAATGAAATCGTGGATGATTCGATGATTCAGTGAGTATACGGTGACGGGTGCCGATAAACCCCGAGAAAGGAACAGGTGAAACAAATATGGGACCAGAAATGGAGATTAATGGCGGTTTGGTCATTGCAATCGTACTTATTGTTATTGTGTTGATCATACTTGCATCATGTATCAATATCGTGCCACAGGCACATGCCTACATTATTGAGAGACTGGGAGGCTATTTGGGAACATGGTCTGTCGGAATTCATTTTAAACTTCCGGTTCTTGACCGTGTGGCAAGAAAGGTAAATCTGAAAGAGCAGGTTATGGATTTTGCACCACAGCCGGTTATTACAAAGGATAACGTTACGATGCAGATCGATACGGTTGTATTTTTCCAGATTACGGATCCGAAGCTTTTTACGTACGGTGTGGAAAATCCGATCATGGCGATTGAAAACCTGACAGCTACGACTCTCCGTAATATTATTGGTGATCTGGAACTTGATCAGACGCTCACATCGAGAGAGACGATCAATACGCATATGAGATCCAGTCTGGATATTGCGACCGATCCATGGGGGATCAAGGTAAACCGTGTGGAATTGAAAAACATCATTCCGCCGCGTGAGATCCAGGATTCCATGGAGAAGCAGATGAAGGCAGAGCGTGAGAGACGTGAGTCTATTCTCCGTGCAGAGGGTGAGAAGAAGTCTACCGTGCTTGTAGCAGAAGGTAAGAAGGAGTCTGCGATCCTCGAGGCAGAGGCAGAAAAGGAAGCAGCAATCCTTCGTGCAGAGGCAAAAAAAGAGGCGATGATCCGGGAAGCAGAGGGTCGTGCCCAGGCGATCGAAGCGGTACAGAAGGCAACGGCAGAAGGTATCCGTTACCTCAATGAGGCAGATCCGTCCCAGTCCGTACTTACGATCAAGAGCCTTGAGGCATTTGAGAAAGCGGCTGACGGAAAGGCGACCAAGATTATCATACCGTCTGAGATACAGGGAGTGGCAGGGCTTGCAAGATCTGTAGTGGAGAGCGTAAAAGAGGCTTAGGAAGGAAGATCATAAGCCAGAGCAGGGCTTAAAGTAACACGACCAGGTTAAAAGGAAAAGGAACATTTAAGTAGGATAAAAAGAGGGGTTTCACCGGTTCTGATCCCGCATCACACCGATGAAAAACCCTCTTTCATACATCATAGGTAACACATGAGGAAGGAGAAAGACCATGAGCCTGAAAGGAAGGAATTTTCTGACATTAAAAGATTTTACACACGAAGAGATTACATATTTTCTTGATGTGGCAGAGGAACTGAAAGAGAAAAAACGAAATGGTATTCCACACAGGGTATTTGAAGGGAAAAATATTGCATTGATTTTTGAGAAGACAAGTACACGTACCAGATGTTCTTTTGAGGTGGCCGCTCATGATCTTGGGATTGGTGTGACTTATCTCGACCCGCAGGGGTCCCAGATTGGGAAGAAAGAGAGTATCGCAGATACGGCGAGAGTACTCGGAAGAATGTTTGACGGCATCGAATATCGTGGATTTGGACAGGAGATCGTGGAGGAACTTGCGAAATATGCAGGTGTTCCGGTGTGGAATGGGCTGACGAATGAATATCACCCAACCCAGATGCTGGCGGATCTTCTGACGATACGGGAACACTTTGGCAGGCTGGAGGGGATCAAACTCGTATATATGGGCGATGCCCGTTATAATATGGGAAATTCGCTGATGATCGCCTGTGCCAAAATGGGAATGGATTTTGTGGCCTGTGCGCCAAAGGAATATTTTCCAAATGATGAGCTCGTGGCACAGTGTCAGGGATATGCAAAAGAAAGCGGTGCAACGATCACGCTGACAGAAGATGTGCAGGAGGGCACAAAGGACGCCGATGTTCTTTACACGGATGTATGGGTTTCCATGGGAGAGCCAGACGAGGTGTGGGAGGAGCGGATCCATGCGCTTTCTCCGTACCAGATCAACCGGAAGGTGATGGACAACGCAAAAGAGACAGCAGTATTTATGCACTGTCTGCCTGCTTTTCATGATTTGAAGACAAAGATTGGAAAAGAAATTTATGAAAAGTATGGTCTGACTGAGATGGAAGTTACCGATGAAGTGTTTGAACAATATGCGGATGTGGTTTTTGAAGAGGCGGAAAACCGTATGCATACGATCAAGGCGGTGATTGCGGCCACTTTGTGATGACGGTATAGGGCAGGATGATGAAGACAGTATTTGCAAAAAGGGAAAAGGAGGGCCAATATGGACAGTAATTTGGATTTGGGATACCGATATGATTGGATACAGAAGATGGCAGGCATATGCGAGGCCAGCAGTACCATTGACTCTACTTTATTTGATAAATATGAAGTGAAAAGGGGACTCAGGGACTTAAATGGACAGGGTGTCCTGACCGGTTTGACAGAAGTTTCAGAGATTCGATCCTATACGGTCATTGATCATGATCTGGTTCCCTGTGAGGGAAAATTATATTATCAGGGAATTGACATCGAAGATATTGTAGACGGATTTTTGCACGAAAAAAGATTTGGGTATGAGGAAGTTGTGTATCTGCTTCTTTTTGGAGAACTTCCTACGGAAAATCAGCTTGAGGATCTGAAGGATATACTTACGGAGTACCGTAAGAGCCTTCCTACGAGTTTTGTGAGGGATATCATTATGAAGGCGCCGAGTTCGGATCTGATGAATACGCTTGGAAGGAGTGTGTTGACACTCTATTCTTATGATGAGAAAGCAGATGATACCTCGACGGAAAATGTCCTGAGGCAGTGTCTGGAACTGGTTGCTCTTTTGCCGATGTTTGCCGTCTATGGCTATCAGGCGGCGAATTATTTTCATGAGGGTTCCAGTTTCTTCCTTCATCCGCCAAAACGTGAATATTCCACGGCGGAAAATATTTTACATATGCTCCGTGCAGACAGCCAGTTTACGCCGCTTGAGGCAAAGATACTTGACATCGCGCTTGTGCTCCATGCCGAGCATGGTGGTGGAAATAACTCAACGTTTACGGATCATGTGGTGACGTCATCGGGAACCGATACATATGCGGCGATTTCGGCAGCGCTTGGGTCCCTGAAGGGGCCGCGCCACGGCGGAGCCAATAAAAAAGTTTCTCTTATGTTCGAGGATATGAAAAAGAAGTTGAATAGCTGGGAGGATGAGGATGAGATCCGGACTTATCTGACTGCCCTTTTAAACCGACAGGCGTTTGACAAATCGGGACTTATTTATGGAATGGGGCATGCGGTGTATTCGATTTCGGATCCCCGTGCGAAGACGTTCCGCCGGTTTGTAAGAAAACTTTCTGAGGAAAAAAATATGATGGATGAATATGCCCTCTATGAAAAGGTGGAGAGACTGGCGCCGGAAGTGATCGCAAATGAAAGGCATATTTACAAGGGGGTCAGTGCGAATATCGACTTCTATAGCGGTCTGGTATACAGCATGCTTGAACTGCCGACCGAACTCTATACACCGCTGTTTGCCATCGGGAGGATCGCAGGCTGGAGTGCCCATCGGTTAGAGGAACTTGTCAATGCAGGAAAGATCATACGTCCGGCGTATAAAGCAGTTTGCCCGCACAAGCCGTACATACCGATGAGCGAAAGGAAAGAGAACTGATGGAGGAAGAACAGGTACTATGCGCATGTAGTGCATACGAGCAGAAATTTTATCTGAATCCGAGATATTCGTCACTTCCAGAAACAGTGAAGGATGAACTGAAGATCATAAGTGTTACGCTCACTGCGGATGTGGGCGGTGTATTTACGATGGAGTTCGAGGAGGATGGGACACTGTATCTGTCCACGACAGCGAAGGAAAGTGATTTTTCTTATGATGAGATCGGAAGTTATCTGAAGATCAAGCAGCTCAGACAGGATCATAGTGAGTTGCTGGAGGGGCTGGAAGAATATTACAGGACCTTTTTTATCAGATAGGAAATTTCTTCGCATGCGGAGCAAGTTTGCCGACAGGCAAACTTTAGAGGGCTGCGATTTTCAGTCAGCCCTTTTTATCGGATAGGAAAGAATATAAAAGGATGGACAAAAAATGTTATTAGCAATCGACATTGGAAATACAAATCTTACATTTGGGGTATTTGAAGAGGAGAAACTTTTGTTTACGTTCCGGTTGACGACTAATCTGCCAAGGACGTCAAATGAATTTGGAGAGGCGATCGTGGAAGCGCTTGTGAGGCAAAGCATCCGGGAGGATCAGATCCATGATGTCATTATCGCTTCGGTTGTCCCGAAAGTTATGTATTCTCTCGTGAGTGGAATCCAAAAATATTTTCATACAACACCGTATATTGTAGGAAATGGGACAAAGACGGGCATCCATATCGCGGCGGCTAATCCGGGTGAGATCGGGGCAGACCGGATCGTAGATGCTGTGGGAGCATATTTTTTGTATGGTGGTCCAGTTATTGTCATTGATTATGGGACGGCCACGACTTACGATCTTGTCACCGGAGATGGGACATTTGCGGCGCGTGTGACCTGTCCGGGCATCAAGATCAGTGCGAGGGCACTTTGGTCAAGTGCAGCCCAGCTTCCGGAGATTGAGATCAAAAAGCCGGATAGCATCCTTGCGAAAAATACAATTACGAGTATGCAGGCCGGGCTTTTGTACGGTACGATCGGACAGACGGAATATATCATACACCGGATCCGGGAAGAATCGGCGATCCAGGATATCAAAGTTGTGGCGACTGGCGGGCTTGGACGGAGTATTTCGGATGCTACGGATTCGATCGATATTTATGATCCGAATCTGACACTTCAGGGAACCCGTCTCGTCTATGAAAAGACAAAGACAGCAGAGAGCAAAAAGGGGACAGCAGGTGAAAAAGATCAACATAAATGAGAGATGGAAGATTGGCAGCGTGACAGTGACCGGAAGGGTTATACTGGCGCCGATGGCAGGAGTGACCGACCTGCCTTTTCGTCTTTTGTGCAAAGAAAAAGGCGCTGATCTTATTTATACGGAGATGGTGAGCGCAAAAGGGATTTATTATAACAGTAAAAATACAGAGGCACTCATGGAAATCCGTGAGGAAGAAAGGCCGGTAGCGCTGCAGTTATTTGGTTCCGAACCGGACATTATAAGCAGTATGGCGGCTAAGATCGAGGGGCAGAATTTTGACATTCTGGATCTTAATATGGGATGCCCGGTGCCGAAAGTTGTAAATAACGGAGAGGGTTCGGCCCTTTTAAAAAATATTCCCCTTGCCGAAAAAATCATAAGAAGTACAGCAAAGGCGATTGGGAAACCGGTCACGGTAAAATTCCGAAAAGGATTTCATGACGGGGAGGAGCAGGCAGTCGATCTGGCAAAGGCAGCAGAAGCAGCCGGTGCAGCAGCGGTAGCTGTTCATGGAAGGACGAGAGAGCAGTATTACAGCGGAACAGCGGACTGGGATATCATACGCAGGGTAAAGGAGTCCGTGTCCATCCCGGTCATTGGAAATGGAGATATTTTTTCGGGAGAAGATGCGGAGCGGATGTTTGAGCAGACTGGCTGTGATGCGGTTATGGTCGGAAGAGGGGCCAGAGGAAATCCATGGATCTTTTCTCAGATCAAGCATTATTTTGAGACTGGTGAATCTCTTCCCAAACCGGGGCTCAGGGAATTGCTGGATATGATACTCCGCCATGCAAAGATGCAGACAGAGTGGAAAGGGGAACTTTATGGAATGCGTCAGATGCGTTCCCATTTTGCGTGGTATACATCGGGATATCCGAATTCGGCTGCGATGAGAAGACGAGTTAATGAGATTGAAAAGATCGGGGATCTGGAACGGATTGTAGAATCTGTTTCCAAAGAGAGGGCTTTATGATATGATGTTGGGGGCAAAGACCTTTTGTTTCTTAAGGTGTTGGCAATATGCACAAAAAACAATCGGCTGAGCAGCCGGATGCACGGGACATTCCGCAGTGTGCTGACATGTTGAATATCTGATAGAATTCCTTGGGATATTTTTGTGTCAGCACACTAGACTCAATATCGTGGGAATCGTGTTCAGCAAGGGCTTCCACGCTTCCCTGAGTCTCAGCTTCATCGTGCATAATGCTGCTCAGCCGATTGTTTTTTGTGCATATTGCTAGAGCACCCTTAATAAATAAGAGGTTTTGATTCCATCATTATATGGTGTTCCGAGCTGGATAAAGTCACAGTTAAATCAAAGTATGAACATGGTTTGTTCATACTTTTTTTTTATGATGAAGAAAAGTGCAGTTATTGCAAATCATTATATTGATATGCTAGTCTTAAAATAAGAATTCAGGAGGTTTCATTTTGAGAGAGAAAGTGAAAAAGCATAAGGTGTGGTTGATCGTCGTTTTGGTTCTTGCCGTATCAGCAGTGACAACTATAGTTGTCATCCGGGCACGGGGAGAAAAGGCTTCTGCCGGAGAAACTGTAAAGAAGCAGAGTACGATTTCGCTGCAAAAGATGGATCTTACGAAATCCATTAGTGCAACGGGCACAGTACAGAGTAAAAAGTCAAAGCTTGTGTCAGCACAGGTAAATGGCGTCAGGGTAAAAACGGTAGAGGTGTCAGTGGGAGATGAGGTAAAAAAGGGAGACGTTTTGGTAAAGTTTGATGAGAGTGATCTGCAGGATGCTCTTTCTGAGGCGGAGGAAACGTTAAGTGATGCCAAAAAGGAGGCGGATAAAAATCTTTCTTCTGCCCAAAAGCAGCTTTCCGAGGCAAAGGAAACATACACGGAAGAAAAGAAAAAACTGGCGTCTGAAGTGTCCGGGGCAAAAAAAGAATGGGATGCGGCTAAGAAACAGATTTCCAATTTGAAAAAACAGATTTCAGCGGAAAAGAATACCGAGGCAAAAGCGAAACTGGAAGAGCAACTGAGCAAGGCAGAGGAATCGCTTAAACAGGCAGAGACCGGATATGAAACGGCAGTATCCAATCAGGAAAAAACGAATAAGCAGAATAAAAGTAATATCGAAAATGCAGAGGATGCCGTGGACAATGCGCAATCCAATCGAAAGAAAAACATCCGGGAGGCGGAAAAACAGGTGAGTCAGGCAGAGGAAAGCTTGGAAGACTGTCTTATAACTGCGCCATGTGACGGAGTTGTAACGGGTTCTACAGTTGAAGAAGGAGATGTATATAGCGGTGGGGATCTGTTTCAGATCGATGACATCAGTTCCTATGTGATTTCTACAAGTGTAGACGAATATGATATCAGCAATGTATCGGTTGGACAGAGGGTTGTAATCCTCACCGAGGCCACCGGGGAAGATGAAATCGAAGGGGAGATTACGTTCGTCGCTCCCTCCACGGGAAGTACATCGTTATCTTCCGGGGGCTCCCAGTCCGGTGAGAGCGGGGGGATGTCCGCTTCCGGTACATCTTCTTCGGATGGATATGAGGTAACGGTCAAAGTGAAAACGGCGGATGAAAGACTGAGAATGGGACTCACAGCGAGATGCAGCATTATTTTAGAACAGGCAGATGATGTGTATGCCGTTCCATATGATGCTGTGCATGAGAATTCGGATGGGACGACAGCGATCCATGTATCAGAGAGCAATGGGGATTCATCGTCATCCAGAGAGATTCTGGTGACAAAGGGAATGGAGAGTGATTATTATATAGAAATACAGGGTAATGAACTGAAAGAAGGTCTTTCGGTCATCATTCCGACGGACGAGGTTTCAAGTTCGGAAGAAAAGACGCAGGAGGAAGATGCGTTTGGCATGTTTGGCGGCGGCGCTCCCGGCGGTGGTGGAGAGAATCCGATGGGAGGAAACAGAGGAACTGGTCGAGGAAACAAGGGGCCCGGAATGTAGCAGATTGGAGAATGAGTATGTCAGAAAAAGATAACAATATGATCAAACTGAGGCAGATTGTAAAGCGGTTTTACATCGGGCAGCCGAATGAACTTGAAATCCTCCATGGGATCGACCTTGATGTGAGGGCAGGGGAATTTATCTCTGTCGTCGGGGAGTCCGGTTCCGGAAAATCAACACTTATGAACATCATCGGGGCATTGGACCGTCCGACAGAGGGGAGCTATCTTTTGGAGGGAACCGATATCTGCCTTGCCAAAGATAAAAAGCTTTCTGAGATCAGGAACCGGAAGATTGGGTTTGTATTTCAGACATATAACCTGATCGCCCGCACGACAGCGCTGTCCAATGTGGAGCTTCCGATGTTGTACGCAGGAATTTCAAAGGCAAAAAGAATTGCCAGGGCAAAGGAGCTTCTCGCTATGGTAGGGATGGAGGACCGGATGAGCCATCGTCCGGACGAATTGTCCGGCGGGCAGAAACAGCGTGTGGCGATTGCGCGTGCAATGGCAAATGATCCGGCGATCCTGCTTGCCGATGAGCCGACGGGGGCTCTGGACACAAAGACGGGGCGGGTCATTATGGATATTTTTCACCAGTTGCATGAGGAACAGGGAAAGACGGTCGTGCTTATTACTCATTCCAAAGAACTTGCCGAAGAGACAGGGCGTATCGTAACTCTGTGCGACGGCGGGATAACGGGGATACGGAAGGGGGGAGGCGTATGCTGATCATGGAAAATATCAAGCTTGCATTTGGTGCTCTCAGGGCCAATAAAATGCGTGCGCTCCTTACGATGCTCGGCATCATTATTGGAATTGGTTCTGTCATTTCGATCATGACAGTGAGTGCTTCCCTGACCACTTCGATCTCAACCTCTTTTCAGGAAATGGGTGCGAATAATGTAACAGTGGGGATCAAACAGACTTCCGAGGAGACGGAAGTGAGGCAGAATGGGATGCGGTTTGGTACATCAAACCGTGGGGTGACAGCAGAGGAAAAAGATTTGATCACAGATGACATGATCACGGAACTGAAGGAGAGATTTGCAGACCGTATCGATGCAGTGGCGATCAGCGAGTCCGTCGGCAGTGGGGCGGTCACATCTGGCAGTGATACGTCCAATATTACGATCAGTGGGATCAATGAGGATTATTTTGCGGCAAGTCAGGTGACGCTCCTTGCGGGAAGGACAATAAAGAAAGAAGATCTGGATGGTTCGAAAAGAGTGATCATGGTTTCGGATAAAGTAGTGGAAAATATATTTGATGGTGATAATGAACGGGCGCTGTGGCAGAAAATCAGTGTGGATACGGATGGTGTTTTTTATGATTACTATATCGTTGGTGTTTATAAATACGAGGAGAGCAGTTCCTTTTCTTCCTCCTCCGATGAAGACGTGGTGACAGCGGCATATATCCCGCTCACGACCGGAAAAAAGCAGATCCATGCAGAAGATGGGTATTCCCAGTTTACGGTGGTGACGGCAGCAGACATTTCTTCGGTATCCGCTTTTGCAGAGGAGATCGAACAGTTTTTTACACCATATTACATCACAAACGAAGATTATAAAATATCTACTGCTACGATGGAATCCATGACAGAATCCATGAATGATATGATACAGACGGTAGCGGTGGCGGTTTCGTTTATCGCCGGGATTTCGCTTCTGGTAGGAGGCATTGGGGTAATGAATATCATGCTCGTCTCCATCACAGAGCGGACGAGGGAGATCGGGACGAGAAAAGCCCTTGGGGCAAAAAACAGCTACATCCGTCTTCAGTTTATCGTTGAATCTGTAATCCTGTGTCTGGTGGGGGGATGTCTGGGGATTCTTTTAGGCTTTGTGCTTGGGGCTGTTGCGGCATCTGTTCTCGGTTATTCGGCATCTGCTCCGGTGGGAGCGATCATAACAGCAGTTGGATTTTCCATGGTAATCGGAGTCTTTTTTGGGTATTATCCGGCGGGAAAAGCCGCAAAGCTGGATCCAATCGAAGCGCTGAGATATGAGTAGCAATTATGCTAATATTTTCTTTACAAATAATGAGAGGCATGGTACACTTGTACTGTGCTTCTTAATTTATCTTTTGATGGCACAGTCTGATATTCAAATTTATTTTCCCGATTTTGAAAAAGTGGTTGACAGTTTCAGAACTTTGTTGTAGTATATCTATATACAGAACAGATGTTCCGAAATAGAGTTCGCTTTTGCGATTATTTTTTTGTTGGAGGATAGGATCATGATAGAAAAGGATCAGAATAAAGTTAAAGCATTGGAGTCTGCGATCGCGCAGATTGAAAAACAGTATGGAAAAGGTTCCGTGATGAAACTGGGGGATACGGCTTCCCGGATGAGCGTGGAGGCAGTGCCGACCGGTTCGTTGAGTCTGGATATCGCACTTGGGGTCGGAGGTATTCCAAAGGGAAGGATCATAGAGGTATATGGACCGGAATCGAGTGGTAAGACGACGGTTGCACTTCATATGGTAGCTGAGGTACAAAAACGAGGTGGGATTGCCGGATTTATCGATGCGGAGCATGCGATGGATCCCGCTTATGCACGGAATATCGGGGTAGATATCGATGAGTTATACATATCACAGCCGGATTGTGGAGAGCAGGCGCTTGAGATCACAGAGACGATGGTGCGCTCGGGGGCTGTTGATATCGTGATCGTTGACTCGGTAGCGGCGCTCGTGCCGAGAGCTGAGATTGATGGTGATATGGGGGACAGCCATGTGGGACTACAGGCGAGACTTATGAGTCAGGCGCTGAGAAAACTGACGGGTGTGATCAATAAATCAAACTGTATTGTTATTTTTATCAATCAGCTTCGTGAAAAGGTAGGAGTCATGTTTGGAAATCCGGAGACGACGACCGGTGGACGTGCGCTTAAGTTTTATTCTTCGGTGCGTCTTGACGTGCGTAGGATCGAGACGTTGAAACAGAGCGGTGAAATGATCGGAAACCATGTAAGGGTAAAGGTAGTGAAAAACAAAGTGGCGCCTCCTTTCCAGGAAGCAGAATTTGACATTATGTTTGGAAAGGGGATTTCGAGAGAAGGCGATGTGTTAGATCTGGCTGCCAAGCATGATATCATCGTAAAGAGCGGAGCATGGTATTCCTATAAGGGAGAAAAGATTGGTCAGGGAAGAGAAAATGCCAAAGCTTATCTTGCGGACAATCCGGATGTTTTTGATGAAGTAGAAAATCTGGTCAGGGAAAAATGTCTGGTTCAGGAAGAGAATGTGGCAAATGCTGCAGGAGAAGGAGCCAAAACGGAATCGACCGGAAAGAAAAAAGAGGTTTCTGTGGCAAAAGAGGAGAAATAAAGAGAACGCTTTGGATTGGAGGCCAAAATGGCGCAGGAAAAGAGTGAAAAAGCCGTATCTTATAAATTTTCCGATGAGGAATGCAAAAAGGCTGCTGAAAAGGCGATGTCCCTTCTGCTGCATAAAGACCGGACGAGAAAAGAACTTTCCGACAGGCTTTACCGGGCTGGTTTTTCCGAAGAAGCATCGCGGGAAGCAATGGAATATGTGGAACATTTTGGATATATTGACGACAGGAGATATGCTGAGAATTATATCATGTTCCACAGAGCAAAAAAAAGCACAAAAGAGATTTTGTATAAATTGTTAGAAAAGGGAATTTCCAAGGAATTGATTTCCCGGGTGATGGAGGAGAGGGAGCCGGACGAAATGGACGAAAAAGATGCGATCCGTGCGCTTGTCCGAAAGAAGTTAAAGGGAAGGATGATCAGTGAGATTTCCTATGAGGAAAAAAACAAAATCAGAGCATTTCTTGGACGCAAAGGATTTGAAGCGGAAGGGATACGAAGCGTGTTATTGGAACTTGACAATCCGTCATAAAAAGTGTAAAATTGATGTGTTGTATTTATGTGCAATGACAATGAAATAAAGGAGGTGCTCCTGTGCCAGAGTTGAGTATTGGTTTTGTAGTTGGTGCAGTCATCGTAACCCTTGCTCTTATTGCAATCACAGCACTTATTGCCTGGAAAAGTGCTATTTCTTATCGGATCAAGGTCGGAGAGGCCAAGGTAGGAAGCGCAGAAGAGAAAGCGAGAGAAATTATTGATGATGCGTTAAAAACGGCAGAAACCAAGAAACGGGAAGCTCTTTTGGAAGCCAAGGAAGAAAATCTTAAGGCGAAAAATGACCTTGATCGGGAGACCAAGGAGAGAAGAGCGGAGATTCAGCGCTATGAAAAGAGAGTGCTGGGTAAAGAGGAAACTTTGGACAAGAAACTGGATGCACTCGAGAAAAGGGAATCAAAACTTGCATCAAGAATGACGGAATTTGAGAAAGAGAAAGAGAAAGTAGAGGAATTACGTCAGAGCCATTTGCGCGAGTTGGAAAAGATTTCTGGTCTCACCTCCGAGCAGGCGAAAGACTATTTATTGAGAACTGTGGAAGAAGATATGAAACATGAAACTGCAGTTTTAGTAAAAGAATTGGAGCGTCAGGCAAAGGATGATGCCGATAAGAAGGCGAAGGAATATATCGTCAATTCGATACAGAAATGTGCTGCTGACCATGTGTCAGAAGCTACAATTTCGGTTGTTCCGCTGCCTGGTGATGAAATGAAGGGACGAATTATCGGTAGAGAGGGTAGGAATATCCGTACTCTTGAAAATCTGACCGGAATCGACCTTATCATTGATGATACACCGGAGGCAGTAATCTTATCCGGGTTTGATCCAATTCGTCGTGAAATAGCCAGAATTGCCTTGGAGAAATTGATCGTGGATGGTAGAATTCACCCTGCCAGAATCGAGGAAATGGTTGAAAAGGCGAAAAAAGAAGTTGAGACAATGATTCGTGAAGAGGGAGAAGCAGCGACACTGGAAGTAGGTGTACACGGGATACATCCTGAGCTGATTCGTCTTTTGGGTAAAATGAGATTTCGAACAAGTTATGGTCAGAATGCCCTCAAGCATTCGATCGAGGTGGCCCATTTATCCGGTTTGCTGGCTGGTGAATTGGGTGCAGATGTGCGTATGGCAAAAAGAGCAGGTCTGCTTCATGATATTGGAAAATCGGTTGACCATGATATGGAAGGTTCGCACATACAGCTCGGTGTAGATTTGTGCCGTAAGTTTAAGGAGTCCGCACTGGTTATCAATGCGGTGGAGGCACACCATGGAGACGTAGAACCTGAAAGTCTGATCGCATGTGTTGTACAGGCTGCAGATGCAATATCTGCCGCACGTCCGGGTGCGAGAAGAGAAACCTTAGAGACATACACGAATAGATTGAAACAATTAGAGGATATTTCAAACGGCTTTAAAGGCGTTGACAAATCTTTTGCCATTCAGGCAGGTAGAGAAGTTCGAGTGATGGTTGTTCCAGATCAGATTAATGATGATGAGATGGTATTGTTAGCAAGAGATATATCGAAACAGATTGAGTCCGAGCTGCAGTATCCGGGTCAGATTAAAGTTAATGTGATACGAGAGTCCAGAGTAGTGGATTATGCCAAGTAAATGAATGTAAAAACCGCTGCATTGCAGTATCTGAAATTAGTAGTGATTTCGGATGTTGTGATGTGGCGTTTTCTTTTATATTGAGAAGAAAGATATCTATACAAAAATAGAAAAGAGTGTGATATAATAGTCTCAGCAAAGCTGAGCCATACAAGTTGCTAGCGCAACTTGGTATGTGCAGAAAGCATACACAAAAAATATGATATAATTTATCTGGAACCGGATAGATGTTTTGAACGAAAGACACGTTAGGGGGATATATGATATGACAGGAGAGATGTATGGTGTGGCTGGAGAGATGGGTGCGACAGAGGGAATATATATAGTATGTCTGGTCCTCGCTCTGCTTTTGGGTATCTCTATAAGCATATTTGGAATTTTATTACGAAAAAAGATGCGGATAGAATTTGTTTATTTGATGGTCGCAGGGGGACTTGTGATTGATTTTGTGGTGTTGCTTTTGGGGTGCGTATCCGGGATTATTTAAATACATCTTGACAAACTGGTCTATGAATGATAGACTATTTATAATCTATAAACCGTAGACCATTATTGGGGAATGTGAGGGGACAGCTATGCAAAAGATATTCCAGGATGTGATTCAGGGTATTTCGGCAAATGGGGTGCTGAGGTATCTTTTTGATACGAGTGTAACGGTTTCGGTGATCGTTGTGTTTCTTTTGCTGATCCGGCCGTTTATGAAAAAAATGCCGCGCAAAGGGATGTACATTTTATGGCTTATGGTAGCTGTGAGGATTCTTTGCCCGGTATCCATCGGGGGGATTTATGATGTGATGCCGGAGCAGCTTGAGAGTAAAGTTTCCCAGACGAACCAGAACATAAAAATCGAGAAGATTGCTTCCCGGTTTGCAAATCCTCAGGAAAAGAAAACTGCTGATGGTTCAGAGGCATTTTATGCTCCTGCCCAGAAATCGTATGATCACCAGAGTACAATGTCGCAAACGACTGTTTCTGTAGCGAGGGAAGGCCGGGAGGAGTTGGTACAGACAAACACCGGGAAGTCTTTTTGGACAGAAATGGGAGTGGATCTATGGCTGCTCATGATATGGGGAGGCGGTGTTTTTGGACTTATTCTCTTTATGATCGTATCCATGATAAGAAACTACAGGAGATTTTCAGACGCCAGACGGTTATATGATAATGTTTACATTCATCCATTAGTAGACAATTCTTTTGTTCAGGGGCTTTTTTCTCCCCGGATTTATATTTCTGAAAAGATAGCAGAACAGGACAGAGAATATATTTTGTGCCACGAGAGAAAGCATATAAAAAGACGGGATTATATTGTAAAACCGATCGTGTTTGTGCTTGTCTCTGTGTACTGGTTCAATCCTTTTATGTGGATTGCCTATTATTTTATGATGAAGGATATGGAAGTGTCCTGTGATGAGGCGGTGATCCGTGAACTGGGTGAGGAAGCACGGGTGAAATATTCGTATCTTCTTGTATCCCTGGCTACCGGGAAGAGAGGAGTACTGGACCAGAATGCTGCTTTTAGTGTGGGCGTGGTGAAAGACCGGATCATGAGTGTCATGAAATATAGAAAACCAACGGTACTGACGTCCGTGATACTTATGATCGCTGTCGTTTTGTGCAGTTGTTCGATCGCTTCTACACCCGGGGATGCGCCGGTTCCCGATATCCAGAAAGGAGATAAGGCAACATATAAAGAGCAGTCCTTTTTTCCGGACAAAGAGCAGCTATCGGAACTGAGAAGCTATAGTCTGATGGGTATGTCGTCAGTGTTAGATTACAAGGATGATATTACCATATTTCCACATAATTATGAGGATGAAAAAGATGGTAAAAAAGGGTTGATCTGTAAATATATATGGTCCGGCCAGGGCTGGGAGAGAGAGGAAGCATCATGGATTGATAAGGTTGAAAAAATGTATGAGGGAAAGCAGGTACAAGTTGGAGATTACTTCTATGCGGATGACGGATGTCTATATCTCAATATATATGATACGATAATGCCGACGTATGTTTTATCTGATGAAGGCGGGGAAAGCTCCTACATGGGCGATGCGGGTGGAGTATTGGAAGAGGGAACGGGAAAGTATGAGGCGAGTGGGGAATTGGGAAATGAGGAGATGCCAAAGGGAGAGTATGAAACGGATTGTTACATTATTTTGAAGATCAATGAGCAAGAGGGGACGGTTGATACCATCCAGATTCCAATCAAGGGAGACAGCGGTCTTGCATGCCAGATGATGGATTTTGAAGTTCTGGGGGATGGTAGCATTTTGCATAGTAATATGATTCACTTGGATGACGACACTTTCGAGGCGCATTTTACTGTGTATAACAGCAATACGGGTGAGAAGATCGGTGAAAATAATCTGATGGCAGCCGCAAGCGCAATAGCATATCCGCATGCTGGTGATGATTTCCTGATTTATGAGGTCAGGAATCAAGAGACGGGAATGATCGAGATTAATGTCTGTGACCCAAATTCTGGCGAAAAAGAGTATTCACTGGATACAGGAATAAGTTTTCAGGAACAGACGGAAGATGTGTATGGACAGGATTTTGTGATAGGAGTGAGGGGAAATACGATTTTGATGGCGACACGGGAGGGGATTTTTGAAGCGGAATATGGAGAGAGGGAATTTACGAAGATTGTGGACGGAAATGCCAAGGGTGTATATTATCTCTCCGAGAGAAAATATCTTTTTATAGGTGATATATATAAAGGAAGTGACGGGAAGTATATGATGTTTCGCAGTAACAGTAAATACGAAAGTTGGGACTTGCTCTGTTATTATCAGAAACAGTAAAGAGGTGAAAAGGAGTTATGACGCTGACACAGTTGAAATATGTGATCGAGGTTGCAAATTCCAGTTCGATGAATGAGGCGGCTAAAAAGCTGTTTATTTCACAGCCGAGTCTCTCAGCGGCGATCCGGGAACTAGAGCTGGAGGCCGGGATTGAGATATTCCGGCGGACGAACCGTGGTATTTCCCTGACGCCGGAGGGAGAAGAATTTGTCGGTTATGCGAGGCAGGTGGTCGAGCAGTATAAGTTGTTGGAATCAAAATATGTGGACAAGGAATCCGTAAAAAAGAAATTCAGCGTTTCCATGCAACATTATTCCTTTGCCGTAAATGCTTTTGTAGAGATGGTGAAACAGTTTGGGATGGAAGAATATGAATTTGCAGTATATGAGACGAAGACCTATGAGGTTATTGAAGACGTCAGGAATTTTAAAAGCGAGATCGGCATTTTGTTTCTGAATGATTTTAACCGTCAGGTACTGACTAAGCTGTTTCATGAATATGGCTTGGAATTTCATGAAATCCTAAAGTGCGGGATTTATGTGTATATGTGGAAAGGACATCCGCTCTCCGGGAGGAAGGAGATTTCTCTGGAGGAACTGGAGGATTACCCGTGTCTGGCTTTTGAACAGGGAAATTATAATTCGTTTTATTTTGCGGAAGAAGTTTTGAGCACGTATGAATATAAGCAGCTCATAAAGGCAAATGACAGGGCTACCATGCTGAATCTGATGGTAGGCCTGAATGGCTATACGCTCTGTTCCGGGATTTTGTGTGAAGAACTTAACGGATCGGATTACTGTGCCGTGAGACTCAAATCAGATGAGATCATGACGATCGGTTATCTGGTGCGTAAGGGTGTGGCGGTCAGCCCGCTTGGCAAAAAGTATCTGGAGGAGATTGCTAAATTTAGAGATAAAGGATTAAGATAGATGAGAACATAAAGTGAATGGTTTTCAGGTGGTATCGCCGGGCGGGGAGCCAGTTATAGCAAAAAGCTATAACTGGCTCTTTGCATGCTGTATTGGACAGAAAGAAAATTGTATGATACTATATCCTTGTAATCAGATAGGAAATAGTAAAAAGAAAAGAGGTAAACGATATGAGTAAAAAGAAATATACAGAAAGAAATTTAAAATTTGAAACATTACAGTTACATGTTGGACAGGAGCAGCCGGATCCGGCGACAGATGCAAGAGCAGTTCCGATCTATGCATCCTCCTCTTATGTATTTCGTAATAGCGAACACGCAGCGGCGAGATTTGGGCTCAGCGACGCCGGTAACATTTATGGAAGGCTGACGAATCCGACACAGGACGTATTTGAGCAGAGGATTGCCGCCTTAGAGGGTGGTGTGGCAGCCCTGGCGGTTGCTTCCGGTGCGGCAGCGATCTCGTATACGATACAGAATCTTGCGCATGCAGGAGATCATATTGTAGCTGCCAAAAACATATATGGTGGTACATATAACCTTCTTGCACATACGTTGACCGATTACGGGATCACAACGACGTTTGTCGATCCGTTCGATGAAGAGGAAGTAAGAAGCGCTATAAAAGAAAATACAAAGGCAGTATTTATCGAGACATTGGGGAATCCAAATTCCGATGTAGTCGATATTGAAAAAGTGGCAAGCATCGCCCACGAAAATAAAATACCGCTCGTCATTGACAATACGTTTGCCACACCGTATCTGGTGCGCCCGATCGAATACGGCGCGGATATCATAGTCCACTCTGCGACTAAATTTATCGGTGGACATGGTACAGCGATCGGTGGAGTCATCGTAGACAGCGGCAAATTTGATTGGGAGGCAAGTGGGAAATTCGATTCTCTGACGGAGCCGAATGCAAGCTACCACGGTATCAGTTTTACAAAGGCGGTAGGACCTGCGGCATTTGTGACGAAAATCCGTGCCATTCTGCTGCGTGACACCGGTGCTACGTTGTCCCCATTCCATGCCTTTTTGTTCCTTCAGGGACTTGAGACTTTGTCGCTTCGAGTGGAACGACATGTAGAAAATGCATTGAAAGTAGTGAAATATCTGGCAGCTCACCTACAGGTGGAAAAGGTAAACCATCCGTCTGTTACCGAAGACGCTTCCCAGCAGGCACTCTATCAAAAATATTTTCCGAACGGTGGAGGTTCGATCTTTACGTTTGAGATCAAAGGTGATGCGGATCAGGCAAAGGCATTTATCGATAATCTCGAATTGTTTTCGCTCCTCGCCAACGTGGCAGATGTAAAATCCCTCGTGATCCATCCGGCCTCGACGACCCATTCCCAGCTTAACGAAGCGGAACTTTTGGAGCAGGGGATTCGCCCGAACACCATTCGTCTCTCGATCGGTACAGAAAACGTAGACGATATCATAGAAGATCTCGAGGAAGCTTTTAAAGCAATCTCGTGACATAACTTTTTGATGGCAGAGTAAATTTTGATTCTCCCGACGGATTCTATAACAGCCAGAAAAGCAAAAAATACAGGTATCAAAATCAGTGAAAAACTTTTAGCAAGCTTGCTTGCGTCTGTTTTGAACGATTTTGATACCTGTATTTTTGGACCTGTTTTATTTTATAGAAACCGTCATGAGAATCAAAATTCCTCTTTCATCTTTTCATAAATCTCATGGATTCGTCCCTCATCAATTTCTGTATCCAGAAAGATCTCGACAGCATATTTTGCCTGGGCGACGAGCATTTCCAGACCATTTACACCGATCATGCCAAGTTCTTTTGCCTGAGCGACGAGTTTCGTGGTGAGTGGGTTGTAGACAACGTCCATAACTGCTTTACACTCCGGAAAGCGGGTCAGGTCGACCGGACTTGCCTCTGTCTTTGGGTACATGCCGATCGGGCTTGTGTTGATGATCACGTCAGCATCCGTGTGTTTTTCGAAACATTCCTCATATGTGATGGATTCGCCATCGTCCACGACATCTACCACGATCATTTCTTTGGCTTGATGTTTTTTTACGACCGCTTTTATCGCCTGTGCGGCTCCTCCGTTTCCGAGTACGATGACTTTTTTGCCGTTCAGCTCTACTCCGTGGCGGATCACCATATAATCAAAACCGGAAAAGTCAGTATTGTAGCCGCGGAGTTTTCCGTCTGTGTTTACGATCGTGTTGACAGCGCCGATCGCCTTTGCATTATCATCCATGGAATCAAGATAAGGGATGACATCTTTTTTGTAAGGGATCGTGACGTTGATCGCCTTGAATGCCTTTTCCTCCATGAAGGTTTTAAATTCTTCTTTTGTCAGTGGGTGGATATCGTATGTATAGTCTGCAAGGCTCTCGTGTATCGGCTTAGACAGACTGTGTCCCAATTTTTCTCCAATTAATCCGTAATCCATAGTTGTACATCCTTTCTGTGCGTGACGGCTGGTACAACGCCGTTTCGTTCATTCATTTTTAAATTCCGCAGGCAGTAAGCCGGACGGAAATGATTTCATTAACACAGTATCATATTTTTTTAAAGCTTTCAAGCATATTAGAAAAATTGCGGGCATATAAAGTTAGTACAGGCATCCTTTGGTGGCAGCAGAGGGACAAGGAGAGGAGGATGGACATGGAGTATTCGGAGATCAGAAATATCCTGCCCGCAAAATACCGCAAAAATTTTAACCGGCTGGAAGTGGAACTGGACAAGTTGCGGGAAATCCGTTTTCGGATCGGTCAGCCGGTGGAGGTGCTGGATCGGAAAAGGCATATCCTTGGCAGGGAAAAAGTGGACAGGTCGGAGCTAAAAGAGATGTTAGAGTACATAAGCGGGTATTCGCTGTATGCATTTGAGCAGGAGATCTCGCAGGGATTTATCACCATTCCGGGGGGGCACAGGGTCGGAATGGCAGGACATGTAGTTGTAGAGGATGGACGGGTCAGGAATATACGGAATATCTCTTTTATCAATGTCCGGGTATCCCGTGAAATCATTGGATGCGCAGAGAAGATCATAAACTATATCCGGGAAGATAAACGGGTGCGTAATACCCTGATCGTATCTCCGCCCGGGTGCGGGAAGACGACCTTGTTAAGGGATATCGTTCGCATCGTGTCAGGAGGCCAGGATCAGGAGGAGGGAAAAAATGTAACGGTAGTAGATGAAAGAAGTGAGATCGCCGGGTGTTACCGGGGGATGCCGCAGAATGATCTTGGCAGCCGGACAGATGTACTGGATGGATGCCCAAAGTCCGAGGGAATGCTGATGGCAGTGCGCTCTCTGTCCCCGGAAGTGATCGTGGTGGACGAAATCGGTGGAAAAGGAGATATACAGGCGCTCCGTTATGTGATGAACTGCGGGTGTGCACTGATCGCTACCGTTCACGGAAGGGATTTTCAGGAAATACGGGAAAAACCGGAGCTTGGGGAAATGGTCAGAGACGGCGTGTTTGAACGCTGTATCATCCTTGAAAATTCATCAGGGCCGGGGAAGATCCGTGATGTATGTGACGGGACGGGAAGGAGTCTGATGTATGCTTAAGCTGGCAGGAATTTTCATCATCTTATGTGGGACAACAGCTCTCGGTATATATAAAAGCTGTCAGTATGTGAACCGGTTTCGTAATCTGAATGAGATAAAGAACGTGTTTTTATACATACAGGGTGAAGTGCGTTACCGGAATACGCCGATGCCTGAGACATTGGAGGCGGCAGCCTTTAAGGTGAGAGGACCTCTTGGAAATTTCTTCCGCCATGTATCAGGGAGTCTGGATGAGAAAATGGGACTGGATTTTAAGGAGGTATGGGAACGGTGCCTTTTGGAGGATGTGACGGGGGAGATACTGGAGAGAGAAGCGAGAGAGGAACTGGCCGGGATGGGGAGCCAGCTTGGGTGCCTTGACCGGCAGGCTCAGGAAAAAGCGATCGATTATTTCCTTAGTAAGTGGGAATTTCTCATCGAGAAGAGGCAGAAAGAAAAGAATAACAGGCTCAGACTCTATTATGTGTGTGGTGTCATGGGAGGATTACTGATGGTGATCATGCTGGTGTGACGATCTGGTAACTTTCCGGAAAGGATTCGCTGTGGAGATAACAATAATTTTTAAAATTGCATTAGTGGGAATACTTGTGACGATGCTCAATCAGATCCTGAAGCAGTCAGGGCGGGAGGAGCAGGCGTTTTTGACAAGTCTGGCCGGTCTGATCCTGGTACTTTTCTGGGTGATTCCGTACATTGCAGAATTATTTGAAACGATAGAAAATTTGTTTTCGTTGTAAACGGAGGGAGCTATGGGAAAGATCGCACTGGTTGCCATCGCAGGCATGACGCTTGCCATCGTTGTCGGTGGGATGCGAAGGGATATCAGCATATGGATCACGATTGTTTCGGGGATTATTATATTCTTTTTTGGTATCAGCAAATTTGAGTATGTTGTGGACATGTTCCATGAACTGACAGAATATACCGGAATCAGTGAAACGTATATAAAGATTATTTTTAAGATGATAGGGATCGCCTATCTGTCAGAATTTACGGCATCGATATGCAAGGATGCCGGGCAGAATGCCATTGCCGGGCAGGTGGATTTCTTTGGCAGGATAAGTATGATCGTAGTGAGCCTTCCGGTTCTCAAGTCGCTTTTGGAGACGATCGGGGAGCTTTTGCCATAAAAGTGTGGAGGAACGGGAGGTATTATGACGGATTTTCATTCAATCTGGTTTTTGAGAGCAGCTCTTTGTACATGCTGTGTTTTGGCTGCCGGATTTTCCGGGGCGACGGCAAGAGGAGAAGAAATCGGGGATTCCGATACGGTTCAGACGATTTATGACAGCATTCCACTGGAAGAGGTGGAGGAAGTTTTGCAGGAAATGAAAGAAGAAGAAATCGATTTTTCGATACAGGATTATGTGGATAACGTCATAAAGGGGGACGGTGAACTGTCCCTTAAGGGAATCGGAAGTTATATCCGGAACTATCTGACCTATCAGTTTGAAAAAAATAAACATACATTTATCAAGCTGATCCTGTATGGGGTATTGTCGGGAATTTTTTTGAATTTTTCGGCAAGTATGTATGAGAAGCAGATGGGGGATACCGGATTTCAGATTATTTATTTCCTTTCGGTGTCGGTCATGGTGGGGAGTTTTTTTTCGGTGTTTTCTGTGGCTTCCGAGGTGCTGGCAGATATCGTTCATTTTATGAATGTGCTCGTTCCCTCTTTTTCGATGGCTCTGACGTGGAGTTCCGGGAGTGCCACTTCAGTGGCGTTTTATCAGGCGGCGCTTTCGGCTATCGCTGTGGTGGAAAATGTGCTGATAAAAATCTTTTTGCCGGTCGTGCAGGTTTATTTCCTGATCTGTATCCTCAATCCGCTCACGGAATGGAAGTTCACGAAGTTTGCAGCTCTTTTAAGAGGGTTTGTACGGTTTGGAACAAAGGCGATCCTTGCTATTATGATCGGGCATCAGGGCATACAGGGGCTTATCATGCCAGCGCTCGACAGTGTGAAACAGAGTGCGGTTTTTAAGACGGCAAGCAGTATGCCGGGAGTGGGGAATCTCCTCGGAAGTGTGACCGATACGGTTATCGGTACCGGGGTGCTTATAAAGAGTGCGATCGGAGTGGGCGGGCTGGTAGCGGTGTGTGTCATATGTATTGTGCCGATCGTTAAATTGGCGGTTTATACGGTTGTCTATAAGGGACTTGCCGCATTTTGCCAGCCGGTCACGGACAAGCGGATCGTGTCGGTATTCCAGAGTGCGGCGGACAGTGGCAGACTGCTTTTATATATTGTGTTTATGACGGCCGTCATGTTTCTGGTCACGCTGACGATCGTAATCGCTGCCACGAACCGGATCGTATGAAGAAAATACCAATAATGCCGCCTGCAGCGGTATGTAGGAAAGGAGGATGGGGAATGGAGGAGATCCTTCATGCAGTAAAGAACGTTACCATATTTATTCTTTTATTTTCAATCATATCAAATCTTTTCTCCAGATCGAAGTATGACCGATATTTCCGGTTTATCGAGGGACTGATCATTACCTTGCTTGTGATGATGCCATTATTTTCATGGTTTACAGGGGATACGTTTTTAGACGACGTACTCGGGCAGAACCTGTTTGAATCCGAAAAAAGATTTGACGAGGATGAACTTCGGATGATCGGAGAAAAGCGGGAGGAAATGCTGGAGCGGCAATGGGCCGGGGAAGGAGAAAATAGAGATGAAGAAAGATGAACTGACGGACAGGATCAAAGAAATCATTCAGAATGCCGGGCCGGTAAAGATCCTGATCGTGATTCTTTCCGGAGTTTTGCTCCTTTTGATCTCCTGCGGCAATCTGTTTGAAAAAAAAGAGGAGGATATGGAAAAGAGTATATCGGTCCAGAAGGAAAATGAACCGGGGGATAATCTTCAGAATTATAGAAATATGATGGAGGAGCAGGTGCGTTCCATCCTTGAAAAAGTGGATGGCGTCGGGGATGTGGATGTGATGATCACGTTACGGTCATCAAAGGAAAAGGTGACATTAAAAGATAATACAATCGATGAAAAGCGGCGTGAGGAAGAGACCGTTCTCATACAGGATGAAAATGACAATACATCTCCCTATGTGATCCGGGAGGTGGAGCCACAGATCGAGGGGATACTGGTAGTGTGTGCCGGAGGAGGCAGGGCAGCGGTCCAGAGAGAAATTATAGATGGCATTTCTGCATTATTTTCTGTAGAGAGTCATAAAATTAAAGTAATGAAAAGTAAGGAGGCAAAGTAGTGAAAAAACTTTTGCGCAAAAATCAGATTATTATAACGGCACTGGTAGTCATGGTAGCACTTGCCGGATATTTGAGCCTTACAGATGACAGTGAGCTCGCAGTGGGTGTGTTGAACCAGCAGGATACGGAAAATGGGACAGATGGTACTGCGCCGGAAAATGCGGAGACAGAAAACCAGACAGCGGAAAGTGTCTCACAGGCTGCGGCGGTGGGTAATGCAGCGGACGATGCGGCGGGCAGCGAGGTGGCGGATGATGCCGTGACGGATATATCCGATGAGGATATCGCTTCCAAAGAAAATGCCGGCGAAGCAGTACTTGTAAATAATACTGTGACCAGTGACTATTTTGAGGCAGCAAAACTTTCCAGAGAGCAGACAAGGGCGAAAAACAAAGAGACACTTCTGGAACTTGTGAACAGTGACAGTGCATCTGATGTACAGAAGGAAAAGGCGATGAATGAGATCGTGGCGATGACAGCTGTTAACGAAAAGGAGACAGCGACTGAAAATCTGCTTGCCGCAAAGGGCTTTCAGGATGTGGTGGTCACGATCGTAGATGACAGCGTGGATGTGATCGTAAATGCAGAAAGCCTCACGGAACAGCAGATCGCACAGATCGAAGACGTCGTGAAACGAAAATCCGAATGTGCTTCCGATAAAATTGTTATTTCTCCTGTTGGCAAAAAAGGATGAATGTGGTAAACTATAAACTGTATATATGCTTTTTTGGCAGATATATAGTTTTGTGACAAATGAGGTGACAGATATGGCGAAAGATGTATTTGGTACAGAAGATAGTATTGGTGAGGTTCAGATTGCGAGCGAGGTAGTGACAGCGATCGCAGGGATATCCGCTTCCGAAGTGGATGGGATTGAGTCCATGGTAGGAAACGGGATCAATGACATTGCCGGAAAGTTTGGTGTGAAGAACCATTCCAAAGGCGTCAAAGTGGACATCACAGACGATAAAGCAGAGCTGGATATCGCGGTAAATATGAAATTTGGTTACAGCATTCCGAAGGTATCCGCAAAAGTACAGGAGAAGGTTTCACAGGCGATAAACAGCATGACCGGTCTTGAGGTGACAAAGGTAAATGTCAGGATTGCCGGAATTGCTTCACCGGATGCGGAATAAAGGGCAGTTTTGCTACTGCCCTGTGATCAGGTGGTGCAGATTTGAAGCGTGTTCAAAGCCGCACCGCCTGATTGCATATTGCATTAAGTCCGGCGATGCTGATTTAGCCTGCTTTAATGACGCAGGACGGAACAGGGTTCAGATTGGCGTTGTTGAGCTATGAAAAAGAGAAATTTAGGAGATTTTTTATGACCAGAAGAGAAGTCAGGGAGCAGCTTTTTGTGCTGCTTTTTCAGAGAGAATTTTACGGAGAGGCAGAGTTTGAGGAGCAGTTGGACACCTATTTTCTGACCCATGACATCGAGGAAAAAGAGAAAGAATATATGCTGATGCGGCTTGAAAAGATCGGTGAGTCCCTGGAGGAGATCGATTCTGCGATATCCGGCCATTCAAAGGGCTGGAAGATCGACCGGATCGGAAAGGAAGAACTTGCGATACTCCGTCTGGCAGTATATGAGGCATTGTATGATGACGATATCCCTGTGGGGGTAGCAGTCAATGAGGCTGTAGAACTCGGGAAGAAATACGGTGCTGAGGGGGGCGCTTCCTTTATCAATGGAATGTTGGGGAATATTGTAAATGAATAGAGGACATTGGGGTGAAAAATGCCTATAAATTGGTATTTTTTCACCCTTTATTCTTGCTTTTTGATGTTAACATGATGCTACGAGAATGAAGTGATTACTTTTCCTGATCCAAAATCGAATGCTGTTGAAATTCCTGTCGAACTGTGATAGTATTTTATTGGGTGCTACCAATGATGGTAGGCGGTTAGCCCTCTTCGGAGGGACTGTGACCCTCCGATTACAAAGTATGTTTGATACATATGAAACCCGCAAGGGAATCAGGGAAAGGAGGGCTGAGCCAATGGATATTTTAGGACTTAT
>CAZOIF010000036.1:0-32302 GCA_964579975.1 uncultured Eubacterium sp. | reverse complement strand
CGGCGGATTTGCAAAGCAAGGGAAACAATTGTTTTTCGGGGAGTGATATAAGGACAAGTGAGTACGATATTCCGTCCTTGCCACAAATGATCAAGCGATTGCCCTATCAACACAGCTCCCCTAATTTTTTCTTGATGCGCTGAAGCGCATTATCAATTGACTTCGGCGTTTTCTCAAGCTGCTCTGCAATCTGCTGGTAATTCATTCCTTCTATATATAAGTTGACTACCTTCTGCTCAAAATCACTCAGGCGGTTCCGTATGTAATCCTCGATCCTGCCGACCCGTTCCCGGTCGATCAGGATATCCTCCGGATTAGAAATCCCTGCCTCTTCCAGCGTTTCCCCCAGCGTCTGGCGGAACTCCTCCGAAAGTCCGTCTCCACCCACAGGGATATCCAATGATACATATGAATTCAAAGGTGAGTTTTTCAGGCGGTTTGCACCCTTTACCGCATTGTAAAGCTGTCTCTCGATGCACAGATTGGCAAACCCACAAAAAGAACTTTCTTTTTCTGGTTGAAAATCCCGTATTGCTTTGTAGAGACCGATCATTCCCTCCTGGATCAGATCATCGCTGTCCCCCCCGATGAGATAAAGCGCCCGGGCTTTCTTCCTCACCAGATTTTTATATTTCTCCATAAGAAAATCCACACCGGTATTGTCCCCGCTGCGAATCTGCCTTACGATCTCTTCATCTTCCAGAACCTGATATCTCTCTTCCATCCTTTTCTTCCCTTATGACCCAAATCTCCGTTGTCTTACAATTTCAAAGGCAAGCACACCTGCCGCCACAGAAGCATTCAGGGAGTCAATATCCCCGCTCATCGGGATTCCCGCTATATAATCACAATGCTCTTTTACCAGTCTCGATACTCCCGTTCCCTCATTTCCGACAACCAGCCCGATCGATCCGGTAAGGTTATGGCGGTACATGACTTCTCCTTCCATATCCGCACATACAAACCACATCCCCCGCGCCTTGAGCTTCTCCATCTCTGCCGACAGATTCGTAACGCGGGCTACCGGCGTATAGTGGACTGCCCCGGCCGATGCCTTTACCACCGTAGCAGTGAGCCCTACTGCCCTTCGTTTTGGTATGATGACTCCATGGGCGCCCGCGAGATTCGCCGTCCGTATGATCGCCCCCAGATTATGTGGATCCTCAATTCCGTCCAGTATGAAAATAAATGGCGTCTCTCCCTTTCGTTCTGCCAAATCAAACATGTCTTCCACCGTGCCATACTCGAAGGCAGCTAATACCGCCACCACCCCCTGATGCTTTCCGCTTTCGCTCATATGGTTCAGCCTGTCCTTGTCCACAAAATCCACAAGCGTACCGGCTTTTTTTGCCTCCCGGAGTATATTCAGAACCGGCCCGTCCTTGCAGCCTTTCAGCACATACAGTTTATCGATCTTCTGTCCTGCCCGGAAGGCCTCCAGTACGCTGTGACGTCCCTCCAGTCTGCTCTCACTCTCCAATATGTACCCTCCATCCTTTCTATATGATGACAACAGGATCAAAATACTTCTACCCCTGCCTTACGTGATATCGTTGATATAAACTTTCAGATCCGAGATATCCTCTGTCTCATCCAGCATCCTTACCATAATATATGGCTTTTCCATCTGCCGGGTATAAATCCCTTCCCCGGTAACATCCCCAAGAAAATAACCGTCACTGAATATGACTTTGTCTGTTTCATCTTCTGCAAAATAAGCGCATATCGTTTCCAGCACTTTCTGGGCATCCTCTTTTGCACAGATCACCTCTGTGACTTCATAAACGTCCTCCTCGTGGATGTAGACAGCGACCGCCTTTATATAGCCATCGTCTTCCAGAACAATCACAGAACCCTCAAGCGCCTCCGCCTCTTTGCATAAAAGATCATAATATTCTCTGCTCCTGTGGATGTACAGATCGAGATCTGCTGCATAAAGCTGCGCATTGGAAAATTCAGCTACCCTTTTCTTGTGCCTTGTATCCAACTTAGAATATTCCGTTATCTCATACCGCTTCATCTGGTTTCCCCTGATGTACGACATCATGACCTCGATCTGTCTCCGGTAATAAACTCCCTGAAACCCAAGCGGCTCATAAATCTTCTCATCTGCCGGAGACAAAAATGCCAGCCTGGCACCGTCCCCTTTTGAATCCATAAGCCCCTGTTCCAACAATCTGGTCATATGTCCCTTATGCCGGCTCTCTTCTCTCGTGGCCACACCCACGATATACGGACAAGTGTATTCCTCTCCCCGGTAAATCACCGGATACGGGGTGAAAAATGCCATACTGGCCAGTTCCCCTTTCTCATATTGCGAATATACAATGCTTTCCTTTGCCTTTTTGTCAAAATAAAACTCGACATAAGAATCCGTGTCACAAAACGTTTTTTTCCAAAGTTCTTTATGATCCATCCGGTCAAAACTCCTTTTCGCATTATAGGAAAGTTCTTGTCATTCTAACATACAGACCGCCTGGGAGGCAATCCCCTGACCACTCCCCGTAAAGCCAAGTCCCTCTTCTGTCGTCGCCTTTATGCTGACCCTTCCTGTATCCACACAAAGCGCCCTTGCGATATTTTCACGCATCGCCTCGATATGAGGCGCCATCTTTGGTTTTTGTGCCACAATAATGGCATCGATATTGCCCACCTGATATCCATTTTGCCCGAGAAGCCCCGCTACATGCTCCAGAAGTTTTATGCTGGATATCCCCCGGTATCTCTCATCCGTATCCGGGAAATGCTTTCCAATATCCCCAAGGCATGCTGCCCCGAGCAGGGCATCCATAACCGCATGCACAAGAACATCCGCATCGGAATGCCCGAGAAGCCCAAACTCATAATCAATCTTCACTCCCCCAAGGATCAGTTCCCTTCCCTCTGTAAGCTTATGCACATCATACCCGATACCAACTCTCATATCGCTCCTCCTATCCTGCGTGGGACATAAAGCCCGGCACGCCGCCTGGCTATAGAAAAAAGCCCTGAACAATCAAGGCTTCTGTAGTAGCGGGAAAGGGATTTGAACCCCCGACACCACGGGTATGAACCGTGTGCTCTTGCCAACTGAGCTATCCCGCCATATGCCATATAAATATGGCCTATATATAAAAGCCACTGTAAAATAAGAAAAAATGGGACCTATAGGGCTCGAACCTATGACCCTCTGCTTGTAAGGCAGATGCTCTCCCAGCTGAGCTAAGATCCCATTTACTACTTATCAGCAGCGCCATTGACTATTATATTAGGACAAACCATGTTTGTCAAGCTATTTTCTAAAAAATTTTGAAAATGATTCCATTTTTTCAATTTTTATAAAAATAAGGCAGTGAAAGCTCCGGCAGCAAAGACACTCAGTGTATACATGATCACACCGGCCAGAAGTACGCCTCCCACACATGCCAGAATACTGGACTTAAAGTCCATATCCAGAAGGCTGGCAGCCAGTGTTCCCGTCCATGCGCCCGTACCCGGAAGCGGAATGCCTACAAATAAAAGAAGGGCAACGAAAAGTCCTCTTCCCGCTTTCTCCTGAAGTTTCTTCCCGCCTTTTTCTCCCTTCTCCAGACAGAAGGTAAAGAATTTTCCGATCACCGGCTTATCCGCTCCCCACACAAGAACCTTTCTGGCAAACAGATAAATAAATGGAACCGGCAGCATATTTCCCACCACAGCGACCACAAACGAAACCGGCATAGATATATCATATCCCGCTGTGATATATGTGGCAGCGATCGGGATCGCTCCCCTAAGTTCGATCAATGGTACCATAGATACTAAAAATACGATTAAATACTGTAACATTTTTTATTTCCTTTCTTATGCTTCACAAATCTCAATCCTGACCTCACCATTCTCCATAAAATCAAGAATCGCATAGGTAGGTTTATGGTTGCTCTGTCTCGGTCTGGATATGCTTCCCGGATTTAGCACGGTCATCTGGGAGGTCTGTTCCAGAAACGGCACATGAGTATGTCCATACATAACGATATCGGCGTCTTTTTCCTGCGCCCAGTACTTCAATATATCAATTCCCGCATTCACATGCTGTCTGTGGCCATGAGTGAGCGCCACCGTATGGCCATGTAATTTTATCACCTGAAAGTCCGGCGCATCCAATGACCAGTCGCAATTACCGCGCACCATATAAGCCGGCCCCTGGACAGAATTTCTCAGCCTGTCCCCGCTATTTTCGATGTCCCCTAGGAAAAACAGGCCTTCTATCCCTTTTTCCTTTTTTATGATCTCAAGCATCCTCTCATCCCTGCCATGGGAATCACTGAATACAACATATTTAGCCATCGCTTTCCTCCAGTTTTTCCACCATTTTTCGCAAGGCAATCCCCCGGTGGCTGATCCGGTTTTTTTCTTCCGGCTCCATCTCTCCGGTCGTACATCCCCGTTCCGGCAGATAGAAGATGGGATCATACCCAAACCCATTCGTTCCTTTTGGTTCTTTTGCAAGGACCCCTTCGATGACGCCCTCTGTCGTCTCTACTCTTCCATCCGGATACGCACAGGCGATCGCACATACAAACCTCGCTGCCCGCTCATGATCCTCTGCCTTCTCACAGCGTCTGAGTATCTCCGCATTTTTTATATCATAAGAAGTATCTTCTCCGAGATATCTGGCAGAATAAATCCCCGGCTCACCGCCCAGATAATCCACCTCAAATCCGGAATCATCTGCGAGAACCATCTCATGGGTTTCCTCACAGATCGCCCTTGCCTTGATGATCGCATTTTCTTCGAATGTCTTTCCATCCTCTATGATATCTGTATGTATGTCCAGATCTTTCAGAGAATATACATCATATCCATCCCCAAGAATCTGCTTTATCTCATTTACCTTTCCCTGATTATTCGTCGCAAATATAAGTTTTTTCGCCATAGTTTCCTCCATTTGCACATGTCTCACAGATACCTTATCAGTATAAGCGTAAACACTGAAAATAGCAAGCAGAATGTATTCTGTCTTCTGTCATCCTCCGGACGGTTTTGGTGGTTTCGCCCCCATATACTGATACAGATATGTTTTCATCATCCCATTATAGATCTTTCTGTTCTTTGTGGCCTTTTTTCCGATTGCTTTCTGGGCATTTTCATAGCCGCTGAGCAGGAAAAAGGACCATGTCTCATTTTCGTTTATGATATTTCCAATCGTCCGGTAAAGAAGTTCCATCTCATCCTTCGTGGACAGTCTCTCCCCATACGGCGGATTGGATATGACAAATCCATATTTTTTCGGCGAGCTGAAATTAATGATATCCCTCTGCTGAAAATGAATGTGCTTGTCCACCCCGGCAAGGGCAGCATTTGCTCTTGCCATCTTCAGGGCCTCACCATCGATATCATAGCCCTGTATGTTGGTCTGGGCATCATGGTTTATGAGATCTTCCGCCTCCTCGGCCACCTCGTACCACTCTTTTTTAGGAATCAGGTTCGACCATTTTTCGGATATAAACTCACGATTCAGCCCGGGAGCGATGTTCATCGCGATCATCGCGGCTTCGATCGGGATCGTCCCGCTCCCACAAAACGGATCTACTAACATACGCTCTCCCTTCCACGGGGAGAGAAGAAGGATCGCCGCCGCAAGTGTCTCGGTAAGCGGCGCAGGTGCGGTGTACTTGCGGTATCCCCTCTTGTGAAGGGATACCCCTGTGGTATCAAGCCCCACTGTCACCACATCTTTCAAAATGCTGATCCTGAGCGGATATTCCGCTCCATTTTCCTCGAACCAGTCGGTATGATAGACGCCTTTCAGGCTTTCGACCATTGCTTTTTTTACGATTCTTTGTATATCGGAAGGACTAAACAGTTTACTGTTTACAGAGGAAGCTTTCGCTACCCAGAATTTTCCGTCTTTGGGAATGAACTCCTCCCACCGGACTGCCTTTACATTCTCGAACAACTCATCAAACGTCTGCGCCTTGAATTCTGCTACCTTCAATAAAATTCTCTCCGTCGTCCTCAAAAACAAATTTGCCCGGCAAATGCCTTCTGCATCTGCGATAAACGTCACCTTTCCATTGTCCACTGCAGAGATCTCATACCCCAGATCCGTAATTTCTCTTTTCAAAACCGCTTCCATCCCAAAATGACATGGTGCGACCAGTTCATACGTTTTATTCTTCATTCCGTACTGTTTTTCCTTTCCGTTTCCACACTTCGTAACCCTGATATCCTCCGGCTATGCTGATCGCATAGTACCCACGCTTATTCATTTCTCTCGCGGCATACATACTCTGGTTTCCCCGGTCACAATAAAACACTACCGTATCATAGCGGTGGGTCCATGTCTCTTTCTCGACCTGCCACCGCTTATATGGTATATTTTTGGCACCTGATATATGCCCTTGTTCATAATCCTTTTCGTCCCGTAGATCTATGAGAATGGTTCCCGGTCTCTTCATGTACCATTCCAGGTCCCGAATCGGTATAATAGAAAAACTCATGCTTATCACGTTCTTTTTTATTACATTATATGACCTGTTTATGTAAAATGTGACATCGCATAAGCTTCTAAACCGCCGCCGGCCTATGTAACAATCAAGCCGCCTCCAAAAGGTGACGGCCTGATGCGTTCGTTCCAAACTACTTTGTGCTGTTCTGAGAATCATTGGCGTTCTTGCTTGAATTCTTGCTGGAATTCTTGCTAGCATTTTTGCTTGCATTCTTGCTTGTGTTCTTTGTGCTGTCTTTGCTGCTGTTGTTACTGTTGTTTGAAGAATTCCGGCAGTTCGAGCAGTTTGACCTTGTGCTGTTCTTAGAACTGTCATTTGTGCTATTCTTGCTGTTGTTCTCATTGTAGTCATCCAAAAAATTCTTTGCCATTTGTAATTCCTCCTGTCTGATAACATTTACGTTACAGGATTAGTATGGCATCGAAATGGATCATTATACAACTCAAGCTTTTCCAACAGAACCAAATAATTCCATTTTTTCTTTTACAGTCGCTTTGATTGCATCTGCTCCCGGAGCAAGAAGCTTACGTGGGTCAAATCCTTTTCCTTCAAGGTCTTTCCCAGCTTCTATGTATTTACGCGTCGCATCTGCGAAAGAAAGCTGACACTCTGTATTTACATTGATCTTTGACACGCCAAGGCTGATTGCTTTCTGGATCATATCTTCCGGAATTCCTGTACCTCCATGAAGTACGAGAGGCATCTCACCGGTAAGTTTCTGAACAGCATCCAGTGTCTCAAAGCTGAGGCCTGCCCAGTTGTCCGGATATTTTCCGTGGATATTTCCGATTCCTGCTGCGAGCATGGTAACACCCAGATCTGCGATCATTTTACATTCCTGAGGATCTGCGCACTCACCAGCGCCTACTACTCCATCTTCCTCACCGCCGATGGAACCTACCTCTGCCTCGATCGACATTCCCTTGTCGTTACATATTGCCACAAGTTCTTTTGTCTTTGCTACATTCTCTTCGATCGGATAATGGGAACCATCAAACATGATCGACGAAAATCCTGCCTCGATACATGCCTTTGCTCCCTCATAGCTGCCGTGATCCAAATGAAGGGCAACCGGAACGGTAATGTTAAGTTCTTCAAGCATTCCATTTACCATACCTACAACCGTTTTATAACCGCACATATACTTTCCTGCACCCTCAGATACACCAAGGATAACTGGAGAACGAAGTTCCTCTGCGGTCAAAAGAATCGACTTTGTCCATTCTAAGTTATTGATATTAAACTGCCCTACTGCGTATTTCCCTGCCTTTGCTTTTGTAAGCATCTCTTTTGCTGAAACTAACATTTACTGATACCTCCTGATTTTCTTTTTCTATGTTTTCTATGATTTGTTTACCTGCGTCCACAACAATGTTTATACTTTTTCCCACTGCCGCACGGACACGGATCATTTCGTCCTACTTTAGGCCCTTCATTTCGTATCGTACCGGAAGCCTTCTGCTCGCGGTACAATTCTTTCTGACGTTCCTTTGTGAGTATGCTGTCCCACTGAGGAAGCGTGTAGAGCCACTCAGCGTTGCAGGCTACCATATTATAATAAAGCTTTTCACAATCGATCTCGATTTTTACTACAGTATCCTTTTCCATCGTATCGATCGGATTTTCCTCTTTCAAACTGTCATTGATCCCATCCAGAAATCCTACCATCATGGAAAGCGGAACCTGATATTTTTCTGCCAGTTCCTCTACCGTTCCCTCGACGATTTCTTCCGGTTTCTCAAGAAGCTGCTCATAAATGCCCTTTTCAAGCTGAAAATAATTATTCCAGAGCTCCTCTCCTTTTTTGGAATTCTGCATCTCTTCCCCGTATGCATAATCACGCCATTCCTGTAATAATGCCATCTCTTGTCTCCTCCCTGGCTCTTATTCTTACTTTTTGTATTCTTTCAATCCCCAAAGATAGTTTTATTTTACCATATTTTTTATAGACAGGCAATCCCTGTTTTCCGTCATTTCAAATAAGCATCGATTCCATCTGCGATCCCTTTTACCATTTTTTTCTGATAGGACTCCGTAGACATTTTCCGATCCTCTGCCGGATTGCTCATAAATCCCATTTCGATAATCGTAACCGGCACTGTACACCAGTTTATCCCGGTCATCGTATCCGTATACATAACTCCTCTGTTTTTTGCTCCTGTGGCCTGGCAAAATTTCTGAATGACCTTCTGGGACAGTTTCCTGCTCTCTTTTCGTATTTTTGCACTCAGATATTTATTGCTGTTCGTCGGCCCGATCGAAAGCGCTCCGTTAACAGAAGAATCTGAGGCAGAATTCGCATGGATACGGATAAATGCATCCGCTTTCGCCTCATTTGCAATCTGGGCACGTTTGACATTGGATATATTGACATCGTGAGTTGTGCGTATCATCACGACCTCGTAGCCGCGGCTCTTAAGTTCTTTTTTGAGCTTCTTTGCCACCTGAAGATTCAATTTATACTCAGGGATTTTGGTCGCACTGCCAGACGTCCCTGACGTCACCTTTGCCTTTTTCACCGATGATCCCGGACCATTTGGCTCAGTCGAATTATTTCCCCTCAATTGATGTCCTGCGTCGATCGCAACGACTTTCTTTTTTCCTGCCGCTTCTGCATCCTTCGCTGTTCCCATTACAGAAGCACCGAGTGCCATAATAAACATAGCACATAAAACTTTTTTCATTCCTGATCTTAACCTCATCTTAGAATCCCCCTTACAAAAATGTTCTTGGCTTAGCTCGATGGTGCCATCGAGCTAAATCGTCACCGCCAAGCTATTCAAAAAAAAGAATGCTTTCATGTGCGAGCATAAAAGCATTCCGTTAACTGTCAATGCGGAGTATGGGACTTGAACCCACACGTCTCAGAGACACATGATCCTTAGTCATGCCTGTCTGCCAATTCCAGCAACTCCGCATGCAATGAAACACTGCTTGACTATAATAACAAATTTTTTTTGAGTTGTCAAATACTTTTTTTCTGTTGGTAAATTTGTGCCGCCCGGCTACCTCAATGGCACAATCTTGCTCTTGCAGTCATGGCCTTCACAACTTACATAGGGTGAATCTTTATCATACATGAGGCCCTGTGCATCAATCAAGGTTTTGCTCTCATCTGAATGCTTATACACCAGAGAATAATGATATGGGTTTGTTGGATTGGAGCTGTAGACACCGGCCGCCACATATATTCCCTCGCCTGCTGCAATTTCATCTGTCGCATCATCATACAAATATGGCAGTCCAAGGTCTTCTTGCGCCACTGTCGAAAGCAACTGTGCCGCAAGGCAGGTAACAATGCCTCCCTGTAAATCCATGATGCGGTTTAAGATAACATCATCAAACATATCATAAAACAAATCTCTGTCATCTACTGACCAGTCTTTCCAGAAAGTTGGGTTATATTCCTTTAGGGTAGTTATTCCAGGGTAATGGGTAGTCCGGTTAATATATCCTGCCATGGCTCTTATTTTATCTAAATTTGACATATCATCTGTCCAGATTTTTGCCTCCACCCGCTGCCTCACCTGCTTATACAGGTTAAGGTCATATGCAGAAGTATTTCCGTCTTTATCCTCCCTTGAAGTACCTATATAGATGAAATCTAAAACAGCCCCTTTCTTCTTCGCAGTTAACTTCACGGCTCTTACCCCTGCCCCCGCTTTTATAATAATCTTTTTTCCACTGGTGGCAGCTTCCCCATTATACGGCGAAAAGCCTGCTTCCGTAAGCGGTTCCTGAATCGTCATGGTATACGCATAGTTTACTATACCGCTGTTAATTCTCTCCCGTTCAGAAGTAACCGTAATCTCCGGAGCCTTATAAGCAACGCCCATATCCGCAAACATGTCCGCATATGCCGTCGGAGTTACATCCTCTGCCTCAAATGTCACATTATTGTCCAGCCAGTTTTCATCTGAATTACAATAAAACTCTGCCTCATAAGTAATCGTACCATCACTGTTCCTGCTGTTGACACTTGTTCTCTTATAAGCATATGTGGAACTAATTATATGACTGGAAAAACCATAGGATGTTGCTTCCTCCTGCATAACAGTCAGCGTGCCCACATAACGACTGGAAACTGCATTATGGTTTGCATCACCACCCGCTTTTACATTAATTTTTGTCGTTCCTGCACGCAACGCCGTTATTGTGCCATCCGGGCTGACAGTAACAATGCCTTCCGAAGACATTACAAATTCCAAAGTTCCATATGCTTCTGTAATATTAACCTTTCCTGTTTTTCCCACATAGATAGTATCATTGTCAAGCGTTGCCCTAATTCTCTGGTTTGCCTTTGTTATAGTAAAGTTTTTTGTAAGGGTGCCTTTATATTTTCCTACCCCCTTGACGGTAACAGTTGCCTCACCCGCATTGACATTATTCGCATAACTTACCTTATAATCTGTACCCTCTGCCAGATGCAGGCTGCCATTATGCACCTTAACTTTCGGTGTGATAACCTTTCCCGTATAGACGTGTGAATACTCTTTCTTGCTATCACTAAAATAAATTCCCATGCCAAGCCCGGACAAATCTTTTGGGGAAGTATTGCCGTCATCCTGGTTACGATCCTTTACTTTGATATACTTAGAATCACTCCATTTCCCATAATATTTCTTTCCCTTTACTGTTTTATAGGCACGCACCCGTACATAATAATTTTTGCCTGTCTTCAGTCCTGAAATAACAGCCGACTTCTTTTTTGCCGATACCGTTTTATTCTTTTTCCCCTGCGTAAATTTCTTATTCCTGGCTGCCTGCACCTGATACTTGGATGCCCCGGAAACCTTTTTCCAGTAAACACTTATCGTTCCCTTTTTACCATTCTTTACTGTTTTTATTTGAACCTTTGCTAATTTTTTTGCTGCCGCTGCTTCCTGATATCCCACACCAAAGCACAGCACAGTCATAAAAAGGATCAAAAAACATCTTAAAGCCCTGCTTATTCTCATACTACGCACCTCATAAAATTTTCTTATCCTTAGCTCAATTACAGGAAATATTTTACCATTATTCTTTATTAGATGCAATTATTTTTCCATTTACCCCCTGACATACTCACCCACAAACCACGTCAAAAGCTCCGTGTTCTCTCTTGTGATCTTCTTTAGCTGGGAATGCGGCAGCGGACACATGACGGATCCCGTCTCCACTGTTACATTCGGAATCTTTTTATTATAGATCAGCCAGTCGCCAAATCCCCCATTCGGATTCGTACTGATGGATTTTGGCATCAGGCGGTATCTGGTAAAGGAATTCACTTTTGCAGCAAGCTGCCTCTGCCTTTCATACAAGGCCGGCGTTCCTTCTACATTATAGTTCCAGTAGAGGATGCTCCCGGTTGAATGGTAATTTAATGCCCCCTTGATTCCAGACAGGCTGTTTATGAAAGACATCATGACTTTTGTCTCTTTCTCAGAAGCGGCCTTTTCTCCGGGATATGAATTTCCATCCGGTTTCTTTGATTTATTTTCCGGATTCCATCCCCCCGGAAAATTGAAGTTCAGGTTAACCCCTCTTGCATTTCCCTTCCACGTGCGGGCAGAAGCCTTTGTCTTCTGGCATATCTTTCTCAATTTCGCAGAACGGATCGCACCAAAGCCATACTGGGAGATCGTGACTCCATCGGGATTGATCATCGGTACGACATACAGGCAGGCATTCTTTAAAGTCGCTTTATAATCTGTGTACTGGCGCAGTATTTCCTCACATTTGTGCACGACCATAAGCGGGTTCATCCATTCCCTCGCATGAATCCCGGCGTCGATCACGATTTTCTTTCCTGCAGACGGGTTGCCCACACGAAGGCACCAGATCGTCCTGCCATCTTCGCTGCTGCCAAGATTTTTCAGCGAGGCCTTTCCCCGGTATTTCCATGCAATATTCTTTAAATCTCTCGTCATATCTTCGTAACTGTAAAGGGTGTCCCGCTCATTTACGATCCACGGCTCCTCCTTGACGATGATTTTCGTCTTTACGATATTACGGCTGGACTTTTTCACCTGTGCGAGTATAACGGCAGTTCCCTTTTTTCTGGCAGTGACTATCCCGTTCTTGTTTACTTTGGCGACTTTAGGATTTGAGGAGACAAAACGGATATCTTTACAGGAATAATTATACTTCAGCCCTGTGCTTTTTCCCTGATAAACCACTTGGGAGGACTGACTTCTGGTGTATAGACGGGGCGCAAAATACACGTAAACATAAATACTCTCCCCCGAATCCTTTGCCGTAACCTGAACGATTGCATACTGTTTTTTACCTCTGCCCTTGTCGGTACAAGTGACTGTGCCATTCGCAGATACTTTGATCTTTCCCGATGAAATGTCTTTTTTACTGTTCCCACCTGTAATTTTGAATGTAGAAGGTTTCGTGGGAAGAAGACTGACCGAATCTGACACATAGGTATTGATATGGTATAATTTCCCATTCTTTACTTTTCCATACCGGATTCCTTTTTGTCCCCCGGAGAATAAACGTGCCTCTTTGTTTTTGATCGCTAAGGAAACCTCTTTCTTTCCACCCTCCGGATGATCGGTCTGCATCGGCGGCAGCGTCGCCGGAATCTGTGTCTGTGTTTCCCCTGACACAGCTGATCCCGTCATCCCGGATGCCTGTACAAAATCCTCCTGCGTCTTCCCGACAACTTCCACACAGGCAGCATATAACAAACTTAAACAAATAAGAGCAATACAAATACATTTTTTCTTCAATGTGATCAAGCCTCCCACATTTACATAGATATGATCTTCATATCCTCATTATCCCAAAAGGGCACCTCCAATCCGGAAGTACCCTTTTTGAAATCTTCTTTATTTTAATATAAAGTCATGTCAAAATTATGCAAGTTTGCTCTTAGCAACATCTACCAGTGTCGCAAAACCTTCCGGATCGCTGATCGCCATCTCAGAAAGCATCTTACGGTTCACATCAACCTCTGCGAGTTTCAGGCCATGCATAAATCTGCTGTAGGAAAGCCCATTGATACGTGCTGCTGCATTGATACGTGCGATCCACAGACGTCTGAACTGTCTTTTTCTCTGTTTTCTACCTGTATAAGAAGTCTCAAGTGCACGCATAACAGACTGTTTTGCTACACGATACTGTTTTGATCTTGCTCCCCTGTATCCCTTTGCTAATTTCAGAACTCTTTTATGTTTTTTCTTTGCGTTTAAACCGCCTTTAATTCTAGCCATTTGTCATTTACCTCCTTTGATAAACCATTAGCTATATGGCATGATCTTTTTCATCGTCTTTACATTCGTAGCATCCACTTCTGTCTGCCTTCTGAGATTTCTTTTTCTCTTTGTCGTCTTCTTTGTCAGAATGTGGCTTTTGTTTGCTTTATTCCGAATCAGTTTTCCGGTTCCGGTTACTTTGAATCGCTTTGCAGCGGCTCTTTTTGTTTTCATTTTCTGATTTGCCATGATTATTTCCTCCGTTTATATTTTGATAGACTTCAGATCGCTATCACTACTTTGTGGCTGTTAAAAACATGATCATGCTTCTTCCTTCCATCTTAGCTTCTTTGTCGATCGCTGCGACATCCTCAAGCTTTTCAAAAAATGCGTTCAGCACTTCGCGTCCCACATCCTTATGTGCCATCTCACGACCGCGAAAACGAAGCGTCACCTTGACCTTGTCACCCTTGGACAGGAATTTGCGAGCCTGATTTGCCTTTGTATTCAAATCATTGGTATCAATGTTGGGAGACAAACGAATCTCCTTCACATCGATCGTTTTCTGTTTCTTTCTGGCCTCTTTTTCCTTCCTCGCCTGCTCATAACGGTATTTGCCGTAGTCGATGATCTTGCACACCGGCGGCTTTGCCGTAGGAGCGATCTTCACCAAATCAAGATCGGCATCCTTTGCCTTAAAGTAAGCCTCTTTGGCTGACATAATTCCAAGCTGTTCTCCGTCTGGGCCGATCACACGAACTTCCCTGTCGCGGATCTGCTCATTAATCATTAAATCGCTGATAACTCGCACCTCCAAAATGAAATAAAAAAAGATAACTGTTTTTAAAGCCAGCTATCCACAAAAATTCACTATTTCCCACTGCGGGAAATTTCCTATTCCATAAAAATGGCTGACCATTGACGTGTGATAACAAGGGCTTCCTATCAGAAATTCCTCGTTATACGGCAAGGTGAGAGTGGATAACTCTGCTTTTTGCACCGTTGCCATCTTATCACACATCCAGCCAGCCTGTCAAGTGTTTTTTCTCTGATTCACGAAAACGGCTCACTCCGGCTTCGCGCAATAGTTAGTTCGATTTCGTATAATGGCATGTCACCCATTCCTGCTCATTTTTAATCAGACTAAAGAGATAGTCTTCTGTTCCTTTCACGATCCTTCCAGCAGCTTTATAACCATCCTCCGAAAGATAATACAGATTATCGGTACTCGCACTGGCTATCGTAGCAAACTCATCCCCACCGTATTCTGTCTCAGCGATCCCTTTCTCTGTTGCTATTATGATACTATTTCCCTTTGTCCCCAAGGCAATCCCTGAGAGTTCCCCTTCTTTGTATGACACACCGGTATCCAGTACATACTCGTTTTGCCCGTTCTCATCTAACACCTTCACCTCGATCTTTCCACTATCCTGATTCGCATCTGCCCAGCATATAAAATCATCCCCTGACTCGATTCTCGTGAATGCGCTCTTTGGAACTTCGATCTGAGCCACTTCCTCCCCGGTAGAACCACTGTATACAGCAGAGATCCCACCATAATTATAGACAAGATAATTTCCATCGGCAAACACCGCATAATCATTAAAGGCAAGCCCCTTTGCATATCCTGTTTCAGAATCATCCGGCAACACCTTATCCCAGTCCTCCGACGGAACTTTTAAATCCGTCACCTCACCGGTCTCTTCGTTCACACGGAAAAAGTACTGCCCGACAAGATACAGATTATCCTCATCAAAGGCCTCTTCATAATACTTCGCAGGAAACTCGTGGATCACAAGATACAAAAGACCATCCGGGCCGTAAAATCCATCTGCCAGTTCCATTTTTTTCCCTTTTAATAATTTCTGACACTCCTTTTCCCACGTTATCTCTGCCTTCTGCCACTCACCATCCACAAATTCTATTTTAACCCAGGAGTCAATACTTCTTTTTCCATTTTCACCAGTTTCATACAATGTGCCAAACTGCACAAGCTTTCCTTCCGGATCCACCGTCGTATTCTGTAAGCTGACAGTTGTATCCACATCTTTCCCCCAGTCGACCTTCTTTTCCGGCATCGTCTGTTCTATATAAACGGCTTCTTTCTCTTTTTCCGGCTGCGGTTTTGCTGTCTCTTCCGGCGCAGATGAGATCCCACACCCACAAAGAGCCACCGCTAAAACTGCCAGCACTGTTATGATTTTTGTCGGTTTTTTATATTTCATCACACCACGTATCCTTTCATTCACTGCCCCTGCTCCAAATGCGGTATTGGAACAGAGGATATGATTCTCACCACTCGCCATCGCTAAAAGAAGATAGGAGTATCTTTTTTTGGCTGCGTTCCCTAACTTCCGGACGACCGCCTCATCACAGGAAACCTCCATATCTCTCATCATGAGCCGGTATGCCACCCACACCAGCGGGTTAAACCACAATATCGAAAACACAAGAAATACAACTGGCTTTACCCGGTAATCCTGACGTCTTATATGAGTTCTCTCATGGACGAGGATACATTCCAGATCCGCCTCGCTCATTCCCTTTGGTACATATATTTTCGGGGAAATAATACCACCCACGAAGGAACTGCACGCATAAGGATGTTCGTATACATTATCAAATAAAGGGACCGCATGACGGAACATTTTCCGGTTCATCCGAAAAGAGCAGACCAGATAAAGGACACAAAACAATACCCCGGCAAGCCAGATCATAAAAAGGATACCGCCGGCATCGACTGTCATACTTTCTTTTTCCACTGCGCTCTTTCCATTTCCCTCTGTCTCTGCTTTTCCTGCGCCGCTCTGTCTCTCCTGCAAAACGTTTTCCGATTTCAGATGGTAAGCATTCTGAATACCACCATACTTTCCATCTTCTGCCAGCTTCGCTAACCGTTTACTGAGCTGCTCCGGGCGGATGCTCTGTCTGGTCTGTGCTACCGTTTGCTCAACACGCTTCGGAAACAGTCCGTAGATTCCACTCACAGAAAACGGACAAATCATTCGGACCACCATAAAAAGCCATAGCAGGTACATCCCAATCCTTGGCAGGCGTTTCATAAACGGACGGATTAGAAGGAAAAACACGATCACTGCCGACACTGACAGACAGAGTCCCCATATGTAATCCAACGCGGCATGCTCTGAAATAATCTTCGCTGCGTTTCCGATCCACTCTCTCATTTACTCACACTCCTCAATAAACCTCTTCAGTTCTTCGATCTGTGCCCGGCTCAGCTTCGATTTATCTGCAAAAGCAGTGACAAACCGTGCGATTGAACCGTCAAACCGGTCATTGACGATCTTATTGCTCTCCTGTGCCAGATACTCGTCATAGGTAATGACCGCCGACACAACCGCATTCTCATTTTTAAAGATCCCCGCCTGGCACAAATTTCTAAGCACCGTATACGTCGTCGGTTTTTTCCAGCCAAGCTTCTCACCGCAAAGTCTGACAAGCTCTCCGGAGCGCACCGGCTCATTTTCCCATACGATACGCGCAAATGCCATTTCACTCTCTGATAACATACTGTCTCTCATTTTTTCCTCCATTTCTGACTATATACGGTCACTTCTCGTTTTTGGTGTAATGACACCACATGCCCTTTCCTGTATTGTCATTGGCAAGATACAGGTAATAATCCTGTTGTTGTCCCTTATAAATGCTACTTATCGGGCGATAATATCCATCCGGCGAGAGATAATACAGATTATCGGTCTCCTGCCCGGCTATATGCCGGAACTGATCCTCTCCATACTCTGCCTCAAAAATCCCCTCTTCCGTCGCCATAATGATTGTGCTTCCTTTCGCACCGAGCGTAAAATCCGGCGCCTCTTTCCCGCCATCGTACTCCACACCGGTCTCAAGGACATATGCTTCCTGCAGGCTTTCGTCACACACATGTACCTCTATTTGTTTGGTCTGCTGATTATGTCTCCACCAACAAATAAAATCATCACCAGCTAAAACAAGACCCATTCGCTGCTTATAATTTAGTAATTCAACCTCTCTCTTTTCTCCAGTAATTCCATTGTAAACCGAGAGGCCATCGAACGCAATATAATTCCCATCCGCAAAGATGCTATATTGATTTCTTATGACGCCTTTGGTATCTGTATCCGATGCAAGTATATTGTACTCATTCACATCTTTCAGAGGTGTCTGCAACACATCGAGTTCTGTGCACTCTCCCGTCTCTTCATTTATCCTGTAAAGAAACTGTTTGATCAGGTAGTAATCATCTTCGCTTTGTTCTGAAATTTTATCAAATTCCTGCTCTGACATGGACATCTGCCGGACATCCGCATACAAGAGACCATCGGCTCCATAAAACACATCGTAAATTCCTGCATTTTTCTTTTTCCCCAGAACCTTTTTATCCCATTTTACTTCTTCTATTTGCCATCCGCCATCCTGAAGCAGCGCTTTAAGCATACAAACATGCTCACTTTCTTCTGTCTGCACTTCCAAAAAAGTAGCCAGATTTCCCTGTGGAGTCAACGTATTTGCAATGGCACTGACCATTGGTTCCTTGCCCTCAGGGACATATTTGCTCCAATTCCCCTCTATCGCCGGCACAGTCTGTTCTACATAGACCGCTTCCTTTTCTTGTGGGGCCGTCACATTTCCTGCCCCTGCCTCCCCCGCATCCGGTGTTGATGATATGCCGCATCCACACAGTACGACAGCCAAAACTGCCAGCATGGTTACGATTTTAGTAGGCTTTTTATATTTCATTACGGTATGTATCCTCTCGTTGATCGCCCCCGCTCCGAACGCTGTATTGGGACAGAGGATTCCATTTTCACCGCTCGCCATCCGCAAAAGCAGATAAGAATACCGTTTCCTGGCACTGCTTCCCAGCTTCCCCACGACCATTTCGTCACAGGAAATTTCCATATCCCTCATCATAAGCCGGTATGCGATCCATACGAGTGGATTGAACCACAAAAGAGAAAATACAAGAAACGCAAGTGGCTTGATCCGGTAATCCTGACGCCGGATATGGTTTCTTTCATGGAGCAGGATACACTCCATATCCTCCTCACAGAGCCCCTTTGGCACATAAATCTTCGGGGAAATGATACCTCCCACAAACGAGCTGCAGGCATAGGGATGTTCATATACATTGTCAAATAAATGCAACGCATGGTGGAACATCTTCCGGTTCATGAGCAGGGAACAACTGAGATAGAGAACACAGAACAGAACTCCCACAAACCAGACAACGATGATGGCTGTCCCTGCTGATTCCTGCTTTTTCCTTTCCACATCAGCAGAGTTTTTCAAAAAGCCATTGGAACTTTCCGGCTGTCCTTCTGCCTGCATGCTGACATCTGCCTTCTTACCGGTATCCTTCTTTTCCGTTCCCTTTAGCCCGTCTGCTCCTTCGCTCACATTGCCCAGACTCCCCGTCTTACTGCCCTCTGGTTTCAAACGGTAGGAATTTTTGATTCCCCCGATGTGTTCTTCCACCATTGTATGCGTCAGTCGGCTACTGATCGTTCCCGGCATTATACTCTGCTTTGTCTGCGCCACCGTCTTGCCTACATGGTCCGGAAACAGCTCATAGATCCCGCTCACCGAAAACGGACATACCATCCGGATCACCACAAGGATCCATAAGAGATACATTACCATCCTTGGCAGACGTTTGATCAACGGACGGATCAAAAGTAAAAACAAGATCATCGCCGATGCCGACAGACACAACTCCCAGATATAGCCCAACAAAGCATGTTCTGAAATAACAGCAGCGATACTTCCTATCCACTCTTTCATCTGATCACACTCCTCTCCGGTACTTCTTTCCATACATTGGTTTATCAACAATAAACCAATTCCTGATTATAAGTTTATCATCTATAAACCACATTGTCAACCAGAAATTTTTTTGACAAAAAGGCAGGGATAGATGAAACTTTTGCTAGTTTCTTCTATCCCCGTTTTAGTCTATCTATTTCCCGACAGCTCCTTTAAAAAATTATTTATATTTACATGATGCTTCTTACTGCCATCAGAACCGTATCCGTACCAGCAGGTCCGCTGTCCGGCAAGCCACCCCCTGATGCAGACATGATCATGATCGTAAGCACAACAGTCACGATGCCAAGGGCGAGACCCACACCGCCTACTACGATACCAGCCACCGCCAGGTCCTGTTGTTTGTTACTTCCATCCCTCAATGCGAGCACACCGAGGACAATGCCGGTCACAGCACACAGTATCGCCAGATACCATATACAGCAGTTTATAACAGATATGCACGATACGATCAGCGATGCGATCGCTTTTCCATTTACTCTGTCTCTTGTCTCCATGCTTTTCCTCCATCTGCGCACATCTTATTACTTATTTCCTGCCTTCTGGGAATCCTGCTCCTCTATTTCGATCTGACGGATCTCTTTTGTCCGGATCTCCTCTGTGATCTCTTTGATAAATGCCTCCAATGGCACCTGCCCTTCATCCCCTTTATAGCGGCTTCTGAGCGATACCACATTCTCTTCCTGCTCCTTCTGACCTACGATGAGCATATAAGGAACTTTCTTAAGCCTTGCCTCCCTGATCTTGAATCCAATCTTCTCCGAGCGGTTATCAACTGTCACATCCACACCATGCCCGGTCAGTTCAGCCCTGACTTTTTCCGCATAATCCGCATATTTTTCTGAAATCGGAAGAACACGTACCTGCTCCGGACAAAGCCATGTCGGGAACAGCCCCGCATATTTTTCAATAAGCCATGCCAGTGTTCTCTCGTAACATCCGATCGATGTTCTGTGAATGATATACGGACGAACCTTATCTCCATTCTCGTCAATATAATACATATCAAACTGCTCAGCAAGAAGTGCATCCCACTGAATGGTTATCATCGTATCTTCTTTTCCGTATACATTCTTTGCATTAATATCTACTTTCGGCCCATAGAAAGCGGCTTCACCCACATCTTCCGTAAACGGTATGCCCAGTTCTTCCAAAACAGTCCGGATGTGCTGCTCTGTCTCCTCCCACACTTCGGGTTCGCCGATATATTTCTCCTGATTTTCCGGATCCCATTTGGACAAATGATAGGTCACATCCTCTTCCAGACCGAGCGTCTGAAGACAGTACTGCGCCAAAGCAATACAATCCTTAAATTCCTGAACCATCTGGTCCGGACGGACGATCAGGTGTCCCTCGGAAATCGTAAACTGCCTTACTCTCGTCAGACCATGCATCTCCCCAGATTCCTCATTTCGGAACAGGGTGGAAGTCTCCCCATAACGGAACGGAAGATCACGGTATGATCTCTGAGTCGATTTATATACATAATACTGGAACGGGCAGGTCATCGGACGAAGCGCAAATACTTCCTTGTCTTTATCCTCATCTCCGAGGACAAACATCCCCTCTTTGTAGTGATCCCAGTGTCCGGAAATCTTATACAGATCAGATTTGGCCATAAGTGGCGTTTTCGTGCGGACATAACCTCTCCGCTCCTCCTCATCTTCGATCCAGCGCTGGAGCTTCTGAATCATCTTCACGCCATTTGGCATAATGAGCGGCAGTCCCTGGCCGATGACATCGACAGTCGTAAACAATTCCATCTCGCGCCCAAGCTTATTGTGATCCCGCTTCTTGATATCTGCCAGGTGCTCCATATAGGCATCCAGATCCGCTTTTTTCGTATATGCTGTTCCATACACGCGGGTGAGCATCTTATTTTTTTCATTTCCTCTCCAGTAAGCGCCCGAAGATGAAATAAGTTTCATTGCTTTCAGCGGCTTTGTCGTCATAAGATGCGGTCCGGCACACAGATCGACATATTCGCCCTGCTGATAAAAGGAAATCTCCGCATCTTCCGGAAGATCCTCGATGAGTTCTACCTTATACGGCTCATTCCGTTTCTTCATAAATTCAATCGCTTCCTGTCTTGGCAGAGTAAAGCGTTCAAGAGCCGCACCCTCCTTAACGATCTTCTTCATTTCCTTCTCAATCTGATCCAGCGATTCCCGGTCCAGCGATTCCATATCAAAATCATAATAAAATCCGTCTGCGATCGAGGGACCGATCGCGCACTTCGCATCGGGATACAGCCTCTTGATCGCCTGCGCCAGTACATGTGACGCCGTATGACGATAAGCCGCTTTTCCCTCCTCACTGTCAAATGTCAGTATATTCAGTTCGTGTTCTCCCTCGTCCACAACAGTCCGAAGGTCCACGACCTCTCCATCCAGTTCAGCGACACATGCCACTCTGGCCAGTCCCTCACTGATATCTTTTGCAATGTCGATCACTGTCATTGGCTCTGCATATTCTTTTACCGAACCATCCTTAAGCATAATCTTCATTTTTTTCTCCATCCTCTCTGAAAAAGTTTACTATAAAAAAATCCCGTCCCTATAAACACTATCGTTTACAGGGACGGGATATTATAAACAAAATATTCCCGCGGTTCCACCCTAATTGGCATCTACTGACATTTTTCTTTCCAAAAAGAATAAAATCCTATAGATACCCGGCTTCATTCTGACGATAACGGAGTCACCGGACCGGATGAGGGCCACTCAGAGGTAGTTTTCAAATGTTTCCCATGCAGGTGCTTCCAGCCTGACACAGCCAGCTCAATGACACCATTGAGCCAGAATAGAACTTTCTGCATTCCGGCACCTTTCTCTGTCATGTTATCGCATTTTACTCGTCTCTTCAACGTGTTAAGGATTCTTATCATTTAAAAGAATAAACCAAGGCGCTGTCTTTCCTGCTCCTCCTGCTTTTTCTGCATGATAAGCTGATAGGTCTGCAGGAGATTCTGCTTATCCATCTCAGATGCCGCCTCAGCGATATCCGTGTCCTGTAATCTGCTCGCCGCAGAGTTCAGGTTGATGATCGCCTGGGAATTATACGAAATCGTATAATCAAGAGAATTACTCTGAGCGCCAACCATGCTTCGGTTGGAAGATACCATACCCAGTGCTTTATCGATCGTCTGAATGGAAAAGTTTCCAGTCACATCAAAATCCTCGATGCCAAGTGCTTTTAAAGTGGAATCTCCGATATCCAGTGTAAGTCCCGAACCATTTGGCCCTGACATAATATACCCATCTGAGTAAGAACCATCTAAAAGTTTCTTTTTATTGAATTCTGTATTGTTTGCAATGTCGGAAATCCCTTGTTTGAGCTGATTGATCTCATCCTGGATCATGCTTCGGTCTTCCTTGGATAAGATGGCGGTATTTGACGCCTGTACGGCAAGTTCACGAATCCTCACAAGATTATCCGCAATGCCACTCATCGCTCCATCCGCTACATTTAAAAGTGATTTTCCATCTTCTGCGTTTCTCTGCCCCATTCGAAGACCATTGATCTGGGCATTTTCTTTTTCTGCGATCGCTAATTCGGAAGCTCCGTCTGCCGCATGCTGCAGTTTTATGCCGCTTGCAATGTGGCTGACCGTGTTCTGATAACTGTTTCCTGCTGCTCCTGAAATACTACTCATATCGCATTCCTCCTTTCCCGGATTTCATTTATGATACTTCTTTAAAATTGTGTTAATGTCAGATAAAATCTCCCACACTTTACTTAGTTATAATAAATATACCATGTTTTTCCTCAAATGTGAAGTACAAATTTAAAAAATTTTACCTTTTATCCGGCAACGAAAAACATTGAACAATGTACTTATTTTTGCTATACTGATACTATAAAAATATGAAAGGAGCATTCAAATGCAAAATAAAACCAAAAAATCAGTTGCACTCATTTTGTCTTTGATGCTGGTTCTTACTGCATTTTCCACCACACCATACGCAAATGCAGCACCTAAGGCAAAAAAAATCACACTGAACAAAAAAAGCAAAACCTTGACTGTCGGGGACAAGTTTACCCTAAAAGCAAAAGTAAAACCGGCCAAGGCGAACAAAAAAGTAACTTGGAAATCAAATAAAAAGTCTGTTGCATCCGTAAGTAAAAAGGGCGTTGTAACAGCAAAGAAGGAAGGTAAGGCAAAGATCACAGCCGTTTCCAAAAGCAATAAAAAAGTAAAAGCAACATGTACGATCAAAGTAAAAGCAGCGTCCGTACCGACACCGACGACACCGCCTCCAGCGACATCGTCACCCGCTGCCACGACACCGGCGGCGCCGACCGGCACACCTGCCAATTCGAATAACCCATCCGCATCCGCATCAACTTCACCAACACCTGTGGTGATACCGGAACCTACGCCAAATATTACTCTCCCAGAGGATGCGTTAAAAGATTATGCAGGCTTTAAGGTGGGAACGGTTATCAATTATAATAAGACAAAGGATCCTAACTTCGCCGCACTCGCAAAACAGCAGTTTGATATCGTTTCTTTTGAAAATGAAATGAAGGGATACTCGCTGTTGGATACCGAAGCATCCCAGGCAGGCGATGGCACTCCTGTCTGCAATTTTGAGCAGGCAGATGAAATGGTCGATTGGGCAATTAAAAATGGTCTGCGCATCCGCGGGCATGTATTGATCTGGGAAGCCAGCATGGCAGATTCTTTCTTCTATGAGGGATATGATACCGAAGGCGAATTGGTTGATAAGGATACCTTACTCAGCCGTATGCAGAGTTACGAAATGCAGGTTATCACCCACTTTGAAAACAAGTATCCGGGTACAGTCATCGCATGGGATGTTATCAACGAAGCGATCAATGCCGAGGCATCCTCTGCTGACAAAACTACAGGACTCCGTCTCTATACCACAGGTAAGTTCTACAAAATTATCGGTGGAGATTATATTAAATACGCATTCCAGTACGCAAAGGATGCTGTAAAGGCGACAGGAGCAGATATCCAACTGTTCTATAACGATTTTAACTGTTTCCAGAGCCCAAAGACCGGTTATATCGAGAAACTGATCAAATACTTAAACGAAGACCCTGACAACCCACTTCTCGACTGCATGGGTATGGAAGGTTATGTTCTTACCTACTGGCCAAGTGCTTCTGAGGTAAAGTCAGCCATGAACAAGTTCGCTAAATGTGGAGTAAAAGTGGGGATCAACGAACTGACTGTCCGCTTAAATCAGGAACAATCTTCAAACAAAAAGGAAGTTACGGATAAAGATATCGAAGCTCACGCACAGAAATACAAAGATATGTTTAATGTCTACTGTGATTTCGCAAATGACAATCCGGATACCCTCACAAATGTCAGTATCTGGGGACTGCTGGATCGTCCTGACCTGATTGCTGAATTTGAGAAACCAGCCGGTGAGCGTCACTATGATTACGGCATTTATGGTACACATTCCGGTTTGTTTACAGCAGACTTTGAACCTAAACAGGCATTCTTTAATGTCATTGAAGTGTTAAAAGAAAAAGGCGGGAACTAACACGTAGTTCAAAACCGATTTCTAAAGCAACAATAAAAAAGAAGAAACCTCAGATGCGGGGTTTCTTCTTTTTTATTGCAGCTAAGCGTCATCCCAACCGATTTGACTTATTCAAACATCGTTAAATCAATGGCGTCGGCCATAGCACTATATCCATCATACGGATGAAGTCCATCGCTGTGTGTATATTTTTCCAATATATTTTTCGGATTTAGCGGGTCGGCAACCGCACTTTCAAAATCAATTATCCCATCCATTTCTGAGTCTGTCGAGCGCATCCAGTCATTGATCATCGTCCGGACTTCTTCCGATGCATCACTATAGTTTTCACTCGTTCCAAATGGTAGTATCGGCGCACCATAGATTTTGATTCCATTCTCGTGGCACAACTTCACCATCTTCTGGTATTCCGGAAGAAGCAAATTGTATTTACTGGTATTCTGAAGCTTGTTCAAATCATTGACTCCGAATAAAACGATACAATAAGCTACACCATCATGTTCTAAAAGATCTCTTGAAAACCGGTCCTTACCGGCATCGGTCGGATAGGAATCAAGCATAGAGTTTGCTCCAATTCCCTCGTTAATCAGAGAGACATGCTTTGTCGTTTCATTTTCCTGAAGTCTCTTCGCAAAGTAGTCGATCCACCTCGTATAACTATCCGGCTTTTTACCAAGATAGGTGGCATCTGTTCCATAACCATCCGTAATCGAATCACCAAAGCATACGACTGCCTTGCTGTCCTCCGGTGACCACATCGAAACATCTGCCAAAAAGAACCAGCTTGTCGTTGTTTTATACGACTTAAATGTTTCTTCGGAAACCTGGTTACCGGAAACCTGATACGTCGTTGCCCTTGCCCCTCTGTGCCCTGTTATATTCTTTTCAGGTGCCTCACTAAAATAGGTTGTAATGGCAACATTGTCAAGCGCATCTACAGTAAAATCAACGGCATCTGTTATAATAACCTCCCCCTTAGGAATGACAAATTCTTCTTCCCCATCTACCGTCACTGCCGTGTCAGTTGTTACATCAATCGTAGATGCCGTTGCCTTAACCTGCTTGGCAAGGTGGAGAGATTTAATCTCTACATCGCTGTCACCATATTGGTTTGAAAGACGAAGTCTCAGTTTACTTCCTCCTGTCGTCACCCGAATGATCTGACGAACCGTCGAATCGGCAAGTTTGAGCCTGGGCATCGCCGATTCAGTCACATCGCATTTTTCCTCCGCCGTTCCCCAGGTTGTGACCCATTTATAAGTCTGCTCTGGTATACCAGGTGATGTAGGTATCGGTGACTCAGGTGTCAGCGATGCAGAAGGATCTGGTACATTGGATGAATCTGGCGTACTGGATGGAGTTGCCAAAGGCAGGGGAACCACTGACGGCGACGGAACAGGAGGCGGTGACGATGTTGTTTTTACAACGTTTGTTCCTTTTACCGTAATTTTACAAGAGAGTGTCTTTGCTTTTTTCCCCAGTTTGTACCTCGCTTTTACTGTGGTCTTACCAACCTTCTTTCCCTTAATCTTTACCGTCTTTTTTGTCGACTTGACTATTTCTGCTACTTTTGGGGACTTGGATGTCCACACTACTTTTGCCTTTGAGGAGACATTTTTTAATTTCAAAGTAAACGTCTCTCCCACTTTTACAGTTACTTTTCCTTTGTTCAGCTTTGGGGTCTTAGCCTTTGCTATACCGGACGGTGTCAGTCCAGATAACACCATAGCAAAACTAAGCAAAAAAATGCCCGTTATCTTTTTCAACCTCATGGTCGAACTGCGACTTCCTAAATTCATCTTGAATTCCTCCTATAATTTTTTTAAGCCACAAAATGTACTGTAACTTATTTCAATTCAAACGCCTTATTTCCGGAAAGAACGGCTGAATTACTTTCATCTTTTATTATATCATATGTTTACCGGATAGGTCTACCTTTGTGTTTATCATTATCACATCTCTTTGTTGATATCTCTGGTTACCACTTTTTATTGCAGCTAAGCGTCATCTGCTTTCGTATTGGATCCTGATTTTCCCAGCAAGCGGTCCTGCAATTCATAAAAAACAATTCTTTCGTTTACAACACCCGCCATACAGCGGTTTGCACAGAAGCGGATCTCTTTTTCCTCCAGCATCTGTGTCACAAGCCCCTGTGCCACATTCTCTTTAAATCCCTGCGCCAGAAGAATTAATTTAAGGTTATCTGAAAGGGTCAGTTCTGCAATAAAAATTCGCATCACATCATCCCGGCCAAATGCTTCTTCTGCTGCATTTTTGTTCTTCCACATTTTGCAATTCAGTATGTAGATCAAAAATGTCATTGCCCCGCAGGTTAAAAGCATAACAATAGGAATCTCGGGATAAATCCTCCAAAAAGCAGAAGTCGTAAAACGATCCGGCTCCGGCAGAAAGATTGCACAAAAGGAAAGCAGCCACGCAGCAAAAACACCCCATGCAAAGCGTGAACAAAACCATCTGCGCAGCTTCCCGGGAGGATTTCCGATATAGGCCAGATATCGCTGTTCCTCCTGGCTTTTTCCCAGAGCACGGCAAAACCAGAATACACCGCTTCCCACCGCCAGTGCCCATATAAACAGCAGAATAAACAAGGGCAACGTCCCCGGCACGCGCAAAAAGTCACATTCTTTTTCTATGATCGCTGATACCGGTATTGCCCTTCCGGCTTCCGCAAAATCCTTCTTTAACTTTTCCCGCATATCAGCGGGCGCAGAAAAAATCACCCCGGTTGCATATTCGTCATCCCAACCGATATCATCCGGATCCACATAAGGGCAGTTGGCTTTCCGAAAATCGATCACATACACCCCACCCTGCTGTTCCAGCAGATATGTCTCCAATTTGTCGGGATCAAGCCCCCCATCCGAATAATAATACCAATTCTCATCCAGTTCCTTCATGGGTTTCCATCGATAATGAACGGCCAGGATATTTAGCAAAATATATACCGTATATATACCAGCTATCGCAAAAAGAAGAAGAAATAAAAGAAGGCATCCTTTTTCTTTGGAATAAAACAGCTGTAGTAGTTTATTTTTCATTATGTCCTCCGATATCACACTAACATATTAAAGTTTTTTCGTCTGCATAAATCCAATAATCCAGAAAACAGCTCCCGCAATAAAAAATAACACACCGTCTTCAAGCCATTCCGGATTTCCCTCCAGTATCGAAAACTGATATTGCTGAAACCTCTCTGACGGTGCATTTGACAAGACACAAAACGCCATGATCGCAAGGGCAGAAAGCGAAATGCTCTTCAACATAAACGTAAAGAAAAATGCCATCCCGCAAGTCAGGAACGAAATAAGCGCCATCTGTAAAAACAAGTCTATCACGCCGCCATTTGTATCATTTAAAAAAATGAATATAGGAAGAAAGCTAACGACATTTAAGAGATAAAACAGAAACGTCATCGTCGAAATGCCCCCGCCGAGCAAAAGCACCTCCCGCCCATCTCCTTCTACATATTCCTTGTGTATCATATAATTCCACCATGTGGCGAGAATCGGAACCAAAGAATAACTTATATCTGACACCCTCACAAGTACATCGAATGTTTGCAGCTCATTTCTCCCAAGAGACCACGCCGCTAAAGGGATGAAAACATAATATCCTGCAAGCGGAATCAGAAAAAGATACTTCATTCCGCGAATCTGCAGATAAAACCTCTCTAATATCCCGAACGTATCAATCCTCATCATAACAGCCCCCCTATATCCCTTTAATAATACACATATACCCATCTTCCAATGTTGGAGGGGACGCCTTCAAACCACATCCCGCATCTGAAACCAATATGCGATACCAGATTTCTCCCTGCTCTTCATACTGCTTCTCCAAAAAGTACTTTCCCTCTATCTTTTCTTCTTCTCCTTTTCGACAGCAAAAGACTTTTCCGGAAGCATACTGGACAATTTCATTACACGTCATGATACAGCAGATCTTTCCCTGATCCATAATGATAACATGATCGCAACACGCCTCGATATCCTCTACAATGTGAGTAGATATCACGACGGTCTCATTTTTTCCCCAATCCGAAAGAATATTCTTAAAACGCATTCTCTCCTCTGGATCAAGTCCTGCTGTCGGTTCATCAAAAAGAAGCAGTTTCGGATGCCCAAGTAACGCCTGTGCCACCCCCGCACGCCGGATCATTCCCCCTGACAACTTTCCTCCTGCTATTTTCTTTTTATCACTAAGATAAACTGCTTTTAAGCACTTGTCAATCTCTTCTGACATTTCCTTTCCATGTATTCCCTTTAAATTGCAAAAATACTTCATAGAATCATATACGCTGAGTTCTTTGAAGAAACCAAAAGATTGCGGCAAGTATCCAATGTCTCTTTCCCTTTTCTTTTTAATACGAACTCCGTCAATCTTAATACTTCCCTTTGAAACCCGGTAAAGCTCCGTCATACATCTCATCAATGTAGTCTTTCCTGCTCCATTTGGGCCTAGAAGCCCATACACGCCATTCTCCAACTGACAATTTATATCTTCTAAAATCACTTTTTTCCCGATCCGTTTACTCATATGATCAATATTTACCATATCCTCATCTCCTCTCTATTTGACCTTTTCTAATTCCTCTTGCACTTCCTCTTCTGAAATGTAAGGATAGCGCTGTCCCTCCGTGACATACCGCTCATATCCAGAAGAAAGAAATACTATGTTTCCCAACAAATGATCACTTCCAAAATAATAAGAGGAACCGTTAATCTCCGGAGGAATGAATATCGTTTTCCCATCTACTGATTCCTCTCCCTTATACCGATCAATGAACTGGCGGAATTGCGCTTTTTGTTCTTCTAATTTTTCGCCCGGATATTCAAGAACAGAATACACAATTTTGCAGTTTCTAACCTTCATCTCAGCCGCAAATGGACTGCTTAATAACGTCACGCCATCTGACCGGCCTGTCATATGGCCATCTTTACCAGTCTTTAGATTGCTGTAAACTTTTTGATCCGTATTCACTGTAACGTCAAAATCTGCCTCATATCCGAGCCCCTCTAATGTATTTCCTTCATAATAATATTTAGTCATATATACCTGACGTCTTCCGGGAACCGGATAATACTCCAGATACGCCGGTAAAAACATCCCCTGATCCGTGCTATAATGGCGTTTGCTATATCCGTGATACTGAAAAGTCAGCTTTTGCGTATCCGTCGCCGGATCCGCATACACGCTGACATAATCCTCTTCCTGCAAAAAATCCATCTCTTCGCCTCTTGCATTCAGAACACGATCCACTTTATATCCATGATACAGGGTAAAATCATACTGTTGAAGTGTCGAAGACACTTTTTTATCCTGGTCCACATATACATCTACTACCGCCGTCAACTCTCTTCTGACGTCGATCTTCATCACATATTTCAGAACTTTAAAATCCGCTTCTTTATACTGCGATGTATCATTACAGTCAACTACCTCTCTGATTTTATAATAATTTTCATCTGCCGTCCATGAATCCTGCCCCATTGCGATATCTACATATGCAGCAGATACCGGCTGAAAAAATAGTACTGCACAGATCAACATCACCATTACCGGTGCGATTACAGCATAGCACCTTTTCCTCTTCCACAAAGCAATGCAAAAAATAGAGATCATCAAAAAGATCCAAAAAAGAATCCTTTGTATATTAACAGCCTCTACCGAGAACATATAATAAAAGTTAGGCATTGCATAATAGTCTCTGGTAGTTATACTCAACAAATCCGCGATACGATATAGCGCCTCCTTTCCCCAAGATGCCCTTATAAGTGGTGCAATAAATGTACCTCCCGTCATACAGCAGACCGCCATCAATATTACATATCCTGTTGTCCTTGATTTAACAAAGGAAACGGTTAGCCCTGTCATTATAGCAAACATATACACAAGAAAATGATGAATGTATGTACATTTTATTAAAAACCACACATAATTCCAACTGTGAAGCCCCTGAATCATTCCCGCCAAACAAGAATATGCGAACAAAATACCGGAAACCATCAAATCTATGATCACAAAAACCCAGATCCCGGACAGTTTGATCAATAACCCTTTTCTCCCTGCCTCCAGCACCTCTTCCACTTTATCCCTTTTCGCCTTTGAAAAATATTCATACGATATAAACAGGAAGAAAATAAAGGTAATCCTGATCTGGCTTAAGTATAGGGTAAAATCAAATTGTATGCCCGTAAATAAATTTGTTCCTATCATATATCCCAAATGTAAAAAATACAATATGGTAATAAATAAAATAGACGGCGTTTTTATGTATCGTTTTAGATTCAATAACAGCATAGAATACTCCTCCTGTCTACAAACTTTCCACATAGTTATATTTCTTTATCAAAGTATTCCCTTTTTCATTCATTCTGCCAAAAAAAGAACACCGCCCCTCTGCCCAAAAGCATCAGCTCCGGTGTTCCTTCTCATTCTCTATTTACTCTGGTTTTGTCCCGCCAGATTGATCCTGACCAGTGACTTGCGAAGAGCCAGTTCTGCCCTTGCCATATTGACATTGCTGTCTGTACTCTTTATACGCCGCTCTGCACGGGTTCTCGCCTCAATCGCACGGTTCATGTCGATTTCATCCGGCCACTCACAGGACTGGGCAAGAATCGTCACTTTATCCGGAAGGATTTCCAGAAATCCTTCTAAAACCGCCGCCTCCCGGATTCCGTTATCATCAGAAGATTCTGTTATCGTAAGAACGCCCGGCGCCACGATCGATGTAAGAGGTATATGGTCAGCATAAACACCGATATCACCCTCTGTCGTCGTAAGCTCCACCATTTCCACATCTCCTGTATAGAAAACCCGCTCAGGTGAGATCACTTCTAATTGAAACTTTTTCAACTCTGCCATATCTCATTCCTTTCTTACATATTGCCATTCCTTCATCTAAAGTTCAGCTCCGCTGAACTTTGGTTGCGCAGAAGTATATATAAATGCTTCGCAAGTTTGGCTATGCCAAACTTGCCTTGCGCGTAAGTAACTCCGTTACTTGCGCGCAATGACATCATCAATCGTTCCGGCATTCAAAAATGCGCTTTCCGGAATGTCATCATGCTTGCCTTCCAGTATCTCCTTAAATCCACGGATCGTCTCGGAAATCGGCACATATTTACCTTCCATACCAGTAAACTGCTCTGCCACGAAGAATGGCTGCGACAAGTATCTCTGTACCTTTCTCGCACGGTTTACAAGCATCTTCTCATCCTCAGAAAGTTCGTCCATACCAAGGATTGCAATGATATCCTGCAGTTCCTTATAG
>CAZOIF010000035.1:0-34578 GCA_964579975.1 uncultured Eubacterium sp. | reverse complement strand
CACGGTAACCTTGCAGACAGCCTTTGCTCCCTGTCCATCGGCAGATGTTGCCATAATATCTGCACTTCCGACTGCCTTTGCTGTTACGACTCCCTTTTTGTTTACGACAGCTACGTCTGCATTGGATGTGAACCAGTTAAATTTCTTTGACGTCGGTTTCTTTGGAGAGACAACAGACGCATTTAACTGTGCGGTGCCGTTTACAGCAAGGGAAAGAGAAGATTTGTCAAGTGCGATCTTCTTTACCTTTGCCAGTTTGTTTACGACAGTTACGTTAATAACTGCTTTTACTTTTTTGTTTCCTTTTGGCTGGACTGTGATCTTTGCCTTTCCAACCTTTTTGGCACTGATCTTTCCGCTTTTGGATACGGAAGCGATCTTGCTTTTACTGCTTTTGTAAACCAGTTGTTTACTGGCAGATTTCGGGAATACACTGGCTTTGATCTTGAATGTGCTTCCCTTTTTCATCGTCAGGGTAGTAGTGACCTTTTTATCCTTTGCACTATACGGTGACGTGATCTGGATTTGTGTTACTTCTTTCTTTTTTCCCGCTTTTGCCTCGCTTGGAAAAGAGGTAAAAACGAGGGCGGCTGCCATAAAAGCAGAAAGTGCTTTTGTCAACCGCCGCTGGTTTCTTTTATGCATAAATTCCTCCAATTCTGCACTGCTCATTTTGTTGTTTTCACATAATAAATACGGTCAGGCAGTGCGCAGATCCGTATTGCACCATATGTTGATTTAATAGTAACATTTTTTCATTTTGTGCACGAAAAATGTAATAAAAATCAAAAAATATGTCATGAAATGTTGGAGGATAAAAAAGGCCCATGCTTTTTGCCGGGCCTCTCAAGTTTGTAATATTGATCTATTCCAGATATAGGAAAAGCTCTGTACGGAATATTTGATTTTCTTCTTCGATTTTTAGTTGTCCGTTATATTTATTTACAACGTTATTTATGTTTTGTAATCCAAAACCATGGTTTCTCCGGTCGGTTTTCCGCGTGTCAAAAGAGCTGCCCCGCCGTTTAAGTGTACCGGAATACGGGTTCTCGCAGTGGAGGAACAGTCTGCCCCTGTCATATCGGAGACGGAACCGGATCGGTTTTCCCGCCGCTTCGTCAAAATTTTCAATCGCATTATCGAGTAGATTGCCGAGCAGTATGGTGATATCGATCTCATCGACAGAAAGCTTTGCCGGTACTGCGATATCTATATTCAGGTCGATTCCTTTTTCGGCTGCCAGCGAGAGTTTGCTGTTTAAGATGCTGTCGATCACTACATTTCCGCTCGAAACATTTCCTCCGGCCGGAGAGAACAGATGACTGAGACTGTCCACGTACTGCACGACTGCTGTGTCACCCTTTTCGGCTGCCAGCGTGGAGATTGACAACAGATGGTTTTTCATGTCATGGCGCAGGCTTCGTGTTGCATGTTCGGTGAGGAGCATATACTCCAGTTGTTTCTGGTAATATACATTTTGCACTTCCAAAACTTTTTTTCGGTTATCTTCGCTAAAAAATTTCATCTGTTTTTCATACAACCAGAATACACTGATCATGGTGGCAAACATGAGTACCATGATCGAGATAAACTGCCAGACCTGAATGCCCTCGATGGTAAAGGAAAGAAGTGTGATGTAGGTACATGCAATCGGCACGCTCACGGCCATGATGCAATAGGTTAGCGGAATCCGGGAATCTGTTCTGTTTTTTTTCAGGCCCCTGTATAGCAGGATAAAGATAAAAGGCAGGATTGGAGTACTGATAATACCAGCGATCGAAGAAAAACCAGCCCGTTCCAGAAAAGAGAAAGAAATTACACCGCAGAAGAGCATAGGGACGGCTTCGCATACACAGAGCAGGGCAAAGAGAAAAGCGAGTCCCAAAAGACGTTTCTTCATATCGGTAGCATAAAAAAACGTGAGCCTGGCTGTGCAGAGGATATTCAGTATCAGTGTAAGGATTGGGATGTCAAAAAAAATATATGCGCTTGATACTAAAGAAAAAAAGAACAGGTAAAAAGGAACTTTATTTTTTCCGTTTTTGGCAGAGCCGAAAAATGTCTCGAAGAACAGGTGGATGTCATAGGTGCGGAACAGATTTGCCAGTAAATAAAAAAATATATACAGATTGCTTTTCATTCTTTACTCTCCATTTCATAGCGGAGCTGCATTTCACGTATTTCGGTTTCTTTATTCCGACTCACCGGAACACAGTCTCCGTTTATCATGACCAGTTCGTTTCGGCGCCATTGCTCGACAGCATAATAATTTACGACATAGGATTTATGCGGTGAGAAGAACTGGCTGTCGCCAAGTTCACGGCAGACGCCGGATATTTTCCCATAATAAAAATATTCCTCTCCGTCGCTGCAGACGATTCGGATCTTCCGGCCCTCGGAACGGAAATAAAGGATTTTTCGAAGTTCGACCCGGTATTCCTTGGAACTGAAATGCCAGGTGAAGAGTTTCTTTCCCGCATTCTGGATCCGGATGACCTTATCGAGTACCTTTGCTACCTTTTCTTCATCCAGAGGCTTGATGAGAAAATTGAGCGGCCGGCTGTCAAAAAGCTTCATCGCATAATGCTCTTTACCAGAGACGTATACGATCTGTGAATATTCATTTTCGAGCGTCTCCCTCAGATAATTTCCAAGCTCCACTCCGCTGTCTTTTTCTGTCATAAAGACAATGTCCAGAAAAAGAAGATCAAAAACAGTCCCTTCCGAAAGGTCGTAGCGAATGTTCTGAATACGATGATACACAAATATTTCATAGGCGATCCCTAACCGGTCAAGGTGTCTTTTTATCATTTTTTGGAAGTCTTCACAAAATATCTCATTATCATCACAGATTGCGATCGTAAACAAGTTTTCCGCCTCCTCTTCCGTCAAATTTAATTTATGATTATAGCCCATATACGGGCTATTGTCAATAAAGAGACATTTCCTTATCATGGAGATAGATGCAAAATCTTCCCTCATTGAAATCAATATCAAATGCAAAGAATGGAGCGTTTTATGATTGTTTTTGACCCGATTTGGGAAACAATGGAAAAGAAAAATATTTCTCAATATAAACTAATAAAAGAATACAAGGTCAGCACCGGCCAGTTAGACCGGTTACGAAAAAATAAAAATGTCAATACCTACACGTTAAACCAGCTTTGCCACATTTTGGGGTGCGGGCTGGCAGATATCGCAGAGTATAAGGAGGATGATATGTGAAAGTTAACTTGTTTCTTAGAGGGGGGAACTACAAATAAAATGAATCGGATGAGCAACCGGGATGCACGAACCGTTCCGTTGAGCCTCATATCAGGGAAATCGTGTTCAGCAGAGGCTTCCACGATTTCCTGAGTCTCAACTCCACCGTGCATAAAGGTTGCCCATCCGATTCATTTTATTTATAGTTCCAAGTCCTCTAATAAAAAATAATTTTGATACACCAATTTTATTAAATAAGAATTGGTGCTGTCCGGTTATATTTGTTCACGGAAAACTGGAAAGTTTCGTACAACGGCGGGAAGATATCCCGCCGTTGTACCAATTTTATTAGTTTCCCGTGATTTTCGCAACTTACCATGGAAAAAACAAAAAGAATATGTTATGATAAAGATTAAAGTGTAAAAAGCAGGTGGTTCACTGATTTTACAGGGAGATGAGACAATGGCTGTGCGTGAAAAAGGCAGATTAAAAGAATTAAAAGGCAGAATGCAGAGCAGTCTGAGTGGATTTTTCAGGGCATGTATTGTAGGTGCCCTGGTTTTATTGCAATTTGCGATCATTATTGTGATCCCATTTCTTTTTCAGGATTATGCCACGCAGTTTTACATTCTGCTGGAGATATTCGGTATGATCGGTATCCTTGCGCTGACGAATGATAACCGGAACTTTTCCTATAAATTTTCCTGGCTTTGTGTGATCCTTATTTTCCCGATATCGGGGTTGATCATGTTTAACTTGTGGGGAAAAATCGGTAAGAAAAACAAGTTAGATCTTGCGATCCGCAAACAGGTGAAAAAAACAGATGAGAAACTTGTACAGGATCGGAGCATATCGGATGAGTTTGCCGCAAGGCATCCGGTGTCCAGCCGAATGTCCAAATATATGACGGCGAATGGGTCTCCTCTTTTTAAAAACAATGAGGCGGATTATTATGCATTTGGCGAAGAAGCCTTTGAGGAACTTTTTGACGATCTGGAAAAAGCGAAAAAATTTATTTTCCTGGAGTTTTTCATTGTGGCAGAGGGGGCGATCTGGGACCAGGTGCATGAGATTCTTTTGCGGAAGATCAAAGAAGGTGTCGAGGTTAAATTTTTGTATGATGATTTCGGGGCGCTTTTTCGCACCGGAAAGGACTTTGCATCGACTCTCCGTGCAGAAGGGTTTGAGGTGGAGATTTTTAATCCCATCCATAAATATGCAAGTAAGCTGTATATGAATTTCCGATGCCATCAGAAGATTGTTGTCATCGACGGAAATATCGGATATACCGGAGGCTTTAACCTGGCGGATGAATATGCGAACCTGATCGAACGCTTTGGTGTGTGGAAAGATGCCGGGATCCGTATCAAAGGAGATGCGGTCTGGGGACTTACGGTGACATTTCTTGAGATGTGGTCAGTGTGTTCTCCGCATAAGACGATTGACGTTGAAAAATATCGTCCGACAGAGACCTTTCCGGATTCAGATATGTACTGCCATGTGCTCCGGGATGGCCCGGCGCTCGGGCCGAAAAGCTTTGTAGGCAGCGTATATAAGCAGATGATCAATTATTCGGGAAAGATCATGTATATCATGACGCCGTATCTGATCCTGGAAGAGACGTTGATCCAGAGTCTGATCGAGGCAAAGAGCAGGGGAGTGGACGTGCGTATCGTAACCCCGAATATTCCGGATAAGAAATATGTGAAATGGCTTACGGAATGTAATTATGGAGAACTTTTAAAAAACGGAATCCGTATTTATGAGTATACGCCGGGATTTATTCATTCAAAGGTCGTTATGGCAGAGCACTGCGCCGTAGTAGGGACGATCAATATGGATTACCGGAGTTTTTATCTGCACTATGAAAATGGTGTGTGGGTATATGATGAGAAATTTCTGGAAAAGATCCAAAAAGATTTTGCTGAGACGTTTGTGGTCAGCCGGGAGATCACGTATGAAGAATGGCAAAACAGGCCGTTTAAATTAAAGGCGGTCCAGCATATACTGAAAGTGTTTTCTACACTTGTATGATAAAATTACAGGAATGGGGATTTTAAATGATAAATTTTGTGAAGGGTGAACTGGATACAGTGACAGAAAACAGCATCGTCGTGGAGAATAACGGAATCGGGTTTGAAATACTGGTGCCGCTCTCCGTCGTGTCTAATCTGCCGCAGACGGGAAATGAAGTTAAGATTTACACGTATACATATGTGAGGGAGGATGCGCTTCAGCTGTATGGTTTTCTCACGAAGGATGAACTGGCGATGTTTAAGCTTTTGATCACCGTCAGCGGAATCGGGCCGAAGGGGGCGCTTGGCATCCTATCGGTCATGGATGCGGATGCGCTCCGGTTTGCGATCCTTGCCGATGACGCCGTGAGCATATCGAAGGCTCCGGGCGTTGGAAAAAAGACGGCGGGCAAACTGATCCTTGAATTGAAGGATAAGATGGATTTTGAGGAAGCCGTTGAGAATGTGTTAGATAAAGGACAGGCGGCAGCCGGGGCAGGGGATGCTTCTGACGGAGGCGTCGCTGCCAATGAAGCAATCCAGGCGCTCGTGGCTCTTGGATATACGAGTACCGAGGCGGTGAAGGCAGTCAAAAAAGTTGCGGTCACTCCCGGGATGACGGTAGAGGATATTTTAAAGGCGGGATTAAAGAATCTATAGGAGGCACATATGGAAAAGCGTGTTATTTCCACGGATGTGATGGAAGAAGATTATAAGATCGAGAATAGTCTTCGTCCGAAATTATTATGTGATTATATCGGCCAGACAAAGGCAAAAGAAAATCTGAAGATTTTTATCGAGGCGGCAAAGGCGAGAGACGAGGCGCTTGACCATGTGCTGCTTTATGGACCGCCGGGACTTGGAAAGACGACACTCGCCGGGATCATCGCCAATGAGATGGGCGTGAATTTAAAGATCACTTCCGGGCCTGCGATCGAAAAGCCCGGAGAGATCGCTTCCATTCTGAATAATCTTCAGGATGGGGATCTTCTTTTTGTGGATGAGATCCATCGGCTGAACCGGCAGGTAGAGGAAGTATTGTATCCGGCGATGGAGGATTTTGTCATTGATATCGTGATCGGAAAAGGAACGTCGGCGAGGAGTATCCGTCTGGATCTGCCGCGTTTTACCCTCGTAGGAGCTACCACGAGGGCGGGAATGCTCACAGCGCCGCTTAGGGACCGGTTTGGCGTCGTCCACAAACTGGAATTTTATACGGTGGAGGAACTGACAACGATCGTAAAGCGGTCGGCTTCTGTTTTTCAGGTTGAGATCGATGATAAGGGGGCATTGGAGATCGCAAGGCGTTCAAGGGGGACGCCGCGGCTTGCGAACCGGCTGCTAAAGAGAGTCCGGGATTTTGCCCAGGTGAAATATGACGGCAGGATCACACTGGAAGTTGCAAATTTTGCACTGGATCTTCTCGAGGTGGATAAATTCGGTCTGGATAATACGGACAGGGGAATCCTGATGACGATGATCGAGAAATTTGGCGGGGGGCCGGTCGGGCTGGAGACGCTCGCGGCAGGGATCGGAGAGGACAGCGGTACGATTGAGGATGTCTATGAACCGTACCTGATCCAGAATGGATTTATCGCCCGCACACCGAGAGGGCGTGTCGTCACGGAAAAGACGTACCGCCATTTTGGGCTGGAAGTTAGTAAATAATTGATTTATAAGGAAAGGCTGGTGTTTTTTACATGGCAAATACACATGCAGTAAAGGATCCGAAGAACGGAGTAGTCTCGTGCTGGGTCTGTACGGGAATGATGATCCTGATCGATGTGATCCGGCTTACGATGCTTCGGATGAATAATAAGGTGACAGACTGGGTTTTTATCCTGCTTATCGTGATCTGGGTCGTCATATCGGTATATCAGACGATCAAATATAAGAAGATGAAAAACAGGGCTGGGAGATAAGAGGTGGCTGATTTGGAGAAAGAAAGCGTATCAAATGAACAGATTGCATTGAGGGTGTCGAGAAACAGTATTCTTGTAAATTTTTTATTGTCGATTGGCAAGTTTATAGCCGGGGTATTTGGAAACTCGACGGCGATGATTTCTGATGCCGTGCATTCTGCTTCGGATGTGTTTAGTACCGTCATTGTGATCATCGGTGTGAAAATATCGGGGAAGGAATCCGATGAGAACCACCAGTATGGCCATGAGAGGCTGGAGTGTGTGGCGTCGATCCTTTTGGCAGTTCTTCTGGCTGCTACCGGATGCGGAATCGGGTTTAACGGACTGAAGGTGATCTATAAAGGAGATGCATCTGCCATTGCAGTGCCGACCCTGCTTCCTCTCGTGGCAGCAGTGGTATCCATCGCTGTGAAGGAGGCGATGTACTGGTATACGATCTTTGCGGCAAAAAAGATAAAATCCGGCGCCCTGAAAGCGGACGCCTGGCATCACCGCTCGGATGCCTTGTCGTCGGTCGGAAGTTTTGTTGGTATTCTGGGGGCGAAGCTTGGCTTTCCGGTACTTGATCCGATCGCAAGTATTATCATCTGCTTTTTTATCCTAAAGGCGGCCTATGATATTTTTATGGATGCTGTGGGTAAACTGACAGATGAGGCATGTGATCCCGGTCTGGTGGAACAGATGCAGCGAAGCATCATGAGCATGGATGGTGTTCTCGCGATCGATGACATGAAAACGAGGATGTTTGGAAATAAAGTATATGTGGATATCGAGATCGAATGCGATGGAAATATGACATTGTATGAGGCGCACTCGATCGCAGAAAGCGTTCACGACCGGATCGAGGAGGGATTTCCCGAAGTGAAACACTGTATGGTACATGTCAATCCGTACCGTCCGGATGCCGGAGAAGAAAAGGAAAGTTAAAAAACAGGTCACGGAATGTTCATATATGTAGTGTAGGATTATCTATCATGGATCTTGTATCGGCGGACAGCGTTGCCGGGCCGGTTCAAAGAGACTTATCAAGTATAAAGGAGATGGATGTATGCGGCTGAGGGAAAGGTTTCAACGGATGATGTATGGGAGATACGGCCAGGACCAGCTCGGTACGTTTTGCTTTGCAGCTTATATCGTGATCTGGCTCGTAGCGCTTTTGTTCCGGGGGACGAGGGTGTCCTTTGTACTTGGCACGTTAGATTATCTGTTTGTGATCGTATATTTTTTCCGCTTTTTTTCCAGAAATATTTACAAGAGGCAGCAGGAAAACCAAAAGTTTCTTGCAGTCTTTAACCGGGTAAAAAATTATGTGAAATATATAAAACTGAAATTTACGGAAAGAGACGGGGTAAAAAAGCTGTACCGGTGTCCGAAGTGCCACCAGATCATCCGGGTGCCAAAGGGACGGGGGAAGATTGCGATCACCTGTCCGAAATGCCGTTTTGAATTTATCAGGAGGACCTGATACGGAGAGGTTGGATTTTTATGAAAACAGCCGGACCGGGGAGACAGATATGTTTGGGTATGTTATGGCAAATAAGCCGGAACTAAAGATTAGGGAATTTGACCGTTATAAAGGATATTACTGCGGGCTTTGCCGGCGTCTTAAGTGCCGGAATGGAAGGCTGAGCCAGCTCACGCTCACCTATGATATGACGTTTCTTATCCTGCTCCTTTCTTCCCTGTATGAGCCGGAGGAAAGGGAGGAAAGGCACCGATGTGTCATCCATCCGGGAAAGAAGCAGAAGATGATCTATAATGAGATCACGGATTATGCATCGGATATGAATGTCCTCTTGTCCTATTATCATTTTAAGGATGACTGGGAGGATGAAAAGAAGGTTTCGGGGCTTTTGGGAACAGGGGTCTTTGCAGGCCGGGCGGAAAAGATCGCAGGGAAATATCCGGAACAGTCGCAGGTTATCAAGGAGAAGCTGGCGGATTTAGCGCAACTCGAGAAGCAGAATGTGACGCAGCCGGATCGGATCAGCAGACCGTTTGGCGAGCTTATGGCGGCGCTGTTTTGCTATCGTCAGGATGCTTTTCGTGAGATACTGGGTAGATTTGGTTTTTTCCTTGGCAAATACATTTATCTCATGGATGCGTATATGGATCTGGAAAAGGATCGGAAGAACAAAAGTTTTAATCCGTTTCTGGCTGCCTCGGAAGAGGAAGGGTTCAAGGAGCGGATCACACAGATGTTAGAGGGCACGATACGGGAGGCAATCGTGGAATTTGAGAAACTTCCTCTGGAGATGGATCTGCCGATCCTGAGGAATATTTTATACGAGGGAGTGAAAATCCCGTTTATAAAGAGAAAAAAAGAATCAGAGAGTAAAGAGGAGAAAGAGCATGATAAGTGATCCATATAGCGTACTCGGTGTAAACCGCAGTGCCAGTGACAGGGAGATAAAAAAAGCATACCGGAACCTGAGCAGGAAATATCACCCGGATTCATTTGCAAATAGCCCAAAGCCTGAGGCAGATGCCGCAGCCGAGAAGTTTAAGCAGATCCAGGAGGCATATAATCAGATCGTAAATGAGCGTTCCGGCGGCACATCCGGCGGATATGGATACGGTTCGGCGGGCGGTTATGGCGCTAACCAGTCGTATTCCGAGGAGGATCAGCATTTGATGGCAGCGATGAATTATATCCGCGCCAGAAGATATAATGAGGCAATCAATGTGTTAAACGGCATTGGAAACCGGAGCGGACGGTGGTATTATCTGAGTTCTGTGGCCAATATGGGACTGGGTAATAACGTGGTAGCACAGGACTATGCGAAAAAGGCCGTTGAGATGGAGCCGGATAACATGGAATTCCGCCAATACTATCAGCAGCTTATGAACGGTGGTGGGTTCAGTCCGTTCGGCGGATATGGAAGCCCGTTTGGCGGCGGTTACGGCGGTGGCTATGGCGGCTACGGAGGGTATGGAAGTTACGGCGGAGGTTACAATTCCTGCGGGACGGGGAATCTGTGCTGTGACCTGTGGTGTGCGGATACGTTGTGTGAGTGTATGGGAGGCGATCTGTGTTCATGCATGTAAATAAGACACGGGCGCTGGCCGGGGTAGCACTTTTATCAGCATTCAGTCTGCTCCTTCTTCTGCTGGGGACGTTTGTATCGATAAATACACTTTTCTTTACAGCGATGGCAGCTTATCTAATCGGGTATTCCATCTACAAATACGGACTGTCGTATGGAGGGATGCAGCTGGCGGTCTGTGTGCTTCTGGATGTTTTCCTGAATCCGGATAAATTCCACTGGTTTTTGTATCTCTGCCTGGGGGCATATATTTTTCTGAGTGAGGTGAGTTTCCGCAAATGGAACCGGATCGTTGATGTCCGGAAAAAAATGCGTGTGCAGTTGATTTTTGGCTGGATTTTGTTTAATATAATATATGTTCCTGTACTTATCTTTTTTCAAAATCTGTTTTTCGCCGGAGACCTTCTGGGCGGGATAAGCGGAGATTCGGTAAAGGGATGTGTCATTCTCTGGCTGGCCGGGCAGATCGGGTGGCTCATATATGACAAGGCATACAGGGTATTTTTTAAGACTCTGCAGGAAAGAAAATTATAAAAAAGGCATAAATGCTTTGAAATGGAGGGTAAAAAATGCAATTTGCAGATTTACAGAAAGAAATGATAGCGGCAATGAAGGCAAAGGATAAGGTGAGGAAAGATGCGATTTCTTCCCTTGTATCTGCCGCAAAGAAGGTAGCGATCGACGAGGGGTGCCGGGATGATATCTCGGAGGAGATCGTGACAAAGGTGATCTTAAAGGAAATGAAGACGGTCAAAGAGCAGATCGATGCGTGTCCGGCTGACCGGGCAGAACTGAAGGCAGAGTATCAGGCGAGATATGATATCATCGCTGAGTTTGCCCCGCAGATGATGTCCGCAGAGGAAGTGGATAAGTATATCTGTGATAAATTTGCCGACGTCGTGGCGACGAAAAACATGGGACAGATCATGAAGGCAGTCATGGGGGAACTCAAAGGAAAAGCAGACGGAAAAGTCATTAATGAGACTGTGAAAAAGTTATGCCAGTGAGAAGAATGAGATTATTTGTGGGCGCATTCCTTGCCACTTTTTTGTGGGGAAGCGCCTTTCCCTGTGTAAAGACAGGATATGAGTGGTTAGGCATTGCAAATAGTGATACCGGAAGCCAGATGTTTTTTGCCGGGATACGGTTTTTTGTCGCGGGGGTACTGGTACTGGCGGTCAGTAAATGCGTAGCATGGCATAGGATGAGGCATGGAAGTGCGGCTCATAGTGATGTTGAAAGTGCAGCTCACGGGGATGTCGGGAAAGCGGCATCCGGGGCGTGGAAGCTTTTGTTATCGCTTGCCCTGACCCAGACTTTTTTGCAGTATTTCTTTTATTATATCGGTCTGGCGCATGTGAGCGGGACGAAGGGATCGATCATGAACTCGATGGGCACGCTATTCACGGTCGTTTTCGGGATACTATATTTTAAAAATAAACCAGGCATGTGCAAGATACTGGGAGTGGCAGTCGGTATGGCGGGAGTGCTGACCGCCTGTTTTTCAGGAATCGGCGGAGCGGTTTCACTCAGGGGAGAGGGAGCACTTCTCCTTTCTGCCGCATTTATCGCTGTCGGGAATATCATTAATAAAAAGGCCTCTGAGAAACTGGATCCGATGCTCGTGACGGGATGTCATCTTGGCATCGGGGGCGTTCTGCTTCTTCTCGTGGGAATCATTATGGGAGGGAGTATCCACATAAGCGACTGGAAAACGGCGCTCTTACTGGCGTATATGGTCTTTATCTCGGCTGCCGGATTTGGAATATGGTCGTATCTGCTCCGGCATTATCCCGTGGAACAGGTGGCGGTGTTCATGTTCCTGACCCCGGTATTCGGGACGATCCTGTCGGGGATCGTTCTGGGAGACAGTCTGGGGCTTCCGGTTCTGGCTGCGCTGGGAATGGTGTGTGTAGGGATCGTGATGGTGCAGAGGGAGTGAAGGGGCGCTGTCAGGATAACATTTTGGAAAGAAAGGGGGATTTACGTGTTTGGATTAAAGAAAAACAGGGAGCTTGAGGGGCTTCTTGAGTCTGTCAATATGAACTGCTCCAATAATTATAAGGATGCGGCGAAGATGGATTATGAGGCATTCTGGAAGCGTCTGGAGGAGCTTAGAAAGGATGGAAGCATTTCAGAAAAAGTCTATGCTTATTATGAAAGAGAGGGAAATAAACTTCAGGGGAAGATGAAGAATTATAATCATCAGAATAATGTGAGGGGATTTTGAGAGAATGCTATTTTTTGTGTTAAGAATCTCACATTTTTGCCGAAATAATACATAGAGATATCATTTGGACTGACCGGGGCTGTCCCGGCCGCACACATGAAAGGAGTCATGGTATGAATTTTAATGCATGGATGCCGTTACAGAATACTACGGGAAAAAGTTATAATTATTCTGCAAAGAAGGATGACAAGACGTCACGCACAGCGCAGAATACGAAGGAAGCTGATAAGGCTTGGAAGCTTCCGACAGACAAGTATGAGCCTTCGGTAGCAGCAGAGGAGTATAAGACGAAAAAGACTTCTTCTGAGAAAGCACAGGCAAATCAGGCGACAAGGCTGAGTAAGAAGGCGCAGGATCTTTTGAAAGAACTGAAAGAAAAATACGGAAATATGGATTTCTTTGTGGGATCCTATTCTTCCAACGCAGAGGCACAGAGTTATCTTCGCAGGGGGATGAAAGAGTACAGTGTGCTGATCGACCCGGAGACGCTTGAGGAGATGGCAAATGACGAATCCGTGAGAGCGAAGTATGAGGAAGTGCTGTCTGGTGCGGGAGATAAGCTTGCTGAGTTAAAAGATAAACTCGGTGAGGATGCCGATTCTGTAAAAAGCTTTGGTGTATCGATCGACAAGGAAGGAAAGGTTTCTTACTTTGCCGAGCTGGATAAGATCAGTGAATCAAGACAGAAACAGTTAGAGAGTGCCAAAGAGAAAAAGGCAGAGGCTAAAAAGGAAGAAAAGCGTAAGGAACAGGCCGAGGAGCGACGGGAGAGATATACCGTTGAGGCAGATTCGATCGATGCGCTTGTGGAGAAGATCAGAAATGCTGCTAAGGAGCAGGAGGCTTCGAAGGGTTTTAATGTGATGATGTAAGAAGTTATGAGGTTCAAACTGAATTTATGTATGAAGATAAGTCTGCAACTGATTTTTGGGATTGGTTGCAGACTTATTGTTTGTAAAGATGAATTAAAATGGTTATTTTAGTTCATCTTAAATGGATATAAAATGAACTAAAAATGAAAATGTATATAGAAGATGAAATAGATATTGAAAATTGTTAATAAATGTAGTATTATGTTATATGGAGAGGTGGTAGGTTTTATGGAGGATAGAATTGCTGAGTTAGAACTAAGTGAAAAGGAAATACGTGAAATAGAGCCTTTTGTATCTAGAAAGCGTGAACAAATCATGTGGGTTTTATATGCAGAAGGTGAGATGACGCAGGGGGAAGTGACAGGGAAAATTAATTCCACCGCACCGTCAGTTTCAAATATTATGTTGAAGTTTGAAAAATTCAAGTATAAGCTTTTAAATTGTGAGAGCAGAGGTGTTAAAAAATATTACTCGCTTTCAGATATTGGTATAGCTTATATGAAGTATCTGAGCAATAAGGAAATGAAACAAGACGATAACGTTATTTCTGCACAGGACGCATATTTGTTACAGGAAGCGAGAAGAACTTATAAGTATTTTCAAGATAAGACGGATGAGGATGGGGAAATTCGGATGGAAGATGCTTTATTACGCTTAAGTTTTGGCGTTGATAATGATAGTACCTCAGAAGATGTGGACATGTTTTTGAAGTATATATATTCCCTGGAAAAATTGATAATCATGGGGAATGAGGTCTATTTTGATAAGGCATTGCAACTCATCCAGTCTAATATTTTAAGGAATTGGGTTAAGCGTTTTCTGGAAGGTTTTTATTTGTTTTTGCCGGTTTTAAATGCATTAGAGGAAAAAAAGGATATTTTGGATGTATATACAGTTTTGGAGAGCCTTGCAAAAGGACAAGAAGAAGAGGCATCCGTTATAGTTACGGAAAAGCAATGGGAGATATGTTGTGAAAGCGTGTCACAATTTTTACAAAAGATTAAAAGAAGTGGGGGGACTCAGGACGATATTTATCAGATTTTGTACGGTTGTATGCCCGATAAAATGGAGCTTGCGGCGATGATAACACGAATCATATGTTCTCAGGAATAATGTATGTATGAAGAAAAGGAGGGAATCACTTGGCTAAAAATAGAAAACGTGGTTCCCGAATTGCGCTTTTAGATAGAGGGGATAAAGTTAAGAAGGAAGATAGTGTAAAGTGTAAACCAGAGGATGAAAAGACCAAATACATTGTGCAGATAGATTGTGCAAAGCTGATAGTATATATATTGGTTGCTATAGTAGGATTTGTTGTAGGGATGATTCTTTTTCCAGTACTTATTTTGGTATTAGGGAGTTCTGTGCTTACAAAGGTTTTAAGAATATTAGCGAAAAAATTTGAATGGGAGACAAAATTTAAATGGAAAACAAAATTTTCGAAGAAATGCGCTTGTGTTTTGGTTATTAGTACAATAATTGGTGGAGCTGCTGGATATTTTGATATTGATGAAAACTTGTTGGCTGCGTGTCGTGCGTTTGTTGATCCGTCTGCTCTTAAGGAAAAAAATGAAACAGGTATAGATGAATCTCCGAAAATGCAAGAACCTAAAGAATTGGAGCTGGAGGAACAAGAATGGTTGGAGGGGCAGCCTTCAAAAGTGTTGGAGACTATTAATCATATATTGGTAACGCGATCAGATTATGAGTCTGCATCAAAAAATAAATTATCCCGAGATATTTCGAATTTGGTTTTCTTTTTGGGCGGACAATATAAGATTGAGGATTGGGGGGATGGGGAGGAAATTTTGTCACAAGTCAGGAATCTGATTAAAGACAAACGTGGAGAAAAGAATAAGAATGTGTTTGATCAAAAGGCGGACGAAGCGGAGAAGGAAGAAATAAACGCTATTTCAGAGAGGGAGGAAAAGCAAATAAAAGAAGATGTTTGTATATCTGATAGATTGAATGATGCAAATACCCGGTTAAATTATTATTCAATAATGCCAAAAGCAAGTTTGGCATTATTGATTGGCAATGATTATCATTTATTAGCGTTAATTGCATTTTGTTATAATTATCCTGATAATACGAAAATATATTATTATGCAAAATGCATTGAGTATGGTTTGGAATATATCAGTTTTGAGGCGGTTTCAGATGAAACAGTAAAAGATAAGCTTATATGGATCGCAGGCCGGTATAGGGATATTGCTTTTACGTGTGATGGAACAAAAGAAGCAAAGTGGGCGAAGTTATTAGCAGAGGCATTCGAATGTCTGGCTGATGAATATTGAACTTGATTATGTGATATATTTGTAATTCAGATAAAATGTCTTAGGGATAATTTTAGTTTTGTAACAGTTATGGGATATGATTGGTAATTAGAGTCTTAATAGATTGGCAGTATCAGACAGGAGGGAAAAGCCGTGGTCCATGCGACAGTGAGCGGAGTGGTGATGATCGATGGAAAAGTGTTGCTTGTGAGGCATACTTACGGGGTGGCGAAAGATAAGCTCCTTCTACCCGGAGGACATGTAAAAGAAGATGAGATGGCGGAACAGGCTGTAGCAAGGGAGATCCTTGAGGAGACTGGGGTGGAAGCCAGACCGTTAAATGTCATCGGGGTGAGGCTGAAAAAGGAGGAGTGGCTCATTTTGTACCGGATGGAGTATGTGGGCGGCACGCCTGCTTCGGACGGTTATGAAAACAGTGAAGTGGTTTTGATGAGCCCGGAGGAGGCAGTCAAGCGGGAAGATATCACACCGCTTAGCCGGGAGATGTGCCGTGCGCTGCTGACAGACCGTGTGATCGAACTTCCCTATGATGCGGAGCTGAAATTTACCGGGATCAAAGAGGATGAGTATATGATCTACGGTTTTTAAAAGGACATATTTGCGGTCAATTTTTTGAATTTTTCGACCGAGGGATTATATATGGATTCGCTTGAATAGGCAAATCCTACGGTGCGCCGGGAAATACTCTTTTTGAGGGGGATTTCCACGAGCGTGCCATTTTTTATGTCATTTTCGACGAAATTGCGGATGACACAGGCGGCGCCAAGGCCAATCTTTGCAAATTCGACCAAAAGCTCCATGTTGCTCGTTTCGAGGATCTGGCCGGTTTCGATGGAGTTGTCATGGAAATAGGTTTCGACGTGCTGCCTTGAAATGTTTCCCTGATCCATTAACATAAGGGTAGCGGTTTTGAAAAAGCGGCCGCTTTTATCCCGGTAGTCTGTGTTTTCGCGGAGTTTCAGGTTATCGAGGTACTGACGGGAGGCGACGAAGGTATAGGAAAGTTTTGTGAGCGGGGTGAAGGTAAGCGAGCGGGAGGCTTTTGTCTCCACGACGAGCCCGACATCCAGTTTGTTTTCGCAGAGGCGGGCGGCAGTCTCAGCGGAGGAGAGACAGTCGATCGTCACCGTGATATGCGGATTTTCGTGGATAAAGCGGTTCAGGGGCGGGAGCATGATGTGTTTGCAAAGCGTTGTGCTGACGCCAATGTGGATCCGGCCGACTTCCAGTTCACGGTTTCTCTTCAGATGGAGCTCGCCTTCCTGAATGGAGGAAAAGGCAGAGGAAATATAGCGATAGAGGATTTTGCCCTCGTCCGTGAGTGTGACCCCTTTTTTATTTCGTATAAAGAGCGTCGTGCCGAGCTGTTCCTCCAGTTTTTTGACTGACTTACTGACGGCGGGCTGGCTGATGAAAAGTTCTTCGGCGGCCCGGGAGATGCTGCCGCATTTCGCCGTCGTATAAAATATGTGGTAATAAGAGAGATGTTCCATCGTGTGTCTCCTCCTTCTTAATGTGTATAAAAACTATATCATATCAGAATAAAAAAGTAAATAATCATAACTGAAAGTTATGTTAAATATAAGAAAAGAATATTTTACTTTTCTTTTTTTGTCTGGTAGAATAGCTTATATCAAAATCGAAAGGAGAGAGGAAAATGGGAATGACGATGACCCAGAAAATACTGGCTGCCCATGCGGGACTTGAGAGTGTGAAAGCGGGCCAGTTGATCGAAGCAGATCTGGATATGGTTCTTGCCAATGATATCACGGGACCTGTGGCGATCCATGAGGTTGCAAAGCTGAATAAGAAAACCGTATTTGATAAGGACAAAATAGCGCTTGTACCGGATCACTTTACCCCAAATAAAGATATTAAATCTGCGGAACATTGCAAATGCGTGAGAGAATATGCAAAAGAGCAGGGAATCACAAATTATTTTGAGGTAGGTGAGATGGGGATCGAGCATGCGCTCTTACCGGAAAAGGGACTGATCGTGGCAGGGGAGACATGTATCGGTGCAGACTCACATACATGTACGTATGGCGCTCTTGGTGCGTTTTCTACAGGAGTAGGAAGCACGGACATGGGAGCCGGGATGATCACAGGAAAGGCTTGGTTTAAAGTGCCGTCTGCAATCAAAGTAGTCCTGAAAGGAAGCTTGAAAAAGTGGGTGAGCGGAAAGGATGTGATCCTTCACCTTATCGGAAAGATCGGCGTGGATGGTGCGCTTTACCGTTCGCTTGAATTTACCGGAGAGGGTGTTGCCAGTCTTTCCATGGACGACCGTTTTTCTATCGCCAATATGGCGATCGAGGCGGGTGCTAAAAATGGTATTTTTCCTGTGGATGACAAGACGGTTGAATACATGAAAGAACATTCAACAAAGCCATATAAAGTATATGAGCCGGATGCGGATGCTGAATACGATGAGGAAATCGTCATCGATCTGGATGCGCTTGAGGCTACGGTGGCATTTCCGCATCTTCCTGAAAATACAAAGACAGTGAAAGAGTCCGGTGAGGTGACGATCGATCAGGTCGTGATCGGTTCGTGTACGAACGGGCGTATCGGAGACCTTCGTGCAGCTGCTAAGGTGTTAGAGGGAAGAACGGTTAAGAAGGGAATCCGCTGTATCATTTTCCCGGCGACTCAGGCGATTTATCTTCAGGCGATTGAGGAAGGGCTTGTGCAGACGTTTATTAAAGCAGGGGCTGTGGTCAGTACGCCAACCTGCGGTCCGTGTCTCGGCGGACACATGGGAATACTGGCTGCCGGAGAGCGTGCCGTATCTACCACAAACCGTAACTTTGTCGGGCGTATGGGACATGTGGAGTCCGAAGTGTATCTGGCAAGTCCGGCGGTGGCAGCAGCAAGCGCCATCACAGGAAAGATTTCAGAGCCGGCAGAGTTAGGATTGTAGAGGAATGGAGGTAAAGTATGAAAGCATTAGGAAAAGTATTCAAATATGGTGATAATGTGGATACCGATGTGATCATTCCGGCGCGTTATCTGAACTCTTCGGATCCGGCGGAACTTGCCACACACTGTATGGAAGATATCGATCAGGATTTTGTGAAGAATGTCAAGAAGGGCGATATCATCGTGGCTGAGAAAAATTTTGGCTGCGGTTCATCCAGAGAGCATGCTCCGATCGCCATCAAGGCGGCGGGTGTAAGCTGTGTGATCGCTGAGACATTTGCCCGGATCTTTTACCGGAATGCCATCAATATCGGTCTTCCGATCATCGAATGCAAAGAGGCTTCAAAGGCGATCGAGGCAGGAGATGAAGTGGAGATTGACTTTGACAGCGGTAAGATCTGGAATAAGACAAAGGATCAGACTTATCAGGGGCAGGCCTTCCCTGAGTTTATGCAGAAGATCATTGAGGCAGAAGGTTTGATGAATTATATCAATGCCAAGTAGCAAAGTAAAGTAAAAGGGAAAATAAGAAAGAACTCCCCCGGCGGACGAGTTGATCTGCGAAGCGCAACTGAGTCCGCCGGGGGAGTTCTTTCTTATTTTCCCTTTCCTCCCAATGGGGATCCCCTATACTCTTCCTACAAAAATGAATAACATCCCAAGCTTTGGTCCATACTCTCCATAAGAACGGAAAAAACCAAAAACACTGGCAATGCAGCCAGTCTGGGAAAGGATGAAATTTTTATGTGGGGAATCGTGATTGGGCTGATCTCGGGAGCACTCATGAGTATTCAGGGGGTTTTTAACTCAGAGGTGACGAAGCAGAGCAGTATCTGGCTGGCGGCAGCATTTGTGCAAATCTCTGCTTTTGTAGTGTGCGTGGCGGCGTGGCTTGTGACCGGAAGGGACGGAACGATAAGCAGTCTGTGGGGAGTGCAACCAAAGTATATGCTTTTGGGAGGTGCCATCGGAGCGTTTATCACATATACGGTCATCCAGGCGATGAACCAGTGCGGCCCGGCGAGAGCAGTCGTATTTATCGTCACGGCACAGATTGTTCTGGCATACGTGATCGAGTTGATGGGGATTTTCGGGGTGGAAAAGCAGCCCTTTGAGTGGAGAAAGGTGATCGGACTGGCTGTGATCATCGCCGGGATTTTTACTTTTAAATGGAAATGATATGTTTTTAGTTTTCTAATTTTTTGCGCTGGCGTCTCTCATGGGACAAGCCTTTAAACAGTTCGTCCGTATAAGCAGCAACTTTTTTACGCTGTCTCCGCTCATGCTCTAAGTTGGATTGGATTTCATCTATGCGCCGGAAGATATCAGCGATAACTTCGGTTTCGTCCTTTGGAGGTGCTATGTTTTCCTCTTTGGCACGTTGTTTTATATCTTTTGCGAAAATTGTCCGGTATAAAGTACGTACAAATGGCTGGATAAAATACATCTGTGTAAAGAATGCAAATGGGAAATTAAAACATACCAGTTTTAACCAGTTTGCCAGTAATGTCAAAACATTAAAATCCGAGTAATAGGGATAGTATAAAAATGCTGCAATAAGACTCATTACCGGACACATAATTCCTACGGTTGCATTAATAATAGCGCTTTCAAAAATCATAGGATGATTTTTTCTGGGATCAAATTTTTTACAGGCAAGCCGGAAAGATACCGGACTGCCAACCAGAATTTCCAAAACATACGCAAAACAAAACTCAACCAGTACAACGGCCCAGATCGGGCACATCCTGCCAAACATATATACTCCTCCCTGGGCACGGATGGCATTTAAGACACTGCTTTCCCCGGTAACCGTTATCAGTGTCTGGCCATTGACGACATAAAGGCTGTAGAACACATAGGCATGTACAGTTACTAAGACGGTTAAGAATGCGAATACCATTCTTTGAAATTGATTTCTTGGCATAATTTTCTCCTTTTCTTTGCACAAAAAAACACAAGCGTGAAATTGATGAAAATCCGATCAGAACATATGTACCGTAATCAGATTTACATGCAAAGCACTACTTGTGTCGTTTATGTGTCATTATTTAATTATTTTTGATACCGTGATAGTATAACATAAATATCAAAAAATTTCAAATAAAACTTTGTTATAAAAAATATCATTTTGTAGTTGTCAAATATTGATTTCATTGATACAATTAGGATATGCACCTTAGTCTTTATTCCAGATACATCAAGCGTGATGTATCTTGTTTGGGAGAGACAAAATATGGGAAAAAGTCAATACAAGTATATACTTGCAGTGTTTGCGATTATCATTTGCGGAATTTTCTGGTTTTTCAATCAGCGGGCAGATGACAGCCGGAATGGGAAAAACGATTTCTTTGCCGGACAGACAGTGACGGAGACAGAGGAAGAATCCGGGGATGCAGCACAAAAAGTATATATTCACATCGTTGGTGCAGTAAAAAAACCGGGAGTGTACACATTTGATGAGAAGCCGAGAGTTATTGAGGTAGTGAAAAAGGCGGGAGGATTCAAAAAGGGCGCTTTAAAGTCAGAAATCAATCAGGCAGAGATCGTAGAGGATGGCGCCCAGATCGTGATCCGCTCCTCGGGGGATGAAAAGAATGACCCTGGGGAAGGGCAGACACAGGAAGAGCGTGAAAAACAGGCAGATTCCGGTCTGCTTGATATTAACCATGCGACGAAAGAAGAACTTATGACACTGGCCGGGATTGGGGAATCCAAGGCGATAGCGATCATATCGTACAGGGAAACAAACGGAAAATTTAAAAAGATAGAAGATATTATGAATATTACCGGAATCAAATCGGGGATATATGAAAAGATTAAAGATCAGATCAGGGTATAGAGTATTCTTTATTTGTAAGAAAGGAAGATGGGGAAATGGCCAGGAAGGTTTTGGTTGTGGATGATGAAAAACTCATCGTAAAGGGATTGCGGTTTAGTCTGGAGCAGGACGGTATGGAAGTGGATTGTGCATATGATGGGGAAGAGGCACTGAAAGCGGTAGAGAGTAAAGCGTATGATGTCATTCTTCTGGATGTCATGCTTCCTAAGTTTACGGGATTTGAAGTGTGCCAGCAGATTCGTGAATATTCGGATGTGCCGATCGTCATGCTGACAGCAAAGGGAGACGATATGGATAAGATCCTCGGGCTTGAGTACGGCGCGGATGATTATATCACAAAACCGTTTAATATTCTCGAAGTAAAGGCAAGGATAAAGGCGATCATGCGAAGAAGTTCCAAGAAAGTGGAAAAACCGGTGGAAGATCCATCGATTCATACATTTGGAAATATGAAGATTGATGTTGACAGCCGGCGTGTCTTTATTGATGATAAAGAAGTGAACCTTACTGTGAAGGAATTTGATCTGCTTGAGCTCTTAGTAAATAATCCAAATAAAGTTTACAGCAGGGAAAAACTTCTCAATGATGTGTGGGGATATGAATATCTCGGCGATGTCAGGACCGTAGATGTGCATGTGCGGCGGTTGCGAGAGAAGATCGAGAGAATCCCAAGCGATCCCAAATATATACATACAAAATGGGGTGTTGGTTATTATTTCCAAGCTTAAAGAAAAAATAAATGTATTGAAAAGTCTGCACATCCAGAGTATGGGTGTGCTTATACTTATCGGGGTCATTCCGCTGATTATTTTTTCTCTTATCCTTTTGAACACGTACCGCACGAGAAATATTTCGCAGCGGATTTCAGAAATACAGGTCAGGGGAAATGTGATTGCAAATCTGATCTTAAGTTCTGCCTATTTTACAAATGAGGAAAAGACGGAAGTGGATGCGGAATTGTCTCAGGTATCAGATATGTATGATGGCAGGATCCTGATCGTGGATTCCCGCTTGAAGGTGATAAGAGATACGTATGGGCTTGAGGAGGGGGAGATCGTGCTCCTTCCCGAGGTTATCAAATGTTTTCGCGGCGATGCGGCGAAAGTAGTGAACCAGCGCAGGGATAATGTGGAAATTTACGTGCCGATCATGGGTACGGACAACAAAACCGTGCATGGTGTTGTTGTGATGAATTTTTCTTTTCAGTCGATCAACACTTTGTTTGAAAATATCCGGACGGTAGCTCTTTCGATCATACTTCTTTTTTCTGTGATCATTATTGTCATCGCTTGGATCTTGTCAGGAAGCCTTGTGAAGCCAATGAAGAAGGTGGTCGATTCGATCAACCATATTGAATCGGGTGATTTTAGTGAAAAGATGGAAGTGACGGATAATCTGGAAGTGGAAAATATTTCCGATGCGATAAATTCCATGCTCACTGCCGTACAGAATCTGGAGGATTCCAGACAGGAGTTCGTATCGAATGTATCCCATGAGCTAAAAACGCCGATCACATCGATCAAGGTGCTGGCAGAATCGCTTACTGTTCAGGATGAGGTGCCGGTCGAGCTTTATAAAGAGTTCATGGTGGATATCAATGAGGAGCTGGAGCGGATGAATAAGATCATAAACGATCTTTTGTCCCTTGTGAAGATGGATAAGTCGGCGGCCCGGATTTCGATTGAAGAGGTAAATATTAATGAATTTATCGAGGGAATTTTAAAGAGGGTTAAGCCGATCGCCTCGCAGCGGAATATTGAGATTATTTTTGAAAGCGTCCGGCCGGTATCTGCCCAGATCGATAGTGTAAAGCTGGGAATGGCATTTACGAATATCATTGAAAATGCGGTAAAATATAATTTTGATAACGGCTGGGTGAAAGTTGCCCTGAATGCCGACCACAAATTTTTCTATCTGCGGGTATCTGATTCTGGTGTGGGGATTCCGGAAGAACTTCAGGATCATATTTTTGAACGGTTTTACCGTGTGGACAAAGCGCATTCGAGAGAAACCGGGGGAAATGGTCTTGGTCTTGCGATCACGAGAAGTGCCATTTTGCTCCACCGTGGTTCGGTAAAAGTTCACAGTGTAGAAAAGCAAGGGACGACGTTTGCGGTGCGTATCCCATTGAACTATCAGGTATAGGGATTCCTTTAACACGCGCAGGACTTAAAAGAAGTGGAGAGAAGAAATGAAGACGCTAAAAAGTTTTTTTCTGATCCTTTTTGTGGTGGCGGGCATACTGTGTGGATGCAGCGCCAATGAACCGAAAGAGGAAGAGGGAGAAGTTATTTTATATCAGGTTTCTGAAAATGGATCGGAACTCAAGCGGTCTCCGTACCGGATCAAGGCTGACAGTGAGGATACGGTGGGTATCGTGCGGGAACTGTTGGAAAGCTATAAAATGATCGATGTGAGGGATTTTCAGATCAAGGAAAGGCAGTTGTCGTTATACTTTTCCTCTGCCTATAAAAATTTTTCAGGAATTGATGAGGTGCTTTTAAGAGCAGCTGTTGTTAAGACACTCTGTCAGGTAGATGGGGTGGAATATGTGGAATTTTTTGTGGACGAAGAACCGCTCTCTGTGGACGGTGAGACAGTAGGCGTTATGAGCGGGCTTTCCTTTCTCGACTCCATCGGGGGAGCCGGGGATACACAGGATAAGTATGTCACGTTATATTTTTCAGATGTATCGGGAACCGGAATGAAGGAGGTTACATCAAAACTTACCCATGATATGACGGTTCCTCTTGCGAGACTTCTCGTGGAGCGGCTTTTAGAAGGGCCGGAGGAGTTGACAGATGTGAATACGTCAGAACTTCGCCAGACCGTTCCGGACGGAACGACTCTCAATTCACTGACAATCCGCGATAATGTATGTTATGTGGATCTTAGCAAGGAATTTGATAATGTTCAGGCAGAGGTAAAGAGTGAGATCGTGATCTATAGCATTGTAAATACCCTGTGTGAGCTTTCGGAGGTCAATAAAGTGCAATTTATGATCGATGGGGAGCAGCAGAAGATGTATGGTGATACAGAGAATTTTAACGTTCCCTTTGAGCGAAACCTTGATCTGGTGAGCGGAGGAAGCAAAGGATAAAGGGGGTGGAACATGGTCCTTCAAAGACCATTACTTATCATATTTACTGGTATGGTCGTATTTATTTGCATCTGGTATCATTTTTCGGGGGATGGCGATGCGGAGCCGTTCGAAAATATTTCCGTGGAATGCGTAGGGCAAATCGATGAAATACGAGTGAAGGCATCCGGCAAAGTACTGGTTTTATCGGATGTACAGATGATAAATACAGCTTCGGACGAGTGCGTCGGGGCAGAAAAAATTCTAATCTATGATCTTTCGGAAAACAATCTGTTTTCTCATTCTAAAGTAGGAAATATCGTCAGGGTTCAGGGAAAATATTCTACGTTTCAAAGAGCTTCCAATCCAGGTGAATTTGATGAATATACATATTATATGAGCAGCGGGGTAAGCGGCAGGCTTCTGGCTGATTCTTCCCAGGTGGCAGATGACAGGCATGATCTGGTCAGACACGGTCTTTATGTCCTGCGCCAGAGGGCGATGGAAAATCTGTGCTCTGTCATGGAGGAGGAAGATGCCGGTGTTCTGGGGGCAATGATACTCGGTGATAAATCGTTTCTTTCTGCGGAGACAAAGGAATTATATCAGCAGAGCGGTGTCGGACATATGTTAGCAATCTCAGGCCTCCACATATCCATGATCGGAGCAGGACTGTTTTTCTTTCTCAGAAGCTATGTTTTGCCGATGAAAAAGGCGGTGATCGTGACAGTGGTCTTTTTGCTTTTGTATGGCCAGTTCACCGGTTTCCCGGTGGCGACGACGAGGGCGGTCATCATGATGTGCTGTGCACTTTTTGCCAGATACGTCGGGCGCAGTTATGATGCCCTGTCGGCAATGTCCCTCAGTGGAATCATTACGCTTTTGCAGGAACCGATGCAGCTTTTTCAGTGTGGATTTCTTTTATCTTATACTGCGATCGCAGGAATCTTTTTATTTTCTCCGGTGTGGGAGCGCTTGGACGATCAGAGGCCCTTTGTCAAAACGCTGATTTCCGGAATATCGGTATTTTTTATCACGCTTCCTGTCATGCTGTGGTTTTTCTATGAAATATGTCCGTATTCTGTCGTGGCAAATCTTATTCTGCTTCCTTTTCTTTCTTTGTTGATCGGTGTGGGGATTCTCGGGTGTGTTGTCACCTTTTTCTGGCAGGATGGCGGTGGATTTCTTCTCTCTACGGCACATTATATCCTCAAATTTTATGAAACGGTATGCAGTCAGATCGAAAAGCTTCCATTTAGCAGGATCATTGTCGGAAGGCCTTCATTTTTCCTGATTTTTGCCTATTATGTGGTGCTTGTACTTATGGTTTGTTTTTACGTCAAATGTGAGGATGGAAATGGAAGATACTGTTTTGGTATCGGCGGGATGGCCTTATGTGGCATTTTGCTATTGTTTCCACCACAGACGGAGTTTTTGTATACACAGCTGGATGTGGGACAGGGGGACTGCGCCTGTATCTTTTATGGGGACAAAACCTATCTTATCGATGGCGGCAGTTCTTCGGAAAATGAGATTGGGAGATATACGATCCAGAAGTTTCTGAAATTTTATGGAAGAGATTACGTCGATCAGATTTTTCTCACCCACAGCGACGCTGACCACACGAACGGGATCGAGGAACTTGCGGCCAGCCAGAGTAAGTGGGGGATCCGCATCGGCAGCATTGTCATGCCGGATATACAAAAGAAGGACGAGGGATATGATGCTTTACTTCGCACATTTCAGGAGTATAATATAAACGTTTTTCGGATGAAGAGGGGAGACCATTTCTCATCCGGGGAACTTTCGGTGAAATGTCTGCATCCGTTTCCGGATTATGAGTGGGAGAGTGAGAATGACTACTCCCTCACGCTGGATATTTCCTACCGGGACCTTAAAATACTTACGACCGGAGATCTCGAGGAGAGCGGGGAAAATGAGCTGGAAGGATCCAGAGGAAATTATGATATCTTGAAAGTAGGGCATCACGGTTCAAAGACATCCAGTTCGGAAGCGTTTTTGGAGTTGGTATCGCCGAAAAATGCGTTTATCTCGGCGGGGAGGAATAACCGGTATGGGCATCCGGCGGCGGTGACGCTCGATAAGCTTAACGCTGCAGGGGCGAGGATTTGGAGTACGGCGGAGATGGGGGCGTTGTTTGTGGAGTGTGATGGGGAGGGGAAGCGGGTTTATTCGTTTTGGGAGTCAGATAGAAAATCCGGGTAGATATTTTTGGGTGGCTATGGTATGATGAGATGAGGAAGAAGGGGGAAGATAGTGTGAAAAAACAAGTTTTTTCACACGCGAGATTTGTGCCTGCGCGTTGCTTGACACAAACTCGTTATGCGCAGAAAGCAGCGCGGGAATGAGGAATAAGATGAAAAAGTGGTATGATGAGGAATATGAATTTGAGATTGAGGTGACGGGATTTCTTCGTGGCGACCGCACAGAGCGGTACTGCCGAAATGGAGAGGAAATTGGAGATAAATATACCTGTACCTATGGCTGTCCTGTAAATAAAGATGGGCAGGGTATATGTTCCAAAGTAATGCTTCTGTTGTTTCCAGTTATGGAGGCTGTCCGGAGTGGCGGGGATTTAGAGAATATTGGAGGCTGCGATAAATATACGAAGGATATCGTGTGTCCGGATGGTTGTGTTATGTTCCGGCTGACGGCGAGGAAACTGAGGGATGAGAATTTTTATAAAGGGAAATTTTTTGATTGAGCCGGAGTTGATCCGAAAAACTATGATTTAAGAGAAGGGGATGAGATAGTTGCAGACGATCGCAGCACAGATCAAATCGGGGGAACTGTCCCGTTTTCATCTGCTTTATGGAGAAGAGCCATATATGGTCCGTTTTTATAAAAATAAATTAAAGACCATGCTTTCTGCGGAGGGCGACGACATGAACGCTTCCTTTTTTGAGGGAAATGCCGTGCCTTTAGATGAAGTGATGTCTCTTGGAAGCACACTGCCTTTTTTTGCCGAGAAGCGTCTGATCCTCATGGAGAATACGGATTTATTTAAGACATCAAATGATGTGGCGGATATGCTGGAGAGTTTTCCGGATACTACACATGTAGTCTTTGTGGAAAAGAATGTGGACAAGCGAAACCGTCTCTATAAATGGATCCAGAAAAATGGTTGCGTCACGGAGTGCAAACAACAGCAGGAGAAGGAACTGGTTCCATGGGTGGCAAGATATCTGAAAGGGCATGGAAAGAATATATCCCGGCACACGGTGGAGTACCTGATCTCCAAAGTCGGATTTCAGATGGACACTCTCGTGAATGAACTGGACAAACTGATCGGATACACTGGGGAGCGGACGGACATTGCGAAAGAGGATGTGGATGAAGTCTGCTCCGGCCAGGTGGTGGGAAAGATCTTTGACATGATTGATTCAGTGATCGCAGGGGAAAATGAGAAGGTGTTTCGGCTCTACGGAGACCTTTTGGAGTTAAAAGAGCCGCCCCTTGTCATCCTGCATCTACTGGGCCGCCACATCAACATCCTTCTTCAGGTGAAAGAAATCGGGAGCAGCCTGCCAGACCGGGACTTGGCTAAGAAAGTCGGAATTCCTTATTTTACAGTCGGTAAATACAAGGGACAGGCCAAACATTTTTCCAGAGGGCAGTTATTGGAACTTCTGGAGGAACGGGCGGATTATGAGGAACGTTTTAAGACGGGAAGGCTCGGAGAAAAATTGGTGGCAGAATTCTTTCTCGTAAAAGCATTGACAAAATCATAAAAAAATGGTAAAAATAAAAGGATGGTGTTTTGATGCCATTCATCCGGAGACGTATCGAAGTGGTCATAACGAGAACGACTCGAAATCGTTTTGCCTTCACGGGCACGTGGGTTCGAATCCCACCGTCTCCGTTTGGTGGGGTGTGGGAGGAAGTAGAGGAAAAATGCTGACGCTTTATAAATTCATTTTTTCAATGTAATAAACTTATTTTCCAGAAGAGCAATAAAACGATGCAACTTTCATCACAGCTTAAAATGAAGGTTGCATCATTTTTGTATTTTTGAGGTATGGATGTTAAACTATATTAGAATTTGAAGGAAGAAAGATGATATAAGGATAATAGGCTGATTTATCAGTCTTAATGTGGAATAATCATTCTGTTGATGATTTAGTAGGTGACTTTATTATAGATTCTTTCAGGAGATAATGCTCAAATATTTCTGAAATATGAAGACGATATATCTGTTTTACAAAGAAGCTGTAATATTTATCGGGAGGTTGATTAGAACCGCGAAAGCAATTTTGTATTTTGAAGCATTTGTTTTAGTAATTTGACAATATTGTGCAAGATAGGAAAAGAATACTTTTTCGTGTTTGATAAAATAATATAAAAAGTTTATCAACGAAGGAGAATATCAAATATGAACATTGCAGTTTTAGGAACAGGTTTTGGCGCATATCATACGGAACTGTATGCAAAAATGCCAGATGTGGAAAAAATAACTGTATGGGGAAGAAATGCTGAAAAACTGAGGGAACTACAAGATAAATTTCATGTTCAAACTACAACTAACATGGAAGAAATATGGTGTAGTAAGGAAATTGATTTAGTGGATATATGTCTTCCAAATCATCTGCATAAGGAGATGGCAATTATGGCACTTCGTGCCGGAAAACATGTATTTATAGAAACGCCAGTAGCGGAAACACAGGAGGATGCAGAGGCGATTCTAAAAGCAGGGCAGCAACATGGCAGGCGTGTTTTTGTTGACTTGTTTTTACGTTTTGAATATGCTTATGAATATCTTTATAATTTGGTAAAAAGCAATCAATACGGAAGGTTGATAGAATTACAAGTGAAAAGAGAAACTCCGCCGTGGTGGGGAAATATGGACAGCAGACATATCGGACTTAATCTTATGATGCATGATATGGACTTTGTTGTCAGAATCATGGGGGAGGCAGAAAAAATTGCAGCAACTAAGGTTGATGTACGCGGAGAGCAGTCGATTGTAGCAGCATGTATGAAATACAAAGATGCATATGCTTTTGTCAGAGGGACTTCCTGTATGCCTGCTACGCATCCCTTTTCTGTTGGATATGAAGCAATCATGGAGCAGGGCACTGTCCGATATTATGAGGATGGGTATGCAGATGGGCAGATGGATACAAAGCTTGAGTTATTTTCTGAAAAAACAAAGGAGGAAATACCTTTACCGCACACAGATTGCTATGAGGCTGTTATCAGGCATGTGTTGAAGTGCATAAAAGAAAACCAGCCCTCCTGTCTTGATATAGAAGAGGCGGTTTGTTCCTTGAAGGCTGTATTGGCTATGAATGAGGCATTGGGATAGGATGATTATTTTATGAGGAAACGGAGGAAGAATTAAAATGCTCTGGTTTGAAAGACTGCAGAAAGCAATAGATTATATCGAAGCACATCTTCTGGAAGATATTCACATGGAGGATATATCGAAACAGATTAACTTTTCTCCTTATGAGTTTTGCCGGGCATTTAGCTTCATATCAGGGATGACTTTGAATACTTATATTCGGAACAGAAGGCTTTCCCTGGCTGGTCAGGAACTGATTGGAACAGATAAAAAAGTGATTGACATTGCAATGAAATATGGCTTTGAAACGCAAGGTGGGTTTACCAAGGCATTTACAAGATTTCATGGTGTTTCCCCCAAATATGCAAAGCTTTCAGGCACGCAGCTTGTCCTGTTTAATCCGCTGACGATAAAGGTATCTTTAGAGGGTGCCAGTAAAATCGATTATCGGATAGAACGAAAAGAGAAACAAAGTTTTTTGGCAGTTGTCAAAACGTTCCCGGTTGAAATTATAAATGATGACAGTAACCATGACATTTCCGATTTCTGGGCCGAATGCTGGGACAAAAACCAGATAGAACCTTTAAGAGCAATTATTGGCGCAGATAAAGGTAAGTTGTATGGACTCTGCGCACCGCTTAAAGAGAATGAAACCAGCTTTGAATATGGAATCGGAGTATTGCTTGATCATGATACAAAAGTGGATGCTGCATCTTTGCCATCAGAGCTTTATCGTGTTTGGAAGACGGATGCATGTACTTATGTGGTATTTCGATGTATTGGAAATGATGGGGATTGCATTTCTGAAGCATGGGAAAAGTTTTATAAGGAGTTTTTACCACAAAGCGATTATGAGAGTAGTATGGAAACAGATTATGAAATATATTTTGAAGAAGGAGATTTATTCTGTGAATTATGGATACCAATCCAAAAAAGATAAACGAATATGACCTCTCTTATTTGTGAGGCAACTCACAAGAACAATTATAAGTTAATAGCACATAAACAGCAGAGCTGCTAATTTTTTAGTTCTGCTGTTTGGTGAAAAACTTCACTAAGTTTAAATGGATCTTTAGCAGCCACCCACATCTGCATATTCCCCATAAGATAAAGCTTTGCTATTCAAGAGGTTTATCTATTGCTAAGGTCTTCAAGGTACATTCACAGTATGGAGTGGTTTTCAATCCTTCTTCCGCTTTGCCACAATCTATCCGTAAAAAGTAGCCAGCATAGGTATATACATCAATACTGTTATGGTAAATATTGTATGTTGCATAAATCATATTTATTTTATTTATCCTCTTTTCGCTGATTTTTGAAAGTATTTCAATCAGTTCACAATTCCCGTATGTTTTGTGTTATAATGTTTTATGTGATTTTGTTTCCCTCAATAATACAAGGGAGACGATAAGGGGAAGTTCACCTGCGATAAACTTAGTATTTTCATGGGATGGCGGTTATTTTATTAACAATCCGGTTATTGTAATGATGGTAGTATATTTTAAGATTGAAGTAGAATATAAGCAATAGGAAAGTTTGATTTACTGTTTAAAAGAACCCAAGCACTATGGTAATCAGGGTTCTTTTTTGTTTTTATAATTTGTGTACTGTGCAAGCAGGATATTGAGATTATGTATTAGAGATCGTGTTATTCAAGTTAGAAATATTTTCGAAATCTTTATTTAAGGAAAATGCCTTATATAAAGAGCGTTAGAATCAAAATGCAAATATAAAATAAAAAATTTTTTGAAATAGCTTTGTTTTCAATGTGCCGTAAATAGGCGCTTTTTCGATGGTTTTGTCGAAAAATGACGAACGATTTTTCTTGTTAAAAAGGAGAGGCGGGTGTATAATTACTGACAAAATAAACTGTAAATTTAGAGATGTAAAAGATGATAATTTTTTACTTTTTTAGAAAAAGTGGTATTTACTGTATAAAAGAGAGAAGAGTGTATATGTGTATTGAACGATTGGAGATATCCGCAGAAGGTTTTGATGATATCGTAGAAGACATAAAAGAGAGGAACCTTTCGAGAAATAATATGCCAAAGCTTGTAATAGGAACGGGGCTTTCAATTTTATATGGAATACCAGGGATGAAAGAGTTAACCCGACATTTGGATAAGGAAATTAAAAAAGAAAACAAAGCAGATTTGAAAGTGATGTGGGATAGCCGTTATAAAAATATTAAGAGCAAAGGATTAGAAGCAGGACTTGCAAATCTTTCGGAATCAGAAAATATTTTAGTAGATTTTATTAAGATTTCGACAGCAAGATATATTCTAAACGCAGAGGAAAGTCTTCATAGAAATATTGTGAAAGATGATACAGGGTTTAGTCGTTTGTTGATATATTTAAGTGGAACGGTAAGTATTAATAATAAAGTAATTGATATTATGACACCAAATTATGATCGTGTCATTGAAATTGTATGTGACAAATTAGGTATAGGAATAATTAATGGTTTTCATGGAAATTTGTATTGTAAATTTGACAGAAATTTATTAAAACGACCAGCACAAATGTATAATTGTATAGCAGGAAAGTGGGTCAGGTTGTTTAAACCACATGGTTCTATTAACTGGATTAATGAGAATGGAAATGAATATTTGACAAATGATTATTCAGTTCTTTCGAAAAAGACAGAGTATATTGAAATAGTTACTCCTGGTAGTTCAAAATATAAAGAGAGTATGATAAATAATACATTTCGTTGTATGCGTGAAGAATTTAATGATTTGTTAAATCCTTCAAATAATTATTCTCTCTTATTTTATGGTTATGGATTTAATGATGATCACTTTGATACAGCATTAATGGATAGTTTTGAAAAAAATGTTCTTATACTGGCTAAAGATGTAAAAAAAGAGATAATTAATAAAGCACTAAAGAGAAAAAACATTACTATTTTTTATCATGAAAATGATAAGGAGTGTATGATTTATAAAACAAAAAAGTATATTATAGATCTGGCATTATGGGATATTAATCAATTTGCAGATGTTTTCTTTGGATAAAAGGAGGGAACTAATGGAATTACAAAATATTAACGACTGTTTGCAGCCAATATGTTGCATCGGTACGGTAGAAAATGTTGATACGAGAAAAATAGTTGTGAGTGTTAAAAATGAGGATGTTCTTAATGTATTAAAAATAAATGATATAGTTATCTTGTCAGGCAATAATTTTAATGAAAAACTGATTGGGATTTTAACTAAAGTCACTAAAAAAAGGATGGAAATTGATGAAGAAAATTTAAAGGACGGAGAGATATCCTACTCAGATAATTTCTGCGTTGTTAATTTAGTGGGAAGTTTCTATAATAAATATGGCGTGAAGAAGGGGAACAAGTTTAAACGCGCAATTAATACATATCCGGAGATCAATAGTGAGGTCTATCAAGCGAATGAGCCTGCTATGAAGATGATCATGAATGCAATAAATAGTAAAGAAATTAGTGATAAGAGTTTGGAAATAGGTCATTTTGCAAGTAATCATGATGTTTCAGCAATTTTAGATGGAAATCGCTTTTTTCAGAGACATGCATGTATTGTAGGCAGCACTGGTAGCGGTAAATCTTATACAGTAGCAGGAATATTGGAAAAAGCAAACGAATTATCCCATGCGAACATGATTGTTTTTGATCTGCATGGAGAATATAATGCGTTGTCTTATGCAGATCAGATTAAAATTTGTGATGAACCGGGGGGATTACACATTCCATTGTGGTTTTTTAACTATGAGGAGATCCATTCGTTATTTGTTGAATCATCAGAAGGGACATCTACAAATCAAAGAGCTGCTGTGATCAATTATATATTAAAAGAAAAGAAAACTTATATAAAAAATAAAATGAGTGGTGTTTCAGAAGAAATTGTAACAGCAGATACGCCAGTTCCTTTTTCGGCGAATGGATTAATATCTTATCTGGAGGAACAAAATAGTTTAGAGATTGACACTGGCGAGGAATATAAAGGTGGGGAAAGAAAGGGTCAGGTAAAAACAAAAAAAGGGCAGTATTATGACAAATTGACAAATTTAATCATGCGTTTAACTACAAAGATGGATGATAAAAAGTATGGTTTTGTTTTTAACGAGGAAGGTACTATAGATGCTAATTATCTAAATCAATTTGCATCGAGGATAATGGATAATAGCCGTTTTAGAATAAAAGTAATTGATTTGTCGGAAGTTCCATCTGATATGTTAGCGATCATTATTGGCATTGTAACCAGAATTGTATATGATATACAATTCTGGATGACTCCAGGAAAAGATGAAGTAAGGCATCCATTAGTTTTAGCTTGTGATGAAGCTCATATTTACATGCCAAATGATATGTCAAAAATGAAAGCAGTTGAGAAAAAATCACTTGAGATTTTTGAAAAGATTGCAAAGGAAGGAAGAAAGTATGGCATTGGTTTACTTATCGTTTCACAAAGACCGGCGGAGTTGAACACAACAATTATGTCACAGTGCAATAATATTGTCAGTCTTAAAGTGACAAATGACAGAGATAAGTCTGCTGTGGCAGCGATGCTGACAGATTCTTTGGTTGGTATCGTTGATACCTTACCCAATTTGGATGTTGGCGAATGTGTAGTTGTTGGTGATGCAATTATGCTACCATCGAAGATCATTTTGAATAAACCCAAAGAAGAACCCCAAAGTGCAACGATTGATTTTTGGAATCGGTGGCATGATGGTCTGGGAACTGTTTTTGATATAGATGCGGCGACGTTGAATTTGATAAAGCAGTCAAGAGGGTAGGGGTAAATGCTGAAACTAATGGATAATATTTTATTATCGGTTGGTTTTAGTAACAAATGTACAAATGAATAAT
>CAZOIF010000034.1:0-35159 GCA_964579975.1 uncultured Eubacterium sp. | reverse complement strand
CAACTCCCGCCTCCGATACATCACGGATTTCTTTTGCAAATGCTTTTCTTATTTCGGGGTGAAGGCGGAAATAAATATGCCCATTCCGCACTTCCACCACCCGAGGCGAGCAATACATGCCGATCCACTGGTTTTCTGCCGGCTCCGGCATCCGCAGCCACGCCACCATAACCCGGTTTCCGTCTTTATCCAAAGTTGTCTGCGGTGCATACAAATCCAGACCATAGTCCAAAAACTGATATTTCTTTGGAATCTGCATTTCACAGGTATCTTCATCAAAAGCTACCAGATAACAAAGTGCATGCTCTCCTTTTTTTCCATCCGGCGTTTCCATTCCCATCATGGAGGTGAGCAGCACCTTGCTATTTCCCACTTCAAAATAGTCTGGACATTCACACATCCAACCATCCGGAAAAGAAATGGTTGACTGATTTACATGTTCCCAGTTATGCAAATCCCCACTGCGGTAAAAGAGTATTTTTCCCTGCCCTTCTGCACTGGAAGTGCCAAGAACAAGATACCAGGCATCCCTGCCCCGCCAGATCTTCGGATCTCTCGTATGCCCAACATCCCCGATCCGGGAATCTGTAATCGCCGGGATGATCACCGTTTTCCCCTGCCAGTTATCAAAATGATAACCGTCCTCAGAAGAAATCATCAACTGCGTAGCCACCATATTATCATCCGCAGCTACATGAATATTCTCCGGATTGACAAGAGCATACTGCACACCGGTATAAGCAAGGTATAATTTCCCCTCTGATTCAACCGCACTCCCGGAAAAGCATCCGTTTTGGTCTTCTTTTCTGCTCGGAAAAAGTGCAATACCTTTGTGCTCCCATTTCACCAGATCTTTACTGACGGCATGCCCCCAGTGCATCGTTCCCCAACAAGTTCCATATGGGAAATACTGATAGAACAAGTGATACTCACCTTTATAATAAATAAATCCATTCGGGTCATTGATCCAGTTCTCCAGTGCCCGCAAATGTATGTTCTGCATACTGATTACTCTCCCATTTTACTCAAATATAATTTTCACCCGTTTCTATATCAAAGAAATGTATCTTGGAAGGCACAAACACAAACTCAACCGTATCTCCAACCTGGCATAACTCATATTTAGAAACTCTTGCCACAGTCTGGTTGCCGCCAAACTCAAAATACAGGTTGTTTTCATTTCCCATGACTTCTGTATCTGTAATAACCACCGTCTGTTTTGTATTTCCATACAGTTCTTTGTTTGGTTCATCTGTCTTCAGATCCTCTCCGCGGATGCCCAACGTCATTTTCCCTCCACGCCCATTCAGTTTTTTGATCACGCTTTCAGGAAGTTCCATTGTAGTTCCATCATTAAAGGTAACCTGGTCTCCCTGCACATTGACGTCGAAGAAATTCATCTGAGGAGAACCGATAAACCCGGCTACAAATTTATTTGCCGGATGATCGTACAGTTCCATCGGCTTTCCGACCTGCTGAATGATTCCGTCTTTCATAATGACGATCCGGTCTGCCATCGTCATCGCCTCTACCTGGTCATGAGTAACATAAATAGTCGTAGCACCAAGATCACGGTGCAGTTTACTGATTTCCGTCCTCATGCTGACACGAAGTTTGGCGTCCAGATTCGAAAGAGGCTCATCCATCAAAAACAATTTCTGGTTCTTCACGATCGCCCTTCCCAAAGCTACTCTCTGACGTTGCCCTCCTGAGAGATTCTTCGGTTTCCGGTAACGGTATTCCTCCAGACCAAGAATTTTTACAGCCCAGTCAACCTTTTTCTCAATTTCTTCTTTGGGAACTTTCATATTCTTCAAACCATAAGAAATATTTTTCTCCACGGTCATATGGGGATACAACGCATAGTTCTGGAATACCATAGCAATTCCACGGTCTTTCGGTGCAACCTCATTGACTTTTTTCCCATCAATATACAACTCTCCGCCCGTAATCTCCTCAAATCCTGCTACCATCCGCAGCGTCGTGGATTTCCCGCAGCCGGACGGTCCTACAAATGCAATAAATTCCTTTTCCGCTATTTCCAGATTAAAATCGTCTACTGTATTGTGATCTGCACCCGGATACTGCTTACAGATTCCTTTAAATTCTATAAAACTCATAATCTACCTTCCTTTCTGCTATGCCAATAGCTCAACCTTCCTTTGAACCTGTCGAGGTCACTCCCTCTACAATTTGTTTTGAGAACAATGAATATATGATAATAACCGGAATCGTTACCAGCGTGATGACCGCCAGCGTCTGTCCCATTGTCGTATTGTCATTGGATGTAATGGAATTCAAACCAATCTGTGCAGTCAAAAGATCGCTTGATGTGAAAACCAGTGACGGCCAAAGATAATCATTCCACACATTCAAAAATGTAAAAACGCTTACTGTTGCCACAACAGTCTTTGACATAGGCAGAACCATTGTAAAGAAATATTTTAACTGACTGCAATGGTCAAGCTGCGCCGCCTCGTATACATCATCCGGAAGACTGACAAACACTTGGCGGAACAAAAAGATATTGAAAGGATTTACAATCATTGGCAATATGTAACCAACTATTGTATCCAAAAGCCCCACTTTTGCAATGATCAGATAATGGATCGTAATGACTGTTTCCGTCGGCACAATCATCAGCATAAGGATAACCAGCACCCACTTGTCACGGAACGGAAAGTTGATCTTTGCCAGTGCATACCCTGCCAGACCATTTACAACAATGCCCAGTATGATCAATACAGCGGCATACAATAATGTGTTCCCCATATACCTCAAAAAGCTGGTATTAAATAAAATATCGATGTAGTTATCAAAAAAATCCCCATTTGGTGCAGGTGGTATAAAGGCAGAAATAGAATTCATATCTGCTGTAATCGCCGCATCCGGTTTAAACGAATTGGCTAACATCCAGATTACCGGGAAAAGGAAAAATATGGATATCACAGCCAAAACAATTACTAATATCCAATTAATTCTTTTTTGCTTTTTTGTTAGCATTTCCATCCTCCTTATCTCTCGTCAGCGCATTTTGGATAATTGTCAGTATCACGACAAATATGGTAAAGACAATCGCCATAGCGGATGCGAGTCCAATCTCCCAGTTTACAGTACCTGTCTCATAAATATCATACACAATGGTGTATGTTGAGTGATCCGGACCTCCACCTGTCATTACCATCGGCTGTACCAGCATACGGAATGCTCCAATGGTAACGGTGATAAATACAAAAACGCACAATGGTTTTAATTCCGGCAGTGTGACATCTTTAAATTTCTGCCAGCCGGTGGCATGATCAAGTTCCGCTGCCTCATAAAGCGCCGGATTAATATTTTGGATTCCTCCCAAAAAGATGATCATCTGATAACCGACTCCCTGCCATACACTCATCAAGGCAATGGAGGGCAGAGCCTGCTTTGCACTGTAGATAAATGCCTGTGTATCCACCCCTATTTTTGCCAGTAACGTGTTCAAGATTCCCTCCGGGCTATAAATCTGCAGCCACAGTGTAGATACTACGGCAAGGGACATTACAACCGGAACAAAATAGGCTACCTTGAAATACCTCTGTCCGTGCTTTGCCTTGCTGATCACAAAAGCAAGAAGCAGTGCACCGCCACATTGCAGTGGCACGATAATGATTACAAACTTTACCGTATTTAAAAATGACTTTACAAACAACTCATCTTTAAATATATTAATAAAATTTTCAAACCCGACAAAGTGGGTCAGTTCCGGATTCAGGGCAAAAAAATCAGTAAAGCTGAATCCAAGCGTCAATAGCATTGGCAAAAACAGGAATAACAAAAGAAGTACCAATGCGGGGGCAAAAAAAGTAATGCCTAAAATTGAATTTTTCTTTTTCATAATTTATTCCCTTGCATAACGCTTTAATTTTGCGTTAATCCTTTCCGTCGTTTTATCCATCTCTGTTTTGGCATCCTTTCCGCCCAAAGCAACGCTTTCCAACACTTCCTGGAAACTGGTGCTAACCTGTGGATAGACTGGCGTCTTTGGTCTGGGATGGCCATATTGATTCAACTGCTCATAAAGTGCATGGTAGTTCTCATCCGTCTGAAAAACATCGATATGTTCAAATGCCTCGTAGGTAGACGGAAGATTTTTTCCCATCTCCCAAATCCGGATACCACTCTCCACTCCGCTCATCCACTGAACCAGTTTCGTCGCTCCCTCAATATGTTCTGTCGCAGAAGAAGCTGCAAATGCCCATGAACCAGTCGGCGTATATCTCCCACCGTCCCATCCGTCTCCTACAACATAGGGTGCAACCCCTAACTTAACATCAGGATAATTATTGTAAATCGTATTTACTTCCCATGCTCCATCAAATTTGAATGCAGCCCTGCCGCTCTCAAATAATTTGTCAACAGGAGCCTCAGACATATACTTTTTCTCTACAATAGAACGAAAATAGTCCATTACCTGTGCATTTTTATCTGAGTTAAAATATCCGTCTACCGTCAATCCATCTTCGCTGACCAGATCTCCGCCATTTGCCCACACAAAAGGAGCATAATAATAGATACTGGCTTCCCCTACCGGAAATGTCATGTCAAGCGGGTATCCACCAAGCTCATCGGTGACTCCCTTAACTTTCTCAAGAACCTCCATAAATTCCGTCCATGTCCATGGATGTGCAGCATCTGGTATACTTACACCGGCTTTGCGAATGATATCCTTGTTGTAATAAAGCCCTACACTGGATTCCATAACCCCAAGCGCATACAGTTTTCCATCATAGGTACCCTGTTCCAAAATGGATTCCAGATAAATACTCCTCTCCTGCTCCGTCAATTCCGACAAAGGCTGAATGATCCCATTTGCTGCATAAGCAGCGATGTTTGGTCCATCTACCGTCAGCACATCCGGCAGCCCACCTGACATAACAGAAGCATTGACCTTATCTGAATATCCTCCGCCGCTGTCGTTTCTTGGGACAAATTCAATGTCCGCAAAATATTGTCCGTTGTATTCCTTATTGAAGCTGTCCACAGACTCCCGGTACGCCTGACCTTCTTCGGTATCTTCAATGGAATGCACCCATATGGAAAGATATTGCTCTCCCTGATCGAATCCATCCACACTGCCTGGCTCTGGTTGTTTCTTTTGACATCCGGACAGAGAGCCTGCCAGCAGAAGAACTGCCATCGCACCAAGTAACTTTTTTCTCATGCCTTTTCCTCCTTCCTTCATTTGGCACTTTATTTTTCGCTACTTAACCGGTTAAGTAACCGGTTACTTTACTAATATATTATTACAGACTTGAAATATTGTCAATATCTTTTTAAATTTTTTATTGGCGTTTTTTTTCCCCTGTGCTATACTGAATACAGAACTGATGAAACAAACTCTATAAAATTTTTCCGAGGGTTCATTATGAAAAAGAAGAATGTAACTTTTGCTGACATAGCAGAATATACTCACTTTTCAAAGACGACCATATCCCGCTATTTTAACAACCCGGATTCCCTGACACTGGAAAATCAGGAAAAAATTGCAGCAGCGCTGGTCGAATTGGATTATAAAGAAAATAAAGTAGCAAGAATTCTTGCGAATGGACAGACAGAGTTTATCGGGGTCATTATCCCCAATTTATATCTGCATTATTATTCTGAAATGCTGGAACAAATTCTTGCCACTTATGAAAACTATGGTTATAAATTCCTTGTATTTGTCGGAAACGAAAACAAGGATATCGAAAGAAAATATATTAAAGAACTTCTGGCATACAATATTGAGGGAATGTTGATCCTCAGCCACACGATCTCCTCAAAAGAACTCGCTTCTTACCATATCCCAATTGTTGTGATCGAGCGTGAGGACCAATATGTATGCAGCGTCAATACTGACAATTACATGGGCGGCGTTCAAGCCACCGGGCTTTTATGCAAAAGTGACTGCGATGTCCTGATTCATATCAACTCAAATGTATCACCGCTCGTCCCTTCTTACGGACGTATCAAAGGCTTTGAAGATACGTGTAATGAATATGGTATTACTCATGAAACGGTTTTAACTGATTTGGGAAATACTTATGATGACAATAAGAGAAATATTGAAACTATCATCACAGATTTAAACCACAAATATCCCGGCAAAACAAAGGGAATGTTCATGGCAAACGATACCCTTGCCAATGTACTACTCAATACCTTGTTCCAAAAGCATGGATGCCTGCCGAATGATTATCGCATCATCGGTTTTGATAATTCTCCCATATCCAGAGAAGCTATCCTCCCCATAAGCACAATTGGACAGCAAACAGATGTAATTGCTAACGATGCAATGAAACTTCTTGATATGCAAATGAAAGAACGAAAAAAGAGAGCTCCAAAACCGCTTGACGCCCCGATCCACAAAACAATTTCACCTATACTGATCCGCAGAGATACAACTGCCTGACGGTAATGCTGTTAGGAATATCAAGTAGATCGATTTGGTATGATTGAAAAACAAGCAGGAATAGCCTCCGCGGGCTTTGGCATTAAGACTCTTATTAGTGTCTGCTGATTAGGCAGATGCAGCGTTTGTATCATCATTTATGTTTTATATAGTCTAACAAATCCGGGTCTGCAGTTGTATCAGTTAGAGCAACCGTCTTAATAAGAGTCTGCGCAGTATCCCTTTTCAATGACATTATGCTATCAGCAAGCCATCCATACTCTTGTTTTACCTCACCCAATACAGAAATATATTTAGGCGATTCTTTCACCTTATAAACTGTCATATAATCACTACTAGATTGTTTCTTTTTCGTCACAATATATAACTTGTTGCTGTCCTGCTGATACTTAATTGCGACCTCCGTATCAGCAAGAAAGCCATTACTTTGAGAATAATAGACATCCGTTATAGAATCATTCTTTAATCCAAATTTCAAGTTCACAGATTTAGAATACGATAAAATCAAATCAGCATCATCCAAAATCTCTTTTAATCTGCTGATTTTGTCCTGGGCTTTTTGATAATATATTTCATCACTGTCCAAAACATTACTATATTCTTCTATCGCTTTTTCATAATCGTAGTTCGCTTCATGCATTTCCGCATTTTTTATATATGCCTGAGAGTCTTTATTGATTTTACACTTTGCTAACATTGTATCTTTTTTTTCATAATTTTCCCCATCCCATTTATGCACAAGACTATACTCTGCCATCGCTTTATCATACTCTTCCGCTTTATAATAGTTCTCACCATCAAGAAAATGTTTCTTTGATTCCTGGATTACTCCATTTCTATAGTGTAAAAACCCAAATATCCCGCCCAAAATAAAAACTATACAAGAAATCATCACGATAATTATGCGAATCTTTCTCCTTGTTCTTATGTTAGCACCTCTAAGTTTATATCCACAATTTGGGCATTTTGAAGCAGAATCCAATATTTCTTTATTACACTCCGGACATTTGTTAATCATCATTCAATCCTCCTATGTACAAATAACTCCCGTCATAAATTTAAACGGCCTTTCAAATTTAATACTTAGTATCTTTTTTATGTAAAGTCATGTTCGTAGAATATGTATAATTAAAATATACATCCTCATTTCTCACCACTTTCTTATATGAAACAGTTAACCCCGAATTCGATAATGTTAATGTAGTATATTTATTAATTCTAATTGTTCCCATACCTGACATTTTCTTAGACTTTGTTACACTTTGTGTTCCTTGATTGACTCCTGCTGAAATAGAAGAATAACTAGTGTAAACGGGCACACTGCCATCGACCAATACCTTAACCGTTCCATCATCATTGATTCTGCATCTAACATCTATCGAATATTCACCTTTGTCAAAATCGTAATACCACCACGTAGAATTCCCATAATTTTTGCTAGTCTGAGTGACCCTCATTTGGCCCCCTGTAGTTTTCCATCTCCCACACACCGACATCCATTTACTATTTTTCTTTAATCGTTTTTTTAAAGTAGATACTTTGGTGCCATTATAGGAAAAACTATCGGGTAATTTTTTTAATAATTCATTTGCTTGATTGAGATTACCCCTTTTTAATTCAGTCTTTGCATTTTGCAATTTTATCTTCTGATCGTTGAGTTTATCGTACTCTTTTTCTTTCGTTATTAGTTCAGAGTAATTTGACACCTTTTCCCGGTAATCGACAGGCAAATCATCATATGCTTTCCTTGCGGTCTCAATTTTAGAATATGCGTCATTAGAAAGGGTAACTTTCCCAATATTATTGATTGTAGAAATGATATCATTTACACATAAAGTATAATATTCCTCTTTAGCTGTTTCTATCTGGCCAACATTTGTAACACGCTTTTTTAGTTCATCTGTCAAAGCAATATATTTATCTTCTGCCTCCGATATACTCTTTTCACTATCGAGAGAAACCTCGCCAATAGCATCTATCGTTTTAATAACTGCATCTACTTCTGATTTTTCAATTTCTTCAATCCTTTTTTGAGTCTCTTCTTTCTTTTCATCAATTTTTTTATAATCATCCACTCTAAACTTTTGCTTCCAAGTTAGTTCATCATATTCTGCTGACACAGAATCATATTCTTTAATATAATCTGATAATTTTGACAAACTGTCATTACTTATGTCATATGAAATCTTTTCCGCTATCTTTGCATTAAGCAAATCAACTTGTTTTTGTTCTTCAGCAGAAAGTCGCATGACATAAACCAATATACCAACTACCACAGACAGCCCAATGACTGAAATCCCAATAGCAAGTATCCATTTAGGAATAGGTTTTCGTTCCTTTTTCTGTTCCATTTTCTTAAGTCTATAGCCACAATGTGGGCATTTTTTCACCGTATCTGAAATTTGTTTATCACATTCAGGACATTCTATTAGTGCCATGAATCCTCCTCCTTTGTACGAAATTATATTCTTATCATAACAAAACAACACCTAAAATTCTACAATTGCTATAACCTCCTACTCTCTTGCGATAATTTCTCAAACTCGGGCAGGGTAATTGCCGGAGAATAATACCATCCAACTGGAGGACCGCCTGCTCCGTAATCTCAATGCACATCCCCATCTCACACACCGGATAGTTATTCTCCAGATTTCTCACAATGAGTATCTTTATCTGCCTTCATCAACTGAAACTATATCTCCATTATACATCAAACTGATTTTTCTGTCATTCTCTTTTTTCATAACATTTACCATAACGTGACAACTCATAAAGAAACACCCGCCCCACTGCATGGTTAAAGATATTCCGGATGAATGTATTCATGACAGCTTTTTAATCTATGGTTTGGATTATGAGATCCATTCACAAGCAGATCATTCGGAAGATGAATTTATTTCTCTCGCCTGTACGCAAATTGAACACGGTTATCCTGTCATCATTATCCCTAAAGAATATACGGATACTATTTTTGCTGTCGGCTTTTCCGACCACGGACAGATTTTAAAAGGATTGGGATTTTTGGATGGAGACGATCTAAAAAATGCAAGGATAAATTTTAACCAGCTTAATGAATATGCCGGTTGGTACAAGGCTGATTGCGATATGATGACCGTTAAACCTTCAAATAAAAAAATGCCATTAGCTGAGGCATGTGCTAATGCACTCCTTAGAGGGATAACACTGTTATCAAATAACAGTCATTGTGGAGAAGATAAAATGAAGGGTTACGGTATGATTATTTACCGGAACTGGCGCGACCTGTTAAGGGAAGAAAACCAAAGAAATGCAGATCAAATCGAATGTGTTTTCCCACATGCATTTATTCATTATGAAAATAAATTAAGAACCAAACAGTTTTTTGAATTATGTATAAATTTAATTCCCGATATAGATAAAGAATTAATGACTCTGGCAATAAATCAATATAATGACATTATATCCTTTGCAATGGAAATAGCAACGATTGCTCACCAGCGTGATTCATTTCCCAAGGACTCCCTAAAAGAAAAAAGGAATCATATCATTGATATGCTGCGCAGAAGCAGTGAGCAGGAAGAACTTGCTTTATCTTATATACAAAAGGCAGCAGAAAATATTCAGAAATAAATCTTACAAAACATCCATTTTTTATTTTACTATTGACTCTTCCGTTAGGGAATACTGTATGATATACTTAATATCAGCGAAAGGAAGAAATAATTTGAATAATTTAGTTAAAATCAGAGAAATATCCGTCAAATATGATGTATCTGCCCGTACTCTCCGCTATTATGAAGACATTGGTTTGATAAAAAGTACACGAAATGATGATTATGCCTACCGACTATATGATGAAGCTGCTATAAAACGTTTGGAGCAGATCTTGATCTTACGCAGGCTTAATATCAGTATAAAAGACATTAAACGCATATTCAGCACTACCGGCTCGGAAGTCGTTTTGGATGTGCTGCGAAAAAAGGTCGAAAATATAGACGAAAAGGTTTCTCTTCTACATGATTTGAAAAAAATTGTTCTGGAATTTATTGATCAGATAAAACGATTGGATTTTGAAAAAGAAACAGATGTAAAACTGTTGTATGAAAAAGTCAAAGACATCGAAACACAAATTACAAATACAGACTACAACGGCAACTCGGCTACGGCTGAACGTTTTTTTGAGGTCACGGAAAAGCTGAATGATAAAGTGCCCGATATAACGATCGTTCGTATTCCAAAATTCAGAGCAGTTACATCCGGTGCAATGTCATACGACGATATCTTTGGAAAATTTCAGCTTTGGCAGGAAGCACACAATGATTTTTATCTGCCCATTATTTTTGACGCTCCTGATTTTCTGTGCGAAAATAATGGAAATCTTGAATGGATATGGCGCATTAAAGACGAAATTACAGAGGCTGATACGACTCCTTATAAAATCATCGAACATCCCGGAGGACTGTATGCTTCTGCGGTAAGTATAGACGGTGATGACGAAAGCGGCAATAAAGTGCTGCAAAAAATAGAAAAGTGGATAGAAAAAACAAATTTTGTTATGGATGACAGTCGCGCAACATCAGTACACATGATCTATACGGACGATGAGATAAAGAAAGGTCTCGGCTATCATCAAATGAATTATTATGCGCCTATAAAGCTAAAGAATGATCTTTAAGAATTCATACAAGAGGTAATAAACTATGCTTAAATTAAAATATGAAAATTTTATCAAGGCACGAGATTATGTATTTGCAAACGGTGATGACATAAACCGTGCGTGGTTCCGATACCTTTTTGAGGACAACGACACAGATACGTTTTTAAATGCATTAGCAAAATTTCAGCACAAAAACGGCGGATTCGGTGGTATTTATTACGAGTTTGATTATCCGGGATCATGCTTAAAATCCACCGAGATCGCTGTTAAATATATTTTAAATCTAAAAGAAAGGCCGTCTGCTGACCATCCGCTTATTCAAAATATGATGGAATATATTTTGGGACTTTATATACCAGAAATAGGGAACTGGGGAGAAGTCGTCGTACCCGAAGTCAACGACGGTGTTCATTGCTACTGGGTCAGTTACAGAGGAGAAGATGCCAAACCGATCGAAAATGAAGAGGAACGCATAAGAAAATACAGCGCCAATGAAAAAGTTTGTTTTGCGGCATTTGTTTCGTATTATTCCGAGCTTGTGCCAAAAGAATTGTACAGCGATATAATAAAATATCCGACAGAGCATATACTGCGTTATTGGGATAAAAATTCACCCAATTATAACAAGGAAATTTTTGATAAAGGCGAGCCGTATGATATTGAGTATTTTCAATGGTTTGTACCTTGTTTGAAAGACAAGGAAACAGCAGACAGGCTGACCTCGATTTTATGTCAGAACCCTACTGCTTTTATGGAGCTTGATTATGGAAAATCCGATAAGGAATATGTCCATTTGCCCTGCGATGTGGTGGGACATCCAAACAGTATCGTGTATCCGGCTGTAAAGAACTTAGTTCTTGATTCGTTGAAATACAGAATGAGTCAGCAAAACGACGACGGTCGGTGGTTGCTGGGGTGGTCGTTCGGTGATGACGAGGCCCTCAAGAAATTACAGACTAAATACGAAACATACCGCACGCTTGCTATGTTAGAGAAATTAAACCGATTTGATATGATTGAAAAATAAAGCTCGAATGTAACCCAACTTTGCCGTTGTTGGTGGTATCTGATCAATTCCTCATTTGGGGACTGTGATCCTCTTTGCTGTCCACTTCCCATAGACCTTTTTTGTCTTTCCGTCTCGTGTCTGAACAGCCCGGATACGGATATAATATTTTGTCTTGCCCTTCAGCTTTTTGAACGTATACGAGTTTTTGGATTTTTTGACATTTACCGTCTTTGCCGTTTTATAATTCTTATATTGACTGATTTGTATCTGATAGCCCCTTGCTTTTTTAACTTTGCTCCAGCTAACCTTTATCGCTTTTTTCTTTGCTGTCAGCTTTAACTTTTTGACCGTATAACTTCCATTGTCTAAAGTCTCCAGGCTGCCGATAGTCCCGTTTTCTCCACCGCCGCCTTTGATATCTGTATCAGAACCGCCGCCCGTACTGTTCCCTGAGCCTCCTGTACCTGAACCACTACCTGTACTGCTACTGTTTCCTGTGCCGCTTGTACCAGAACTGTTGCCGCCTGTACTATTTCCGGAACCCCCGGTGCCAGAACCGCCGTTTCCAGTTCCACTGCCACTGCTTCCGTCACCCTGAATGAAATAACTGATATAACAGATATTCGACGCATCCTCTTCCGATATGCCTTCTTTCATGATCGCCCGATCCTCTGACATGCGAACGACAATCCTGTACTCACCGGCTTCCTTCGGTTCTGCCGCCTGATACTCTCCATCCACCTTTCTCTCATAGGAGATAAAATAGTCTTTCCCCTCGACCAGATCTCCAATCGTAACGGCAGGCTTCTGCACCGTTCCATTATATACCGTCTGGGTGTATTCGGCACGTATGGAATCCTCCCACACAAAAGATGGCATGATCTGATAGGTACATGTCAGAGTCCCCTCATATTTTCCTTTGGCTGTCGCCGTAACGGTAACGGTTCCCGGATATTCCGTACCACTGTATGACATATCATAATCCAAAGCCTCGGAAAGAATATGCATCCTACCCTTTTCATCCTGCCAGCATACCCTTGCCTCGGCAGCGATCGGAGAAAATCGGTAATAAAATTTCTGAGACTGGAGCGGCTCCCCGTTCTTATCCGTAATGATAAACTCTTCCCCATTCCACACACCTGGGGTGATATCATACTCTTTCGTAACAGAGCCTTTACAATTTCCTTTACCAGTTATGACTACCCTCGCCTTACCGATTTTATCAAAGTCATAGTAAGCCACACTATAATTCTGCGCAGACACCCCCAGTTCCACTTGCGGTTTGCGGTATTCCGGATCCGGTCTCCATGGAATACTTGTCTGGGACAGCGTCACTTCCAGCTCAGAAAGATCCACCTGCACGACTTTAAAATACCGGGTTGCCTCACCCATATAATCGCCGATTCCCTCTACCTTATAGCTGGCGTCCGTATAAGTCGTGATTTCCTTATTATGTTTGTACTCAACAATCCGAAAGTCCTTCCCGTATTCCAGCTTTTTGTCTCCGTGGTAAATCTCCGGTACCGGACAGGCTCCGCCCTCCTCATAGGGCTGGTCTTCTAACGGCTGAAAGGTAAGCTTGGAAATGACATATCTTCGGGACACCTCCTGCATCTTGTGGCAATTCGCATACCCCTTCACATCCGTATCAAAGATATACTCTTTGCCATCAATGACTTTCTTCCCCTGCAGTGTTCTGAGATTCTGACGATAATACACATACTGCGTTACAATTTCTGCCGAACGGTCTTCGTTCATTTCCGGAACATCCACGATATGCAGACCATTCTCTATGATATATCTGCCGTTTTCATCGATTTCACTATCTACAACCGGCTCACCCAGGCAGTTTCTCTGGTAGATCCCCAGTTTCCCCTCACTGTCAAAATCAAAATAATTCCACGTCGCACTCCCCACCGTACTCCATTTATAGTAGTTATCCTTACGCACTGTGTCACGGTCAAGTTTAATCTCTGTATTATTTGCAGTATCATATCCCTCCAAAAAACCCAGCGGATAACAGTCCCCTTTCCCAATAACGCCCATATTCATCGGGTCACAGAACAGCCACTCGTCTCCCACCTTGATCATATTCGACGCATGGTCCCCGTAAAGAACATCTCCCTGCTTCATACCGATAGAACTGTGCAGCTGAAAGCAGGGAACTCCTGCCATCACACACATATCCCGGTATAAAATAGAAATACCAGCACACGTTCCCTCTCCCTGACTCAGCACAGTCGCACTGTTTACAAAATTGGCGCCCATCTCAACGGACTTCACTTCTTTTTTGATATACAGAAGGATTGCCTGCGCTTTCGCCTTATCGGACATTTCGCCTGGTTCCTGTTCTGCCAAAGGCTTGAAGGGAATCTTCGCTGTCTGAAAGGCAATCTCGCTTGCCTCATTGTTTTGGATATAATCCCAGTCCAATGCGGTATCGACTGCATCCCGCAAGAGCTTTTCATCCTTTTCTGTACTGAAATATGTGTCATCCCAGATGTAGTTTTGATCTGCCAGCAAAGCTTCCGCATATGCGATTGCCTTCTCCTCCAACTGCTTCCTGTAACCGAGTACAAAATCTTTATGTTCCTGACTCTCCGGCTCACTTACCACTGCCTGATGGTCATAATAGGGACGATAGCTAAGAAAGTCATCATTCTGCAGCTCATACTCTTTCCCCTCGATCTCTACTCTCCCCCGCAGGAACACACCGCACACGGCATAGCTGCGGTAGGTCGTTACCGTACCGGATGAATAGTCTTTTGTCCAGATCCACCCCGATGGTGCCTCCCCATCTTCTCCTATATATTCTTCTGTCATACAGTACTGTTCCCCAGCCGCCAATACTCCCCTTGTATAATAGGCTTTTACTGTATCCGCAGTACTGTCATATACCAATAAAGGCGCCTCTTTTCCCTCGACTTCCACTTTCTTTTTCAAAGAAATCGCATTTCTGAAAAACAGCGCCTTATCATAATCCAATACCAGATTTTGTGGATAGAAGCCTGTTCCCAAATCCTCATAGACATATTTCCTGCTGCTAAGCAGCATTTCTTCTTTCGCCACATCGACAAAATGCCATTCCCTCCCGGTACCGGAAGCCGATTCGATATAAACCATCGCAATATAGTGGTTCTTTGATGCATCTGTGAAATCGTCTTCCAGAATAAAACACGGAATATCCGCCAGCCGGCACACATCATAAAGCGTAAAGCAGTATACTTCCTCATTGACTGCATTTTCCCCGTTACAGAGCGTATCCCAGCCATTCAGTTCATAACTGCTGCCCGGGTCCAACTTTTGAAAGATGCAGGCAAGGAGGTTATTGACTTTTTGCCGGTCATTCTTTGCGCTGCCACAGACAGAATCCACCAATGCCTGCAGCTCCACCTCCTGTTCTGCCGTATATAGCTTATTATTCAGCTTGTCAGGATATTTTCTTACCAACATATCCGCCAGCTTTACTGCATTGTCGTACTGTGCCTCATACTCCTCCTCGGATGGCTGCGGTTTCTCTTCTAACGCCTCCACATGGCGACCGCCTGCCAGAACGGTACATGAGCAGCATACCAGCAAAACAAGACTCATCCGCAAGACGGTAATTAACTTCATTTTCAGGCGATCTTTCCACATATAATACTCCTCCTTATGGGGTCATACTCATTACCGTCCACGTTCCATATGCTTTCTCTGTCTTGCCATTCTGCGATTGATATGTCCGATAAGCACGAACACGGACATAATATTTTTTCCCGGGTTTCAACTTAGAAACCTTATATTTATTCTTTTTGACCGTTATTTTCTTTGCACCCTTAAAACTTTTTTTGGTGCTTACCTGAATCTGATATCCACTTGCCCCGGAACCTTTTTTCCATGTCAGTTCCAATGTTTTCTTCTTACCCTTTGTCTTTACCTTTCCCTTCAGCCGGCCTACTTTCGCTACTTGGGGAACCGTGTTTTCGTCATCGTCTCCATCGCTGATATTTTCCATCCCGCTGTCAGAATCTCCTCCTGATCTGGTATCTGGCGTGGCAGATGGTTGCTGGGACAATGCATTCCCACCACCCGGAGTGACCTGTGGCGTAACGGAAGTTCCTGGAAACCATGTACTCTCCCCGCCCGGAGTGACACCCGGTGCTGGCTGCGGAGTATTTCCCGGAGTGATGCCCGGCGTCGGCTGCGGAGTATTTCCCGGAGTAATGCCCGGCGTCGGCTGCAGAGTATTTTCCGGCTGCGACTCATCCTGAACAGTCAGTGTCTGGATCTGCGTAGAAACATAAGCACGGGTGTCCGACGACTCATAAAAGATAGAGAAATATTCTCCCTCGTCACTCTTTTGCAGGGATGGAATTTTATACATATGGTCTCCATTACTCGTCACCTCAAAGCCCGTCGATGTACGGGAATCGTATCTCTTCCTGCCGGTATAAGTTCCGTCTCCCTGTGGCACAAGCTGGAAGATGGCACTGGTATCCGCAGATATCAATGACAGAAATACACGCATCTGTGTCCCTTCCCCTGCCTTTACCACACGGGGATAGATAGTCAAAGAATTATAGGAATCATACATACTCTCTGAAATCTCATAATAGATTGCACACTCTTCCAGTACATTTTCCCTGTCCGTAATGTCGGATGGGAGTTTTGTGGCATCGGCCTGATTCGTCCAGCACTGTTCTTCCTCATTTAAAATCCAGTTTCCTGTCACCGGAACCTGCGCCGTCCTTCCGTTTTCGGCAATCACCGTCACCTCATCCGGCAGCGCATAGGCGATTTTCCTTAAATTTTCCGTAGTAGCTGTGCTCTTATATATGATATATTTTTCAATTCCGTCTGCTGTCACGGTCTTCGCATAAGAAGGCGTGTACTCCGTCGGATCGAAAAACTCCGTCGTATAAGTAATTGCCGCATCCCCACCGGTCTCTGCATCTGTAAGTCCGGTTACATCAACCCGGTAACTGCCTTCATAACGTTTTCCTGAAACCGGAACCGGCTGCACAAATACAAGCTGCGAACTATACTCTGATGCCTGCAGTTTTCCATTTGCCGTTGTACATTCATAGCTCTCTGTGGTGTCCATATTTGTCACCTTTACCACAACACTGCTTCGATCCGTAACACTAACAATATTCCGGTTCATCTGTATACTCCACGCCGAACTGCTGCTGTGCACCAGATCCGTCGGCATATATCCCGGCGCCGGAAAAGCACTAAACGGATTTTCCATTGTATTTTTATATGCCTTTTCCTGCCCGATCGCAATACTCCCTGCATAGCCATACTGAACATCCGAGACCGTCGCACCGATCAGCGCATAACGGTGTCCCACGGTATCAAACATACCATAGGAAAGAGAATATCCTTCATTCATCCAGCTTGTAATGGAATTTCGGGGAGTGGAATATCTTGCCAGAATCGTATGGAGATAATCTTTTGCTCCATAGTCCCAGAATTCCTGCGTCATATCCTCCGGTTTACTGTAATCCGATACGGAGTGGTTAAACTCAAAATTCCGCACCAGCGCCTCTGCCTGTAATTTATCGGAGTGTTCTGAGACTGCCTGTAACGGTTTCACGCCTACCAGCCAGCGGTAAAACTCGGTCATGGCTGTCATGGTCTTATGCGTATCCTCCGTCAGTTTGCCAACCGCATAAGGATCTTTCAGCGAACACATTGTTTCATAATAAGTACTGCTGTCACCATTGACATAGCTGTCTCCGGCATACATTGCCTCGCCATATCTGCGTCCGACCTCTTCCTTTGTCCGTCCCTGAAAGGATGCAAACTCCGCCGCGTCATATGTCACAGTGTCTGTTGTTTCTGTTGTTTCTGCGTTTACTCTGCCCCATGGCAGTATTGCTCCTATCAAAATAAGCAGAACCGCTCCTGCAATCATTCTTTTATTCATGCCTTTTTACCCTCCTGAGATTTCACGATCAATAACATTTTTTCCTTTTTACCACCCATTTCCCATATGCCTTTTTCGTCTTCCCATCCTTGGTTATATAGGACTTATAAGAACGGATGCGGACGTAGTATTGTTTTTGTGCTTTCAGCCCGGAAACCTTACACTGGCTCTTACTCTTTTTAACCGCTATATTCTTTGCTCCTTTAAAATTTTTCTTTGTACTGATCTGGATCTGGTACCCGGAAACTCCGGAAGCCTTTTTCCATGTCAGCACAAATCCCTTCTTTTTCACTTTGACATTAAATGACTTTATCTTTGCCACTTTGGAAACAGCGGTATCGTCGCTGGAAAGACTGCTGCCTCCAGTTCCGCCATTTCCTCCGGTTCCACTATTTCCTCCAATACCACTATTTCCTCCAGCAATGTTCGCACCTGCATTTCCCCCGCCGGTACTATTTCCACCAGTGCCGCCACTGATGCCACTGCCGGTATTTCCAGCACCACTGCTGTTTCCACCGCCACCGGGTAACTGGGGAGTGTCTCTTTCTGAGACAATGAGCTTTTGAATGTTATCCGATAGATATGCCGTCTTTTCACCGTCCACATATCCCACTGCTACATAATCTCCGGAATCCTCAATATTATAAACCGACTGAAACACAAAAGCATTTTCCACTTCACTGAGGTTTCCACTCCATGCCTTCTCCGGATCATATCGAACACTCGCTGCGTAGCCCTGTTCATTCTCCGTAATCTGATATAACATGGCATGGTCGATTTTTGATGTTTCATTCCATTTTATCTCAATCGTTCCACCCTTACCGTCCGTCGGCCATTCTAAATCGCTCCACTTCATTTCAAATGTCAACCCCCGATTATCCCCCACTTCGCAGGCAATCGAAAAGTCAGAGAGCACTCCTGCCGTATCCGTCAATCCCGCCGGAAGTTCTGCCGCATCCACAGAATTTTTCCAACACGAACCAGCTGCATCATACACCCATTTGCCTTTTACCGGCAGGACAACATTTCGTCCGTTCCCGCCCGTCACCGTCACCTCACCCGGAAGGATTGATGCCAGCTTCTGTAAATTGTCTGTCGTTGCAACCGACTCCGGCACTACAAATTTCGTAATGCCATCAAGACTTACTTCCTTTACACTTTGGTTCAGATACTCGGCAGTATCAAAAAATTGAACCGTATAACAGACCTTTGCCTCCTTGCCGGTATCGACGTCGGTCAGGCCTGTGATCTCCACATCATATGTCCCTGCATATACCGACATCCCTTCACTTACCGGTCCTTCAAAATATACCCTTCCACTGTTGTATTCCCCACTTGGGAACACATAGACATTTTTATCTGACAAGCTTCTTACGATTTTCTGGCCGGATTCCCGATGGGTAATGGTAACAGAAACCGATTCCATCGAAACATTGATAACAGCCTGATTCAGCTCGACACTCCATGCCGAACCGTTTGTTTTCAGCAGGTCATCCGGCATATAACCTTCTGATGGGAACGCATAAAACGGCAGCGCATCATCCTTCGTGTAAACTTCTGATACCCCTTTCGGACCCACCAACCAGTTTCCGCTAAATCCCATTCTGATATCACTGATCTTGGGAGAAAGAATGTATTGACGCCCCTTATAGGTTTCAGAGAGATTTTTGCCCCACTCCGCTTCCTTATTCATCAGGTTTTTCAGCCCCTCCAAAGGGGTTTTTCCCTGAGCAAAACTGTACTCATACGTTTTTAGTTTCTCCCACTCGTCCTCCGGAAAGTCCTCTGGCATAGAACTCAGAAAGTGAGCCAAAAAAGCCTGTTTCTGCACCCTGTCCCATCCATAACTATCTTGAAACATATTCCCCTGGACCTCTTTCATTCCCACCAGCCACCGATAGTAGTTGCACATCGAATACATCGTTTTGAGCGCAGGCTCCGAAAGCAGTCCCGGATAATAGGGCGACTCAAAGGAAGGCTGTACCTCATAAAAGCTCGTGGGATCCGCCTCCTCATAACCCTGACCCGCATATCTTGCCGCTACATATTTCGCTGCTGCCTCTTCTTTTGTCCGTCCTGCAAACACCTCAAACTCTGCCGCATCATATGTAATAACATCCTCTGTCTGTTCTGTTTCCGTCTGGGATGTCTCTGCCGCCTTACTTATCGTATTTCCCATCGGCAGCATACTGACCAGAAGTGCAAAGGTCAGCAAAAGCACCAACTGTTTTCTGTATCTACTGGTATCCTTTCGTCTCATCGATTATTACCTCCTAAAATTTCTTCAATCGTGTCAAAAATCCGCTCTTCATCCGGCGGCTTCAATATGTATCCGTCCGGTTTGGATTTGAGTACATCATAAATGGATTTCCGGTCCGCAATGCTTGTGAGAAATACAACCGGAATCCACTTCATATCCTCATCCTCTTTCATTGCCTCAAAGGTGCTTTTTCCGTCCATTCCCTCCATTTCATAATCCAGCAGGATCAAATCCGGATTTTCCTGCGGAATCAGTTTCAATGCCTGTTCTCCCGACTTGGCAAGGCAGATGTCATAATGCTTCTCCAACATGCTTTTCATGCTGCGAAGCATCAGGGCACTGTCATCTACGAGCATGATTTTCTTTTTCTGCCAGCGCTTATCTATCACGTTACGTTCTAACTGACCGGAACGATAACCTCCAAGAAGTTCATGACACTTTTTCAACAGTTCATTCTTAGCCACCGGACGGAACAATACGTCAAACTGCTCACTCTTATAGAAGTCCCTGCACTGCTTCCACCCATCACTTGTCGTGATACCAAGAACCGGAATCTCCGAACACTTTTCCTGAAGCCATGTAAACATGGCATTGTCGATTTCTTCCACTCCGATCTGGCAGATAATGATCAGGTCCGGTTTGATAATCTTTACCATCGCCTGCACATTTGTAAGTTCTTCCGAACAAAGCTGAACCTGAAAATCATCCTCCAGACATTCATTCAGACTTCTCACGATCTCACTCAGTTCTCCTACCAACAGCACTTTTTTCATCATGCATTCTCCTCCAATTCCTGCTCAAATTGATCTGTCCATATTGCTACCTGTTCCTCATCTAAATTGGTAACAGCCAGACAGAGATTTTCCATCACTTCTGTCATAATCCTCTCCGGATATGCAAACCGCTTTAACTGCCGTATGATTTCATCCGCTGTATCCACATCCATCTCCTCTATGGCATTCCTTAATAAACGCAGAAGCTCTCTGGTCAGCTCATAATCCGGTTCTTCCCCATTTCCACCTGGCTCCTCTGTCTGCACAATGGGCTTTAAAATGTTCTTCATATTCCCCCATTCCTGCAGAAATACAGGCGCAATGTTTTCTATCACATCTATTTTACCATCTCTTGCCGCATATTCCAACACTTTTGCCAAACCGGAAAGAGACACCGCCCCAATCATGGCAGCAGAATTTTTCATGGAATGCACTTTAATCCGGAACTGACTAAGTGCTTCGGGATCCGTTTCTGCAGATTTTTCAAGCTGCACCAGAAAACGCTCCAACTGTGCCGCCTCTGTCTCCATCGTCTGATAGAACTGCTGAACCGTATCCATCAGTATTGCAATATCTCTGCAATAAAGCTTTGCATAATTCCAGTCAATCCCCTCCAGCTCCGGCAGTACTGTTTCTTCTGTCTTCTCATCTGTTGTTTCCCCGGAAACACTGGCTTCCACCTGCCCGTAAATGACCTTTTCCTCCGGGAGAAGCTCCATGATCATCTTCTCCATTTTTTCCGGATTGACCGGTTTAGAAAGGAAATTCTGAAACCCTTCGTTTAAATACATCTCTCTGGCACCGGTAACTGCATTTGCTGTCAGGGCAATCACCGGTGTGCTCTGGCACGGATAGTCGTTCCATTCTTTCATTTTGCGTAATACGGAAATGCCATCCAGATCCGGCATCATATGGTCAAGGAAAATCAAATCATAGGCTTTCTTCCTGACCATCTCCAGGCACTCCTCTCCACCGGACGCCTCATCAATCTGTATCTGTGTTGCTTTCAGCAACTGTGCAAATACCCTCCTGTTTACCGCATTGTCATCCACGACCAGCAGATGTGCCTCAGGAGCAGTAAACTGAACCTGATAGGAGTATGCCGCTGCCTGATTTTTGATCCTCTGCTCCAGATCCCCCACCGGCTCATCGCTCATGATCTTTTGCTCCAGTGTGAACGAAAAGACAGAACCTTTTCCATACTCACTTTCCACCTGCAGCCTGCTGCCCATCCGCTCCAATAACTGTGTCGTAATATTCATGCCAAGACCGGTTCCCTCGATCTTCCGGTTCCTCTGTTCTTCAATCCGTTCAAAGGCATGATAGAGTTTTTCGATATCCTTTTCCCGGATGCCAATTCCCGTATCCTCTACCCGAAACGTCAGCTCCGCAGTATCCTCATGGATGACGGTACTTACTGTGAGGGTCACGCTTCCCGTCTCGGTATATTTAACGGCATTTGTCATGAGATTTACCAGAATCTGACGAATCCGGACGTCATCTCCCCACAACCGGGATGGTATCCCTTCGTCCACGGAAAGATTTAACTCCAATCCTTTATCTTTTGCTTTCATCTCAAGCATATTCACAACATCATGGATCAGGCTGCTGACATCATACTCTGCCGGAAGGATTTCTAATTTCCCGGATTCAATTTTAGACAAGTCCAGAATATCATTGATCAGGGAAAGTAATGTCTGTCCGGCGTTCTGGATATCCAGCGCATATTCCTTAATCTGCGGCTCCCTGCTCTCCCTCAGAATCATCGCATCCATACCGAGTACAGCATGAATCGGAGTCCGTATCTCGTGAGACATACTGGCGAGAAAACGTCCCTTGTATTCACTTGCCTGTAATGCCTGCTGTTTCTCCCAGTCCATAACCATAATTTCACGAACGGTACTGATCGTAGAAAACAGCAGAAGAAAAATCAGCCCCACTGCCAGAATCGCACCATTGAACAGATTGTTTCTTTGGAAATAAATGATAATCTGTATAAATGCCGCAATACATACACAAAACATCCCCACCGCCACAAACGTATATTCCCGAACCAATCCTCTCCGCAAATCCAACAAAATCGTTGTCCCTATCAAGATAATAGAGATAATGCAAAATGCAGAGACACACGCAATGGTGTCGGTAAAATCACATATCCCTGTCATATGCAAAGCGGAACACAGGAACAGATTGAAAATGATAATGATTTCCATAACCTGATACGCCCGTATGTACCGTCCCTTTTGAATCTCATTCATATAGAGAAGATACGGCAGTGACAATAACATGATCATGAGAAAAGTAATGTCGTTGATAATCGAAAGATTCGGGAAAAGCAACTGCCTGAATGTGGAATTGGTAATGAGCCAGACTGCCGCCACAAGGATACCCCAGCCCAGATATTCCAGCGCCACCTTTCTGTGATAGCAAAAGCGGAGTATCATGCTGCCGATAATGGCAATGATGCTGAGTATCAGCGTGACAAAGGCGACAATCAGCTCCAGCCCCAGCTGCTTAAAAAAGTGCTTCCAAATTCCCATGTGATTCCCATAATAAACCGCATAGAAAATACCGGAGTAAGAGGAATCTGTCTGTGTCTCCACACGAAGATTCTTCCCAGCATCTTCTCCGGCAACTTCCACAAACACATAGGCCATTGCACTCATTCTTCCAAACAGCCGGTTCTCCCTGTTGGAATACTCCTGCCGCAGCTCTCCGTCAATATAAAATCGCATATCCTGCTTCGCACTGCGAAAACAGAGATACCGCCCATCCTCAATGTCATCCGGCAGGTTTGTTTCCACAACTACCATCTCATTTCGCTCTGCCTCACATTTTCCCGGCATGGTAACAGGCTCCCTGCTTCCGTCTGACCTGACCCGCTCCCATTCACCGGTATATTCTGTACAGAGATAATCATTGTCTAATTCGTCTGACGGAAGAAAGATCTCCCCAAAAATGAAATAGGCAAAGACAGTGAAAAGTAATACAGTAAAAATACAATTGATATATTTTTGTTTTTTATTCTCAATTTTTGTACTCATGCTGTGAGCCTCCCGTCTTTGCCAAAAATGTTTTTATTCCTTTTTTACTTCTTTGTCGTACTGCTTTTCACGATCCATTTCCCATACGACTTTTTCTTGCTTCCTGTCTGCGTCACATAAGTCTGATAGGCACGGATACGGATATAATACTTTTTCCCCGGTTTCAATTTGGACAGCTTACATTGGGACTTATTCTTTTTAATCGCTATCGTCTTTGCTCCCTTAAAGTTTTTCTTTGTACTAATCTGCACCTCATACCCGGAAACCTCAGAACTCTTCTTCCACGTCAGCACAAACTCCTTCTTTTTCGCCTTTACCTTGCACTTCTTTACTTTTGACACCTTTGGGATACTTGTATTATTACTATCCTCTTCTTCCTGCTCAGCCGTTTCGCCTGAACCAGTCGTTCCGGTTCCACTGGTGCCGCTGCTTCCTCCGTTAGGGGTATAACTGATATCATTACTGCTGCCATTCCCCGTACCCGCACTGCCACCATCCGGAACACCCGGGTTCGGCGGCGTCGGCAGTATCCACTGCGATCCATATTCGGCCACGTAAATCGGTATGATTTTGTCCGACAGCCACGCCTTCCTGCTGCCCTCTGCATGCCCCACTGCCACATAATCTCCGGTGTCTGCCAGAAAATATGCAATAGGAATCGAAAATGTATTGGTTTCTTTGTCCACCGTCACATTCCATGCTGTTCTGGTATCATACTTCTCTGTTGCGTTATATTCCTCCTCCGGTTTCGTAAGCTGATAGATCGTTACATATTCAATCTCAGATTCCGGTCTGCACTTCATAATCGCATGACCGCCGCGGCCATCCGTAGGGAAAGGATAATTAGTAGCGTATGCCGCCCAATTCATCTCAAACGTCATTTCCGGCTGTTCGCTTATCTCGCAGTGAATCGAAAAATCCGTCAGCACATCGTTCGGGTCTGTCAAATCCGATGGCAGTTTCGATGCGTCCACAGAATTTTTCCAACATGATCCTGCCTCGTCGTACCGCCAGTTTCCCTTGACCGGCAAAACGATACTCCGTCCGTTCTCTCCGGTGACAGTTACCTCGTTCGGCAGAATTGCCGCCACTTTTTCACCATTTTCAGTACTTGCCAGCTGCCGCGGCATCACATAGGTGTCAACACCGTCAATACTCACTTCCTTCACTTTTGACAACAGATACTCCGACGAGTCAAAAAACGTAACCGAATAACATAATTTCGCTGCTTTCCCGGTCGCCTTATCCTGCAGGCCTGTCACCTCCACATCATATGTCCCGCTGTACGCAGATATTCCGTCCTCCTGCGGTCCTTTAAAAGCGATATACCAGGCATCTGCATATGCGTTACAGGCATCCATGTTTCTCTCATATATTGTCCCGGATTCTCTGTGAATGATTTTGACCGACACACCCCTTGCGATCTCGACACCCGTTTTCTTATCATATGCCGCAGGAATCTTAAGCTTGTTACTATCTACCCACACCGTCCATGCCGACTCATCGGCGGTCAGCAGATCGTTCGGCATATAGCCCTGCGATGGAAACGAATAAAACGGCAGCGCCTCCCTGCTCGTATACCTCTCAGGAAGATTCATTACCAGCCATTTTCCGTAAAATCCCATATAAACTTCGGGAGTATAGGGGTTCAAAATAATTTCACGCCGCCGATACGCCGAGTACCGCATATATGACATGCTGTTCCAATAGTCGCACTGCTCATTCAGAATATTTTTTAATGCTGTCAGCGGAGTGTTACCCTGACTATACATATACTCAGATTTGAATGGAGACCGGTCCTCTTCCCGTTCCTCTTCCCGAATCTTATACGCCTCTTTCTGTAACCAATAGTGGCTGCCGTCGTTCCATTCTATATCGCAGGAGCCTGCCAGCCACCGGTAATAATTAACCATAGCAGTGAACGTCTCTTTCACGCCTGTGGAAAGCACTCGTTCCGGATCCAACTCCTCCGAATAACTTTCATCATAAAGACCTGACAGATCCGAATCCTCATATCTCGGCGAGGCATATCTTGCCGCCGTATATTTTCTGCCCGCCTCGTCCTGCGTCCTCCCCTGAAATGTCTCAAACTCTGCCGCATCATATGTAATAACATCCTCTGTCTGTTCTGTTTCTGTCTGGGATGTCTCTGCCGCCCTGGTAACTGTCTGGTTCTGTACCAGCAAAAGTCCAATCAGAAAGACTCCTGTAACCCGTAACCCAAAGCGTAAAATCCTGTTTCCGTTTCCTTTCATCTGACTGCTCCTTTCTTCTATTCTATCCGCCTATCTCCCGATTGACCTGACTACTTTCACCACTGATTTATTTAGTGTCTGATACTGTTTTGCCGCTTTTTCCGTTGCACCGACAATCTGTACATCGGTGGGAAATTCTGCCACATAAGAAACCCCATTCCATTTGCCGACCAGTTCATACGCCGGCAGCTCCTGATAGGATTCATCTTTATATTTAGCGATGGAAAATAAAAATCCCTCTCCTGTTTCATTGTAACACGTCTTGGCATAAAATGCTACAAACGAATCCTTCCCATCCTTCCCGGATTTCTTTACCGTATAATTTCCCTTCCAGGATGCCGGCAATCTGAGTGAAAAGTCCCCGGCACGATATACGTTCTTCCCAGTTTTCTTTACCGGCCGAATGGAAAATGCCGCATCATACGAAGCCGTATTCAGCTTACGATACTGTTTTTTGGCAGACTCTGTGGCTCCCATCGTCTGAATATCAGTAGGAAACACTGCCACATAATTCATTCCGTTCCATTTGCCGACCAGTTCATACATCGGCAGATCCGTATAAGAATCGTCCTTATACCTCCAAATCGAAAACAGAAAACCATCTCCTGTTTCCTTATAACATTTTTTTGCAGAAAATGTCACATAAGAACCATGTTTTTTCTTTCCACTTTTTTTCATCACATAGTTATTTTTCCATTCTGCCGGCAGTTTTACGGTAAAATCATCTGCTTTTACCGTAATTGTTTTTTTCGCTGCTGTGGATACTGTCTGTTTCATTAGAAAACCGCCAAACCCTGCCACTAGTGACAGGGTAAGGACAGCCGCCAAAAACGAGCGGATATATTTCATAAAAGTCTCCTTTTCTTATTTTTTCACCTTGATACTTTTTTTGCTGCTCCAGTTTCCATATATGGTTTTTCCATTTTTCTTTGTATAGGCACGTACACGGAAATAGTATGTTTTTTTCTTTTTCAAACCCTTTACCGTCACACTGGTGCCCTTAAAGGACTTTGTTTTTTGTCCTTTCATAGAGGCTTTTGCAGCATATGCCACCTGATACCCGGAAACCCCTGAAACAGCTTTGGAAAGTGTGACCGTGACTTTCTTTGCTTTTTTATTTTTCAGACTTTTGATTTTAGGTTTTCCGGGTTGTTTTACTTCCGGTTCTTCGGTCTGTGGATTCTGTGTTGGCTCTGCCACCTGCGGGTTCTGAGTCGGCTGTACCACCTGTGGATTCTGCGTCGGTGTTTCTGTCTGTGTCGGCTCTGTCGTTTCTTCTGGTTCTGTTGTTTCTTCCGGTTCTTTTACCTCTGGCACGACGATTCCCTCTGGCGTTACCTGTCCGGCGTATGTCCAAAGTGCCGTGTCCGATAAATCAACATGCATAACAGGACGCACACCAAGCCACCTCGTTGCACTATCCTGCATCTCATTGATATCCATATCCCCCCAACCATCTACCCGGGCAGGATAACCAGCTTCTCGTCCCTGTGAACGCAGCCAATACTTACCTGCATCACTTTCTATCCATGCCAGATTTTCCTCAGCTTTTGCAAAATCCGTAGCCGTAATTTTTCTTGTGTTCTTTTCTTTTTCATCACTGCTAAACCCATAAGAAGTCTCTAACATCTCCTCGATGGATGGAAGATAGATTTTGTCCTTCGTATCATTTCCACCAGCTTCCCCCGACCATTTGTTGTCCGCTGTCGTTACCGTGGTTTCTTTTATGGCACCTATTTCTGTCTCGGTAAAAGCGGTCTTCATGAATGTATCATTCAGCCATGCTCTCGCATCACTCTTTTCCCATGTAATCTCTACCGAACCTTCGCTATAATATTTTGTTACATCAACCACCTGGTCTGCCATCACAAACGCATCCGTACCGTCTTCATTGATGGAAAGGACACGCCACTTAATCGGCTCATACTGAAAATATCCCTGCTCATGGCGGATAAGATATTCTCCTCCCTCTTCATCTGCTTTTACCGAATTGTCCTCCTCGGCTAATGCCAGTACGGATGGAGTAATTTTCGTATTATAATAATTTCCAAAATAAATGCAATCCCATGTATTTTTGTTCAGATCCGTTTTATTCACAACCGGATTCTTCGGATAAGTCTGTCCCGGCGCCATCGTCACACCCGGCTGTGCGATCGGACGTTCGGTCGGTACAACCGGCGTGGCATCCGGTGCCATTTCTGTCTTATCCTGTCTTACTTTACCTGCATATTGCCAAAGTTCCGTCTTTGTCAAATCCAGATGAAGCACCGGACGAATGCCATGTCCCGAATCATCGACAGCCGTTGAAAACATCTGGGCGGTAGGAATCTCTCCCCCATCTGTACAAAATACATATCCCTCAAACGCCCCCAGCGTTCTTAGTAAATAACCACCTGTTTTATACCCATCTTCACCCCATTTTGCAAAATCCGTGTTATCTGCCTGTCTCGTCTCTGTGTCAGAGAACCCCATATCGATCGGATTATCCGAAGGATTGAAGTTATTTACAAAACCATATTTCATGTTTACCATATCATCAAGCGAAGGCAGATAAATACGGTCTTTTGTCGGTGTGTCATCTTCTAAATCCCCACCATAATAGGAAGAATAACTCAGATTTTCAATCTCTGTAGTCTTGATCGCTTCCTGCTCCTCCGGTGAAAATACCGTCTCCATAAATGTTCCGTTCAACCATTCACGAACGTCACTATTCTCCCATGTAACGGTATTCTTTGTGGCATTTTCGTTATCATTACTATAAAACGCTTTGCCATCCAGAGTCTTATCTGCCATCAAAAATGCATCCGTGCCATCCTCGCTGACAGACAGGACACGCCACTTGACCGGCTCATACTTATAACAGCTTTTGTCTGCCCGCACAATATATTTCGTACCATCATCATCGGTATGTACTACATCATCTTCCCCTTCTTCCGGCTCATTTCCCGGCTGTGTGATATACTTCTTCTGCCAGTAATTACCAAAATAAATGCAATCCCATACCACATGCCCTTTCTCTGCCTCAATCACAGGATTACTCAGTGTTACTGCCTCTTCTTCTGAATCCGTTTCTGCTGCTTTGATCACAGCAGGCTTCCCGGACGTGAAAAGCAAAGAGAGAGACATAGCAGCTGTCAGTCCCCATGCAACCACCTTTTTACTATGTTGTTTCAGTTTCATAAACTTTTTCCTCCATTTTTTTATTCTTTTTTATTTCACTTTTTTCTTTACCGTCTTACTCCACCTGCCATATACTTTCTTTCCATTTTGAACCGTGTAGGCCCTTACCCTGATATAATACGTCTTTTTCGATTTCAGTTTCCCGAGCGTCAGTTTCGTCTTTTTTGTGGTCTTTGCCTTCTTTTTCTTCCATTTCTTTGAAGTACCGTACTGAATCTGATACCCCTTTGCCCCGGCTGCCTTCTTCCAGCTTGCCTGGACTGCTTTTTTCTTTCCCTTTCCTTTCAGCCCGGTCACTTGTGCCGGCTTTGATCCGGTTGCCGGTTCTTCACCTGGTTCAACTGCTGGTGCTTCACCCGGATGCACGGTCGGTAATTCACCTGGCTGAGCGGTCGGAGACTCACCCGGCTGCACGATCGGTGATCCACTTGGCTGCACGATCGGAGACTCACCCGGCTGCACGATCGGTGATTCACCTGGCTGAGCGGTCGGTGATTCACCTGGCTGAGCGGTCGGCGTGGCACTTGGCTGCACGGTCGGTGTGGCACTTGGCTGCACGGTCGGTGAGGCACTTGGTTTAACCGTCGGTGTGGCACTTGGCGAACTCTCCGGACTTGTATTCTTCTCTTCTGAAGTCACGCTATCGGCATGTGACCAGACGGATTCCAATGACAAATTCAGATGCAAAGCCGGCCGAACAGCGTTACTAGCGTCATTAACATAGCTACCCTCCCAACTGAAACCACCATCATGACGCACACAGGATGCGTCATTACGGATGCGCCCCGGTGACCGCAGCCACCAGTAGCCGCCCTTGGCGTCAACTGAATACTTCGGTGTGTATGCTCCCTGCGACTTCGCATATGCCGTATTTAGGGATTCTCTCTTTTTAGTATTCGATATGGATGATATAAATCCATAGGACGGGTTTTGCACCTCGTCCAACGAGAGCAGGAATACCTTGTCTGTCGTGTTCTTCCCTCCCTCGGTATCATATTCCGGATTGTCCACATTTACGACTGTCATCTCTCTGATCGCTGTCTGTTCGTCTGCTGTAAACGCATTACCGATGAAGTTATCCTCTGTATAATCCTCATTACACTTATTTGTGTCAGCATCATAGCCGTTCAGCCAGCTCCGAATCGTGCACGTCTCCCACGTGACAGATACATCCTTATTGTTGTATTTCTGGCAGTCCAGATTCTGGTCAGCGAGCAGAAAAGCATCGTCTCCGTTCACTGACAGCACACGCCACTTGATCGGTTCTTTGGCATCGTTCCTGTCCGCTTTACCGTCTCCATTCGTGTCACTCTGCCAGTAATGTCCGAAATACACACAGTCCCATGTCGTAATATTACCTGTGCTGTCCATCGTCGGATTGTTCAGGTTTGATATAAACGTACTTGGTGTAATCGTTGGTATGGCACTTGGCTACACGGTCGGTGTGGCACTTGGTTTCACGGTTGGTGTGACAGCTGGCTTTACCGTTGGTGTGGCACTTGGCATAATCGTTGGTGTGGTACTTGGCAACACGGTCGGTGCAGCACTCGGCGTACTCTCCGGATCCACATTTTCTTTCCCTTCCGAGTTAATGGTTCCCGCAGGTTCCCAAACCGAAGAGGATAAATCCAGATGCAGCACCGGACGAACAGCGTAGCCCGGGACGTCAACATACATACCTCCTTTACTAACGTAACCAGTGTCCCACACCTCAGATGCATAAGTACTACCACTCCCCGGCGACCGCAGCCACCAGTCTCCCTGTGTTTTCGCATATGGCGTGTTTTCTCCCTTTCTGGTCTTTGAGCTATCCGTACTTTTACCTGTAAACCCATATGCCGGAATCCGCAGTATTTCCCGCAGGGAAAGCAGATACACCTTGTCTGTCGTGTCATTTCCCCCTGCGGTATTATAATCCGGATTGTCCGCATTTACGACTGTCGTACTTTTGATTGCCCGCTGCTCTTCTGCGGTAAATGCATTATCAATAAAGTTATCCCCGGTATAGTCCCTCCCACATATGTTCGAGTCCGCTCCATAGCCGTTTAGCCAGCTCCGGAGCGTACACGTCTCCCATGTGACATCTTCTCTCGTATCGTTGTATGTCCGGCAGTCCAGATTCCGATCGGCAAGCAGAAATGCATCGTCCCCTTTTACCAGCAGCACGCGCCACTTGATGGGTTGCTTTTCATCGTCCTTGTCCGCTTTGCCGTCTCTGTTCGTGTCATCCTGCCAGTACTCTCCAAAATATACACAGTCCCACGTCGTAACCCCGTCGCTTCCTACTGTCGGACTGCGCAATCCCGATGTACCCGGCTTAACAGTGGGCGAACTCCCGGGGTTCATGTTCTCCCACTCTTCTGAGGTGACGGTTCCTGCAGGTTTCCAAACCGAAGAGGACAAATCCAAGTGCAAAGCCGGACGAATGGCTTTTTGAAGGCTGTTGACATTAGTCCCGTTTTGAGAGACTTCACCATTAGTCATCACATAGGCAGCTAAAAAACTGTCCTCGAGGAAACCCGGCGACCGCAGCCACCAGTCGCCACATCCATCATACTTTCCCTGCGTAGCTGTCTCAACCCCTGTCATTTTCGCATACAGCGTAGTTTTCACCGCTCTGCTTTCCGCAGAATTTTCAAGATCCGATGCAAATCCATACAATGGTTGCGCCACTTCGTCCATCGAGAGCAGATACACCTTGTCTGTTGTGTCATTCCCGCCATCAACGTTATATTTCGGATTATCCGGAGTTACAACCGTTGTCTCTTTGATCGCTGCCCGTTCGTCTGCAGAAAAGGCCTCATTAATAAAATTATCGTCCGTATAGTCCCTGCCGCACACGTTGGCTTCCGGGCCATAGCCGTTCAGCCAGCTCCTCATCGTACATGTCTCCCATGTGACAGCTGTCCTGGTTTCGTTGTACCTTCGTTCGTCCAGATTCTGGTCGGCGAGCAGGAATGCATCCGTACCGTCCTCGCTGACCGACAGCACACGCCACTTGATGGGTTGTTTGTCATCGTCCCTGTCCGCTATGCCATCTCCATCCGTGTCACCCTGCCGGTAGTGTCCAAAATACACGCAATCCCATGTCGTAACCCCGTCGCTGTCTATCGTCGGATTGTTCAATTCGCAGCCAGTTCCGGACTCATCCGCCGCTCTGCTGACAGGTGTCGTGCCGGGTGGCAGGATACCGAGCAGCAGGGCAACTACCAGTAAATATGCGACCCGTCGCCCATTTCTTTTCATAAAAATTTCCTCCATCTTTCTGCATACAGATGTATGCCATATCATATATTTTTACACGCCTGTGTCTCTGGCACAAACAGGTAAATTTCCATTCATCATTCATATTCTTTTAACGGCACATAATAATCGGCAATATAAATTCCGATCACCTGATTGATATCAATGGCTTTCTTAAACTGCCCCACATATTTTTGATAACTATGTCCATTCTTATCATACCATCCAATGCTGCCGCCATTTACCAGACAATCGTCTTCTAAATTCGGACTGTCAACGATAATTTCACTTCCATCGATCATTTTCAGCCGGATCACAAATCTCGTATCCGTTGTATTTCGTGCTTCTTCATCCACTCTCGATACATCGGAGACCAGAGTCAGTCCCAGCGGCAAAAGTTTGATCTTTTTGATGTCTGCCTTTGAATACGAAAAAGAGTATTGCATCTCTTCCGTTCCTTCTACCGTAATCTCCTTTGAATTCGTATAAGAGGCAGTAAAGGAAAGACTCCACATCCCCTCTACCAGTATTTTTGTATCCTCCTCATACTGCGGTCCATCTAACAAATCTTTAAAAAACGCTGTAACCTCTTTCCCTTCCTCGATCTGCTCATCCGTACCGACATTGACAACAAATGTTGCCACATTGTTTTTATTTTTCATAACTTCAAGAAGGGTACATTGCCGTGACCCCGGCATCACAGAGGATGCATTATAATTTGTTCCCTCACAAAAACCAAAATAGTCAAATGTCATTCCTTCTTTAAATTCCACATCCGGTGGCGCCGTAATCTTTACCACAGCATAAATATTCTGTGTGTCCATAACCACTTCCTGCAGTTCGATCATCAAATCCTGTTTACTGACTGCATCCTCTTTTTTGCTCTCAATCCCTATTTCCTGCGATTCATCCTCACCCATTCCCAGGAAATCCAATATCGTCTGTTTAAATGTCTCCAGGAAACTCGCCTCTGCTACTTTCGCACTGGAAAAGCACAGATACCCTGCTACAAGAAGGCAAAGTGCCGCCACGGCAACGGCTACCTTTACAAACGGCTTTTTTCGTGGAGCTGCAACACGGTCTTCCTCAATCTTTTCAAGAATCTCATCAACTTTCTCATGGTATGTGTCCGGCACCTGAAATTCCTTTGATAATCTTTTCACTTTCTTATCAAATTTAGTCATTTCCATGCCCCCTCTCCAACTCCTCCCTAAGTTCTGCCTTTCCCCTGTTCAATCTGGACTTTACCGTACCAACAGGGATGTCCAGTACATCCGATATATCCCGGAGTGACAATCCCTGATAGTAAAACAATACAACGACTAAACGGTATTCCTCTCTCATCTTCTGTAAAATATCCCACAATTCATCATACTGTGCCATGACTGGCTTCGACAGCGCTTCCACCGCCTCATCCCCCGGTAAATACAACCGTTTCCTCTTTATCTTCAGCGCTTCATTCTTTGTGATCGTCAGCATCCATGGCTTAAATTTATGGAAAGCACGGATCTGTTCCATATTCTCATATGCTTTTAAGATCGCATTGCTCACAGCATCTTCCGCATCTGCCTCATTTTTCAATATCGCCAATGCCATGATATACAGATCATCTCTATATTTATTGACACTTTCACAAAACTTTTTTGCTTCCATAAACAGTTACCTTTCCTCTTTTCGCATTCGTTTCCACATCTTCAATCTGCCCCTTATTTTCTCCCTCTACCTATAAAGATACTTTGAAACGCAAAAAGGTTCCCACGTTTTAATTTTATTATAGTCGCATTGCGACTATTTTTCAATCAAAAACTGATTCTTTCTTATAATTAATAGGGAATAACGATAAATAGAATCATCAAAATCAACAAATATTTATATTGAGTCAATGATCGAGGTGTATTGATATGGTATTTGAGAATATAAGAAATCTGCGGGAAGACTGTGATAAGAAACAGCAGGAAATAGCAGATTACCTGCACATAAAACAAACAACCTATTCCAAATATGAACTGGGAAAAATAAATATCCCGATAGAAATATTTATAAAACTCGCAGATTATTATCATGTATCTGTCGATTATTTACTGGGGCGGTCAGATAAAAAAGGGAACTAATTTCAAAGAATACATCGATATCGTGATCAGACTTTCTCAAAATCACAACTTAGAGAAGCGGACAGACAGCCCTGTGCTACATAATAAAAAACCCAGTTAACGGACTGGATCTCTTTTGGCATTCCGATTCCAAAAAGCCAGAAAAGAAGCAGGTTGTCCGAAAGCAGAAACAAAACACTGCCTGCCATTATCAGGACTACAGCCCGTTCCCTCCCTTGACGGCATCTACAAAGGGATAATGCTTTTATGACCATAAAGGAGATGACCGCTGCATATCCCACCAGAACAGGAAACAGCCCCTGAAAATCAA
>CAZOIF010000033.1:1869-35481 GCA_964579975.1 uncultured Eubacterium sp. | reverse complement strand
TCCGGCACTTCGTAATCAAACTCCGGAGAAAGCCCCAGACTGGTAAAATCGTCTGCTTCCTCTCGTCCCGACAGCGCGTTTCCCTGGAAGTCCTCCATAATGCCGCAGCCGGTAGACGAAGCCACCATCAGAGTAAAGATCAGAAGAATGTTGGTTATTCTTATAAAACTTTGACTTTTTCGCATGGCTGATTCCTTTGTTACATTTATCTTCATTCACAGTGCACATTCGAAAAACCTTCGGTTTTTCTCATTCGCGGGCATTCGCCCTATGCATCCATTCGGATGTATGCTTCCGTGAGCCAGCTCACTTCCACATTCATCCTCTGTCTGCGCACTGCTCATTACTTTCACGAACATTATAAACCACCCGTGCGAAAACTTCAATCTTCCGATTATGCGACAGCCTTTGCCATATTTAGCCATACCAAAATACATCCTCACTGATCACAAAATGCCTCTGCGGCACCAGAACGTCGCTCCTGATCAGACTGATATCCCTGCCTTCGATCAAAGCCGTCTGCAGTACATAGTTGTAGTCCTCCACATGATACAGAAAAAAACTGTACACCTTATCTCCTATCTGTTTGAACCATATCTGGACGAGCCGCGGTGTCTGCACAGGTACATCAATCTCCGCCTTTTCCAGTTCTGTCATTTCTTCTATATTCCCGTTGCCAATATAAAATTTGCACGTAAGGCTCCAATTCAAACTATCATTGGAAGGAACAAAACTGTGCTTGTCCATATATACCGGCACACCGGTGTTGGTAAAGTCGATCACACACAATTCGTCTTCCCCACGTCTCTCGTCGCCGTCATATACATCCATGTCCAAATCCATTCCGCTGTCCAGATATTGATCCGATACAATATCATCCTGAATGCTTTTTATGTACGCTTCCAGCTCGTTACCCTCATACCTGTCAAATATATTCCTCCACAGGTATGACTCGGGCACATATTCTACCACCAGACATTCCTCCCTCGGCGCATTCCCTAATCTGTGGAGTCTTATCCGGTCGTGGATTTTTAAATTATAGTTATATTCCAAGTACGCATAATAATAGCTGTCCCCATAGCTTATCACTCTTCCGTATCCCGCGTTTCTTGTCTGAAAATAATTGATAGTCTCAAAGCTTCCATCCGCCTGCAGTCTTGCCTGATAGACCTCCCTGATCCCGGCAGAGCCGCCCGAATCGCATACAAGGACAAATACATCTTTTCCCGCATCGTCCTGATAACAGAATATTCCCTCGCAGTACTCCCCATAAATTGCCCGGTACACGTCATAGATGCTGTCGTTTTTCAGGTCAATTCCTTTACATTTGTCTAATAACTGCGGATAGGACTCCCGTATTTCTTCCACGGTCAACGCCGTATCCTTCGCGCCGAAACGATCCATTTCCCTGGCATAGGATGTGTCTTCAAATTCATAGTCCTCACCGGAATACCATACTTTATCAAATTCACGGTCTAAGGGTTGGCACACCAGATTTTCCATGCTGATGACCAGTTCTTCCGGAAACTGTTCCTTTTCATACGGCACCGTCTGCTGCGTCTGGTTTACCTTTGCCGTATACTCATACATTTCATCTTTCACCCAAGTCGTATACCACATGGAAGTAAGATCTTTTACATAATTTTTATTCATCACCGGCTCCTGCGCAGGCTTCATTCCAATGGACACTGTAAGGACGCACCCAGCCAACACCTTAACAACTATATTCATCATCCCATTATCTCCCCATCATCAATACACCTTCTCAAAATTTGAAAAGGATGAGAACATCCGCCCTGAATTGTATACACCCGGCTCCTTTTCCAACACATTGCCCTCGTATCTGACCGTATAATAGCCATACGAGATTCCGCCGAACTCATTCTTCACATCACACTGGATATGCATGATACCATCAGAATCATCTTCCGGTTCAAACGGGTCAAACATACTGTCGTAATCTTCTACATTAAGCAAAATATCCCCCGCATCTGTCATCCGAACATACCCGTATTGAAAGGGGACTAAACAAACAATTCCCTGATCCCGCAATGCAAGAATCGCATATCTCTTTTCAGTTCCCATCATATTTCAGCAATTGACTACGATATGCGTTTCCTCTCCCAGATCCATCTCTTCCAGTGTACAGCAGTCATGCCCCCAAACGCTATCCAAAGGAACCGGCGCACAGGTCTGCCCGTCGCTGCTGCAGTATCCAGCCTCCCATCTGCCTTTTTCGTCCCGATAAGCGCCAAACATTTCCTTTGTCCCGTCATGATCCATATCGGTGTAGATATGATCCTCCACCACACAATGCGCGGCTTCCTGCATCGCTGCCAATAATTTTGCCTCCGCCCTGCCGTCAGGCTGTTTTCCGAGCGCAGCGGCAATGGTGCACCCTACCAATACTATTGTAACTAATTGTTCCATCTTATGATACTCCTGTTATTTCCGCTATAACTCCACTGCTGCATAAATCTTATTGCTCACATCAAAAATAAAGATAAGGTTTTTCCCTTTATTCTGGCAAATCGTGCATGCTATATATCCATTTTTCCCCACATAGATATCGTTTCCGTACACTTCCCACTGACTTTCCGTATCTCCGCCTGTTCTGTCCACATAATCATCTATTGTACAGGCAAGTCCGGTATCATATATGGAGTCATGTATGTCACCTATCATTTCATAATGGATATGCTGTCCATCCGCCTCTCCATCAAACCAATTTTTATAGGAATCCCATTCTAACATGGAATTATAAGCATATCCCCCATATGGTAAAGAAACATCTGCATCTGCGTCTTTCCGAATATCAGCCAGGATAATATATACGGGCTGTGCACCTGGTCCTTCCGAAAAAAGAATATACAATTCATCCTCCGTTTTCGATTCAACATAAGCCAGAAAGGCATCTGTATCTCCACAGGAATATATTCTTTTTAAGTTCCACTCCTCATCACCCATACCCGAATCCGCCGCATACTCTTTCACTGCAAACGCCGTCGCATTTACTAAGCCAAGGCGATAATGTCCCTCATTGGTAAAGTAATAATAATCCGGCCATTCTTCCTGCGGCAGACTACATTCCTGCCACAATTGATCGATGGCAGAATTCTCTGCCTGATATGTAAATTCTTTTAAATCAGACTGCTTCGTTATGATTGACAGCCCAAGACTGATTATCATAATGATATATTGCACTTGCTCCATAAAAATTTCCTTTCGCATATTGCCCTTTTAATCTAATTGTCCTCTATTTCCTTTTCCAAAATAAATAACAACGAACTATTTTTATCAGGTTGTTTTTCTTTTAACCGTATCACACCCTCACAAGGTATTTCATCGATTACCACTTCTACCCTGACATAGTCCTCATACGGCCCGTCCACATCATAAAATACAGGTTCCAACAAGCACTTCCCGTCTAATCCCACTAATCCATAAGTTCTCTCCTTCATGAGATCATCTGTAAAGAGATACCCCGGAATGGCTTTATATTTGGGATCGGCATATCCGGTTATAAAAAATGGCGAATCAAATACCTCCTCCCCCTTCTCATTTATAATGGTTGGAACCGCATCGACAACGTATGCCAGTCCATCATGAAATTCACTGGCATGCATACTAAATGCCGGAATCTGCCAATCTATATAATAACCTAACTATCCGGGCTGAATCACCCACTCCCAGTCTAACTGTGCGCTCTCTATGGCCTCGCGATAGTATCTTTGTACCTCGCTTTCCTCTGTTTCCTTCGGTTCCTCCTGACCTGCCAGTTCTGCTATCTTCAAGGCTTCACCGACGGTTACCTTCATCTTACTTATTATCTCATTCTCCGCTTCTTCATCCATCTCACTTGCACAGTTCTCTTCCGCCGCTTCCTGCACATAGGAGCCAGTTCCCACTACTTGCGCATAGCGATAGGTGCACGTCAACAATAATAAAACAAGCACAATCCGCACAGTTTTTTTCATGTTTATCCTCCAACTCTCCTGTTCTTTTACACGCTTGCTCTAATTTCCCCGGTTCATGGTTCTTTCCCATCGACTCCCCAAGGAGACGCACCCCTTGGAAACAGTTCCTGATTCCCTTCTCTCTCCCTATACCATATGCTCTGCGCATCCCCGTATGGCGCTTCTTCCATAACGGTTTCCCCGATCATTTCTCCTGATTCATAACGCTTTTCTATGTAATAATAATCAAGGTCTTTATAATATATTTCTTTCTCATACCCATCCCGAAATGCCGGGATTTCCTCATCACTTGACGGTATCAACTGGGCATATAGCTGCCAGTCTCCATCATCAAAGTGGTACATTTTATCACCGCGCACCCAGTAATTCCCCAACTCTTCCGTGGTGAACATCAACGCTCTCTCCTGCTCATTCCAGATCGGCCACTGTACATCTGTTTCCGGCAAAGGTTTCTCTTCATATAATTTTTTATCTTTATTCCAAACCAGAAACATCAGGCTTGTACTGCTGTTCTCCTGACCCTGCACATGCTCCACACAGAATACCAGATCCTGAAAACGATCCCCATCAATATCTATCAGCCAGTAAACATCTTCATACAATATAAACGAATTTGTCAGAATTATTTCCTGTACAGTTTTGCCTTCCGCATCCCTGACTGTCAACCGATAATCCGCATACTCTCCACCCATTGCAGATGTCACCGATACGTATGGAATACTTATTCTTTCAAAAGATATTTCATAATTCTCTTCATCTGCACCCACCTTTTCTGTCCATACTGTCTCCGGAATCGAAGAAGTATCAGGTTGTGCTGTCAAAACAGCACTTTTACTCTGCGAACGTAATTCAACAACATCCATATCTGGCTGAAAACAGATCGGTATCTGTATATCGAGCAGTTCCTGTCCCACCTTCGCAGTTATCTGCAAACCAAAATCATCTGCTTCTATAGCGGTTATTGTACCCTCTGCCGGAATGAACAATGTCTGATCGTCGTTCCAAAAACTATTCCCCTGATTCAGCTTCTGAATGACAATCCAGTTTTCATATTCATAGTACCTTTCCAACTTATCTGAGGTCGTAAGATAGGCCACCTTATGATTCCCCAAATCTACCACCGCTGAATCTGCAAATATATCCCGCGTGCTTTCCTGTTGCCCCTCTGCCCCCTGCACTTCTTCCTCTTGAACTTCTTGCGGCCTTTCGCCTTGAGCTGCTCTCTGTTCTTCTTCTCTGCTCTCAACACCTTCTATGTTATCTGTTTTTGCAGGTGATTTAACAAACAATAACACAGCCACGATACTTACAATGATTGCCAATACCGGCAGCATCCTAACCATTTTATAATTCACAATACCCCTTCTTTCCGATAGACAGCGTATGCTATGTACCCGTTTCTTCCTACATAAACTTCGTTTCGGTATAATCATCTATTGCACTACGCACAGTTTTTTTCATGTTATCCTCCTATGGATCGGCATATATACTGTAGTCAGCTGTCAGCCCATTATTATATATGGTTCGCCACCGATCATCTGCTATCTGCCATTCACTGTTTTCACTATATAAAAAATCAAAAATCTCTTCCTCGGAGCACGCATCGCTCCTCAAGACTTCTTCACCATTTACAGTCCATACCCATATGTCTTCATCTATATCCTCTTCCCTGACTGCTTCTTCACACAATTCTCTGTACATGGAATAGGTATTATTCTGATATTTATATTCTGCCCAGCTGTGAGACATCGCCCAATTACGCCATTGGCTTAGAATCAATTTATGTTCCGCATCAATCGAAGGGTTGGCAATATCTGTAAAAGTCGGTGCTTCTACAAAACCATTCTCCGTCTGTAAAAAACAATAATACGTCACTGCCCCTTGGTTCCCATGGTGGCCCGTACATATCAGAAGATCCGGTATACCGTCAAAATTCACATCCACATATTTAAATTTGTTTTCCAGCGAAACCGGTGTAGCATATCCTCCCTCTGCCGTCACATGGATGACTTGCATATCTTCCGTATCACTTTCACGCGATATCACCAATACGCCATCTTCCATGAACATATTATCCTCATAAGAAAAATCGGAAACCAACCATTCAAAAACCCAGCCGTCCGTCCTGAACCGATCATAGCGAACAGGATTGCCCGATAAAATTTCCTCCGGCGATATTTGCGCTATCATAATACCCTCGGGAATGGATATCTCATTTCTGCCATCATAGATCTCCAGGATACCGTTCTCTTCTACCGGTATTTCCTGCAATGTTTCTGATGCAGAGTCCTCCATTACCGGTTCTTCTGCGGCAGGGATTTCCGAATCACGCTCCTCCGCATCTGTTTCATTGACTTCTACTGTAGGCAACACCTCTTCCTGCTCTTGGGTTTCACCACACCCGCCTAATATGAACAAACACAACAGAACTGACGCTATATTCTTAATATTTTTGGTCATGACTGCTCTCCTTTATCTCTGTGTCTCATTTTTTTCTAATAAAAAGATTCTCCATACTGCTTTTTCTACATCATAAACTAACATTGCAATATTTTTGCATCATAACTGTTACAAAAGTATTACATTTTATTTTTTTTCGTGTCAGGAGTCGTATGATGAATTCAAGATTTATCTTGCATAAAATACTTGCCTATGACATACTATAAGTAAGAAAATCTTACTTGGAAGGAGCTTAACCAAATGAATACACAAATATTAACTGTTTCCTCTAAGGGCCAGATTTCTTTGCCGGTCAGCATCCGCAAACTTCTGTCTATTGACACAGGGGATAAACTGATAGCCTATACTTCGGGAGATGTTATTATGCTAAAAACTTTAAAACTACCCACAGCGGAAGAATTCGAGGCCTCCTTAGATGAAGCCCAAAAATGGGCTGCCTCTGTAGGCTATGACGAAAGCGATGTTGATGATATTATTAAATCCGCAAGAAGGAACCAAAAAATATGAGAATTGTTATAGATACGAATGTCCTTATTTCCGGCGTGTTTTTTGGTGGTTTCCCAAGAAAGGTTCTCAGTTCGGTTGTCGCCGGAGAAATGACTGCCTGCGCTACAGCAGAAATTATCAACGAATATGAAACAATTGTTCATGAGATGATTGACAGAAAGCAAGGGCATATCAGCAAAAATATCCTGACTCCTCTGATTACGGCCATGGAGATCATTGAACCTATCACCCAGATAGAAATATGCCGGGATCCTGATGACAATAAATTTCTCGGTTGTGCAAAAGATTCCCGTGCACTGTATATCGTTAGCGGTGATAAAGACCTTCTTGTGATTGAAAAATATGAAAATATTCAGATCATAACAGCCAAAGAATTTTGTGAAAAATATTTATCTAGCTAATACATCGTATCATTACAGGAAAAGGGTCTGGTTTTATTCAGACCCTCCATTCTCAATTTATATCAAGGTTATAATCCTATTTACGCCACCCATCACATCTACGGCTCTTTTTGTACGTTCATATTATCCATTATACTTTTGAATTCATCATAATGCGGCTCAGATATCTTTGTAATAACCCACTTGTCTCCCTCCTGCTGCAGTACGATCTCCCCTTCACTGTAAGCGGAGCTAGCCTCCGGCCATGCGTAGATATTTTGAAATGGGACAGCCACTATACATTCTTTGCCGCCATAATCTTTTATCATGAAACTTGAAAAATCATCCAAAATATACGTATCCATCGGCGGTGTAAGACCCAGTCTTAACACATACTGATCATCCTCATCTTTCGTAACTCCATACATTACCAAACACATATCCATAAGATAATCAAATACATCCTCCGAAAACCACGTGGATACATATTCTCTTAGCTGCCCTTCCGCCGCATATTCTCCCAACGAATAGTATACCTCCACATCATCCGATTTCTCTTCTATCTTATTTTCAGCTTTGGCTGTAAAAAGTTTTCTCAGACTGTCAAATGCATCTCCCGCATATAGTTGAATCTGAAATCGTTATACCATTGATTCATCTCCGTTATGACCCAGCGTCCATTGTCATTTTTTTCTATCCTCACCGTCACCTTCTCTTCCTCCGGCTGTTCTTTATTATAGATATCTGCTCTTTCCATGATCGTATGTATGGCATTATCAGCTTCTTTTATAATCTGTTCTGCCTGATATTCTGTGAGAACAGAGGTGTTACTCTCCACCTCATCTTTCTGCTTGTCCGTTTCCTGCACTTCCTCACTATAGGCAGTTACAGATTTTATCTCCTGCTCCTCTGTCAAATTTGTTTCCTGTGTGGCACATCCCATCAGCATAAATGCCATCGCAAAGATTGACACCCGTTTTTTTAGCATACTCTTAATCCTCCGATTTTACTCCCCTGTCTCTATTTCTTCTCGAGCCTCATAATAGTTTCTTTCTAAAAAATCATAGAGTGTCTTTGGCACTGTTTCCCTATGATCATCTTCATCAAGTTTTACTTTGACAAATGAAAATTGTCCACTATTTCTTCCACATCACCGCTGATTCCCCACAGCCCCACCAGTCCGGTCATCTGCATCGTAAGTATCATACTTTTTAGCCATAACATACGCTTCTACCTCTTACTCTTTTATTTCCCCCGTAGCATCATCTAACAGGAATTCTCCTTTTTCCTCTTCCTGTATCAAACGGATGACATGGTAAAGTGTTCCGTCCTCCTCAATCAATCCGTCATAATAAAGATAATCTCCTTCCCATTCTGCCGGCTCGTCGTCCGCCTCCCTTTTGGCTTCAGGCATGACATAGTAATAATCGGGAAGCGTCACGCCCAGTAAAAGCTCATACCCATCTTTCTGCCAATCGGTATAAGGCAGCTTTTCCTGAACTGCCGAAGCTGTATCCTCTACTGCTGCTTCGAGAACAAGGTCAAGCGCTTCCGAGGCAGTAAGCTGCGATACTTTTTTATCCTCATAAATATGATACCCATTAGACAGACTGATTATGGGGAACGCCTTGTGCCATACATGCTCTGAATCCGCCAAATCCACACGAACCATCCGGTACCCGTCCATGGCAATCACATACATTAACCATGTGCCGTCCTGCTCGTTGCGAATCCGCACATCAAAACCGTCTGCAAAACTGTAATAACCAGCGCTTATCGTCTTCTTCAAGTTAAGGCCATTACGGTATTCGTAGATTCTTGTCTCCAGGTCGGCGTAACTGCTTCCCCGCCCTTCTTTTATCCACAGGTAACCGGCCTGCATAAACATACCATAATACGGATCTCCCTTCATTCCACCGCTCTTACCACTGCTAATACCCGGAGTATCCTCTACCTCTACCCATGAACCGTCTTTTTGCTGCAATAAAATAAACAACTGACGGTCCTCAAAAAAGACACTACCCTGTTGAAAAGCATCGCTGTCTACCACAAAAGCGATATCCTGACACCCGTCATTATTTAAATCGCCCTGAATGAAATCAACACATTTATGCTCTTCCGCCTCGGGATAATACTCCGCAAGCCAGTCTGCAACAAATGCCTTTTCCTCCTCCGATGCCCCTTTATACCAATATGTAAGCAGCGGCACCTCAAAGAGCGGTTCTATATTTGTAATTGGATTGCGGGACACTGCCGCATACATCAGTTCTTCCTTCCCCGCAAGCGGCGACAAATCTTCAATCTGGTTGTCCGAAAGACTCACCTGATTAAGATGTGAAAGCCCTGCAAGAGCAGAAATATCCTGAATCTCATTTCCGTCTAACAGCAAATCAAACAGATTGCTCATATTTCCAATCACGGAGATATCACTGATTCTATTTTCGGACAATCCCAGCCACTCCAGCTTGTCCAAATCCGCAAGCGGGGCAATGTCCATAATGGAATTGCCGTTTAAGTCCACACGCCGAAGTTCCGTTAATCCGCTTAAAAAGCTGATATCCTCAATACCGCAATACTGTAATTCCAAATCCTGCATTTTGGTAAGTGTCCCCACCGCCTCAATATTCTTTGCATTCTCATTACCATAAAGCGACAGTTCAACCAATTCCGGAAGCTTCTCCAATACTGCCAAGTCATCCACAGGCGTTTCATACAAAGACAAACACTGTAACTGCGACATTTCTCCTAAAAACGAAAAATCCGCTATCTTGCAGCTTTTCAGAGTAAGTTCCGTTACTGTACGCATCTGTCCCAAAAAGGAAAGGTCTACCTTATCATCCTTTGCATAGGTGACAGAAAGTTCTTCCAGTTGGGAAAGCTGTGCAATGGGCGTAAAATCTGTAATGGTGGAATCATTCCATTTTTTGATTATAATCTCAAGCCGTTTCAGATTCGGCAAAAGCGACAAAGATTGCAACGAATAAATTGCATCGCCACTCAGTTCTATGCTCTCGCAATTCTCCAGCTTTTGCAGAACTTCTTCCGGTGAATCTTCTTCCACAATGCCAATCCCATAACGCACTTTCTCCCGGAAGCCTTCATCTGCTATGAGCAGCGCCAGCGCCTCGTCGGCGTTCTTAGCTTTAGATAAATCCGACATTGCTGCTTCCGCTGTGGTATTTATCTCTTCCGTTTCTTTCGCTTCTCCCGCGATTTCGGACAACGTTACCACATGATCCTGTTGCGGTTCTACTTTCTGTGCGCATGCGCTAAAAAGCAAGCTGCACATTACAACGCAGGAAAATAATTTGTGTTTGGATTGTTTTTTATTGCTGTTCATTGTAAATTCCCTATTTCGATTTTCTCAAAATTTCTGCATCCAATATATGTACAATCGACTCATTACTACCTCTGTAACGATTCCATTTTCTTTGTATATTTTCTCATTCTATATTTTCAGCATTCCAAAATCCCTCTACAGGTTTCCATTCTAATTCTTCTCTGACCGCTGTATATTGATCTCTATCTCCTCCAACATCGGAACTTCCAACTGTGTCTTTTCAATTTCCTCTAATTCCCCGTCACTATGTAAAATGAAAGTATTTTCATCAATAATAATCCAATTTTCTATCGTACTGTACAACACATCCGAATATCCCGCAGTTAATACCCAACTGCTGTAATAATCGTTTTTTCTGCTGATAAGTACAAAATCTTTGCATAAATAATAATCTATACTGCACTGTCCTATTTCCCCATAAAACTGTAGTTGATATCGCAATACCTCACCTGAAGAATCCGTATATTTTATTAATGTTGCAGGTTCACCGTTATCCCCAAAATCTATCTCCATTTCTTCTATGTTTATCCGAGATTCTGTCTCTTCCATTGCAGTGCTTGTATATAACCCGATAAAATTCGTTCTATATTCTGCTATTTCCTGCTCGATATCCGGAAGATTCTGCTCTGCTTCATCTTTCCCGCACGCAGATAACCAAAGACCACTAAGAAGACATAATAATACTGCCGCCTGCTTCCACTTACTCATTCGTTTCCTCCAATAGATTCTGATACGCAAAGGGTTCTGACACAGCTTCATTTTTTTCTAACAAAAAATATTCCCCTATGGCATACAACAGAAGCCTGCCATCATCCAGCTGATACATCTGAGGTAAAACATCACTAAATACCATCTTCTCATTTTCATATCCAGGATATACATTTATTTCGATATATTCTTCCTGCTGCATTTCTTCCGGCAGCATATCATCACGCAGTCCAAAAATATCATCCCTAAGTTTTCTTTCGATCTGATAATCCGGTGTTGTAATCTCTATTTTTTCTAATAAATATTCTTCCATAGATCGGTTCATCACCTCAGAATTGGGTAATCGGCCATTATCATATGTTGTAAACAACTGCTCCCCAATAACAATCTCCCTGCCAATCATCATATCCGCCTCTTCCTGTGGCAAAAGTACATCCCCTGCCACATCCAGCGCGGGATAAAACTTGGTTGGCATAAATTCTGTTATGGTATAACTTCCATAAACATCCTGTATTATTTTCTCTTTCTCTTCTTCTGCTAACGCTTCTGCAGTCAGCACTTTATCAGGCTTCTTGTCCAGTTTCTTTAGATAGAAATATTCTCCTGTCATTGGGGAATACATCATGATTCCATCTTCCATTACATAGTATTCCTGCCAATAATACAAATCCACCTTAACTGTAATCCGCCCTCGTATCTTTTCCCTATAGTCTTCAAACCCATCTACACATGGAAAATCAAAGCTAGGGCAATCAATTATTTCTTCCATACTCATCGAAGCGGAATCCATAGTCTCCCACTCATATTCGGGATTTTCAATAGAGACCTTTTCTATCTGATAATTTTCTATCCGTGTTGATTTCCCATCATACACTCCCTTCCACCGAAAACATTCATACGTTACTAAAGAATCTTCCTGAATCTCCACAAAATGACCAAGCATCATATCCGCTTCCTGCTCACGTATATTGTCAAATCGAAGTCCTCTAAAAAAATAGAGCGTAGGCCAGAATTCTGCTATTTCATAAACTCCATAGTATTGCTTTAGTTCATCGTTATTCACAATTTCTGAGGTTCCCTTGTCCTCCGCGCTTTCCGCAATTTCCTTATTCTCTGTACTCCCCTCGTTTTCCGCAGCTTTCTTATCCTCTGTATTCTCCCTGTTTTCCACAGGCTCTTCTAGGATCTGCGCAAAATCATCACTTTGCTCTTCTTTCTGCCCTCTCAAGCATAGATAGTCTATCAGAATACAGATTATAAAGATAAATAGATAAACTTTTCTTATAAGCCTATCCTTACTTGATTTCTTCATCGAAAATGTCTCCTTGATGCTTTTCTTTCTACATCTTAAACTAACATTGCAATATTTTTGCATCATAACTATTACAAAAGTATTACATTTTAAATTTTTTCAATAAAAACAGGGAAATAGCCCGATAAGATGCTATCTCCCCGTTTTTCATATAGCCTCACTCCTCTTCTGTATACTCCTGAAATCCATCACCCTCCGAATAGCGGATCATAGCTATCCTCAAAAACCCTGTTGTCTCACTCTCTTGAAACAACTGTTTATATTCCTCCGCTCTCTTGTCCTCTCTGACATACACCTTGGTTTTCGTCAACTCATTTACCCCTAAGCCTCCTTCCCATAGCTTCTCTTCCTCTTCTTTCGTAAAATCCGTGAAAATATAGTATTCCTCTTCCCCATAATCACCGGGTGGTCTGCGGTCCAGCTCCACCAGTATGACCCCTTCTGCCAACACATCATTCTCACATCTGATCTCTGTATAGGTATTTGTAAAATAATGAGGGGCGTAGCAATAGTCATTCCTATCATATAACAGAAATGTTCCATCGCCATCCCATCCATCGATGATCCGGGTATCACCTCCGCCTACAAACTCCAGCACTCTCCTGCCCGTCTGATCATATACATAATTGTAGGTAAGTTCTGTGTTCATATCCTCATAGTATTTTGATACCAGGATCTCGTCTCGTCCGTCCCCTGTAAAATCATAGGCGCTTATCCAGATCGTTTCCTCATATGGGTACACCCCGTCTGCCATAAGAAAGCTCTGAAATTCTTTTTTGTCTTGGGAAAGGATCTTCCGGATCAGCTCCGTTTCCTCTTCCGTCCTTCCTTGTATTTCAGTCTGGTCTATGTCTCGTGAAAGAATGTTCTGAATCAGTTTTGTCTCCTCTTCCGTCCTCTCCTGTATTCCGACCTGATCTGTGGAAACATCCGATTCCTCAATCTCTTCCTCCTGTGCCATATCCACTTGCTGCGCTTCCTCCGTATCATCCAGCCGCGTCAAAGGGTGACCTATTTCCTCAATGTATAAAATAGTGGTTGGAGACGTATATCTTATCCGCAATTGTTGTCCGTCTCCTGTAATTACGTTTTTGCCCTGCCAATAGGAATATCCCCAGGTAAGGATACATCCTGATATTTCAAATTCTACTCCATTAACCGTAAAAGTGTACCTGTTTGAATGCTCTGTGTAATTCTCCACGATTCCTTCCACTTCACGATATTCTCTCCGCCACTTATATCCGAGAATATCCCTACCATATGTCCCTATCCCTCCAACAATTAACACAAAACTAACTATCCCAACGAAAGGCATGGCAGTATATCCCGCACTCCCGCAATTCTCTCTTTTTGCTTCTGTTATATTGTATATTAATACTATCCATAGAAAAATCAGTCCTACAAAAACTATTGTAAAGTTAAAAAAGCTCCTCGAATTTCCTATGTAGCTTGCTTCATATAATATTTTGTTCATCTATAAATGCTCCATTATCCCAGTTTCTACTACTTAGTCTGTATCCCACTCTTCTGGCATCATTTGTTCTATATATACGATTATGTTTTCAGAACTACTGGGAATGTATCTTATTCTTAAATGTCTTCCGCTTACTATGACACTACTATTCCCTCGCCAACTATATCCCCATGGGAGCCCACCTGAACATTTAAACCTTACTCCATCTACAGTGAAATATTCTGTCCTTTTCACATTGACATAGTTTTCTACTTTCCCTTCTATCTCAACATAATGGCCATTTTTATAGGGTATTACAATCTCAATATAACCTTTAATCAATAAAAATACATATACACTTCCTATATAGCTTGTTTCAAACAAAACCCTGCTCATATGTAAATACCCTTTTTCCATAATTACATTTTTAATCTTCTATATACTCTGTAAATCCATCACTCACCGAATAGCGGATCATACCTATCCTCGTAAAGCCTGTTGTTTCATTCTCTTCAAACAACTTCTTATATTCTTCTGCTCGCTTGTCCTCTCTGACATACGCCTTGGTCTCCGTCAACTCATTTACTCCTGAGCCGCCTTCCCAAAGTTTCTCTTCCTCTTCTTTCGTAAAGTCCGTGAAAATATAGTATTCCTCTTCCCCATAATCACCGGGTGGTCTGCGGTCCAGCTCCACCAGTATGACCTGCTCTGCCAACACATCATCTTCACATCTGATCTCGGTATATGTATTTGTAAAGTAATGAGGGGGCAGAAAAATAATCATTATTATCATATAATAAAAAAGTTCCATCGCCATCCCATCCGTCGATGATCTGAGTATCGCCTCCGCCCACGAACTCCAGCACTCTCCTGCCCGTCTGATCATGCACATAATTGTAGGTAAGCTCCGCACTCATATCCTTGTAGTATTTTGATACCAGGATCTCATCTATCCCGTCTCCCGTAAAATCATATGCGCTTATCCAAATCATATACTTATACAGATAACGCCTGTCTGTCATAAGAAACCTCTGAAATTCTTTTTTATCTTGAGAAAGAATCTTCTGGATCAGCTCCGTCTCCTCTTCCGTCCTCCCCTGTACTCCGATCTGATCTATGGGAATAGCCGGTTCCTCGATCTCTTCCTCTTGTTTCACATCCGGCCGCGTCAAAGGGGGACCTATCTCTTCAATGTAGACAATAGTGTTTGATCCGGATGAATGGGGCATATATCTTATCTTTAAATGCTGTCCATCTCCCGTAATTACATTGTTATCAGACTTCGCATAGGTATATCCCCAAGTCTGTACAAACGCTGAAACTTCAAATTCTACCCCATTAACCGTAAAAGTATGCGTCTTTGAATCTGTATAATCCTCCACGAATCCTTCCACTTCACTGTATTTTCCCCTCTTATATTCTAAAATTTCCTCATTATAGTTCAATATGGTCGAAACTAGATACAACAAACCAAACACTCCCCCAAAAAGTGCAAAAACAGTTAGGGAAAAATGCTTAAGTGCATACCCACAATATTCTTCTTTCACACCACTTTCTTTTTTTAATGTATAAATTGCTACTATTACTAATATTAAAATCATAATCGACTCAATTATATCTTCTATGAAAAAAGAAAAACTTTTCGGATTACCTATGTAGCTTGCTTCATATAAAACTCTGGGCATTTTGCTCCTCCATTTTTCCTCTATAACTATATAAATCATATCGCACGCAAACAAATTTTTCGACAGCACATGTATGAACGGTCATTATTTTGCATCATCGGTCAGGATTCCTCTCGCAGGAAGCAGAATCAAGAAGAATCCGAAAGAATGATTGCTTTTTTTATCGTTTTTCAGTAGAATAAAGCTACATTATAAAGAGGGGAAGGCGAGAGCAGCCATGCGCATCCTTATCTGCGATGATGAGCACATCATCATAGAAAAAATCAGAGAATATCTTCAGGAATACTTTACCTTGCATGGCTATGAAATGCCGGAGCTTGTCTCTTTTTTAGATGGCGATTCCCTGTTAGCGGATTCCGGCCAAAAGGATATTGTTTTTCTGGACATAGAAATGCCCGGACTAAACGGTATCTTTGTGGGAAACGAATTAAAAGAAGCAAACCCCAATATCCTCATCTTCATCACAACCTCCTACATGCAGTATCTGGATGACGCCATGCGTTTTCAGGTATTCCGGTATCTCTCCAAACCGCTGGAAAAGGAGCGCCTGTTTCAGAATATGGATGATGCTATGAGCTTTTATTACCGCCTTACCTCCACGGTGATCATTGACGACGGAAACACCTCCACCAAGATATCTGAGTCAGACATCATCTATATCGAAGCACAATTAAGAATCACCCTTGTCCATACCATTTCCTGCATATATTCTGCAAAAAAGACCATTCATGCCTGGATCGACACACTGAATGCCGGATCCTTCTTTCAAACTCATAAGAGTTATATTGTCAACATGAAATATGTGTTGGAATTTAATCACGAAATGATTACTTTTGACGCAGCTTACGGTCAGGCCTATCTGTCCAGACGAAAATACAAGGATTTCAAAAAAGCTTATTTCATTTATCTGGAGCACAATCGCTAATAAAGCAGGGGGATTCTACATGGAAATTTTATTATGCTACGTTATCATATATTTAGCGGAGGCACTCATCTTTTGGCTTTACTGTAATGATTTATTCACTCCCAGATATACCGCCCGCAGGACGGCTTTATCTTTGTTTGCACTCTACAGCATGCTGTTTTTCCTGTCCTTACAGAATATCTATCAATTAAATGCAGTTGCTTTCCTTGCCGTTAATTTTATTTTTCTCCATATTTTTTATAATGCTAAATGGTCTTCAGCTCTGTTTCATGCCGGAATAACTACAATTGCCATGGGATTTGGCGAGCTTCTTGCGTTTTCCTCTTATCCGGATTTTGCCAGACATTTCTATGAGATACGCCCTGATACCGGTCTCCTATTTATTTGTTCTTTCTTCAGTAAGTTAATCTACTTTTTCATCATATACATACTGTCCCATCTGCCTGCCATCCGCAAGAGCAAAAAGACAACAGGAAGTCAGGGGTCTCTGATATTGGTGCCGATTCCTCTCGTCACTTTCTTTGTCATAATCACACTCATTATTCTCTATTTAACCACTGACATTTCTGACCTTCTCACCAAAATGATCGCTGCTTGCTGTGTTTTTCTCCTCATGCTCAATCTTCTCATCTGGTTCTTTTTCAGCTATACCCAGAAACGCAATCAGGATTTTGTGGATTTACAGCTCAGTCTTTTGAGAGAAAATGACACCGCAGAATACTACAAGATGTTAAGTACCCAGAATGAAAACAGAAATATATTAGTGCATAACATAAGAGGCCATCTCTATGCCATCTCCGCCCTTGCCGAACAAAATCAGCAGTCGGAGATCACCGATTATATCAATAACCTGGTACAAACCTCCAGCCTGCAGAGCTCTGATACCCTGCAATTATGTAAGAATACCACGCTCAATGCCATTCTCTGTCGATATAAGGAAGAATGTAAAGAGCAGAAGATCGATTTTAGAACCGATATCCGAAATGACAGCATAGATTTTATGTCCGCCAATGATCTGACTGCGCTCTTTTGTAATCTTTTAGATAATGCCATGGAGGCTGCCGCCGGAATCTCTAATGCCTTTATCGAACTTCGTATATCGCGGCAGGAAAATGCGCCGTATACCATACTTTCCGTGCAAAATTCCTGTTCTGAGAATCCTTTTGATTCCCGTGGGAAACTGGTTACCCGCAAGAAAGACCGTTCCCGGCACGGATTGGGATTGAAAAGCATACAGCGCACCATTGAGAACTATAGCGGAGATATGCATATTTATTATGAGAAGACAACAGAGACTTTTCATACGGTGATACAACTTAAAAGAATCTAGTATATCGGTATAATAAATGCTATAATTGAAATAAAAACGGATGTGTAAAGGAGCAAAGAATGGAAAAAATTTTTGTCTCAAATATAAAAATTGAAAATGTAAGGCATTTAAAGGATATCAATATATCATTATCTATGGATGAAGCTAAGCATTTGATTTTTACAGGTAAAAATGGAAGTGGAAAAACGAGTGTTTTGGAAGCTTTGTCACGTTATTTAAATTCTGCGGCTACTTCGAGCAGAATGAAAAACCAAATCAGAAGTGAGATATGCGTAGAATTTAACGAATCAGCAGATACCTTACGATATCATTTTGCGCAAGGACAATTTGTACTGGCATATTATAAAGCAGAGCGAAGTTTTAACGCAGTTATTCCAAAACATATTGAGAAGGTTACTCTAAAGGAAAAATATTTAATAACTGAGCAACCGCATCAGATATTTATTAAATATTTACTTGATCTAAAAGTTACAGAAGCATTATCAAAAAACAGCGGAAATATTTCAAAATCAGAAAGTATAAAAGAGTGGTTTATTCAGTTTGAGAATTTGTTAAGAAAAATTTTTGACGACCAATCATTGCAATTAATTTTTGATGAAGATACATTTAAATTTTATATTAAAGAAAAAAATCGAGAACTTTTTGATTTTAATACTCTTTCGAGCGGGTTTGCTGCTGTTCTGAATATTGTTTTGGATCTCATTGTGAGGATGGAAGGAGTAACAAATAAATCTTTTGACTTTAATGTACCGGGGATAGTGTTAATTGATGAAATCGAAACGCATTTACACCTTGAACTCCAAAAAACTATATTGGAATTCTTGACATCTATATTCCCAAATATTCAGTTTATTGTTTCAACTCATTCTCCCTTCATTGTAAACAGTTTGGAAAATGTAGTTATTTATGATTTGGAAAACAATATTACAGTTAAAAATGGCTTATCAAATGTCCCGTATAGTGGTATTGTTGAAGGATATTTTAAGGCAGATTCGATGTCAAATAAATTAAAACAAAAATATGAGAAATATAAGAGGCTTGTGGTTAAGGAGAATTTAACTGATGAAGATTTTGAAGAAATAGCAGAATTGGAAATGTTTTTAAATGAAATTCCAGATTACCTGGCTTTAAACATCACAACAGAATATCAAAGAATAAAAGCAGAATTTGAAAAAAGAGAGGATATAGAATGATTAAAATAGAACGTACTTTCCCCGCTCCGGCATCTTTAGCTATAGAAGCTAAAAAGGCATCCGGAAAATACGATCAGCCGGATGTTATAGAGCAATTGCAGAAAGATGCACATTATAAATGCTATATATGTGAGATGAAAGATTTACAGGATCCTGAAGTTGAGCATTTATTACCACATAAAAATAGAACATATCCAGATAGATTATTTGATTGGAATAATCTCTTTTGGTCATGTGGTCACTGTAATGGAGTGAAGAAGCAACAAAAATATGATGTGGGTATAATTGATTGTTGTAATCAAGATCCGGAAGAACTAATAGATTTCAAATTGATAGACGAAGATGTCGATGTAAAGGCAAAGGACGATACAAATGAAAAAGCGGTACTCACGGCAACGTTAGTCTGGGAAGTATTTAATTTGAAGAATACGGGTATGAGAGTATATAAGAGTGAAATGCGATTTCAAAAATTAAACAAGGAAATGAATAAGCTATATGATAATCTTGAGGAATTAAACAAGAATCCTGATTCGAAAATAGTATTGAGAAAACTTAAATCATTGCTTAGTCGAAAGTCTGCATTTGCGGCTTTTAAAAGAAATTATATCAGAGAAAATAAGGATAGGTTTCCACAGTTGATGCAATACATAGCTTAGAAGTGCAGATGAATCCTTTTGATTCCCGTGGAAACCTATTCTTTCTCTACTCCGCCCGATACACAACCTCCCCCTCTATGATGGTATAACACGTTCTGGAAAACACTTCCATGGGATTGCCTGTGAAGACAGCGATATCCGCATCCTTCCCCGGCGCAAGGCTTCCCACCCGCTCTTCCACGCCGCAGATCTTTGCCGCGTTGATCGTAATGGACTTAAGCCCCTCCTCCGGAGACATGCCCGCCTTCACCGCCAGCCCTGCACAGATGGGCAGAAACTGAATCTTCGACACAGGATGATCTGTCGTAATGGCAGTTAAGATCCCATGTCCCGACAGAAGTCCCGCCGTCTTAAAGGCCATATTCTGCACCTCTATCTTATTGCGGCTTGCCATATCCGGTCCCACGATAGCCGGAAAGCCCGCCTCCTTCAGTTCCTCCATGATCAGGTGTCCCTCACTGCAGTGATCCAGGGTCATCCGCAGATGAAACTCTTTCGCAATGCGCACAGCTGTCAAAATATCATCTGCTCTGTGCGCGTGCGCTTTCAACGGAATCTCGCCCCGCAGAACGGGCAGCCAACATTCATAGCGAAAATCCACTTCTCCCTCTTCTTTTTCCCGCTTCTTCTGATAAGCCACAGCCTTGGTCAATTCTTCCCGGAGCATGGCGGCTATGGCCATCCGTGTGGCGGGAGACTCATTCTGTCCGGAATAATTCACCTTTGGGTTTTCTCCGAAAGCCACTTTCATAGCCGCCGGCGCTTTCACGATCATGTGATCGATACATCTCCCATGGGTCTTCACAAAGACAAACTGGCCTCCCACCACATTGGCGCTGCCGGGGCCGATCATTGCGGAGGTGATACCGGCCTGCAGCGCGTCGTTAAAAGCCGCATCCATAGGATTGATCGCGTCGATGGCACGAAGCTGAGGTGTAATGGGATCCACCGTCTCATTACAGTCGTCCCCCTCCATACCTTTCTTTTCCTCCGTGATCCCCATATGACAGTGTGCCTCGATAATCCCCGGCATCACCAGATTGCCCTGCACATCCAGCACTTCTCCATCGGGAGCAGGACAATCTTTCATATCTCCTATCGCGACAATCTTACCATCTGCAATCTGCACATAACCGTCCGCGTAATCCTGCTCCGCCATAGTCTTTATATTCCCGTGTATAATAAACATCTGCCATCTCCCGCATCATTGTAGTTTAGACAGCGGATTCACTGGTTCTCCATCCTTGGTCAGCTTAAAGTATACGTTCGTCCCTTCCATACTGTAATACTTGGTAGGGGTTGCCACAGTACCGATACCATCCCCCACATTCACATAGCTTCCCTCAGACACCGTGATATTCTCAAGCTGTCCGTAAGTCAGTTCATAACCGTTTCCCAGTTCCATCACTACGGTATTGCCGGTGCCCGGATCGTAACTCACAGAAGTCACTCGGCCATCCGCCGCCGCACAGATCTGTTCTCCCTGAGTCGCGGCAATCACGATTGCCGGGTTATATTTATACTGATCAAGGGTCGGAAAATAAATGGTCTTGTCCATACTGTAATTGATCAGCACGTCGCCCACAATGGGCCACACCAGTCCATCCTCCTCATTAAAATTCAGTTCCGGCTGTACCGTAGTAGATACGGCCTGCACTTCATCGCTCATAACTGTATCTACCGTCTCGTCAAACATACCCTCTTCCTCGACGGCGGCACTTTCCTTCTTTTTCGTGGAAGACTTCTCTACCGGATCGTCCTTTTTTGGCTCTTCCGTGCTTTGCTTTTTCTCTGCAGCCGCACTGCCGGAGGTCTTCTCATTTTTCTGTCCGTTCTCCGTATTTTCTACGCGCTGGGAATTGGCCTCCTGAAAGCTGGGATCATAGTCCAGATCGTCCGTTCCTACATCCGCAAAAAGGGTGTCCAGTTCTTCTCCCGACAGCATATTTTCAGCAAGCTCCGTACTGCTCTGCTCCAGCGCTCCGAAGTCCACCACATAGTTTTCCTGCTCCGCCCGGTTATTTTTCCTCACATAGAGGCCGGTCACTGTCAGGGCCGCCAGCACAAATACTGCGGACGCCAGCATGATGATCCTCTCTTTCCCGATATTGTTTCTATTTCTTCTCGCCATAAAACTCGCCTCCTGTTTTTCTTATGGAGTTAGTTTTACCCGTTTTTTCCGGCTTATTCAAATTTTGCTAATTCTGTCTGAAAAAAGAAATCTGCAAGGATCTCCTCGTAGTTCTCCCCTTCCTTCGCTTTACAGTTGGCTCCGTATTGACTCATCCCATAGCCATGCCCTACGCCTGTCACAGAAAAAAGTACCCGGTCCTCCTCCCAGGTGGCAACAAAAGAAGCGGAAGCCAATCCGAAAAGATGCCGGAATGTCTCCCCATCCACTCTTCTTTCCTCCTGTTTTTCTGTAAAATATGATACACTTGTCATATATCCTGCGTCATCATAAGAAAATTTCCTGTTCTCCCACAGTTTCTCCCGCCCACATTCCTCCCCCACAATCCCTGCAAGCGCTTCGATATAAGCTTCTTTTTTTACCTCCGCCACGCTGCGGTAGTCCGGAGAAGTTTTATCCCGTTCGCAGGAAACCGAAGAAAAATAAGGACACTCCTCCCCACTCGCCGCTCTGGTATGCCCATTGCTCACAGAAAAATAAGAGGCACGGATCGGCTCTCCCTGATAAGTTAATATCATACCCTCCGTCTCCTCCACCGCCTGTCTGCTCTTTGATAACGCTTCCGTCCTCACACCCGCTGTCTCTGCATAAAAAACGGCAAGGCCGTCGCCTTCCACCTGTATTCTTTCACCCTTCTCCCGGTACTGCGCCGCAAGTTCTGTCCGCAGAAGCACCGCCTGCGCCTTTAACGTCTCCAGTTCATAATCTCCTGGCATGACCAGAAAAAGCCGATACACCAAGTATTCTTCTAAGGACAACTCCCAGATACCCCATTCCAGTACCACCTCCACGATATGACCGTCCTGCTGCCCTTGCGCCATATTCTCTGACTTCAGACTTTCCTTTTCCTCCCCCACATGCCCCCACATACAGGCACAGATATAAGGTAACAAAAAAACAAACAAAAGAAAGCTTCCCGCATTCCTCTTGTTTGTTTTTTTTAAGACGATTCCATTTTTGTTCATGCGACACCCCACATATCCTATTCCTATGTGGATGTCCCGGCATTTATGATGCCTGATTTGGAGCTTTGCCTATCCCTTGTTGTCGTACACCGCCATATCCAGATGCTGAATGGTAGACACCGTTCCATTTTCGTACAGGAAAACACCTGTCTTGCGGATCATGGCATTGGTCTCATTAGTTTTTACAGAATTTAAGGAAAACTGCGTCCCTACCCGACCCAGGCCGATGGCACCTACACCCTTATCAGAGAGATGATAAAGCTGATCCTTTCCATTCTCATCCTTCGTCCAGATCAAAAGCTTATCCCAGATGGGATCCGCCTCATCGATCCAGCCATTGCCGTCCGCATCATATTTTGCAAGATCGCTGAAGCCGTCCCCGCTCTTCGTGCCGAAAAGCTCGCTGCCGTCGTTGATCTTGCCGTCGCCGTTTAAGTCAAGCGCTAAAAAGCCGCTGCCCGCCTGTAAACTGGAGATTTCCTCCTCCTTGCCGTCGCAGTCCAAGTCGAAGTAAAATTTTTGATCGGAGACCTGCGCGATATTGGTGTCCAGATTGATCACCAACGGATCACGGAAAGTCTGAATGGAAGAGATATAATTCTCCTCATAATACTCCTCGAATCTGCGGCTCATGCCAAATTCCAGGTTAAAGGACAGCTCCCTGCCGTCCGCAGTCTTTACCGTGCCCTTCGTAGAGAAGGTGGTATTCTCCTCCTCCATATGATAACGCTGCATCTGATAACCGTTCACGGTGTACAGGGTAGTGCCTCCCGCCGCGGCGATCGGATTATTCTGTAATCCTCTTTGCCCACGGAAACGGAATAAAAGTTCCAGCAAAAAATCCACACACTGCTGCCTGATACTGCGCATAGTCTCCCGCTCATCATTTCTCGTAGAAGAGATCTGCCAGGCGCCGGACATATTGCGCATATGTGTGGAGAGATCCTCCAGCTTCGCGCTGTCGTCTTTCTCCTCTCCTGCTGTCTTTTCTCCAGTGCCAAGCTGATTCTCAAACAGAGAATCCAGTGAGTCCTTTCCGCCCGTGATCGTACCTCTCACACCTCTGGCGCTTGCCTTTTTAATGGATTGGTAATTCCTGGTAGACTGCATTTCTATGGTACCGGAATCAATGATCAATATTGCCTCCTTTTGTATAAGACCGCTCCCATGCCTGCCCGTGTCACCTGACTGCGCCTTCCCTGGCGCGTGGCAATAGAAAAGACGGCATCTTTATGGAAATTCCTTTTCCGCAAAAATACCGTCCCTGGTCTCAACATCATTCAGATTACAGAGAAAACAAGTCCTGGCCATGAACCATTCTCTCTGTAAACTATATATCGGCGTTTTTTTTAAATTCTTAAGTATTCATTTTTTCACATCTAAGTAGGCAGCGTACATGGCGCTGATCTGGCTCTCGTCAAGCACATATTGCCAGATATGGATCTCATCAAAACTTGCCCGGAACAATTTGTCAAAACAATTGATTCCCAGATAAGCCTTCACATTCTCCGGATCCAGGTTCAACAGGGAAACCTCCCCCGATCCGATCATCTCACTGTTCAGATACAGATATCCCGTAACCTTTCCCTCCTCGGAGACCTCATCAGCATTCACGCAGATCGTGATATAATTCCACTCATTCAGAAAAATACACTGCTTTTGATCCATGGAGGGCCTGATCTCACAGGCGTTATTCCAGGCCGCATCAATCGTATTAAAGACCGGTACGACCACCTCTCCCTCCTCCGTCGTCTTTTTATTGATCGAGAGGAAGCTCTGACTGCCGCCCACATCCATAAGATGGGAACCTATCACCAGAAAGGGGGACCAGTCCTGCATCTCCTCCGCACGAAACCAGAAGGAGATCGTATAGGAGTCATTAAGCGCCTCTATCCCCAAAAGCTCCACCCCATAACTGCCGTCCAGATAGATCGCCTCCCCCTCTACGCCCTCCGTAAATAGCGGAAACACATCCTCCGCCTCCTCCGGATAGGCGCCCTCATTAAATCCGCCCTCATCTCCCGCTCTCGTCACCACCAGCGCATCGGAGAGCTTTCCATTGAAGGAAAAGCTGTAGTCCGCCTTCGGCACATTGCTCAGAAGAATGTCGTTCACGATTTCCTTGGAAGAATCCACCTCCGGCTTTTCCGGCTCAAGTCCGGGCAACACAACAGAAGCCACCGTCTCGCGATCGCCATTCTCTGTCTGTGCACTATCCTGTATGCCGCTATTTTGTTGTAACCTGCTCTCCATGGCAAAATAGACGAACGCTGCCGCCACCAAAAGAATAGCAGCCAAGGGTACAAGCCGGCGCATCATGCTGCCGGCTCCCCCTTTTACCCCATTGTCATTCCCCAATACAATTTGACTCCTTTAGTTAATTCACTCTATTATAGTTGATCAGACATCCTTTGAGAATGATCTGTCTCTCCTCGTCCGTCAATTCTCCCAGTGTCAATGTGAAGGGCACAAGTTCGTCAGCCTCTACCGACACGCGGTATGCCTGAATCGTTTCAGCCTTTTCCTCCACAGCTTTGCGAATCCCCGGGAAGAACAGATAATCCAGATTTTGGAAGGGCAATTCTCCCTCTTCGATCAAAAACGGCAGCATACCCCAGTTGATCAGATTCGATCGATACCGCTTGGTGGCATACTCATTGGCGATGTTCGCCCAGCCGCCCAACACCTTCTGACAGCTTGCGGCCTGCTCTCTGGCCGAACCGTCTCCCGGCTTCACCGCAAAAATGGTGGAACCAAATCCTGTGTTTTCATGGGAGGCATCCGTAAAGGTCTTCTTTACCACGTGCATCACGGGCTTCACATCGGGATGCGCCTGACAGGGATGCTCACCCTGCATTCTGGCTTTCTCCGCCTTCTGAATATCTTTTGCGCGCTCTACATAGGCAGGATCTTTTCTGGATAAAGTAAACTCCGCCAGCCCCAGCGGATTAGAGCGGTAAGAGGAGGTCTCCCCGGAAGGAATCAGTTCATCCGTGGTGGTGACAGGATCATGGATCTCGGATACCACCCGCAGCACAAGATTCTCCGGCAAAGCGCCCATCGCAGGCCAGTCCTTGATATTAGGGCCAAACTGGATCTCCACGCTCTCATCCGCCACGCCCTTGGAATCAAAGACACGGTTTGCATATATATTCGCATCAAAATGATATTGATATTTTCCGATTTCCCCGTCAAATGCCGTGGCCGGTGTCAGAACGCCCTTGTTCGCCGCCGTCGCCGCGATGGAACGGGCATCCATAAGCGCCACGGAAGAGATCTGACCGTTTTGCAGCTTAGAGCCTTCTCTGTTCGGGAAGTTTCTCGTAGAATGTCGGATGCTGAAGGCATTGTTCGCCGGCGTATCTCCCGCACCGAAGCACGGTCCGCAGAAAGCGGTCTTAAGTACCGCGCCGGTCTCCAGAATCGCAGCCGCGCAGCCGTTTTTGATCAGCTCCATATAAACAGGCATGGAAGCCGGATACACGCTCAAGGTAAATCCATCAGAGCCAATGTATGAGCCTTTCAGAATATCTGCCGCCGCACAGATATTTTCAAAACCACCGCCTGCGCAGCCCGCGATAATGCCCTGATCTACCATAAATTTTCCATTCACTGCTTTATCCTGTAAAGAGTAAGGCACCGCGCCGTCCAGACTGACCTTGGCACGCTCCTCCACATCGTGAAGCACATCTTTCAGATTCGCATTTACCTCATCTATGGTATAGGTATTGCTGGGATGGAAGGGCATGGCGATCATGGGCCTGATCTTCGACAGATCCACTGTGATCATGCCGTCATAATAGGTTACCTCACCCGGATTCAACTCCTTGTACTCCTCCACCCTGCCGTGGATATCATAAAATTCTTTAATCTGCTCATCCGTCCGCCAGATAGAGGATAAGCAGGTGGTCTCCGTGGTCATCACATCGATGCCGATCCTGAAATCCGCACTCAGCGCCGCCACGCCGGGCCCTACAAACTCCATCACCTTGTTTTTCACATAGCCGCTGTCAAACACCGCGCCAATGATGGCAAGTGCCACGTCCTGCGGACCCACGCCCTTTACCGGCTCACCCGTCAGATATACACCCACCACACCGGGCATATTGATATCATAAGTCTGCGCCAAAAGCTGCTTGACTAACTCCGGGCCGCCTTCGCCCATGGCCATCGTACCCAGCGCGCCATATCTGGTATGGGAATCGGAACCTAGTATCATCCTGCCGCCGCCTGCAAGCATCTCTCTCGCATACTGGTGAATGACTGCCTGATGGGGCGGTACATAGACGCCGCCGTATTTTTTCGCGCAGGTCAGACCAAACATATGGTCATCCTCATTGATGGTTCCCCCTACCGCACACAGGGAATTATGGCAGTTTGTAAGCACGTACGGGATCGGAAATCTGGTAAGTCCCGAAGCACGCGCCGTCTGAATAATGCCCACAAAGGTAATGTCGTGAGAAGTCAGTTTGTCAAATTTGATTTTCAGTTTGTCCATCGTGCCGGAAGTATTATGCGCCTCCAAAATCCCGTAAGCAATGGTATTCTTCGCCGCCTCTTCTCTGGAAATCTCTCTCCCGGTCTTTTCCCGGATCCGTAACCCGACATCCGCATCATCCGGAATGATCTCGGTTCCGTGAACAAGGTACGCACCGCCTTTTGATAATGTAATCATAGTTTCTCCATCCTTTCGCACCAACTTGTTATTCTGCTTAAAATCTTAGTCTCTGCAATATTTGCTAAATATCGGTCGAATCTGTCAAAAATCACCCGCCTGATTTCCCCGATCATAAGACATCCCACCAAAATAGCCGCCGCAGCCCCCATGAGCATCCCGAAGCCCAGAATCCCGTCTGCACCATGAAATCCATGATCAAAAAGTGTATTCATTACCACAAGTACCAGCGCATCATTCAACGCAAAAACTGCAAAGACATCGCCTGCCACTCTGTTGATAAAACGGGATTGAAATTTAAATTCTTTAAACAGATAAAACAGGATAATGGCCATGATAATATTCGTAATGCTGTTATCTTTACACAAATGATGATAAATCCCGCCGATCTGAATGGGTATTTCATGAGACACCCCGTTCACAACCCAGAGAATGATAAAAAGTATCACGGCTTTTCCGGGTATTCTCACATCCTTATACATTCGTATATATCTGCCGATCATATACACCATGATCATTTGGACGAGTCCCTTACCGTTATTGGGAATCAATTCAAAATAGAATAGCGTCGGCAGGACACTGAATAGGACCAGAAGCAGCAAAAGCAGCTTCTCAAATTCTTCCTTTTTAAGATGCTCAATAAATTTTTGAATATATCCGCTCAAAAAAAGCAGGCATACATAACAGGAATAGAACCAGTGCTTTCTCGTAATAAAAGGCAGAAAAGATTTCACAATTTGCTCTAAAAGGGCAGCCCCCTGCATCTGCTGCGGCATCATAAGACACAGAATAACCGTCTCCAACAGAGAATATGTGATCATCATACATTCCATTCTGACGAATTTTCCAATATCGGGTTTCATACCATAATAACCGGAAATCAATATAAAACAGGTCACCCCGATATTACAGATTCCATTCACCATGCCGTTAAAAAAGAACGCGCTTTTCCCGCCAACGAATTGAAACAAATACATATTGGCATGGATAAGTACAATCATAAACATTGCTATAATGCGCAATAATTCAAAATTAGAGTTTCTCGCAGATCTTTTCGCCGTCAGATGTTCCAAAATCTGTTTCCTTTCTATTCGCGCCATTCCCCGACATCCGAATCTTATTATATAAGATATCCCTCACCCACGCAAGAACGTTTCAGAACTCCTCTAATCCCTTGAGGAACTCACGGAATTCCTCCTTCGCCCGTTCGATCACACCCGGCTCATAGGAATTAAGAGCCTGCTCGTACTTGTGCAGCTCCTGCCCTACAAGATACCGCTTGTCCCCCAGGCTCTCCTCGTAGATCCGCTCTCCCATAAGCAATAGGTATTTATTTTCCTCCCTGTCTCTGGGATGGATTTTCAAGTAGGAAAGCGTCTCAAACCGCTCCGCGATCTCCTCCGGCGTCATATCCGCATTTTTGCCGCCAAATACCTGTTTCTCCCGCTTTCCGGTGGACACCACCTTCACCTCCACCTCCAGAATAGAGTTGATATCGTAGGTGTAGGTCACATCCACAGATTCCTCCCCCGCAGGTGCAGCGGGCACCTCTATGTTCAGTTCTCCCAGAGAAAGATTGTTTCCGGCAAACCGGCTCTCCCCCTGCAGAACATTGATCCGCAGCTTCGTCTGATTGTCTCGCACAGTGTAAAGCCGTTCCGTGCGGCTGGCAGGGATAATGGTATTTCTCTCGATGATGGGACAGAACACGCCGTTCTCAAAAATACCCTTCTCCCACTCTCTGACCACCTCCGTGCCCAGAGTAAAAGGACAGACATCCGTGAGGATCACTTCTTTGATCGCTTCCCTGCGCTCCTTCATAGCCGCCTGTATGGCTGCTCCCAGAGCTACCGCCTCATCGGGATTGATATTGGTATCCGGGATCGCCCGGAAAAGCTTGCTCACAAACCGGCGGATCACCGGGCTCTTTGTAGCGCCGCCCACCAGCACCACCTTATCAATATCAGAAAGGCGGATATGGGCATCGGAAAGACTGCGCCGCACGGGCTGTCTGATCTTGTCCAAAAGTTCCTCACATGCCTGCTCGTAGGCTGACAACTCCACCTTGAGAGAAAACACTTCCTCCCCGATCTTGCAGTCCATGGTGGAGGTTTTTCCCTCCGAAAAGCCTATCTTACATTTGTCCGCCTGTTTGTGGATATGGCGCAGGGTCTTACCATCCAGCGCCAGTCTGTCAAACTGCGGGTATTTTTCAAAAAACATCTCCTCCAAAACTGCGGTGAAATCCTCCCCTCCCAAGAAGTTATCTCCCGCTACGGCGCGGACCTCCAGAATCGTATCGATCCGTTCCAATACAGACACATCGAAGGTGCCGCCGCCTAAGTCAAACACCAGAAACCGCATATGTCCCTGGCTCTGATAGAGACCGTAGGCGATAGCCGCCGCCGTCGGTTCACTGATGATCCGTTCCACCTTAAGTCCCGCCAACTCCCCGGCTCTCTTGGTGGCACGCCGCCTCTCGTCATTGAAATAGGCAGGCACACTGATGACCGCCTCTGTCACCGGCTCACCCAAAAACGCCTCCGCATCCTCCTTCAGCGCACGGAGCACGAAAGAAGACAGTTCCTCCGCTGTAAAGGTCTTATGAAGTAGGGGAAACTTTCTGCCGCTCCCCATATCTCTCTTAAATACTGCGGCGGTGCTGCCGGGATGAAGAAGTCCTCTCTCCATCGCAAGATCACCCACATAGATCTGTTCCTCCTCATCCATGCTCACCACAGACGGCGTCAGTCTCTTTCCCAGCCGGTTCGGTATGATCCGGGGCCCATCCTCCGTAAAATAAGCCGCCAGACTGTTTGTCGTTCCCAAGTCGATTCCAATGATCATTTTTCCCTAAACAATCCTTTCCATCCCTTTTTCGTTGTTTCTCCTGTCTTTGTGCCTGTTTTCATTTTCTCCAACAGGAATTTCGCTTCCACCTCATCCGCGTTCCTTCTGAGCGTCTCCTCAAATAATGCCGCCGCCTTTTCATACTCTTTCTCGCAGTAGTAGTAGAATCCCAGCCACAGAGAAGACTCAAAGCACTTTGCATATTTACAGCTTGCACAAGGCCGCTCCTTTTCCATCTCCTCAAAGAAGCGTTTCCCTTTTTCCTTCTCCCCCAGAGCCAGATAGATCCATGCCATCCAGCCCTTCCGGATCGGCACATAGCCGGCATAAGAGGCATAGTCCTCCGGCGTGGTATTCCGCTTCGCCATACAGTCTAAAACCTTTTTCGCGTGTTTCCCGGCCTGTTCGTACTCTCCCATCAGATAATAGGTTTTCGCGAGTTCGCACTCACAGTCAAACATATCCCAGTTATCTTGATAGAGGGCGGCGGCATCCTGATATCTCTTTACAGCCTCCGCATAGTTTTGCACCTCTATGAGACGGCCAGCCCATTTCTCATACAGCCCGGCCAGTTCTTCCTTATCGGCGGCGTTTTTAATTAACTCTGTCTTTGCCTCCTTATAGGTATGCAGACTCTCCTTCACCTTCCCCATTTTCAAGAGAATAAAAGCGACCTGATTCCAGTAAGCCTTGGTGCCGCCCGTATGGAAACGCCATTTATCTGCCACCTCCATGGCCTCCTGCAGGCGATCTGTCTCCGCATAGCAATCGCTTAAGTTCTCCCACAGGGTTCCATTGGCAGGGAAAACGGCAAGCCCCTCCTTACAGCATGCGATGGCTCTCTCGTATTCTCCCATTTTCATATAGCATTCCGCCATCCCCACATATCCTCTGGGAGAGGCATCCGCTTTCTGCATACACTCCACAGCCCGTCTGAAGAACTCGTAAGCCTTCATGAACTGTCTTCCCTTTTTATAAGCGAAACCGATATTCTCCAAAATGAGATAGCGGTCTGCCTCATCAACAAGCGTCAGCGCCTTTTCATAATCCGCAACAGCTGCCTCTATCTCCATGGCGCTGCTGTATAAATATCCTCTGTCCCAATAGCGGTAACCGGGACTCTGTGAGATCTCCAGCTGCTTATTGATATACTTAAGCGCCTGCTCGTAGTCCGCTCTCCGATACTCTCTGCTGTATCTCTCCTCATAGCACTGGTACAGTCTGCGGTTTGTGTCGCGGTAATTTTCATCCTGCTCCACCGCCTTGGTATAATATTGAATGGCCTGCGTCCACGCCTTCGCCTCGTGGTGACAGACGCCCATGCCGAAATAAAATTCCGGATGATGGTAAACCTCCTCCACTTTCTCGTATTCCGCCAGAGCATCCTTGTAGTTCTCCGTATCTCTGAAAAGATTGCCTAGCGCCAGATGATAATACGGTTCCTTGGAATCCAGCTTCAAAGCCTCCTGCACCAGGACGATAGCCTCCAGAAGTTTCCCATCGTCCTCAAACACGAGTCCCTTCTCAAAGAGAAGTTCAGCCCTGTTCAGTGTATCGTTTGGCCGCCCAGCCGACTCCTGCTTCAACTCGCCGGAATCTTCTTCTGTTTCGTAGAGCAGCGCATCCAGAATCTCCATGGGCTTTTTTCTTCCCTCCGCATCCTCCGAGAGCATCCGCAGGATTTTCGCCTCCTGAAAACGCATCTTTTTAGAAAACTCTACCTGATTTTCCGTTGCTCTCTCTATAACGCCCTGAGCATCCTTATACTGTCTGTAATCGTAAAAGATCATGGCCGCATAGAGATAGGGCTTGTCATAGCCGGCATAGAGTTCTATTGCCCGGTAATAATCATCCACCACCTGCTGGGCCCGTCTCAGATGATAGCAAGCCTCCTGGCGCACCAGATAAGCCGGATAATAATTTTCATCCTCCGAAAGGATCTCATCGCACACCTCAGTCGCTTTCTCATATTCTTTCGCAGAGAGATACCGATCCGCCAGATATTGTTTACAATCCAGACGAATCCTGGCCTCCGGCTCCATCTCGATGGCAAGGCGCGTCTCCTTCTCTCCCTCCTCCGGCTGTTCCACACAGTAAAAGCAGACGCCCAGAAGTCGGTGGCTCTGGGCCGCCTTGGAAGCCTTTTTCTCCTCCTCGTCCTGATTCTCCTCCACACTTTTCAAATGAGCCTGATAGACGGGAATGGCCTCCTCATACCGCTCCAACTTATATAAGGTCCACGCCTTGATCTCATAATACTTTTCATCTCCGTCGAGACTCTCCCCGTGCTCCTCCAAAAAGGCAAGCGTGTCCTCATACCGCTCCAGATCAAAGAGACACCAGCCCAGATAGAATGTCAGTTCCTTCCCGGAAAGATCCTCGAAATCCTTCCCCTCCGACACAGCCTCCTGCAACATAGGGACAAGTTCCTGCCCAATGGTTTGACGAACCTCCAGAAGTTCCTCGTCCCGCCTGTTGACCTTGATCAGATCGTCCAGATACTTTTCCGCCTGATACCACTGTTTCTGATCCACCAGATAATGCATGGCAAAGTATTTCGCCATATAATAGTCCGGATCCTCGGCAAGAACCGCCTCCCAGAGGTCGTACGCTCTTTTTTCCTCTCCGGTATGTGAAAAGATCCTTCCCGTCCATATCCGCACGTAATTATCATTGGCGCACCGCTCGATCAGCCGCTCCGCCAGTTCCCGTACCTGTTCGTACTCCTCTGTCCGGATAAACAGCCGCAGCCGCTCCACATCCTCATAGGGATGATACAGACCGTGCCGTTTCAGATCTGAAAGAGCCTGCAAGACGCCTTCCGTATCGTTCTCTTCCAGTTTGTTTCTAATCTGAAAAAATTCTATTATGTAGTCGTCCGTATCCTCGTCGCTCTCCGGCTCATATCCGCCCTCCGACTCCTCAAACAACCCGTAATCCAGAAAATCTGCCGTCTGCACATGATACTCGATATGCCGGAGAAAATTCACATGAAAATCCTCTTT
>CAZOIF010000033.1:0-1769 GCA_964579975.1 uncultured Eubacterium sp. | reverse complement strand
CCGTCTGCACATGATACTCGATATGCCGGAGAAAATTCACATGAAAATCCTCTTTCAAAGCCTCGAAATCATCCAGCACATGAAAGACCTGATCCAACAGCTGCCACACCGTCTGCGGCAAAAAAGAATGCCCGGTGAGGAAGCCAAGAAGTCTGCCCCTTGCCTCCAAAAAAGTATCAAATCCTATGCACACAGGATCGTCGAACAGTTCCTTCCAGGTGCTCACATCCCTGCGCAGAAAGATATCCCTGTAATTTTCCCGCACGCGTTTCAGCCAAAGATCGAGTTCTCCCTGCGGCTCCTCCTCTTCGCTCTCTTCCTGCACCTTGGACAGACGAAGCGCCTCCTCATAAGCTTCCCGCAGGCGTCTGAACCCATCCGGATCATCCTCCGGGTTAGTCTCTTTTAACAACGTGAGATAACTCTGTCTGATCTGCTCTTCTTCCTTCGTTTCAGGAATTCCCAATATTTGAAACGCCAGTTTTTTATCCATTGATATCCTCCTGATATTTTTGATAAAAATTATAATCCTCCACCTTACAGTTGACCCGCAGCCGCACTCCGTTTTCCAGATATTCTGTCTCGTACACGACCCCATTCTCGTTGAGATAGGATACCGCCCTGCCGTCCGTATAGGGAATCAACAGCGTACATTCTTTGTATCCGCCGGAGAGCTTTTCTTCGATCAGACAGATCAGCTCCTCCATCCCGATCCGCTTCTTCGCAGACAGATAAATGTTTTCCCCTGACACAGCCGGTAAAGGCCCCGGCATATGCTCCTGCGTCACCAGATCTGCCTTATTATAAATATACAACATGGGAACACCTTCAGCGCCCAGCTCCTTCAAAGTCCGGTTGGTCACCTCAATCTGCTCCTTGTAATGGGGATTGGCATAATCTACCACCTGCAGCAAAATGTCCGCCTCCTTCGCCTCCTCCAACGTGGACCGGAATGCCTGCACCAGATGGTGGGGCAGCTTGTGGATGAATCCAACCGTGTCGGATAATAGAAAGGCGTGATGCTCCTCTGGCTCTATCTTGCGCACCGTCGTGTCCAACGTGGCAAAAAGCATATCCCGCTCCATCACCTTCTTTTCCTCCACGTCGATCTCGTCACTTCCGTACAGATCCAACATGGCATTTAAAAGGGTGGATTTCCCCGCATTGGTATAGCCCACCAACGCTACACGGGGCAACCCCGATTCTATACGGCGCTTGCGCTGTGTCATGCGCTCCGAGCTCACTTCCTTTAACTCCCGGCGAAGCTCTGTCAGCCGATGCTCCAGAACTCTCCTGTCCAGTTCCAGCTTCTTCTCACCAGCGCCCTTGTTACTCAGGGCGCCACTACCGCCACCCTGTCTGCTGAGTGCGGCGTGAAGTCCTACCAGTCTGGGCAGCATATACTGTAATCTTGCCACCTCCACCTGCAGCTTCGCCTCCCGCGATCTGGCCCGGCTCGCAAAAATATCCAGGATCAGAGTGCTCCTGTCCATGACCGGCTTTTCCAGACGCTCCTGCAGATTGCGAAGCTGCATCGGAGAGAGAGAATTGTCAAAAATTATGACATCTGCATCACACTCTATAGCAAGCTCCCTTACCTCATCCACCTTGCCCGTGCCGATGTAAAAGGCTTTATGCACCTCCGGCAGCGCCTGCACCGCTTGACCCGCCACCTCCATATCGCAAGCTCTCGCCAGATCTCCCAGTTCCTCCAGCGAAAGCAGGTAATCGTCCCCGTCATTTAGATTTACACCTACTAAAAATGCCTT
>CAZOIF010000032.1:0-35593 GCA_964579975.1 uncultured Eubacterium sp. | reverse complement strand
CATTTGTTATACTTTAGACAGATTTACTGATTAAAGAAAAGATAAGCATTTTTTTTATCCTCCTCCATCTGTGCCATCAGGGCATCCATATCCGGAAATTTTTTCTCACTGCGCAAAAAGGTACACAATTCCACGCATATGTTTTTTCCATACAGTTCCGAATCAAACTCCATGATATAGGTCTCGGCTCCTGCCTGATTCACTCCCGGGATCGTCGGCTTAACCCCGATATTGGTAACACCGTGATAAACCTGTCCATCGATACGGATCTGCGAAGCATATACGCCAAACGGCGGCAGAAGCTTATCGGAAGGAAGCATCTGGTTCGCTGTCGGCATATGAAACTTTTGTCCCCCGATCCGGTTTCCGTGGCACACCTCACCATAGATCAGATACGGATGCCCAAGAAGATCATTGACACGCTGGATGCTCCCACTTTCTAATTCATGGCGGATCCTTGTACTGCTCACCACCTCTCCGTACATCCTCTTCTTTGGAAAAACATTTAATTCATATCCGTACCTGGCGCTATATTTCCTAAGAAACTCTACATCTCCCTGCCGGTTATGCCCAAAACGAAAATCCTCCCCTACTGAGATTACTTTCGCACCACATTCTCCGACCAATACCGTCTCCAAAAACATCCCAGGAGACATATGGGACAACTCTTCATCAAACGGACAATCAATATAGACATCAATCCCCAGTTTTTCTGCCACATACCGCTTCTCGGAAGAACTATATATCCCCGGCACATCCCCAAAGGAAAACGTAAATAAAACCTTCTTTAATTTATCATACCGGCTGATGGAATCCGTCAATAACCGGTGCCCACTGTGCAGACCATCAAATTTACCGATACAGACTGCTGTATCAGTCAGCGCAAAGGGTCTTTGTTCCAAAATCACCATCGGTAGTTACCATGCCTTTCCCACGCCAGACGGTGCGGATTTTAATCCGGCACCAGACGGCGACTTACTTCTCTGTATAGCTCAACTGCGCCAATCAAAAAACATTTTTTGATTTACAAACGCACACTGGGAACTGTCATAGCGGTAAAGCGCATAAAAGCGCCCGTCCCCATCATACATCCGCACCGTACTGCCATCACTGACATCCACCGGCACCTCACAAAGAGCAGCTTTCAGAACATTTCCGTTCTGGAGATAACGGAGCCCGTCCTCCGAAACGATAACCCCCGGAAATTTTTCAAATAATCTGTCTATCGGCGTAAGCACCTCTTCGATCCTGCCCGCCTGATAGATTTCCTCAATCTGTGACAACGTATGGGCCTCCGAAAGGGAAAAAATATCCACTCTCGTCCTCACAAGCGATGCCATGCATGCACCGCATGACAGTTTCTCTCCAATATCATGACAGAGTGTCCTTATGTAGGTCCCTTTGGAACATGTCACTTCCATCGTGAACTCATTGGCCTCCGGATGGTATTCTGTCACCTCACAGGAGTAAACGGTGATCTTTCTCTTCTTCCGCTCTACTTCAATTCCCTGCCTTGCAAGTTCATAGAGCCGTTTTCCGTTTACCTTTACGGCGGAATACATCGGAGGGGTCTGCCACAGTTCTCCGGTAAAGCCAGCCACTGCCTCTTTAATTTCCTTTAGGCCGGCAGTCACCTCCTGCTCTCTTAGGATTTCTCCTGTCATATCTTGTGTATCGGTGACAATCCCCAGTCTCACGACCGCAGTATAAGATTTTGATTTATCAGTCAGAGGCTCGCATACCTTCGTCGCCCTGCCGATGCACACCGGCAATACACCAGTCGCATCCGGGTCAAGCGTCCCTGTATGGCCGATCTTTCTCTGATGAAGGATTCCCCGAAGCTTCGCCACAACATCATGGGAAGTAAATCCCTTTTCTTTATACACATTTATAATACCGTCCATATTCAGGACTCCTTCTGCTTTTCGATATGCTCTGTGATGTTATTGATCACATCATGTGCAGAACCTTTGATCGTGCAGCCCGCCGCACGGATATGTCCACCGCCGCCAAAAAAGGTTGCGATCTTACTTACATCCACAGTCTGGTTCGAACGCATACTCACCTTATATTCCATTGGTTCCCTCTCTGTCAGAAGGATAGCAACTTCGACGCCATCGGTTGTTCTAAGCTGGTCGATCACCCCGTCGAGATCTGACGGTTTCGCATCATAAAATTCCAGGACACGCTTTGAGACAACAGAAAACAGACATTTTCCATCCATAACCCGAACACTTTCAAGCAGACATCGCCCCATGATCTGGAGCTGACGGTATGTCTTCTGATAAAAACTCTTATCAATGATCTGCCCAAAGGGAATTCCTTTCTGCATAAGTTTCCCGGCAGTCTCCATTGTCCTCATCCCTGTGTTGGAATGTTTGAACACACCGGTATCATGGATAATACCGGTATAAAATGCCTGTGCTGCAGAGAAACCGATCTTATCCATATCAAGCAGTCCGCACAGCACTTCGCTCGTGGAACCAGCCTCTGACTCCACATGATTTTTCTGCGCAAATTCTGTGTTGCTGATATGATGATCAATATTTACCGTTCTTCCCGACTCATAAAAAACCGCTTCCGCATCACCAAGCCTGTCAGGCGAGCCACAGTCAAGGGAAATAAAGAGATCATACGTTTCACTCTTTTTTTCCAGCGCCTCCTCCTTTTTCAGATACTCAAAGGATGCCGGAATATCCTCCACAAAAACCGTGACATCCTTTCCGGCATAATTATCCATGATATAATAATATAATCCCATGCAGGAACCGATACAATCACCATCGGGCCGCACATGCCCGCCGATCGCAATGGATTCTGCCTTTTCAATTTCTTCTAATAAAAAACTCATCCGATTCTCCCCTTTTACTCCTTATGATTTACCTCGTCGATCCTCTTCGACATGGATACCCCGTATTCAATCGAATTGTCAAGTATAAAAGTAAGTTCCGGCGTATTTCTGAGATTCATCCGTCTGGCAAGCTGGACTCTGGCATAGGACGCACTTTTTTTGAGTCCCTCCATTGTCTTTTGTTTCTCCTCCTCACTGCCAAACACACTCACAAATATTTTTGCATACTTTAGATCCGGTGTCACCTCAACCCCCATTACAGAGGTCATCGGGTGCACTCTTGGATCTTTTATTTCTTCCCGTATGATCTGGCTCATCTCACGCTGGACTTCGCTGTTTATACGGATATTTTTTACACTATTTTTCTTCATATTTCCTCCATAAATACCAGTTTAGCGAGGCACTTCAACCATGACATAACATTCTACACGGTCCTCTTCCTGGATATCATTGAATCCCTCAAATACAAGACCACACTCATATCCTGCCGCCACGTCTTTTACGTCATCCTTAAATCTCTTAAGGGAAGCGAGATCGCCTTCAAAAATCTGCTCTTCGCCACGGAAAATGCGACATTTGCAGCCACGCTCTACCTTTCCATCAAGTACATAAGAACCGGCGATCGTACCTACACCAGAAGCTTTGAACGTCTGACGGACTTCCACATGTCCGATCACCTTTTCCTCGTAGATCGGTTCAAGCATTCCCTTCAGGGCATTTTCAATATCCTCGATCGCATCGTAAATGACACGGTACAGACGTACATCGACATTTTCACGGTCTGCGATTTCTTTCGCTGTGTTATCAGGACGTATATTAAATCCGATAATGATCGCATTGGATGCACTCGCAAGGGATACATCCGATTCATTGATCGCACCTACTCCTCCATGGATGACACGCACTGCCACCTCTTCATTTCCAAGCTTGAGAAGACTCTGTTTCACCGCCTCTACCGATCCCTGTACATCGGCCTTGATGATCAGGTTCAGATCTTTTACATTTCCTGCCTGGATCTGGTTAAACAATCCGTCAAGGGAAAGTTTCTTCGCCTTTGTCTCTTCCAGAAGCTTATCTTTACTCTGATCGATATAAGCCTGTGAAATCTGTTTTGCCTCTTTATCACTCTCCGTTGCCATAAAGATTTCTCCGGCATCCGGAGCTCCGTTCAATCCAAGAATTTCTACAGGTGTAGAAGGTCCTGCTGCCTTAACACGTTCACCATTGTGATCGATCATGGCACGTACCTTACCGTGTGCGCTGCCGACCGCTACGTGGTCGCTGATATGGAGCACACCTTTCTGGACAAGTACTGTCGCTACCGGTCCGCGTCCTTTGTCAAGGCGCGCCTCGATCACAATTCCCCTCGCCTTACGATCCGGATTGGCTTTCAACTCCAGAACCTCTGCCGTGAGGACGATCATCTCAAGAAGCTGCTCGATTCCCTCTTTCGTATGGGCAGATACTGGTACAAATACAGTACTTCCTCCCCAATCTTCCGGAATGAGCTCATACTCAGCAAGCTCCTGTTTTACCCTTTCAATATTTGCTCCCGCCTTATCGATCTTATTGATCGCTACAATGATCTCTACACCGGCGGCTTTGGCATGGTTGATCGCCTCCACCGTCTGTGGCATGACACCGTCATCCGCAGCGACAACGAGGATTGCGATATCCGTCGACTGGGCGCCACGCATACGCATTGACGTAAATGCCTCGTGTCCCGGCGTATCCAAAAATGTGATCTTCTCGCCATTGATCTCGACAACATACGCTCCGATGTGCTGTGTGATCCCGCCTGCCTCGTGCGATGTCACATTTTCCTCACGGATGGCATCGAGAAGGGAGGTCTTTCCATGGTCTACATGCCCCATGACACAGACTACCGGCGGACGTTTCTTCATTTTCTCTTCCGGCTCTTCTTCTTCCTTCAGAAGTTCGGCCACCATATCGATCTTTTCTTCCATCTCTGCGATGATATCAAATTCAAGGGCGATCTCCTCTGCCTCCTCAAATGTGATATCCTGATTCAGAGATACAACCTGGCCCTGCAGGAAAAGTTTCTTCACAAGGGCAGACGCCGGCATCTTCATCTTATCTGCCAGTTCACGGATCGTAAGGTTCTCCGGTATCGTGATCTGCTTGATCGTCTCCTCCGGCTCCTTCTTAACCGGCTCCGGCTTAATGAACGCACCCTTTCTGTTCGGATCTTTTTTACTCCGGATCCTGCTCATTTCTTCTTTGCTGGACTTTTTATAAGTTCCCTTTTCAGGAGCCTTTTTATTTCTCTTTCTGGAGTTCTTCTGCTCCTGCTTGATCCCATCAAAACCACTCTGGGCTTTCTCAAAACGCTCAAAGACACGTTCGCCGCCTCTGTTATTTCCATGTCCCTGATTTCTGCGGTCCCCGCCATTCTGATTCCTGCGGTCACTGCTTCCGTTTCCATAGTTTCTGCGCTCTCCACCGTTCTGGTTCCTGCGGTCATTGCTTCCATTTCCATAGCTTCTGCGCTCTCCATTGTTCTGGTTCCTGCGGTCGTTACTTCCGTTTCCATAGCTTCTGCGCTCCCCACCATTCTGGTTCCTGCGGTCGTTACTTCCATTCTCATTATTTCTGCGCTCCCCGCTATTTTGCTGTCCCCTGTTCGCACCCGTCTGTACCGGTGCGCTTTTTCTGTTCTCTTCTCTGTCAGCTGTGGCTTTTTTCGGAGGCTCCTCCTTTACAGGGGCTTTTTCGCTCTTCTCCTGCTTCTCTTCTTTGGTAGCCGTTTTTACTTCTTTTTCCGAAACCTTCTTCTCTGGCTTCGTTTCTTTTCTCTCCTCTGGTTTTTCTTCTTTTTTTACAGGCTCCGCCGCTTTGTTATTAAACGTTTTCAACAAAAACGCAATAGCATCATCTTCGATATTGCTGTTGGCGCCTTTTACATCAAAACCATTGTCATTTAAAAGCTTAACGAGATCTCCACTCTTGATCTCCTTATTTTTTGACTGTAAACTTCTTGCTATTTCAAATATTTTCATTTTCGCCATACTACATTTCCTCCAAATTTAAATTTTTACTTATCGATGATGCAAAGCCCGAATCGAGAACGGCAAGTGAGGCCCGGAACTCTTTTCCAATCGCATTCCCAAGTGTATCCTTATCACCAAACACCGCAACCGGCACTTTATAATAGCTGCATGAATTCAGAAATTTCTTTTTTGTGTTCCCGGAGGCATCCCCTGCTATAATAACAAGCTTTGCCCTTCCGGAACGTATCGCCTGTTCGGTGAGAAACTCCCCGCTGGCCACATTTCCCGACTTCATCGCCAATCCAAGTGTTCCAAGCATCTTACTCTGCTGAATCATTCACTCAACTGCCTTTCTAATTCATCATAAATCTCGTCTGTCACATTCATTTTAAATGCCCTGCTCAATCCGTTGTTTTTTCTCGCCTTTTTCAAGCACTCCGGACGATCACAAAGATAAGCTCCTCTTCCGCTCTTTTTTCCGGTCCGGTCAACACAGATGGCCGCCCCATCGTTTTCCTCGTCCGCCGTCTTTACAATTCGGATCAGCTGTTTCTTTTCTTTACTCTCCCTGCACCCTACGCACTGCCTCATCGGAATCTTTTTCCCTTTCAAACGATCACTCCTGTCCCTCGAGACTCTGTGTCTCACTCTTTATATCAATTTTATATCCGGTCAGCCTTGCTGCAAGTCTCGCATTCTGACCTTCTTTGCCGATCGCAAGGGATAACTGATAGTCCGGTACGACAACCAGCGCTGTCTTCTCCTCTACATCTACCGTAACGGATAATACACGGGATGGGCTGAGCGCATGCTCGATAAAGATCGCCGGATCCTCATTCCATTCTACGATATCGATCTTCTCTCCCCTGAGTTCTTCTACTACCGTGTTCACGCGGACTCCGTTCACTCCGACGCAGGCTCCGACCGGATCCACATCCGGATTGGAACTGTACACAGCGATCTTCGAACGGGACCCCGCTTCACGGGAAACATTTTTAATCTCCACAACGCCGCTCTGGATCTCGGCCACCTCGGATTCAAATAAGCGTTTTACCAGTTCCGGATGTGTCCGGCTGATCGTAATCCTCGGCCCTCTCGTCGTATCCTTTACCTCTGTCACATACACCTTGATCTTTTCATGGGACTGGAACCGCTCTGTCCTCACCTGCTCTGCCTCGGTAAGAACCGTGTCGATCTTGCCAAGATTTACGGTGTAATTGCCGCCGGCATATCTCTGTACTGTACCGGTAATGATATCTCTCTCTTTCGTATAATACTGATCAAACAATACCTTTCTCTCTTCTTCACGGATCTTCTGGACTACGACCTGTTTCGCTTTCTGTGCGGAAATACGTCCAAAATTTTTCGGAGTGACTTCCACGCTCACTACGGCGCCAGGCTCTGTGATATCATATTTTGCCTCGGCTTCTGTGAGTGAGATCTGCAATGTGGCATCCTCTACTTCCTCCACAACCTCCTTATCCTGATAAACATGGAATTCACCCGTCTTATCATCCAGCGTCACCCTGACGTTATCGGATTTTCCAAACTGATCCTTGCATGCTGCAAGAAGTGAATTCTGGATCGCATCTATAAGAATTTCTTTACTGATATCCTTTTCTTTCTCAATCGCCTCCAATGCCTCAATCAACTCCGGATTTCCATTTGTCACCTTGTTATTTTTCGCTTTCATTTTTTCCTCCAATCTGCCGTTATCCGGCTCTATCTATCTTTATCTATTGATTAAAATTCGATCCATCTGCGGATGAGTGCAATATTCTTTATCTCAAGCTCCAGCGTATCATCTTCCTCAAAGGAAAGAACGATTTTTCCGCCGGAGACAGAATCCTCCGAGGGAGCGTTATATTCTTTCAGGATTCCGACAAACTCCTTATCGGAATACGTTTTCCCGTTTTGTTCCCATGTCATGGGAGCAAATAATTTTACCTCTACATCATTTCCGAGATTTCTTATGTAATCTTTTGGCTTTTTAAAAGCTCTTGACAAACCGGGGGAACTCACCTCGAGGATGTAGGATTCATCAATAAAATCTTCCTCGTCCATCCGGTCACTGAGCGCACGGTTCACCAATGTCAGGTCATCGATCGTGATACCGCCTTCTTTATCAATATATGCCCTTAAATGCCAGCTTCCTGCTTCTTTTACAAACTCGACGTCTACCAGTTCAAACTGATTTTCCTCAAGGATCGGAATGATCAGCTGTTCTGTCCGCCTTTCATATTCCTGATGTTTTCCCAAATAGCAGCCCTCTTTTCCTGTTTCACTATCACGCAAAAACAATGAGTGGACTTTCGTCCACTCATTTATCCATCAACAACTCCTTAAGAATAACACAGTTTTCTCGAAAAAGCAAGCTTTTTTCAGAAAAAATCACAAGAATGACACCGGAATCAATTTTTAGCGATCGCATTTTATGAAACACTGATGAAAATCTGTATAGCAACAGGAATGTTTTCTGATGAAGACCGTATAAACGTGTCGGTCCTTCGGCTGCGTATAAGGTGCAATTTTGGCACCATGTGCAAAAGTTGCACCTTGCAGCCTTAGTACCGTTACATGTTTATTTAGCGGGAGCGGGTCTGAATCAGGAAATATTCCTGTTGCTATACAAATTTCACTGTTATCATAAAAATGCGATCGCTAAAAATTGATTCTTATGCATTCCCCGACAACGTATATAATCCATAATACACGCCCTTCTTTTCCATCAGTTCACTATGGCTTCCCTCCTCGGCGATCCCCTCGTCCGTCAGGACAAGGATACGCTCTGCATTCCGGATCGTGGAGAGCCTGTGGGCGATAACAAACGTCGTCCGGTTCTTCGCCAGTTTTTCCAGTGACTCCTGCACCACTCTCTCACTCTCATTGTCAAGCGCCGACGTCGCCTCATCAAAAATAAGGATCGGCGGATTTTTCAAAAACACACGGGCAATCGAAAGCCGCTGCTTTTGTCCACCGGAAAGCTTGACTCCCCTCTGTCCGATATTCGTCTCATATCCCTCGGGCAGATTCATGATGAACTCATGGGCATTGGCGCTCTTCGCCGCCTCGATGATCTCCTCCCTCGTGGCATCGGGCCTCCCATAACGGATATTATCAATAACCGTCCCGGCAAACAGATACACATCCTGCTGTACCACACCAATATTCTTTCGGAGACTTTTTAAGGAATATTGGCGGATATCTACATCATCCACATAAACCGTTCCAAACGTAACTTCATAAAATCTTGGGATCAGGCTGCATAGCGTTGTCTTTCCCGCACCGGAAGAGCCGACAAGCGCCACATATTCTCCTTCCTTTACCGTGAGGCTCACATGGCTCAGTACCTTTTCCTGATCCTCCTCATACCGGAAACCAACATCATCAAACCGTACATTTCCTTTTATATCTTTCGCCTCGATGGGATGCTCTGCCTCCTGGATCTCCGGCTCGACAGCAAGGATTTCACGGAACCTCTCATATCCGGAAATCCCATTCTGGAACTGCTCGGTAAAATTGATGAGTTTTTGCACCGGCTCAGTAAAATTATTGATATAAAGAAGAAAGGCGATCAGATCAGGAGCATCCAACGTCCCCTTTGTCAAAAATACAGCTCCCACTACGATCACGAGTACTGTGATCATCGTAATAAACGCAGTCAGTCCGGCATGGTACTGTCCCATATAAAAATAACTGTTTTTCTTACTGTCAAGAAATCCCTGGTTTCCCACCATAAATTTCTCTTTTTCAGTCTCTTCATTAGCAAAGGATTTCACAACACGGATACCCGACAGATTATCTTCGATGCTGGCATTGATCTCCGCTACCTTTTCCCGGTTTCTCTTAAAGGCACGTTTCATTTTTTTATTCAGAACATAGGCATACACGAACATGATTGGAATAAGGACAAAAGCAGCGATGGCAAGTCGCCAGTTCACCCAGATCAGAATGCCGAGCGTCCCCAGAAACTTGATCAGGGAGATGACCACATCCTCCGGTCCGTGATGCAAAAGCTCCGTGATCTCAAACAAGTCATTTGTGATGCGGGACATAAGCTGCCCTACTTTCTGGTTATCATAGAAAGAAAAAGAAAGCCTCTGATAGTGTTCAAAGATTTCTTTACGCATATTAAATTCAATCTTTGCCCCCATGACATGGCCATAATTCCCGGTAAAATAATTACTAAAGCACTGGATTCCCACAAGAACGACCATCACTGCTCCTAATCGCAGAATCGTTTCCAGGATCTCCTCTGACGGCATATATACAACCGTTCCGGTTATGTAGCGTACGATAAGAGGTATGACCAGCGTAGTCGCCGCCCCCAGAAAAGCAAAAAACATATCCGCCGCAAAAATTCCCTTAAACGGTTTATAATAACTTAAAAATTCATTCCATTTAAAATACTTCTTTTCGTTCATCTGTTACCTCCATCTACGATCATACAATGTTTATCATAGCATTGGTATTTGCAAATTGCAAGCGTTGAGGATTTCTGAATGCAGACATTAATTTTTAATAACTGCAATTTCGAAAGAGCTGGTCACGAACCGCTGGATTTATAATGCCGCACTCCAAAGCGCCACAAGGCATAGCATGGAATCAAAAACAATACCGCTATTAACGGAAAGAACATATACATTTGGTTTTCTGTGCGGTCAAGGACATAAAGCACCGGATAATACTGTACGAGCGCATAGGGTACTACAAATGTAGTAAAAAGAAGCATCTTTTTCCCATATACACCGACCGGATATTTTCCATATTCGACCGCTCCATTTGTAAATACATTTACTATTTCCAGTCCCTCCAACGTAAAAAAACAGAGCGCCGCATATATGAAAAAAATCCCTGTAAATATAGCGATCCCACCAATCAGCATAAAAATAACTGTCGCTATTTTGGTCGCTGACCACCGGATATCTCCGAGGTTGATTCCATAAGCAAACATAACGAGCGCCTGCATCAGCCTGCCAATACGGGTCAGTTCAAATTTGCTCCCGAGCACCTGCAAAACCTCTCCCCTCGGCCGTACCAGAACCCGGTCAAATTCTCCTGTCCGTACCATTCCGGAAAAGGAATCAAATCCCCGGGCATACATTTCAGCGATCGAAAATTCTAAAAGTACCATCGAAAAACAAAATACGATTTCGCGGTAAGAAAATCCTCTTACCTGTGAAAAGCGCTGAAACATAAAATACACACCAAGAAATGTGCCAAATGATACAAGAAACTGTCCCATCGTCGCAAAAAAGAACGACGCCTTATATTGCATCATGCTTCTGATATTAATGGATATATATGATAAATAAAGATGGAGTCCCCGTCGAACCTTCATTTTCAATCCCCCTTCCTGCGTATAACATATTTTTTCACATTATCCTCCCTGAACGACTGCTTTTCTCTCTGCCAGATGGCATAAGACCTTGCCACTGATAACCAGGACCAAAAGCCATATGACCTGCAACAAAACCGCCTTTTGGATCTCTGCCCCGGACATGCTTCCTCCATAAATACGGAGCGGTACATTTTGCATGGAAGCAAACGGCAGTATTTCTAAAACCCTCTGGAGCCCCGGCGGAAAAAACGGGATCGGAATGATCGCTCCGGAAAAAAATTCCACGACAGAAACGATCAGGATCCGAAGTCCTTCCGGCGAAATCGTAAAAAAAGCCAGGGCATAAACCAGCATACAAAATGCAACCGTTACCATCAGACCAAGCAACAGCGTCACTAAAAACAAAATCAAATCACCGCCGGATGGCTGACTTATCCCATATGATCCCGGCAAAAATGCCGCCACGATAAGGATTGGAAAACAGCGTAATACTGCTTTTGCAAGCCGGTTTGCAATACTCCGGAAAAACCACATATCATAAATATGGATCGGCCGGCAGAGCTCATAGGCGATATTTCCATCGATGATCGCCTGAAAAATTTCATTTTCCATCATCCAGACAACAAAAAAGGCTAAAAATGCCTGCTGCAGCCAGACATAGGATACCGTAGCCGACAGGCTCATCGGAAACTTTTCCGGAGAAGCCTCATAAAAAGCATGAAACATCAAAATCTCCATAAATCCCCATGCGAACTGTGTGGCGACTCCTGCCAGTGCCGCCGCCCGGTACTGTAATCCCATCGCAAACCGCAGCCGGAAAAAAGCCAGATATTTTTTCATCTCCGCCCCCTCCTTTATATCTCATAAGTACGATATAATTCGGCAATCGTCTCATCAATATTGCGGTCACCTTTTTTTATGTCTTCCAACGTTCCATCCAAAAGGACTTCTCCTTTTCCGATCAAGATGATACGTTTTGTCAGCGCCTCGATATCCTGCATATCGTGCGTCGTGAGAATAACGGTCGTGCCATGGTTCTCATTCTGCCTGCGTATAAAATCACGCACTGCCAGTTTCGATACCGCATCAAGACCGATCGTCGGCTCATCGAGAAAAAGGATTTTAGGACTATGTAAGAGAGAGGCCGCGATCTCGCACCGCATCCGCTGTCCCAGTGACAACTGTCTTGCCGGAGAGCGCAAAAGTTCCTTAAGGTCGAGTAGTTCTGTTAATTCGTGTAAATTTGACCGATAGGTCGAATCCGGAATAGAATAGATTTCTTTTAAGAGTTCAAAAGAATCTGTGACCGGAACATCCCACCAGAGCTGGGATCGCTGTCCAAATACCACACCGATCTCCTTTACGTGACGTATTCTGTCTTTCCACGGAACCCGCCCATCTACCATGCATGTCCCGCTGTCTGGCGTCAATATTCCACTAAGAATTTTAATCGTTGAACTTTTTCCTGCTCCGTTTGGACCAATGTATCCGACCATCTCCCCATCGTGTATCGTAAACGACACACGGTTCAGGGCATGGATCTCCTCATACTCCCTGCGGAACAGTGCTTTGCAGGCTTCCTTAAAACCCGCATTTCTTTTTGTGATCTTGTACGTTTTGCATACATTTTCCATCGCTATCATGTCTGCTTCCTCCTGGTAGTTATATATTGTGACACCGTTATCACATCATATCTTGCCAAGTCGGTCTGGTTTTCCTGGATTTTGCCAGTAAAATACCGAAGGTAAAATATAAAGTTTTTCCCCACAAAGAAAATTTTTCCTGCGGGGAGTTTTTATATTAGCATATTGATGGTAAGAAGTCAACTGATTTTTAGAGAGTCTTTCAAACTTTTGGACAAATACAAAACCAAATCATCATCATTGCAACAGTCCTCATACTGCCCCCAGATTTGATCTTTGTACCATGCTCCAGTGCCATCTGGAATATACCCCCTCTTCACATACATCCTCTGCGCACTTCCATACCCGTTATGCAAACCCACTCCCAGATAAACATGATCCGAATACTCTGCTGCCACCTGTTCCGCTACATCCATGAGCCTGCTGCCGATACCATTCCGGCGGTATTTTTCCAGAACACCAAAATCAACAATCTCCGGGTACCCCATTCCAGCAAAAGCCCCCTGTTTGGCATCGGGATATACATTAATATATCCTGCTACATTTCCCATATATTCAGCTACTAAGGACACCGCCCGCCCCTCTTTCTGATCCCGGAGCCTCATCTCGTATTTTTTAATATCAGCATGCCACCCCTGAGCAAGTTCCTCATCCGTAATGATCCTGGCATCCCTTTGCTGCATATTCCTTATCTGTATCTTTTCATCTTTATAATAAATTTTATTTTCCAAATCATTCACTCCTATTTTTTATAGATCAGGACAAAGCTTTTCCCTCTTTTGATCTCCTGCACCTGCACATCGTGGAATCCTGCCTCATATCCCAACTGCACTAACTGCGGCGCCTCAAATTTCTTAAAACCTTTTTCTGTATAAGACAGTTTATCAAGCCATTCTTTCGTATAAAGCACATTGTAAAAACACCCGCCCGGCTTCAGACACCTCTTTATCTCCAGTAACCCCTTTCCTGTATCTTTCCAGAAATAAACCGTATTGACCGAAGTTACCGCCGCAAAACTCTCCGCCTCATACGGAAGGTCACAACAATCCCCCACACATAAATGCAGCCGTCCGTCTCCCTGTGCAGACTTATTCTTTTTGATCGCCAGATTCTGCATATCCTCTGAACGATCAATACCATATAATTCCGGCTTATAGATTTTGTCTATGTATTTCAAAAGATATCCATTTCCATATCCGATATCAAGTACTTTTGCTCCCCGGGGTATCTCAAGAAGTGTGGCTATTTTTTGATACATTGCCCGGTTGATCACATTCATGCCCAGACAGGAAAAGATACCGGCAAGCCCTCTTGGATTACTGAATTGGGAGCCTATGTACTCGGAAAATTTACTCATTTTTCCCCTCGTTCCTCATTCTAATTTTTTAAACGTTTTTCTATATCTGAAGCACTATACAACACATCTGTCACAATCACTCTGTCATCTTTGATCACATAGAACACAGAATAATTGTCTACTAACATCCTTCGGATCCCTCTTGAATGTTCCGGTTCTGAATCCATAATACGAAAACGCTCAGGGAAAACATCAAGCTTTAGGATTTCATCAGCAATCCGATTATATTGTCCGATTGCATTCTCTGGTGCTAACAAAACATGAGTAATATAATTGTATAATTGTTGCATATCCTCCAATGCTTCATCCGTAATCTGAACTGTATATCTCATCCTATTCATGCTGCTCCCTGAATTTTGCAAATGCGTCCGCCGCATCTTGTACATTTCCCATCTCCATGTCATCATAACCTTTCTGTAACTTGTCATGGATCTCTGCCGTTGTCATTAAGTCCATATTAGTCGTGTCAGGTACTCTTGGCAAAGTTACCGCAAAAGGAATACCACCCGTAAGAGAAATCTGGTTCAAATACATATCGATTGCAATAGACATTGGAACTCCTAGCTTCGATAATACCTCCTCTGCCCGCTCTTTTACTTTCGGATTTACCCTTAAATTTAATGTAGCCGTCTTCTCCATCATACACACCTCCTATCATCCTTATTGTAACGCATATGTCTTTACAATTCAAATAATATTTAAAAAAATTTCTCCGCAAGACGCTTTGCCGTCTCTTCATCCTGCTTTGCTTTTTCGTGCTCACCAAGCGCGTGATAGACCTCAGCACGAGTTTCGTAAGCAATCCTAAAATCAGGATTTAGATCGATCGCTATCATGCAATCCTCTAATGCCTTTTCATATTTTTTTATCTGACAATAAGCATCGGCCCGGTTATTATAGGAGTTTCCATCATCTGGTTTTAATTCAATGGCTCTTGTATAATCCTTTATCGCCTTTTCATATTCTTCGATATCTGCATAAACATTACCTCTATTATAGAATGCCTTTTCATAATCCGGTTTTAATTCAATGGCTCTTGTATAATCTTCAATCGCCTTTTCATATTCTTCAATATTTGCATAGACACAACCACGATTATAGAATGCAATCTCATAATCTGGCTGTAATTCGACAGCTCTTGTATAATCCTCTATTGCCTTTTCGTACTTTCTCATATGATAATAAGCATTACCACGATTATAAAATGCCATCTCATAATCCGGTTTTAATTCGATTGCCTTTGAGTACTTTTCAATCGCCTTCTCATATTCCTTTATATCATCATAAGCACAGCCTAATTCATTATGAGCCTCCACATAATCTGGTTTTAGTTCAATCGCTTTTGTATATTCCTTTATTGCTTTCTCATATTCACCTTTTCGTGCATAAATCCTTCCCTTCTTCATATGACTCTGGGCTGTCTCTTCTTTATCAGCTTCCCTGAATTGCTCATCATTATAAATATCCATCTCTTTTATGATATCACTAAATGCCTTATCGAGATGCTTATCCTTTTCAGCTCCTTCACGGATCCGTTTTTCAAATTTATCATACTGTGTATTATACCGCTCAACACGCTCCTCCGTCACCCGCCTGATCTCATCTTCCGGATTTTCAAAATCCAGCTTTCTCGAAAGCATAAACATCATCTGGTCAAATCCTTCGATCGGCACAAGACATCCGTTTTTACTTTTTACCAAGTCTATGATCTCCTCTGACGGTTCCTCTTTACTCTGGTAACACCAATATAAACCATTCATCTTAATGCTTTCATCTTTTAGAAATTTCATCAAACTCTGGTCGCCACCGGCATATCCGATCACAACAGGCGTATATACCATAAATGCATTTTTTAACGTATCCTGCCAGCCCTTTGCAAGCTCGTCGGTTTCCTGTTTGCGGTTAAATGGATGAAAATACAGGCTGCGGTGAATTTTAGCTACGATCGGCCGGTTAATATTGAGGTTAATAAACTCGGTCAAAGACTCATGTCCCACTACCAGAGGATGTTTATTCGTATAAATAAAAAGAGCATCTTCAATCAGACTGTCAAAATTCGTCGTGATTGCCAGATTATGCATCTCTCCCGCAAGGATTTTTGCCAGCGCATGATGCCCGAGACTTGGCACGCCACGCTCTAACTCCCGCTCAAAATAAGCATACCCTTCCTGATAATCGGGGTAAAAACGAAGATCATAAATATCAAAATAATTTTTACTCGTTGGCTCGACGCTTTCGATTTCTAACTTTTCCATGAGTTCTTTTTGTTCTTCTTCCTCATATTTATCTTTCAGCTCATTCGCCCAGATCTTTGCCATCTCCACTCCGGTTAGGATGCCCGCTTCCCGGGAAGCACCGGAACCTAAAATAAAACAAAACCTGCGATTACACTTTTGCGCTTCTCCAAAAGTGTATGTAAATGCTTTTAACGAAATTTTCTCTACATCCTCTTTCATAACTGTACCTTCTTTCCTGCTACTCCTATTGTATCAAATAAGAACAAAAACTCCCGCAAACCAAAATAAACCGGCCACTCTGCCGGTTCATCCTAAAATAGTCCGTAGGGGAATCGAACCCCTGTTTCTGCCGTGAGAGGGCAGCGTCTTAGCCGCTTGACCAACGGACCGTGTCAACATTTGATATAATACTATAATTTTCCCTCTGTGTCAACACTTTTTTCATTTTTTATGAATTTTTGCAAATGTCAAAACAATTCATCCATCAAAATAAAATACCGGATCTTCTCCCAGTCTGGTTCGATCTCAAGTTCTTCAAACAATCTCTCTGCCCGAACCCCGGTGACTACCTTCCTACCATATTTTCCATTCAGATTGTGCTTCAGGCTCCGGTAACACAGGGCAATATCCTGATATTTATCTGCAATCCCGCAATTTCCCAGATCAATAAATCCACTTACCATCCCATCTTCAAAAAATACATTTGGCAGGCAAAAATCACCGTGGGAAAAAACCAGTTCCTCCTCCGGCTGATGTGCCGTAAGCCACTGCAATAGCTCCTCCGGTCCCTGGAATCCACCCTCCCCATAGGTCTCCGGCTCCGCATCCTCCATGTCACATAATCCATTTCTCACCTGCTCCTCTGCCAGACGTAGCTTATTGTGAATATCATTCATATATGGACAATCCCAGACATCTACCTGCCACAGCATCTTTAGTCCCTCTGCGAGAAGCCGAACCAGTTCCTCCGGCTCACGATAATATTTATCCGAACACGACATCTCCCCGGGCATGCGGCTCATCAGAAGATAATTCATGCCATCCCTCTCTTCCCGGCACAAAACATCCGGAACCGGCAACCGGTCTTTCAGCCATGCCATCATCTCGTGTTCATGATTCGATTCCTCCCCGGATGGTTCTATCTTCAACACCATATCCTCAAAACACAGGATCCGTGCGCCAGACATCCCGACCTCATCCATCGTGTAGGTCTTTCCCTTCGTATACGCTTTTATTGTGTCCGGAATATACATAAAACCTCTCTTTCTGCCAAGCGAATGCCATGTAATACATTTTAACGAGTCCGTGTCAAGTATATCAGGAAAATTTTTCTTTGACAAGCTCACATGTATATAATATATTACTCTTATCGGTAATGTATCATATATCACACATCTTTCAGAATGGAGGAAACTTATGAAACAAGAAAATGAAATCCGCGTCTCACCGCTCGCCAAAACATGGATATTAGATCTGGACGGTACTATCGTCGTACACAATGGACCTTATATATATGGAACCGACCGCTTTCTGCCTGGAGCCAAAGAATTTCTTGACAATATCCCATCACAGGATATGATCATCTTCCTGACGGCAAGAAACAATTATGAAAAACCTCACACCCTGAAATTTCTAAAAGAAAATAACGTCCGCTATGACCACATTATTTTCAATGCCGGTCACGGCGAACGTATTTTGATCAATGATAATAAACCAGATGGTCTCGTAACTGCCATGGCAATCAATACTATACGGGATACTTTCTGTGAGACTAAATTTGTCACAGACCATACAATGGGGACGATGTATGATTGAGTACTAGTACAATGAAATTTACAGAGAAAATTTCACGCTCGAAAAGGAATAATATTTATGTATTAAAACTACTTACCACCTCAAAAAATTCATTTATATTTGAACCTTTCTCCCCTAGTTTTTCCCAATCATAAATAGTAGAAGTTTTTATTTCATACTGTTTTCTGCTAATTGAGTAATTGTTAATAACAAAACAATTTTCTTTTCTTAGCAAGGATAACATTAGGTCGTAAGAATTTCCGTTTGTATTAAGAACATTATAAACTTTTTTGTCCGCCTTAAATTCATCAACACTTTTATATCCCAATTCCTTAACAATATATTGTGCGACATTTTGCCCTTTATATTTTGGTGTATGCAAACATGCAATATATTCAAAATCAGGGTGATCGACAATTAAAAAATGTGGAATTCTTCCACTTCGGTTTTGTAGTATGCAATATTCTAAAAGTTCTCGTAGATTTTTCTTTTCACTATCTTCCCCTGCTGCCCGGTCGCCATCAATAATTATAAATTTTGCTAAACAATTTGTGGTACCATCAGTTTTAACTTGTTCTAGAAAATTACTATAACCACCACCTTTCATATTCACTGGCTTTAGGGAAATCGATAGTCTTTTCTGTCGACGCATTTCGTCTATATAATTATATTCAGTATCTCCTTCACAAAAAACTTTGAAGTTCTTTTTTGTCACACGTGTTTTTCTATTCAATAGCCGTACCCCCTAAAATACCTTTCATGTAAAATTCATATATTTTAGTAGTTTCATACCGTATTTCCGGAAAATCTGCTAATGAATATAATTCTGACTCCAAAGTCTCAATATCTTTTGTGATAAAATAGATTTGCTCTTTCATATAATTCTTTAAATCAAGATGTAAAACATTGTGTGTAGTAAATACAAATTGTCCAAAATGCTTTTTCCCACAGATAAAAGAAATCACTCTGTCAGATAAAACGGGATTCAATACTCGATCCATTTCATCTGCAAAGACAACTTTATTTTCATATACTACTTTAAAAATCTGAACAGCCCATGCAAAAAATTCACGAACACCACTTGAATCTTGTGCAAGTTCTCTGGCAAAGGTACTACCGTCCTTGTTCCGCCTGACTATAATTGTTTTTGAGAACGGCTTTTCTTCATCCACTTTGAAATCTATAATACTATGATCAACCATCCTAAAGATATCTAAATACCTTGAATCATGTAGTATCTGCAAATCTTCCTCTTCGTTTTCCATAGATTTATAGATGTCATAATTTATAATATTCGTCTCTGGACACAAATAATTTTTTATCCAGTCTGTGAAAGTAATAGCATGTTCATTACCTAACATTGCAAGTTTAATTATCGTTAATCCAAGTGTTTTTTCTTTATTGATAGTTTTTCCTAGCAATCCTTCTATTTCATTCTCAGATTCTAGTACATCCAAATGATAGGTTGCTCTAACTTTGCTGCGGCACTTATTGCTATTTTTACAGTCATCCTCATTTTCACACTCAATCGTATAGTCATTTCTTTCCATAGAAAATATTTTTTTGTATCTATTTTTTACCCGATTTTTAAAATAAAATACCTCTTTTACAATACCTGCGAAATCTACTTCTAAATGATAGCGGTATAGGGTATTTTCTTTAATAAAAACTTCAATATCAAAGGATTGTAAGGTTTTATTCTCTTTTGAGCAAAAACTTTGATGATTATTCGTATTTATAACGTCTCTGTATGCTTTTACTGTCCCGGTTTCTACAAAGAATGATTGAAAATAGGCTAAACTTGTAACAAAGTTTGATTTTCCGCCAGCATTTTCTCCCACTACTACGGCAGTTTTTAACACATCAATCCCAGTATCAGAAGTAATATAATTATTGGGAAATCTTTTTTTAACTTTTGTTTTTGGTGCCATCATCGAAAATTCTACATTTTCCCGAAAGGACATAAAGTTTTCAAATCTGTAATTAAGTATCATGATAACCCTCCAAAAAACATTTTTCTGTTTTATGTTGTTGTTTTTGGTATTATAACACATAAAATCAGAATAGTAAAATCATTTTTTTGTTTTAATAAGTATATCCAACCTTTCATAATAATATAACAAGCGAGGCTATCCTTTTTCAGTTAATTTCCATTTGATATTGTTTATTTCTCCCAACTTTGGTAAGTGCCGCCCGCTACCCGAAGAAATCCAGGATCGACATCTGGTCTGTCTCCGGCAGTTCTCCTAACAGTCCCATTTCTGCCATCTTATCGACTACGGTTCCCGGTATCTTACATCGCTCCTTAAAATTCTCCCTGGAAGAAAATGGCCCATCCTTCACCGCCTCAACCACACCATCCGCCGCTTTCTCACCCATTCCGTCAATCGAGCTCAAAGACGGCATCAGTTTCCCGTCAATGATCTGGAAATCAGCAGCCTTTGCCCGGAAAATATCGATCGGCATGAATTCAAACCCTCTAGCATACATCTCCTGAACGATCTTCATATCCCCCAGACTGTCCTGATCCTTCTTGGAAAGTTCATTCGAACGACGCTTATAATCCCGCATGGTGGCCTCGAGTCTCTCCTTTCCCTGACACATCAGCTCATAATCAAACGCCTTTGCGCGGATACTGAAAAATGCCGCATAATAAGCGAGCGGATAAAACACCTTAAAATAGGCGATACGGAATGCCATCATGACATAGGCGACCGCATGTGCCTTCGGAAACATATATTTGATCCGTTTGCAGGATTCAATATACCAGTCCTCCACTCCGGCTTCTAACATCGCCTTTTCCATATCCGGTGTCAGGCCCTTTCCCTTTCGGACGCTCTCCATGATCTTAAAGGCAAGACCATTTTCGACGCCTGTATGGATCAGATATGTCATAATATCATCACGGGTACAGATTGCACTGGAAAGCGTACAATTCCCTTCCTTGATAAAATACTGGGCATTATTCAGCCACACATCCGTACCGTGGGAAAGTCCCGATATCCGCACAAGATCCGAGAAATTCTTCGGCTTCGTATCCCGGAGCATCTGCATGACAAATTCTGTTCCAAACTCAGGGATGCCAAGACTTCCCAGGTCGCATCCCATTAATTCCTCCGGCGTGACTTTCAGAGCTGACGTGTCTGCAAACAGAGACAGAACCTCTTTATTATCTAAGGAAATCGTCTTTGCATCCAGTCCGGTCAGATCCTCTAACATCCGGATCATCGTCGGATCATCGTGTCCCAGTATGTCAAGTTTCAAAAGGTTATGGTCGATGGAATGATAATCAAAATGCGTCGTCACGATCGGCGTCTCCTGATCGTTCGCCGGATGCTGTACCGGGGTAAACGTATAAATCTCCCAGCCAAACGGAAGCACGATGATTCCGCCGGGGTGCTGCCCCGTTGATCGGCGGATCCCCACACAGCCCTCAATAACCCTCTCGATCTCCTCGACACGCTTATGGTCTCCCCGCTCTTCATAATAATTTTTCACATAACCAAATGCCGTCTTATCTGCCAGTGTGGCGATCGTCCCGGCACGAAATGTCTGTCCGGCCCCGAATATAACTTCCGTATACGCATGCGCCTTACTCTGGTATTCACCGGAAAAATTCAGGTCGATATCCGGCTCCTTGTCCCCGTAAAATCCGAGAAACGTTTCAAAGGGGATATCATGTCCATCCTGGATGAGCGGCTTTCCGCATTCCGGACAGGTCTTTGGAGGCATGTCACACCCCGAGCTTCCCGCATACTTCTTTACGTCCTCGGAGTCAAAATCCACATAATGACAGTGCTCACAGTAATAATGCGCCGGCAGGGGATTTACTTCCGTGATACCGGACATCGTGGCCACAAAGGAAGACCCCACCGAACCACGCGATCCCACCAGATAGCCGTCCTCGTTCGACTTCCACACGAGCTTCTGGGCGATGATATACATGACGGCAAATCCATTTTTTATAATCGAATCCAATTCATGGTCAAGACGCCCCTTTACCTGTGGCGGCAGAGGATCTCCATACATACTTGTTGCTTTGTTATAACAGATCTCACGCAGCGTCTCATCCGAATTCGGAATGACCGGCGGGCACTTATCCGGATAGACCGGGGACATTTTCTGGATCCGGTCAGCGATTCGGTTCGTATTTGCCACAACGACCTCATACGCTTTTTCCTCTCCCAAATAAGAAAATTCCTCTAACATCTCCTCCGTCGTCCTCAGATAGAGTGGCGGCTGGTCATCCGCATCCTTCATCTTCTTTCCGGCAAAAATGATCTTCCGGTAAATCTCATCCTCCGGATCGAGAAAATGGACGTCGCATGTCGCCACGACTGGCTTGTCATACTTCTCCCCGAGTTTTACGATCCGGCGGTTCATTTCTTTTAAATCTTCGACACTATTTATATTCTCGACGCGCTCACTCTCGATCATGAAATGATTGTTGCCAAGAGGCTGGATCTCCAGATAGTCATAAAAATCAACCAGCTCACGGATCCGCTCCTCCGGTGCATCGTCCAGAAGGGCGCGGTACAGTTCGCCGGCCTCACAGGCTGAACCGATGATCAGCCCGTCCCTGTATTTATTGAACATGCTTTTCGGAATCCTCGGCCTGCGATAAAAATAATCCAGATGCCCCATCGACACGAGGCGGTAAAGATTCACTCTTCCTGTCTCATTGGCCGCAAGGATGATCGCATGGTACGATGGCTTTTTCTTTACGATATCGGCAGAACCTGTCGTGATCTCCGACAGCTTTGTCAGATCATGGATATCTTTTTCTGCAAACATCTCCACAAACTTTTCAAAAATCTCCGCCGTCGCCCCTGCGTCATCGACTGCCCGGTGATGGTTTTCCAGAGAAATCTTTAATTTCTTTGCGATGTTATCCAGCTTAAATTTGGCAAGCTCCGGAAACAAAACCCTCGCCAGCCCTACCGTATCCACCACGGTAAAATCGGTTTCGATCCCCTGTTCCTTAGCCTTTGTGCGGATAAAACCGTGATCAAATCCGGCATTGTGAGCAACCAGTACATTGTCACCGATAAAGGTAAGAAACTCCGGAAGCACCTTCTCGATCGGCGGTGCGTCCTTTACCATATCATCTGTGATCGTAGTAAGTTCCGTGATGCGCTCCGGTATATGCATCCCCGGATTCACAAAGGTGCTGTACCGCTCACAGATCTTTCCACCGCTCACCCTGACTGCCCCGATTTCAATGATGCGGTCATTCACCGGGGAAAATCCAGTGGTCTCCAAGTCAAATACAACAAAATCCCCTGTCAGCATCTGGCCCTTTTCGTTTTCTACCGCAAGATCATTCAGGTCATCGACGAGATAGGCCTCACAGCCATAGATAACTTTAAAATCATCCTCTTCGGAAAGTTTCAACCCCTCCACTGCGTGGTTTGCGTCCGGAAATGCCTGAACCACTCCGTGATCCGTGATCGCCACCGCCCGGTGTCCCCACGCGTGGGCACGGTTTACTAACTGTTTTACATTCGTGATCCCATCCATATCACTCATCTGGGTATGCGCATGAAGTTCCACCCTCTTCACCGGCGCGCGGTCTTCTCTTCCCACACGGAAATCTTTGATCTCTTTAATTCCCATAATTCCACCGATCCGGATCTCTTTATCATAAGAATCCAGACTAGCGACACCTTTGACCCTTACAAAATTTCCCTTTTTTACAAATTCAAAAAAATCCGTATCAATGACCTGTTCTTTTTTAATAAACACCTTACAGACGATCGTATCCGTATAATCGGTGACGGCAAATGTGACGATCAGCTTTTCTCCCTTAATTTCCCTGCTGTCCACTTTGCGGATTTGCCCATCAATAACCACCTCGCCGATCTCATCCTGTATTTCCTTGATCGGCACGACAGTCCCCTCACAGTTTTTGCCATAGAATACCTCCGGGTCATTCGCCGGCCGGCGGAAATTCTTTTTCGGTCGCTGATTCGTTCTGCGATCGGATTGCCGGTCTGATTTCTGTTTTGCCGCACCAGAGTCTTTCTCCCCAGTTCTCCCCGACACTGTCTCCGTATCCTGAGATTTCTGCCCATTCCCCTCTTTTTTGTTCAAGGTCCTTCCTTCACTATCTGGAGCACTTCCGGAAACACCACCGCCCTCTTCTTCCTTTTTGGACAACGTGACAAAATATGTCTCCGGTTTTGTATCCTTTTTTCTCTCGAATTCTTTAAAATGAAACTCCACAGAGATTTCTTTTCCAAAACGCTGTAAAAAGACCGTATGAAGAAAATCTTTCACCCCGTCACAGCGTTTTCTCGTGAGAAACGAATCTCCGCATGTTATGTACAACGACTCCCCTTCCGCTTCAAACGGTTCTTCACAAAATTCCAGTCCATCCACCAGATCCTTTTCCCGGATTTCCTCCTTTAAATCCTCCTCGATCCGGGAAAGAAGTTCCGAGAGAGGTTCTTCTTTCATCTCCGGATAAGAAATCCTTAACTGCGGCCGAAATCCCATCCGCTTAAAAACCTGCTTATACAATTCCTTTTCCATCATCTGAATTTTTTTATACGACAAGAGTTGGTGTTTCCTGCAGTAGATAAACACCAGCTTTTTTGACTGGGATGCACTGATTTTCTCGACCATCACATCCTCATACTCCCTTTTTATGTTGTCATTGCAATTTAGTTTGGAAAATGCACGAAAAAAACTCTCCATAATGCTCCTCCATATCAGAACATATATCCGGCTGTCAATCCCTGCCCCAATTCATAAGCTCCTGCCTCAAAGTCTCCAAAAGCTCCTCCTCCGGCACTTTCTTTACGACTTCTCCCTTCTTTATCAGAAGCCCCTCGCCGATCCCTCCGGCGATTCCAATATCTGCTTCCCTCGCCTCGCCGGGACCATTGACCACACATCCCATAACGGCCACTTTCAGATCCAGGTCAAAGTCCTGCACCATTTCTTCTACACTTGTAGCAAGACTGATCAGATCGATCTGAGTACGGCCACACGTCGGACAGGATACTACACTGATCCCCCCCTTTTTTAACCCGAGGGATTTCAGGATGATATTGGCCGCCCGGATCTCTTCCACCGGATCCCCGGTTAGCGATACACGGATCGTATCGCCAATCCCCTGATACAAAATATTACCAAGTCCTACTGCTGATTTCAGACCTCCTGAAAAAACAGTTCCTGACTCTGTGATTCCGACATGAAGGGGATAATCGGTCTGGCTCGAAATCTGTTCGTGGGCTTTGATACAATGTAATACATCCGATGACTTAATGCTGATCACAATATTCTCATATCCCATATCCTCAATGATCTTTACCTTATCCAGCGCACTCTCCACAAGCCCCTCCGGCGTCACGCCGCCATATTTTTCGATGAGCTGCTTTTCCAGTGAACCGCTGTTCACACCGACACGAATCGGAATGTTGCGTTTTCTACAGGTGTCTACCACGGCCTGAATGCGTTCCCTGTTCCCGATATTCCCGGGATTGATCCGTATCTTATCCGCTCCATTTTCCACCGCTGCAATCGCAAGCTTATAGTCAAAATGGATGTCTGCCACCACCGGTATCGAAACCTGCTTTTTGATCTCATGAATTGCCTCTGCCGCCTCCATCGTCGGAACTGCCACGCGGACGATATCACATCCCGCCTGGACCAGCCGCCCGATCTGAGCGACTGTAGCCTCTACATCCTCTGTCTTTGTATTCGTCATGGATTGGACAGCGATCCGGTTCTCCCCGCCGATCTTCACATTCCCAATCGATATTTCCCTTGTTTTTTTTCTCATTTTATATCCTTTCAGACATATCTGCTTTCTGATACAACGAGTATGAATTAATTGGCAGTTTTATGGTATCAGCTTGCTGATATCATTGGCCAGTATGACGACCATCAGTCCCATCAGAAGGACAAAACCACCTACATTGACATAGTTCTCAAATTTCTCCGGAAGCGGTTTTCTGCGTATTCCTTCGATGATCAGGAACAAAAGCCTTCCACCGTCAAGTGCCGGAATCGGAAGAAGATTCATGACACCGAGATTGGCTGTCAGCAAAATTCCCATACTGAGCACATTCAGTATGATATAATAAATCCCGCCCGGGCGGCTTTCATTCACAACATCTCCGACCGTCTGGATGATGCCGACCGGACCAGCCACATCTTTCGGGCTCACGTTGCCGGAGATCATCTGACCCAGGCTTTCTACTGTCGTAAAGATCCAGAACTTCACTTCATATGCAGAATATTTGATCGTATCCCACACTCCGGATTTCGTCCGTTTGCTCCCATAACTAAATCCGAGACGGTATACGTCATTTCCCTCGTCATCCTTCACAAGTTTCGGTGTGACAACAGCTGTGATCTCTTTTCCGTCACGCTCTGCGGTCAGCTCCACTGACTCATTCGAGAGCGGATGAAACTGCAGATAATAAGCAAGTTCCCGGTTTACCACAATCTTTCTTCCATTGATCTCCTTAACCACATCACCATCCTGAAACCCGCTCTCTGCCATCGGCATATCCGCCTGCACATCCATGATCGAAGCCCTATCGTAACCAGCCATTCCGATCACAAACAACGCAAGGACAAACGCAAGGATAAAATTGAAAAAAGGTCCGGCGAAGATGACAGCCATTCTGGCCAGTACGCTCTTCTTTCCAAACGCTCTCTCATCCTCAACGTCTTCCATCTCCCCAAGCATCATACAGGAACCACCAAATGGAAATACTTTCCATGAATAGAGCGTGTGATCCGTATATTCCGTATGCTCTTCAAAATATTTCCCCGAGCCAAAAAATTTCACTCTCATTCCCTCGTCTGTCTTTGCAAATGAGATGATCCTCGGCCCCATCCCGAGCGAAAATTCAATCACTCCGACTCCGTTTGCCTTCGCCAGAAGAAAATGTCCCAACTCATGAAAAAGGATGATCGCACCAAAGAGAATGACTGCGATCAAAATATTCGTACTTCCCATTATGTCCTCCATTCTGTCTAACCTCACATAAAAATGTCTGGTAGGAATATCTGCTTAAAACCAATATACACCAGTTTGTATGTGTGGATGACTAGATCTTATATTTTTCCAATATGGAATATGTCTCATGTTCTGTTTCGAGTATATCATCTAAAGATGGCTTTTTTATGAACATATGCTGGTCCATCGCATATTCGATCATGGAATATATATCGGTAAAACGGATCTCCTTTTTCAAAAACCGGGAAACCGCATACTCATTCGCCGCATTCATGACAGTTGTCATGCTGCCACCGATTTCAAAAGATTTTCTCGCCAGTTCGATCCCCCTGAGCACTTTCGTGTTCGGCCGCTCAAACGAGATGGAGGCCAGCTTTTCAAAATCCAACCTCTCACCTTTTAACTCCGGACGCCCTGGATACATAAGTGCGTACTGGATCGGAAGGCGCATATCCGGGGTACCAAGCTGTGCCATAACAGCTCCGTCCCTAAATCCTACCATGGAATGTATGATGCTGTTTGGCTGTACAAGAACATGAACCTGATCGAGCCCAACTTCAAACAGCCAGCACGCCTCTATGATCTCCAGTCCCTTATTGATCATCGTCGCCGAATCGATCGTGATCTTGTTTCCCATAAACCAGTTCGGATGGGCAAGGGCCTGTTCTACTGTCACATTTTCTATCTCTTCTGCACGGTAATGCCGGAACGGCCCTCCCGAAGCAGTGAGAAAAATTTCCTCAATCTCATCGTGGACACCACTTTGAAGACACTGAAAGATCGCTGAATGCTCACTATCTACCGGAAACAGCGAAACTCCATACTCTTCTGCAAGCGGCATAATGATATGTCCCGCCGTTACGAGCGTTTCTTTATTGGCAAGAGCGATATCCTTTCCACTTTTTATCGCTTCAATGACCGGGCGCAGACCGATCATACCTACCATGGCGGCCACCGTCATATCTGCCTCCGCAAGTGTGGCACACCGAATAAACCCTTCCATGCCATACATGATCTCCGGCAGCTTAAATTCCTGCCTGTTCCTCATATCGGTCAATTTATCTTTCAGGCGGACAGCGCCCTCTTCACTCTTTACACTGACGACCTGCGGTTCATACTTTGCAATCTGCTCTGAAAGAAGTTCAATATTATCCCCCGCAGTCAGAGAAACAATATCCAGAGATTCCGTATTATTATCTACCACCTGCAGAGTCTGGGTTCCGATCGACCCCGTCGAACCAAGTACACTCAAATTCTTTTTCATGCGATACTCTCCATTCTTTTAGGAAATAAACCAGTACAACAGGTAATATACAAAGGGTCCCACAAAAAGAATGCTGTCAAAACGATCCAGTATCCCCCCGTGTCCCGGGATCAGGTCACTGTAATCCTTGATATCATAATTTCTCTTTACCGCTGATGCTGCAAGATCTCCGATCTGGGATACCACAGAACAAAATGCCCCGATACATGCAAACAGCACATGGACATTGATGTGCATCAGGGATACGGCCTCCTCCGGGATAAAAAACGAATAGATCACAGCAAGGATCGCCGCTCCTGCCACTCCTCCCAGACAGCCTTCCACCGTCTTTTTCGGACTCAGTTCAGAAAAATGATGCTTTCCGATCAAAATCCCTGTCAGGTACGCGAAAGTATCTGAGCCGGATGCTCCGATCAGAATCAGCCATACAAACCAATTTCCATATAAAAAACACCGGGTCTGATAAATATATGAGGTCAGGACACCCACATATAGCACGGCAAACAGACATATTCCAATATTTTTTATGTGATACTCCGGATAGGTAAATACATATGCCGCAAGCAGTAAAAGGATCGAAATCACAATCCCAAACACAAAAAAATCCTCTGCTCCCAGATATAACATCAGATAAAAACCAATGACCGAGACATAACTAATACATCCCGGCACCGATTTCTGCATATTATCTACCTTTAAAAATTCATAGGTTCCCGCCAGCGCAACCACTGCACTCAACACGAGTAAAAACATTCCACCAGTTACAAGTGCAACCGCTGCAACCGCAAGCAGAACCACAGCACTTACAAATCGTTTCGCAAACATACAAAACTCCATTTCTGCACAAGTATTTTCACAGCCTGTTCAGACACCGCCAAATCTGCGGTCACGTCTGCTGTAATAATCAATTGCCTTCTGCAGCTCCTTCTTATTAAAATCCGGCCACAAAACATCCGTAAAATAAAATTCGGTATATGCCAACTGCCACAAAAGAAAATTCGACAACCGTTCCTCTCCACTCGTCCGGATCAAAAGATCCGGATCCGGAATTCCGTTTGTATCCAGATAGGAGGCAAATACCTCCTCACTGATCTCTTCTGCCCGGTACTTTCCGGCAGCGATATCATCCGACATATTCCTCATGGCACGGAGCATCTCATCCCGGCTTCCATAATTCAAAGCGACCTGAAAATGCAGGCCGGTATTGTCCTTTGAAATCTCCTCTAACTCCCGTATGCTGTTCTTTAAATCCTCATCCAGCACAGTAATGTCTCCGATGACCCGGACACACATATTGTTTTTCATACTCCTCTTGATACAGTCTTTCAAGTACTGTCTGAGGAGTTTCATCAGAGCAGCCACCTCATCCTCTGAACGTTTCCAGTTTTCTGTGGAAAACGCATATACAGTCAGATATTTGATGCCGAGATTCCATGCATCTTCGCAAATCTGCTCCACTGCCCGGCTTCCCGCCGCATGCCCGGCTTTTGAGGGCAAAAAACGTTTTTTCGCCCATCTGCGATTGCCATCAAGAATGATCGCCACATGCTCGGGAACCTGATTTTTTTCCTTATCCATAATCTATACCGTCATAACCTCCGAAGATTTTGCATCCATTGTCTCGTCAATCTTAGCGATATATTTGTCCGTAAGCTTCTGGATCTTATCCTCAAGCTGTTTTTGCTCATCCTCAGAAATCTCATTCGCCTTAGCCTGTTTTTTTATGCTGTCATTGGCATCACGACGGATATTCCGGATCGCAACCTTGGCATTTTCACCTTTCTTCTTAACATCCTTTACAAGTTCCTTGCGCCGGTCTTCCGTAAGTTCCGGAAAGACCAGACGGATTGCTTTTCCATCATTGGCCGGAGTAAGTCCGAGATCGGATGCTATGATCACTTTCTCAATCTCCTTGATCAGGTTTGCCTCCCATGGCTGGATCAATATCATCCTTGCCTCTGGTACGGAAATATTCGCCACGCTCTGAAGTGGCGATGGCGTTCCATAATAGTCAACCTGAATCTTATCCAGAATATGCGGATTCGCACGTCCCGCACGGATTGAAACATACTCTTCCTGTAGATTGGAAAGAGTTTTCTCCATTTTATCCTCATATACGTTACTATCAAATTCCATTCTACCTATCCTCCATCAAACATCAGTCAGCCGTAATGACTGTTCCGCTGCATTTTCCATTTACACAGTTCAGTATGCTGTTTTCCTCATTTAAACCAAACACGCACATCGGCATCTTATTCTCATAGCAGAGTACGGCAGCGGCAAGATCGACGACTCCTAACTTCTCATCGATCACTTTGGAGATTGACAAAACATCATACTTCTTTGCACCCGGATTCTCTTTGGGATCCGAATCATAAACGCCGTCTACTGATTTTGCGGCAAGGATCACATCCGCTTCGATCTCAACCGCACGGAGCGCCGTAGCTGTATCCGTAGAAAAGTACGGATGTCCGGTTCCCCCTGCAAGAAACACGACCATATTTTTTTTCAAATATTTCTCTACCCGGTCCCTGCTAAAAAGCTTCGTAAAAGAACCGCACTCAAATGGTGTGAGAACCTGCGTCGTCATCCCCTCATGCCGGCAGATCTCCGACATATAAATACAGTTCATGACCGTGGCGAGCATCCCGATCTGATCCGCCTGATTCCTCATGATCGTCTCACTCGTTCTGCCCCGCCAGAAATTTCCTCCGCCGATCACAACGGCCACCTGGCATCCCTCATCTACGATCTGCCTGATCTGGGCCGCCACACGGATACATGTCGCCTCATCAAATCCGGTACCTTTATCTCCAGAGAGCGCTTCTCCACTCAGTTTCAGTAAAACCCGATTATATTTCATAACAACATGCCCTTTCTGTTACTCAAAGAATGTATCCAGATCCACATCCGCATATTTCAGCGAGCAGTTACCGTCAATGACCGCTCCACTATTGATCTGAACGGATTTACCGATAATGCTTCCCTGTACGACAGCAGTAGAATCAACGATGATCGGCCCATTTACCTCGATATCTCCTTTGACAGCACCTGCTACAACGACAGACGCACTTAAAATCGACCCGATCACAACTGTTCCTACGTCTATTTTTATGCTTCCGCGGCTTTCCAGATTCCCTTCCAGTCTCGGTGTATTTACATAGATCTCAGCAGCCTTACTGTTTCCTGCCACACGTCCTGTAATCGTAAGTTTTCCCTGGCACTCCACATCTCCTTCGATTACACCCTTTACCTCCAGGGATGTATCGGACTTGATGCCACCATTTATTGTGGTTCCTTTTGTGATCACTGTCGTCTCTTCACTACTGTTTACTTCTGTCTCATCTACTTCACTCACTGTTACGTCCTCCTGAATCATCTTTATTTCTTCTTCGTCTTCCCTGATTTCCACCAGGATATCATCTTCTACCTCAGTCTCATCCGCCTCTTTGACAGAATCATCCTCAGCAGCATCATCCATATTCGGGAATTTGGTTTCTTCTTCATCCGATATTTCTTCCCCTATGTCGGCAGATATATCATTCAAAAGACTTTCGTCCTCCAATATGGAATCCATTTCCTTCTGAACCGCATTCTCTAACGTCTTCCCACTGGCATCCGTCTCTTCGGTTCCACTCACTGATTCCTCCAGTGAATCACTCAGTTCACTCACAGACTGAGCAATATCTTCCTTCAGTTCTTTAAAAAAACTCATTTTGTTTTCCTCCTAATATATAGTCAAGGCCTGCCTGAACAGACATTGGTTACTGATTTTACATTTCGGCATTTACGTTCCGGTATCCTCAGGATGCATGCCGGATCGGTTCTGTATTTTCATCCATAGGAAGGATTTCATATCCCCCGGCCTGCAGACTATCAATAATATTTTCCAGCGATTTTGCCGTCATCTTTTTATCCTCAGAATCGTATAAAAGCACAACCGACGTGTCATACTTTGCGACGCCATCCATAACGGACTGCACCATTTCCTTTTTCGTGACATTATCCGTCGTGCCATTTGCCGCAAGTACGTTCCAGTCCATATACGTCACTCCCTGGTCATCCAGAAACTTCGTATACTCCTTGATCGGGAACTGGTTTATGGAATTGCTGCTTCCTCCCGGAAAGCGGTAAAAAACAGATTTTACACCGGTTATGTCAAACAGATGCTCTGAGATTTTATTAAAATCATTCTGAAAGCCCTCCAGAGAACCATAAATCTCCTTATAACGATGTGAGTAAGAATGCATTCCGAGCGTATGTCCCTCACTGACCACTCTCTTATATAAGCTTTCCGAATACTCGTCTTCTCTTCCGATCATAAAAAACGTAGCTTTTACATTTTTCTTTTTCAGGATATCAAGTACTTTTTCCGTCTGCCTGCTCGGTCCGTCATCGAATGTCAAATAAACCTTTTTCGGAACTTCCTCCTCTACGGCGGCAGGCGAAACCGGCGTCTTCTTTTCCTCTGCCTTTACGACTCCTGTCGATGCCTGATGCGTTTGTTCTTCCAGATTATTCTCTGATATGATCACCTCTAACTTATTCTCCAGACTCCTGACTTTGCAGAAAAGAATAACAGATAAAACGATCGGCAGCAAGATTAAGATCACGCCTAACGTAAGGATTATCCTTTTAATCCGCTTCACTCTTTTTTTTCTATAGTACAAATCGTCTTTGGTATCATCAGCCAAAGCGGTTCCTCCTTTCGGACTATATGTCCTCTTTCTTTATTACATTATCGAGCTTCTTTGCTTTCTTGTTTCTCTTTATCTCATAAAGCTGGCTGTCACTCTCAACGATCGCCGCCTCCAGAGACACTCGATGTGGTTCTGTAATGAGATAATAACCACAACTCGCACTGACAAGATAGGGCAATCCGCTGTCCACATTAAAAGTATCAAGGTATGAATGAAACTCATCTATAAAGTTTTTTATCTTCTCCTCGTCATACCCCATACCCACTACAGAAAATTCATCTCCGCCGACCCTCGCACATACATCGCCCGGGGAAGCCGCATTCTCGATCGCTTTTGCAATCGTCTGCAGCGCTACATCTCCCTGCATATGGCCAAATTTATCATTTACAATCTTAAGATTGTCCATATCGATCGAAAATATAACCATGGCACTCTGCTTCTTCAAACTTACTTTATAGTATTCCCGGGAATTGTTTTCAAATCCACGCCGGTTTAAAAGACCAGTAAGCGCATCATGAACGTAAAGATTATTTAACTCTTCCAAAAGCGTATGGGTCTTTCGCTTGAGCCTTAAATTTTCAAGGGCATTTCCAAGTATCGCAATCCAGCTATGGAATGTTTTTTCGCAACTGTGTTCCCCCATATAACTGACCGCAAAATATCCAAACGTCTGATCCAGATTGTGAAGAGGGAAAAAGTAATACACCATTGGCTCCTCTTCCATCGCTTCTTTGGGAAGAAGCTCTTCGGTCGGAAAAACATCCGTCTGTATGACCTCGCGTTCAAACACACTTCCGATCGCTTTTGTATATTTCGGATATCCTGGTTTGAGCGAACGGTACTTCGGATACTCGCTTCCTTTCCCCTCGCCAATGCAGATAAAGAAATGTCTCACAAAATTGTCTTCATTGTCTAAAAGCCGTACATAGTTTACAATCTCTTCGGCAGATTCCACATCTGACATCTCTACAAACATATACGTATTATTCTGAACCAGATCAAGCATTTTTTCATATTCCTGATTCTGTCTGACACGCTTTTTCAGAATCGCATTCATGTTCATGCCCTGACACCCACAGGAATTACGGATAACCGGCGTCATATTGATCGTCTGGACCTGTGGCACCTCTTCTCCGTTTATCATCTTCTCAAGAGTGACAAATGCCAGCCTGCTCATCTGCTCTACCGGCATCGTAACAGTAGTGAGCGGCGGCATGTTCGTCGTCGCCTCCCAGATATCATCTACTCCGGATATCGCAATGTCGTCCGGAACCATAAGTCCCATATCAATAAACGCATTGCAGAGTGAAATCGCCATGTAATCATTGGCACACACGACGGCCTGTGGCCGCTCATTCAGCTCCAACGCATAATATCTGGCCGCATCCTTCGAGAGATTTCTCCAGAAATCACCGTAAAATACAAGTTTCTCATCATATTCCAGACCTCTGCTGGCAAGCCCGTCCCGGTAATCAGCAAGACGGATCTGTGCATCCGGATGATCCTCAGGCCCGCTCATAAAAGCAATACGGGTAAAACCGTGGACATCAATAAAATGCTGCACGAGCTCCCTGACTACCCCGGTATTCTCCGCCAAAACACACGGATATTGCTCCCATGCCCGTTTCAGCGTCACCACTGGCACGCTGGTCCTCTCGCTGATGTATTTAAACATTTGCCTGACTGCCTTCTCATTCTGAAACGTATCATGACAAATAATGAAACCATCAAAATTTTCATAAGGAACAAGGTTAATAATATTAGCTTCCCCTTTTCCGTTCTTTGTATCGATTCCATAACATACAAAAAATGAAAAATAAGCCAGATTATAACCTTTTTCCTGCGCATATGAAGTAAGCGTCCGGCAAACCTGTGCCTGATAATGATCTGCCACGTCACATAATATTACACATATGTTTTTTCTTCCGTTATTAAACATTTCATCAACCCCTATATACATGAAAATCATGCATAATGCATCTATATATACATATACAGATTTATTATACATGATTTCACACAAATTGCCAATACAAATTTTTGCAGCATGTGATTTTTTTTACAAATCATATATGTTTCAAATGATATAAGGGAATAATATCTTGAATTTTTTATAAAAAGTAGTATAATAAAAAGAACAATAACCAGGTCCGTATTGGGACTATATATCAAATCGAAGGTTGCTATGCAACAGAGAGGAGAACATAGCAGAAATGAACAAAAAGGAAAACATTGAAAAGAAGTTGACTGTTTCTATTATTAAGGTAGCAGCTATTACCGCAATAGCAGCCGTTCTGGGTGCGATCGCCCTCATCATCATCGTCTACCGTTATGACTATGCGTTGGAAAATCACGGTTTTGCTCAGGGAGATATCGGAAAGTCGCTGTTTGAATTCGCTGAAACCCGGTCATCGCTCC
>CAZOIF010000031.1:0-36646 GCA_964579975.1 uncultured Eubacterium sp. | reverse complement strand
GGAGGATTTGCAGACTTAGATGAATATGAGTTCATAGTACCCAGGTAGTACCCGTAAAGTGCCCAACAATATTACCCAAAAGTATTGAAAGATGATACAATTTGAAAATAGTTTGGGATGAAAATTAGGAAAAAATAAAATGGGTTAAAAGATGAAAAAATATGATAGAAGTTGTCGAAGTGAATAATTCATGTTATAATGCAACGAAGGAGCAATCGTGTTGCAGGGTGGTAGCCTCCCAAACTTGAAAAAGAGGGGAGGTGGTGCGGATGAGTACATACGAAGTTTTAACATTGTTAATTCTTTTTGGTACGTTTCTTGTCGCACTGTTTGCCTACATAGATAGTAGGAATAACAAACGAAAATAAATAAGCCTGCCTTGTACTTGACGGTCTAGGCAGGCTTATTTAATAAGTTTAACTTGGGAGGTCAACCACTTTGTGGGCGGTTACTTCCTTTTTCTATAAACTACTATACCATACAGGTGATAAAATTTCAAGGAATTTTGAAAAAATATAATTCTGGATGGTAAAAAATTCTATATTTGGTGCTTGTGCTTGATCATCAGATATGCTAAAATTGTGGTTGAGAAATCAAGGGCATTTATGGTGTACCACCAGACACTGGTGCGAACAGTGTCTGGCAAGGCATGGTACCTAAGCTACCACACAATACAGATTTTGTCTGCGATACACACGCTATTATTATAAGGGAATTGTGTGTTTATTTCAACAATTCTTTTCGTATGATTGCATGTGTATCCGATAAGAGATGTGACCTTTCGATTATATGACGAGGTGACGGTGTGGACGCATACCTGTACCTCGTTCTTGTTTTCTCACTGAGTTCCTCTGGTGGTGGCGGGATGTCGCCACTGGGGGATTCGTGAGAAACCAGAGTGGAAATGAGGAAACTATGGTTTTGTTAGTATGCCATAGTTTTTTGTTGTTATACTCTGGATTTCATGCAAGACATTAGAATCATATGCAGAAAAATAGTGTGTCTGGTTTTGATGTGAAAAATATAATAAGAGAGGTATACAAGTATGAGAATGAGAAAGAAAAAAGGATGCATGCTGTTTTTTGCGGCTGCATTGTTGCTCGGGACATTGTTGATGGGTGATGCGCCCACCAGTAGGGCAGAGGAGACCTCTGCTTTGGCAGATAACCACGGACTGAAAAATCCAGTCGTGAAGGCGGTAGCACCGCCGGCGAACACAAGTCATGGGTTGAGCAATCCAAGAAATGATAATGAAATGGTGACGTGGGATTGTGTGTATTTTGGGAACTACTGGCAGAATGACACAAATGGCGATGGAGTAGCAGATAAGAATGATGAAAAAGAGCCGATCAAGTGGCGGGTTCTGTCCGTGGATGGGGATGATGCGTTTTTGTTGGCAGATACAAATCTGGATGTGCAGAGGTATAATGATACCTATGAAGATGTCACATGGAAAACGTGTACAATGCGTAGTTGGCTGAATGGTACTTTTTTAGATAATGCGTTTACTGAATCAGAACAGGATGCAATAAAGAATACGGATGTGGTCAATGAAGATAATCCGAAAGACGGTACAATGGGAGAAAATGATACGCAGGATAAAGTATATCTTTTATCACTTAATGAGGTGATGAATCCGGAGTATGGATTTGCTTCTACAGAAGGGATTACTGCTACAAGGGATGTAGTTCCTACCGCCTATATTGAGGATTGGGGTGCAACGGCGGATGAGTGGTGGCTCCGCTCGCCGGGTGACGATAGTAAACAAGCATCCTGTGTGGGCTACGATGAAGTTGTGAACAAATTTGGTGGTGCTGAAGTTAATATTAAGCTTGGGGTACGCCCTGTTTTACATTTAAATCTGTCATCCGATTCCCAATGGGAACTAGCTGGAACAGTCTCTTTAGAAGGGGGAGAAATAATTGCCACATGGGATTGTATCTGGTTTGGAAACTATCCGCAGGGTGATGTTGCCGGAGAGACAAAAGAGCCAATTAAGTGGCGTGTGCTATCTGTAGATGAGGATGATGTTTTTTTGATAGCAGACAAAAATTTGGATGTGCAAAAATACAGTCAGACAGACGATGTCACATGGGAAACATGTATGATGCGAGCATGGTTAAATGATACTTTTATAAATAAGGCATTTACGGAATCAGAACAGGCAGCTATAAAGATTAGCGATGTGATCAATGAGGATAATCCGTATTATGATACAGAGGGAGGAAAGGACACACAAGATAAAATATACCTTTTATCGCTTAGTGAAGTAATCAATCCGAAGTATGGGTTTGCTCTTACAGGAATTTCTACTGATACGCGAGAAGCAGTAAATACCACATACGTGGCAGGGGGTGGTGCGATTAAATCGGAATATATGCGAAGTGCGGGAAGTGCAGATTCTTGGTGGCTCCGATCACTGGGTTGTTATGATGGTAAATTTGCTGCTGCTGTGGGTGCTGATGGAGATGTGTATGAGGGCGGTAGTGCTGTTAGTCATGAAAAGTATGCGGTACGCCCCGTTTTGCACTTAAATCCATCAGATGTTTCTGTTTGGTCGTATGCCGGTACGGTATCCTCTGCTGAAAAAGTTGAAGTTACAACCCCAAATCCGCCAGTAATACCAGAGCCATCTGTGACTTCAACACCAGTGGGTGCAGAAAGTACTCCACCGGCATCATCGACACAAAGTGCAAAACCACAGACTACTCCTCCAGCGGTACAGTATTCAGTGTCGGCAGTTGTACCATCGGTGGCGTCTTCACAAAATGTACAGACAACACTTTTTTCAACGGTAAAAATAGGGCAAGTAACCAGACTTAAACTAAAAGCAAAGAAAAACGCCATCAAGGCGAGTTGGAAAAAAGGATTCGGAGCGATTGGCTATGAGGTACAATTCAGCACCTCAAAGAAATTTACGAAAAAAAGTACTAAAACCACAAAAAAGATGAAATTTACCATAAAAAAACTGAATTCGAATAAAAAATATTTTGTTCGGGTTCGTGCTTATAGCGTGACAAATGGAAAGAAAACATATGGGAAGTGGAGTAAGACGATGAATGTAAAGACGAAAAAGTAAGATAAAAAGTTGCCGGAGAATAAAACAGGAAATAACAAGGATGTCCGTTCAAAACAAACACAAGCAAGCTTGCGAAAAGTTTTGAACGGACATCCTTGTTATTTCCTATCATTTTTCCCGGCAAGTTTTTATTGTGAGTAGATGGAGAGTTTTTTCCTGGATTTGCAGGATTTCATTTGGGATACGGAAGTTGAAAAAACTTGTTTAGGTACTTCTTTTTAATATTGAAATAAACTAGTAAGTGTGGTATGATATAAAAAGAAGTAATCGTGTTACAAGGTGGATAGCCTCCCGAACTTTACCGAAGAGGGGAGGTGGTGCGGATGAGTACATACGAAGTTTTAACGTTGTTAATTCTTTTTGGTACGTTTCTTGTCGCACTGTTTGCCTACATAGATAGTAGGAATAACAAACGAAAATAAATAAGCCTGCCTTGTACTTGACGGTCTAGGCAGGCCTATTTAGCCATCCGGGAGGTCAACCACTTTGTGGGCGGTTACTTCCTTTCTATAAGTTACTATACCATACAGGTGATAAAATTTCAAGAAATTTTGAAAAAAATAGAAGAAAGGATTTATCAATAATGGAAGTTAAGGAATACATGAGGTTGCCATACATAAGACTGGTGCAGGAAATAAATGATGAGAGTGGCCACTACTTTTACGGAAAGATTTTAGAACTGGATGGTTGCCAGAGTACTGGGGATACGCTGGAGGAATTATTTGAGAGTCTCGATGAAGCCATGGAGGGTTACATCGAGGTGAAATTAGAAAATAATTTGCCGATTCCCAAGCCGGGTTCAGCGGAAAGTTACAGCGGGAAGTTTGTAGTGCGCCTGCCAAAGTCTTTGCATCAGAGACTGACAATCGAGACAGAAAAAGAAGGAGTTAGCTTAAAACAGTTAGCCCTGTATAAAATGAAGTTTTTAGAAAATCATGTCCCCGAGCTGGATTTTGCTCATTGAAATCTTCCCCTGTATATGTTATCATATAAAATATATGTGTTTAAGGAGGCTTTTTGTGATGGCAGTACAGAAAGAGGAAGGAAAAGAAGCGGCTTCTGAGGAAATGATATCGAAAAATTTCATTGAGCAGGAAGTCGAAAAAGATATAGAAGAAGGCGTTTACAAGAATATAATGACAAGATTTCCGCCGGAACCAAATGGATATTTACATATTGGACATGCCAAATCCATATTGTTAAATCAGGGACTGGCGAAAAAATACGGTGGAACCTTTAACCTTCGCTTTGATGATACCAATCCACAAAAGGAGAAAGAAGAATTTGTGGAATCCATCATGGAAGATGTGAAATGGATCTGTGGTGGGGAAAAGCCGCCGGTTTATTTTGCCTCTGACTATTTTGACCAGATGTATGAGTGTGCGGTCAAACTGATCCAGAAGGGAAAAGCCTATGTGTGCGACCTCTCCCCGGATGAGATCAGGGAATACCGCGGGACGCTAAAAGAACCGGGAAAGGACAGCCCCTACCGGGAACGAAGTGTAGAGGAGAACCTTACATTGTTCCAGAAGATGAAGGATGGCGAATATAAAGATGGCGAGAAGGTTCTCAGGGCAAAGATCGATATGGCCTCGCCGAATATCAATATGCGTGATCCGATTTTGTACCGGGTGGCACATGTTTCCCATCATAACACGGGAGATAAATGGTGTATTTATCCGATGTATGACTTTGCTCATCCGATTGAGGACGCCATCGAAGGGATCAGCCATTCGATCTGTACGCTTGAATTCGAGGACCACCGGCCGCTTTATGACTGGGTCGTAAAGGAATGTGAGTTTGAAGTTCCGCCAAGGCAGATCGAGTTTGCCAAAATGTACCTGACAAATGTTGTCACAGGAAAAAGATACATTAAAAAACTTGTGGAGGACGGAGTGGTAGACGGATGGGATGACCCCCGCCTTGTGTCGATCACGGCGCTCAGACGGCGCGGCTTTACCTCTTCTTCCATCAAAAAATTTATGGAGCTTGCCGGGGTGTCAAAGAGCAATAGTTCTGTGGATTATGCCATGCTTGAGTACTGTATCCGGGAGGACTTAAAGATGACGCAGCCCCGTATGATGGCAGTGCTTGACCCAATCAAGCTGATCATCACGAATTATCCGGAAGGACAGGTCGAATATCTGGATGTGCCAAACAATCAGGAAAATCCGGAGATGGGGACGAGAAAAGTTCCGTTTGCCAGAGAACTGTATATTGAGAGGGATGACTTTATGATCGATCCTCCCAGAAAATATTTCAGGTTGTTTCCGGGAAATGAAGTGCGTCTCATGAGTGCCTATTTTGTGAAATGTGAGGACTATGTGACCGATGAGAACGGAAATGTGACAGAGGTTCATTGTACCTATGATCCGGAGACAAAAAGCGGACTTGGATTTACCGGAAGGAAAGTCAAAGGGACGATCCACTGGGTGACAGCGCCAACGGCGGGAAAAGCAGAGATACGTCTGTATGAGAATCTTGTCGATGAGGAAAAGGGAGTATATAATGAAGACGGTTCCGTAAATATAAATCCGGATTCGCTGAAGGTTTTGAAGGAATGTTTTGTCGAACCGGCTCTTTTAGAAGCAGAAAAAAATGATAAATTTCAGTTCATGAGGACGGGGTATTTTTGTGTGGATACAAAAGATACAACACCGGAACATAAGGTATTTAACCGGATTGTTTCGTTGAAAAGTTCTTACCGTCCAGGAAAATAAATGGAATTGACGGTTGTTGAAAATTGATAAGGAGGAAATTATGGGTAATATTTTTGCCGGACTTGAAAGTCTGGGTCTTAAAGTTTCAAAGAATATTGAGGTATACGAGGAAGAAAAAAAGGAAGTCAAGGGTTCGAGCGAGGGTGAGAACAAACCCAAAGAGTTATCCGAAGAGGATCTTCTGTTTGATAAGCATTATACGTGCCCGGTGTGCGATAAGGAATTTAAGAGTAAAATGGTCCGCACGGGAAAAGCGAAATTGGTTTCAGCAGACACTGACCTGCGTCCGAAGTACCATGAGATCGATCCGCTTAAATACGATGCCGTGCTCTGTCCAAACTGCGGTTATGCATCGCTGAACCGGTATTTTAATTTTGTCATGGGTTCTCAGGCAAAAGTGATAAAAGAGCAGATTTCACAGACTTTTGAATACAAATCAGAAGAGGATAAGATCTATTCCTATGATGAGGCGATCATGAGACATAAGATGGCGCTTTTGAATACGGTTGTAAAGAAAGGGAAAACGAGTGAGAGGGCTTATACCTGCCTGAAACTGGCATGGCTTTTCCGTGGCAAGCGGGAAGAAATGATGCAGGGAGAGCATAAGCAGGAGGAAGTAGATGAGCTCTTAAAAGAAGAAGTAGAATTTTTAGAAAATGCCCATGAGGGATTTGTAGCTGCTTTTTCCAAAGAAGGATTCCCGATGTGCGGCATGGACCAGCATACGGTTGTCTATCTGGTGGCTGAGCTTGCGAGAAGGACTGGCAAAATCGATGAGGCAAAGAGATGGGTATCCAAAGTACTCGTGGCAAGAGATGCCAATAAACGGATCAAGGATAAGGCATTGGCTCTGAAGGAACTGCTTCAGGAGGAATAATGATAACTAAATTTATGTGTACTGACCAATGGATGGAGCTGAGATTATGAGTATGGAAGTACTGGTCGACGTTTTATGGGATGGGCTGGTGGACAGCATCCGGCTGATTCCCTTTCTTCTGGTTACATATGTGATCATGGAGTATCTGGAACATAAAACGACGACAAGGACCCGTGCGATCGTGCGAAGGGCCGGAAGGCTGGGACCTCTGGCCGGAAGTATCGCCGGAGTCTTTCCACAGTGTGGTTTCTCTGCGGCGGCATCCAGTTTGTATGCCGGTGGACTCCTGACGACGGGAACGCTGATCGCGGTTTTTCTTTCTACGTCTGATGAGATGCTGCCGGTTTTTATTTCTGAGGCAGTGGGTATCCGGCAAATTTTTGTGATACTTGGAATCAAGGTCGTGCTGGGGACTGTGACTGGTTTTGTTATAGACTTTGTGTTTCGTTTCCGACCGTTTCCGATCCGGTATAAAGAAATCCATACGATGTGTGAGAGCGAACACTGTGGCTGCGAAGAGGGGATTTTTAAATCTGCTGTAAAGCATACGGTGAAGATTTTTGTTTTTATTTTTATCATTACGGTTATGCTTAATGCACTCATTTTTTTCTTCGGGGAGGAAAGCCTCGTCACCTTTATGTCAAAGAGTCCGTTTATGGGACCGGTGCTTGCCGGAGTGATCGGGCTCATTCCAAATTGTGCTTCCTCCGTTGTGATCACACAACTGTTTTTAAATCATCTGATCAGTTTCGGGACGATGATGTCGGGACTTCTTGTGGGAGCCGGAGTGGGACTGATCGTGCTTTTTAGGACAAATAAAAGATGGAAAGAAAATCTTTCCATCTTAGGGATTTTATATGTGTCCGGAGTGATGTGGGGAATCGTTGTCGATATTGTGATGCGGTTTATTCCCTAGAAGGTGGTTTTAAGCTCGTATTTTCCTTCTCATCATTCAAAATGCTGTTACATTTTGTCATGGCACGTGGAAGGGCGTCTTTTGATGTCTTCCACGGAGCGTCTGCATTTCGATAGTCAAATTTGTCGATAAACCAGGAGACCTCTTCTTCCATTCGTTTGAAGTTGCTCAGGAAAGCCTGATCCAGATCTTTCGTGAAATTTTCCAGAACTGTCCCATGAAGATATTTCGGAGCTGTTTCATAGAGCATTCCGTAATGTTCCAGACAGAATCCTTTTGAACGTTTGAATTTTCCGCTAAAAGAGGAATCATTTTCATAAAGATAAAAAGTAGTGGCGATATAGCGCTCAAAGGTATGGCGGATGCGGTCACAAATAAAGCAGGAGTGACTGATCCGGTCCGTATAGGCATATATTGTACTTTCTTCTTTTTTTGAGAAAAGTCCGCCTGAACTTTTTCTTCCTTTTTTCTGTAATAATTCGATTTCTTTTATCATATTCTTCATATGTGTGTCAATAATAAGCGCCAGCCCGAGACGGTTTTCATAATCGTACATCATCTGCATATGTCTGGCACAAAATCCAATCTTATCGGTCGTGAGGCGGATGTCGTCCTCCATATAGCTTGGCCCCATGGCAAATGCGACACCATCATCTTCCAGTGACTTTTTCATGGCGCACACCGGACACTCACAGTTCTTATCAAAAATATCGTTGACAGGTATCGTGTACAGTTGTTCTTTCATATGTAAATTCTCCATTTCTGTTATTATGATCGAAAGATTGATCAAAGTATAACATATTTTATGAAAAAAAGCAAAAAAGTTAAAAAACAAGAGAAAAACGGAGAAAAAATGAAACAAATTAAAAAATAGAAAAAAATACCAATGGCTATGATTTGCAAATAAAGGAAGAAGTGACTATTATTAAATCAATCACTAGCACTCAATAAAAGAGAGTGCTAACAAAAAGAAATGAAATGACAGGAGGAAATAGAAAATGAAATTAGTTCCATTAGGTGACAGAGTTGTATTGAAGCAGTTAGATGCAGAAGAGACGACGAAATCCGGTATCGTACTTCCGGGTCAGGCACAGGAGAAGCCACAGCAGGCAGAGGTTATTGCCGTAGGTCCTGGTGGTATGGTTGATGGAAAAGAAGTAAAAATGGAAGTAAAAGTGGGGGACAAAGTAATCTATTCCAAATATGCAGGGACGGATGTAAAACTGGACGACGATGAATATGTTGTTGTACGCCAGAACGATATTGTTGCAATAGTAGAGGATTAGTGTGAAAAAACAAGTTTTTTCACACGCGAGATTTGTGCTTGCGCATTGCAAAGCCATGACATGGCTTGACACAAACTCGATATGCGCAGAAAGCAGCGCAGGAATGAGGATTAATATTTCAAAATAAATTTTAGGAGGCAAATTTATCATGGCAAAGGAAATTAAATTTGGTGTAGAGGCCAGAACTGCACTTGAAACAGGTGTAAATAAGTTAGCAGATACAGTACGTGTGACTCTTGGACCGAAAGGACGTAATGTCGTTCTTGATAAATCATTCGGAGCGCCGCTTATCACAAACGATGGTGTGACGATTGCAAAAGAAATTGAGCTGGAAGACGCATTTGAAAATATGGGAGCACAGCTTGTAAAAGAAGTTGCTACAAAGACAAATGATGTGGCTGGTGACGGTACGACGACGGCTACAGTTTTAGCACAGGCGATGATCAATGAGGGAATGAAAAACCTCGCAGCAGGAGCAAATCCGATCATTCTCAGAAAGGGAATGAAAAAAGCGACAGATCAGGCAGTAGAGTCGATCAAAGAGATGAGTGAGACATTACAGGGTAAAGAGCAGATTGCAAAGGTAGCTGCTATCTCTGCTGGTGACGAGCAGGTTGGTGAGATGGTTGCCGATGCAATGGAAAAGGTTTCCAACGATGGAGTCATCACGATCGAGGAATCCAAGACCATGAAGACAGAGCTGGATCTTGTAGAAGGAATGCAGTTCGACCGCGGTTATCTGTCTGCTTATATGGCTACGGATATGGATAAAATGGAAGCAAATCTGGAGAATCCATATATTTTGATCACGGATAAAAAGATATCTAATATTCAGGAAATCCTTCCTCTGCTGGAGCAGGTAGTACAGTCAAGTGCTAAACTTCTCATTATTGCAGAGGACGTAGAGGGTGAGGCTCTCAGCACACTTGTACTTAATAAACTGCGTGGTACATTCCAGGTAGTAGCTGTAAAAGCTCCTGGTTATGGAGACAGAAGAAAAGAAATGCTGAAAGATATCGCAATCCTTACCGGTGGTGACGTGATCACGGAGGAACTCGGCCTGGATCTGAAAGATACGACGATGGATCAGCTGGGACGTGCGAAATCTGTCAAGGTTCAGAAAGAAAATACGATCATTGTAGATGGTGAGGGAGACAAGAACGAAATCGAGGCACGGGTATCCCAGATCCGGACACAGATCGAGGAGACAACGTCTGAGTTTGACAAAGAGAAGCTTCAGGAGAGACTTGCTAAACTGGCAGGCGGTGTGGCAGTGATCCGTGTTGGTGCAGCTACCGAGACTGAGATGCAGGAGGCAAAACTCCGCATGGAGGATGCTCTGGCAGCGACAAGAGCAGCAGTAGAAGAGGGTATCATCGCCGGAGGCGGTTCTGCTTACATCCATGCTTCCAAAGAAGTAGCAAAGCTTGCAGCTGATCTGGAAGGCGATGAGAAGACGGGTGCTAATATCATCCTTAAGGCGCTTGAATCACCACTCCGTACAATCGCAGAAAATGCAGGTCTGGAAGGATCTGTCATCATTGATAAGGTAAAAGAAGAAAAACCGGGCTTTGGCTTCAATGCATTGACCGAAGAATATGTTTACATGGTAGACAACGGCATTCTTGACCCGGCAAAGGTTACAAGAAGTGCCCTGCAGAATGCAACAAGTGTAGCATCTACCCTGTTGACAACAGAGTCCGTTGTTGCTAATATTAAAGAAGAAACACCGGCTATGCCGGCAGGCGGCGCCCCAGGCATGGGCATGATGTAAACCGGCAGCAGAAAATCAAGCGCCCGCATAGCGGGCATTTGATTTTACCTGCCGGTTTAGCGAGACGTGCATAAGCGCGAAGCGCGGTTTCTGCGAAGCAGAAAGCACGTGGAGCTAAGGTGGGGTGAGAGAAATATGAGCGCCCGCCCTTATTCCCAAAAAACACTTACCAGACAAGGAGAATTCATATGGAACAATTATACGCGGAATCAAGCGTGAAACAGAAAACAACAGCAAAGGTAATGGTGCTGAAAACAATACTGATCATAGGAATTGTTCTTTTGCTTGGGATTGGTTTTTTGAGTGGAAAAACGCTCCTTGCCCTGCTGTCGATCGTAGCGGTGATCGCACTGGTGTGGTACTGGCCAAGATTTAAAGTGGAGTGGGAGTATGTGTTTTGTGATGGGCAGCTTGACTTTGACCAGATTCTCGGCGGCCAGAAACGAAAGACGATACTCCGGGTTGAACTGGATGATGCGGATGTGATCGCACCGATGGCGTCACCCCGGATGGATGGTTACCGGCATTTACCGGTGCGGGATTTTTCTTCTCTTTCTCCGGAGGCAGAGAAATACGGAATTGCGATCCGTTTGGAAGGGAAGGAAGAGAAAGCGGTTCTGGTATTTGAGCCAAATGAGAAGATGATCAAGATGATCAATACGAAATTTCCGAATAAGACGGAGATTGCCAAATAGCGATGTGAAAAAGCTGTCATTATAGGTATAAATTTACGTTACTTATATGACAGTTTTTTTGTCTCGAAATCATTTACAATTTTTAGCCTTGATGATATAATAAACATTATATCATCAAGTTTTTTTTATCAAAGAATGGAGGTTATAATTTGAAAAAGCAAAGCAGAAAAGTGCTTAGTTTTGTTTTGGCGCTGGCTATGTTCGTGGGTGTAGCAGTTCCGCTTCAGGCAGCAAAAAAAGTGAAATTGAGCAGCAAAAGTGTGACAGTAAACGCTGGAAAAACAAAAAAGATCCAGGTGAAAAACACGTCCAAGAAAGTAAAATGGTCTGTTGTAAAAGGAAAAGCATACATCAAACTGACCAAAAAGAAAAAACAGAGCGTTGTAATACAGGGAAAAAAGGCGGGAAATGCAAAAGTCCTTGCCAAAGTTGGCAGCAAAAAATTGTACTGTAAAGTGACGGTAAAGGGTGGCGAGACGCCATCTGTGGAGCCACCTGTACAGTCACCTGTGCAGACGCAGACATCTGCACCAGTGGGAACGACACAGCCACCTGTACAGTCACCTGTGCAGACACAGACATCTGCACCAGCGGGAACGACGCAGCCAGGAGGACTCACTTCTTCTGAGCCATCCCAGACGCCATCCGGGACGCCTGCAACTACATCGCCACAAGTTACGGATTCCGGGAAACAGCCGGGAGAGCCGGTAGAAAATTTAAGTATTGATCTGAGCGGATATACGACGAAGTTTACGGCGCCGGGAAAAATTAATTTTAGCGACCAGATCGAGAGCTGGTTTGACCTGAAACTGTTTAGTAAAATGAAAGTCAGCTATGAGCTGGAATTTGAGGATGATGACAGTTCTGATTTTGTAAGTGGGAAGATTGGACTTGCTGATAGTGAAGATACTCTTACCGGCTATGCGGACGGAATCGCACATGATTTTGGAATGACAGCATCAGGGACGACGGTAGATGTCAGTCTGGCAGGAGAGGCGCTGGAAGGAAAGGTAGTGGGGATCAATATCCAGCCGATGAATGCAGACTATGGATGGCCGGATAAGCTTGTGAGCGTTACGATCACAGGGATTGAATTTGTGGCGGCAAGCGGAGCAGTGTATCCGGATCCGAATGCTCAGGTAACGCCGACGGCTACACCGGGACCGACCTATGCGCCGGAAGAATTCAAGTATGAAGGGCTCGATACGAGCTGGATCGATCCGTCTAAGCCGATGGTGGCATTTACGTTTGACGACGGCCCGGTCGGTACTTCGGCTACCAGCACCAGTATGATCATCCAGAACGCCCTGAAGGATCATGGCGCACATGCTACCTTCTTCTATATTGGGGGTCAGATCAGTAATGATGCAAAGAAAAACGAGATCAAGCAGGCAAAAGAGTTTGGCTTTGAAGTGGGAAATCATTCCTCTGGATGGGATTCTTTGAGTTCCTGGAAGGAGGAAAAGATCAAAAAATCCATCGAGGATACGAATGAGAAACTGACAGAATTGACGGGATATAGTAATTTTCTGTTCCGTGCCCCGAACCTCGCTGTGAGCAAAACCATGAAGGGATACATCAAAGCACCGTTTATCCAGTGTGCTGTGGATAGTAAAGACTGGGATAATGCAACGACTGAGCAGATCATTGCAAATGTAAAGAAAGCAAAAGACGGAGATATCGTCCTTATGCATGAGACGCAGAGGAATACCGCAGAGGCAATAAATACGCTCCTGGATTATTTTGAGGAGAAAGGCTGGCAGGTGGTATCCGTTTCTGAATTGTTTGCAGTGAGAGGCCAGAAGCTTATGACAGGAACAGAATACTCCTCCTGTGCGCCAGCTAAATGATGAGGACTGACACATTCAGATAGGTGGGAAATATAAGAAAAAATAGAAGCGGTGAAAAACAGACGCAAGCAAACTTGCTAAAAGTTTTTCACTGTTTCTATTTTTTTGTCATACTCAAGTTGCCTGAGTGTGTCAGATGAGGAGAAAGTTCTGTTATTTTTATGTAAAAATGGCAATAATGAGAAACAGACCCAATGCCGTTCGATTTTTATTGACATATTTTTACCCATAATTTACCATAGAATAGACAAGGTGAAAGGATAAAATACAAGTATCTTAACACACAGGAGGCTAACGAATGAATATCATAAAGTTCATCCCCCCCTCGCTTCGCGCAGGGTATCTTACCTTACGGGGAGTACCATTTACAAAAGGATACGATCAGAGTTTTGATAAAGATTATGAAAAGAAATCAAAGGACTATATTAAATATCAGTCGGTGAAGAAAAATAAAATCCGCATTGAGAGCGATATTGAGATGGAGAAGGGGCTTGCTGTCAGGACGCGGGAGCGGGAGCAGGAACTGGTCAGGTTGTTTAAAGAGAACAAGTACTCGTTTGAGTCTCCTGGTATTTTCCTGGATCCTTATGGGATGACTCCGCTCTGTGCCTATTTATTTTTTTATACCGAAAATGAATGCAGTGCGAGATTTTGTGTAGAGGGGAAGACGAACGATACTTGTATTACAGACTGGGTGAAGAGACCGTGTAAATGGCACCGGATTCCGGTATATGGTCTGTATCCGGGAAGAGAAAATACGGTATTTCTTGAACTGGTCGACACAGATGGGAATGTTATCGCTAAAAATGAGGTCAAGATCGGGACCGCACCATTGAAAAAAGTGATGCAGGATGCAGTCCGTGTGGAACAGAAAAAAGCGGAGTCGGCGATGGAACTTATTTTTGTGGCGGGAAAAAGTACGACGTATCCGATGGCCTTTGATGCAAACGGGGACATCCGTTATCTGATGATGTACCGCCCACGGGGATATGGATTCTTTGAACTGGCGAACGGCAGATTTATTATGATGGAGCGGCAGACCCTCGTTCCGACGTATATGATCCCTCACGCTACCCAGATGTATGAGATTGATTATTTTGGCAGAGTATATAAGACCTATTATGTACCGAATGGAGTCCATCACGATGTTTGCGAGATGACGCCGGGGGGGAATCTTCTGGTGGTCAGTAACTCCCAGTGCGGACATGTAGAAGACTGCATTGCAGAAATCAACCGCCACAATGGCAGGGTAGAGAAGTTTCTTGATCTCAGGGAAGTGCTCAAAACAGCATACAGAGACCGGACGAACTGGATCCACATTAATTCTCTGGAATATTGTCCTGAGACAAAGGATGTGATATTTTCTGCAAGAAATCTCCACAGTATGATCTGCATCAGCTGGAAGACGAATAAACTCAAATGGATCCTTGGTGAGAAAAAATTCTGGAATAGGACGCCGTTTGGATACAAGGTTTTAAAGACGCCGGACGATATGCCATGGCATTTCCAGCAGCACTCGGTAAGAGAAATCCATGAAAATCTGGATGGAAATGCAGATACCAGACATTTTATCCTGTTTGATAACCATTGGAACCTGCGCAGAAAGATATCAGCTTATGATAACGATGATAAATCTTATGTGACGATCTATACGATCAATGAAAAGAAAAAGACGGCAAAGATTGAAAAACGATTTGGGGGTGTGAAGTCAAAGATTACATCGAATGGTATATTGAAATCCGAGGAGCGCAGGCTCTTCTATATGGGGGGGTATCTGGCTTTTCCGGAGGAAAACGAGGATCGCTGTGCAATGATCAGTGAGTTTGATTATGACACAGGGGAAGAGTTAAACCGTTATAGCCTGCGGTATTATTTTTTCCGTGCCTTTGAGATGAGACCGGATGCGGATGATCTGGCTTCCGCCATGGATCTGTATGCGGAGCCATGTGTGGGATATCTACAGCCCTTTGAAAAAATGGAGAGAGAGATTGAAATTCCGGACAAAAGGATCGAAGAGGCTCCTCTTGACTGTCAAGAAGAGAGAGTCCGGCTTCGGATCGAGGATGGAAATCTCTGGGTCAAATCGAGAGACCACCTGATCGACCAGGTGTTTCTGGTTGGAGCAAAGCAAAGATATCGAAAAGATTTCCGCGAACCGGAAAAACAGCAGGAATTGGCGGCGGATATGGAGTACTATCTGTCAATTCCGCTGTATAACATTGATCCCGGAGAGTATGCGGTGGTGGTTCAGTTTAAGGGAGTATGCTATCATACAGCAAATTGGATAAAAATAGAAAAAATGGCAAATTCGAAACAGAATTGACATATTGTCAGAGTATAGTATACTTATTGTAGCAGCTTGATCAAATATCGGGCTGGAAAAAACAGATAGGAGAGAAACGCATATGAGAAAAAAAATGGCGGCGGCCGGACTGCTGCTTGCATGTGGACTGGCGATCGGAGCGGCAGCCAACACAGAGACATCAAAGGCAGCAGCAAAATATACGATATCCAAATCGACGAAACCATGCGACAGTTCTTACAGCAGGCTGAAAAGTTATAATAGCAAGACAAAAAACTATTATACCATCAAATCGTACCTTGAGCGTCTGAAAAGCAAGGGGGGCGGTACACTGGTGCTGAAAAAGGGAACCTATAAGGTGTGTTCTACACTGGAGGTGCCTTCCAATGTTACGATCCAGATGAAAAATGGTGCGACGATAAAGAAGACGTATGTAACCGGAAGTTCATCCCTGAAACCGTCGAAGACATTATTTAAGCTTAGTTCGTCAAAGGCGAAAGATTATAAAGGTACGAAAAAGATTGTGATCAAAGGCGCTAAAAATGCGACGATCAATTTAGGAAATGTCGATAATGCCATCGGGATCGACCTTGGGCACAACTATAATGTGTCGATATCCAAAATTAAGTTTAAAGGAAAGAAGGGCGGGGCTTATATCAATATCGCAGGGAGCAAGCGTGTGAGTGTTGAGGGCTGTACCTTCCTGAACGGACAGAATAAATCCGGTGATAAATATAAGACAGCAGTTACGGTGAATTCCATCGGTTCCGTTCCATGTGAAAATATAAAATTCACGTCGAATTCTTTTAGCGGACTTGAGAACGGAATTGCCTCTACAAAATATAAAAAATCGGTTTATTCCACAAAGGTATCCGTGAAAAAGAATACCTTTACGAATATGAGCAGCTCCGCAGTTTTAGGAAAAATGTGGGCTTCTCCGACCATAACATTCAATACGGTGAAACGTAATGATGGTACAATGAATACAGCTGCTGCCGTGAAGCTTTACAGCGTCACAGAGCCGGAGGTGTCACAGAATAATATCAGTAACGCCCGGTATGCAGTATCCATAAGCCGTTCTTCCAGCGTGAATAATGAGATTTCGGCTGCAAAGACCGAGTCGATGAAAAATAACACGGTAAAAGACCTGACGCACTATTATGTACCGTGTAAAAATGAGACAACGACGAGACTTTTGTATTTCCAGACGAAAGAAGATAACAATTTTACGATCACACCATCTTCTGAGCCGTACAGAGAGCATTATACGGATAACGCCGCATATACGGCGAACAGTTCTCAGGCAAAGACGTATTTTGTGTTCCGTTCCTATATGGAGCAGCTTGAATATGCTGGTGGCGGTACGATCAATATTGCAGCGGGGACATATGTGCTCAGCCACTCGGTATGTATTCCGTCCAATGTGACAGTAAACTTTGCGGATGGCGCCAGGATCCAGAAAGTAAAAGCTACGAATACGAATCTTGCCACGAACAAGACGATGTTTGAGATCGTTCCACCGTCCAAAGAGGGCGTAAAAAATTCTGTTGGCGGATATAACGGTTCTCAGAATGTAATACTTCAGGGAAATGGAAGTGCGGTCATCGACTGCAACAATGTGGTAAATGCGATGGCAGTCGTTATGGGACATGCCAATAATGTGACCATTCGGAACATTGCATTTACCAATGAATACGGTTCTCACTTTATTGAATTGAATTCCTCCCAGAATGTAACGGTAGAGAGCTGTTCGTTTACGGATTTCAGGATCTATGATAATAAGAGCCATAAAGAAGCGATCAATATCGATACGACCGACTCCAATAACAATGGATTTAACTATGAGTGGTCGAATCATGACCGTACAGCATGTAACACGGTAAATGTGAAGAACTGTATCTTTACTAATATGGGAGTCGCAGTGGGGAGCCATACGTATTCGGTCAATACACTGAATCAGCAGATCTACCATGAAAATGTAACGATTCAGAGCTGTAAGACAAATCAGACCTACAATGCGGCGGTCCGTATCATGAACTGGAGAAATGCCGTGATCAGAGACAATGAATTTCTGGGGGTCCAGGGACTTGAGGACAATAAAGGAAATGGATATGTATGTATTCTGGTCAATGGCGCAGTGAACCCTACGATCACAAACAATACGTTCAGTAAGGGAGGAACACGTAAAAACTGTGCAGTCCGTATTAATATGCGTACGGCTGCCACGGTGGAAGCCGCGGTCAATGCCGGCTATGCGGATACAGTCTGTGAAATTTCGGAACAGAACCTTCTGGATCTGAAAAATAATACTGTCCTTGAGGGATGTTATAAATATTTCAGAATCGTGTATGAAGATGGAACCTATAAGCCGAGGGAAGAGTGTATGTTCAACGATTCTTCTGCTGCCGGTGACGGTGAGGATACGAGTACCGATGACAAGATAACAGAGGATTGATCTTCTGGTCAGAGTTAAAAGTGAATCACGCGCATTCAAATGTGTAAAGTAAATGTGGGGTTGCCGATTGACAATCCCACATTCCTACGTTATAATGAAACGATGTAAAGTTTAATTTCGATGTACATGGGAATTCCAGATGACTTATGTGCAGGAATGGAGGAAATGGATAAGATGGCTGAAGTGAAGAAGAATATTTTGACTGAGGAAGGTTTAAAAGCACTGGAGGAGGAATTACAGGATCTGAAGGTGTACCGTCGTAAAGAAGTCGCACAGAAGATCAAGGAAGCCAGGGAACAGGGGGATTTATCAGAGAATGCCGAGTACGATGCTGCCAAAGAGGAGCAGCGCGATATTGAGCTCCGTATCGAAGAAATCGATAAGATACTGAAAAATGCAGAGCTTGTTGTAGATGACGACATTGATTCCAGCGTAATAAACATCGGCTGCACAGTGAAGATCAAAGATCTGGAATATAAGGAGGAAATGGAATATAAGATCGTAGGTTCCACAGAGGCAAACAGCCTGAAAGGCAAAATTTCCAATGAGTCACCGGTCGGAAAAGCACTGATCGGCGCCAAAAAGGGACAGACCGTAGTCGTTGAGACGCCGTCCGGGGAACTGAAATACAAGATTCTTGAGATTACGAAGAGCTGATAGCAAAAGGAGAGAGAAAAGTGGCAGAAGATATCAATCAGTTGATGAAAGTCAGAAGAGAAAAGCTGGCTGTATTACAGGAGGAGGGAAATAACCCGTTTGAGATCACAAAGTGTGAGGTATCCCATCATTCTGTAGAAATAAAAGACAATTATGAGGAACTGGAAGGAAAACAGGTGTCAGTAGCTGGCCGCCTCATGTCCAAACGTGTCATGGGTAAGGCTTCTTTTTGCAATGTTCTTGACAGAGATGGTTCGATCCAGGGATATGTAGCGAGAGATGAAATCGGTGAGGATGAATACAAGGCATTTAAGAAATTTGACATCGGTGATATCGTCCTTCTCGAGGGAGAAGTATTTACGACCAAGATGGGTGAGATTTCGATCCATGCCAAAGCGATCAAGCTCCTGAGTAAGAGTCTCCAGATCCTTCCGGAAAAATTCCATGGCCTCAAGGATACGGACATCCGCTACCGCCAAAGATATGTGGATCTTATCGTAAATCCGGAGGTGCGCGATACGTTTAAAAAGCGTACAAAGATCATAAGTGAGATCAGACGCTTCTTAGATGATCAGGGATTTATGGAGGTGGAGACGCCAGTCCTTGTCCCGATGGCTGGAGGAGCAGCGGCGAGACCGTTTGTGACTCATCACAATACATTGGATGAAGACCTGAATCTGCGTATTTCGCTTGAGCTGTACTTAAAGCGTCTTATCGTTGGTGGAATGGAGCGTGTTTATGAAATCGGCCGTGTATTCCGTAACGAGGGTTTGTCTGTCAGACATAATCCGGAGTTTACTTTGCTGGAATGCTATCAGGCATTTACGGATTATTACGGCATGATGGATCTTGCTGAAAATATGTACCGTCAGGTATGCCAGAATGTATTAGGGACGACAAAGATCAGTTATGAGGGTGTGGAGATTGATTTTGCAAAGCCATTTGAGCGCCTGACGATGGTTGAGGCAGTAAAGAAATATTCCGGTGTGGATTTTGGAGAAATAAAAGATGTGGAAGAAGCCAGAAAGGCTGCGAAAGAGCATCACATCGAGTATGAGGAAAGACATGGAAAAGGTGACATCCTCAATCTCTTCTTTGAGGAATTCGTCGAGGAGAAGCTGGATCAGCCGACCTTTATCATGGACCATCCGGTGGAGATTTCACCGCTTGCTAAGAAAAAGAAGGATGATCCGGAGTATACGGAGCGCTTTGAGCTCTTTATCACAAAGCGTGAGATGTGTAATGCCTTTTCTGAGCTGAACGATCCGATCGATCAGAAGGAGCGCTTTATGAAGCAGGAAGAGATGTTTGCCGCCGGAGACGAAGAGGCGCATCATCTGGATGAGGACTTTATCTGTGCGCTGGAATACGGTATGCCTCCGACCGGAGGAATCGGATTTGGAATCGACCGTCTCGTCATGCTGCTTACGGATTCGGCAGCGATCCGGGATGTGTTGTTGTTCCCGACGCTGAAGAGTTTGAGTTGAGAAAGCCTTGAAAACAGGGCGTTTGCGATGAATCGAGCAATCAATTTACCACAAATTTACCACAAAATTCCATAGGAATGTGCCGGAATATTCCATTCCGTGCATGAGGTAAGGGAAGATTCAATTAAAATATTTTGCAATTTAAGGACACTTTCTAAGTGAAAAACTAGAGAGTGTCCTTTTCTGTGTTATGGTAAATTTTTTAGAAGGAGTTGATGCCAGTGTTAAAAATCAGATTACAGGGAACGAAAAAGGATATTCGGTGGTTCTTGAAAGGTATGGAGAGAGATTCCAGATATGAGGTTGAGAATATATCGACGTTCAAGCCATGTGACGGAGATTCCAGATTTCGCAGACTGTATGTCAATGTGAGACGCAAGGAAAAGAAAAAACAGAATGGAAAAGGAGTGGCAAGCGGAGTAAAAACATAGGAAGTCAGGTGGTTCGGATGGTCAGATACTTGAAAAAGAAGAAACTGTATGCAATAGCAAAATCATTGATTAAAGAGAAACTTCCATTATGTAAGGATTGTAAATATACCTTTTATCGGGGTTCGGAGTGGCTTGTATGTGACAGTTACAAGGTATCATCCTTAGCCTGTGGAGCATGGATACATATAAACCAATGCCGATTTGATGAAGAAACCGATGATTTTGTCTATGAAGAAGAAATATATTCTGATTTTTGGGATGGTAAATACCATTATCACAGTATTAACGGAAATCCTGTGGAGATGGTTGTTTCATAAAATATAAAGAATACGGAGGTTCAGAATTATGAGCAGAGTGATAGCGATAGCAAATCAAAAAGGTGGTGTTTCCAAGACTACCACAACAGTAAATCTTGGAATTGGACTGGCAAGAAAAGGAAAAAAGGTTCTGGTTATTGATGCCGATCCGCAATCTTCCCTGACAGAAAGTCTCGGCTTTCATCAGACAGACCAATTGGAAGTGACTTTATCTTCTATAATGGAAAAGATTATGGAGGACAGGGAAGTGGGACAGACAGAGGGCATACTGCACCATTCAGAGGGAATTGATTTACTTCCTTGTAACATTGAATTATCCGGTATGGAGGTATCCATCATCAATGCCATGAGCCGGGAAACAATAATGAAACGGTACATAGACCAGATGCGGGAATATTACGATTACATTCTGATTGACTGTATGCCAAGTCTGGGGATGCTGACGATCAATGCCTTTGCAGCATCAGATAGTGTACTGATTCCGGTACAGGCTGCCTACCTACCCGTAAGAGGACTGGAACAGTTGATTATGACAATCAGCAGGGTCAAGAAACATATCAATCCAAGTATCTGTTTTGAGGGGATATTGATTTCTATGGTGGATTCACGGACGGTCTATGCAAGAGAAATTATTGAACTTGTCAAAGAGAATTATGGAGAGTCACTGCGTATATTTGATACCATGATACCATTTTCTGTAAGGGCAGCGGAGACTTCTGCTGCGGGAGTGAGTATCTATAACCTTTATCCGGAACATAAGGTTACGCAGGCATATGAGGATTTGACGGGAGAGGTCATCGCTTCTGCCAACTGTGACAGCAAAGGGGGCGATGAAAATGAGTAGAAAAGATGTTACGGGAAATATTAAGCTGAACAGATTTGACGAATTGTTTAGTGCAGCTACTACAGAGGCAGTGCGAGAAGGGGATTCGGAAATCAAGGAGATTCCGTTATCGGAACTGCATGAATTTAAGAACCACCCATTTAAGATTCGTCCGGATGAGGAACTGTCAGAAATGATTGAAAGCGTCAGGCAGCATGGCGTGCTGGTACCGGGAATTGCAAGAACCCGTCCGGAGGGTGGTTATGAGATTATTGCGGGACATACAAGACGGCATATCTGTGAGATTGTTGGGCTAAAAACAATGCCGATGTTTGTGCGGGAAATGAATGATGATGAGGCTTGTGTTATCATGGTTGATTCTAACATTCAGAGAGAGAATATTCTGCCCAGTGAAAAGGCAAGAGCCTATAAGATGAAATATGAGGCGATGAAAAATCAGGGACTGCCGGGAAACAGCCTCAAAAGCATTGGAGAGGAAAATGGAGAGAATTATAAGGCGGTGCAGCGTTATATCTGGCTGGCAAGATTAAATTCTGAATTACTGCAGATGTTGGATAATAAGCAACTGGGGATGGTGCAGGGAGTAAGCATTTCCGCATTGAATGAGGAAGATCAAGCAATCGTACACAAGGTTTTATGGAAATTGAAAGTCAAATTGTCTACGACACAGGCTGCTACGGTTAAGCAGCTTGGCATGGATGGTAAGCTGACGGAGGAAACATTGACACATTATCTGCAATCTGCTGGGAAAGGGAGTGTCTCGAAGAAACTGTCAATCAGCAGGAACAGACTGGAATCCTATTTTGCCCCGGAGTATTCCGAACAGGAAATGACAGAAGTGATATTCCAGCTGTTGGAGGAATGGAAAGAGCGTGGATAAGGAATGAACAACGAAGAAAGCAGGTGCAGAGATGAATAAAATTATATTGCTTGGCAACATGACAAGAAACCCTAAAACGACAAGAAAAAGAAAAGAGGATGGTACAGAGACAATTACCACAAAATTTGATTTGGCGGTCAACCGAAAACAAAAAGGAGAGAATGATACAGATTTTTTCCATTGCACTTCCTTTGGCAGACAGGCAGAGTTTGTGGAACGGTATTTCCGCAAAGGTTCCAGAGTGTTAGTGATTGGCAGGGTGCAGAATAATAATTATACAAACAAGAGGGGAGAAAAGATTTACGGCTTTGATGTGATTACGGAGGATGTGGAGTTTGGCGAAAAGAAAAAATCCGCAGACAATGGGCAGACGGAGGATGCAGGGGAAGTGCCCCCTGTGTCCGACGGAGAGCAGCCAACCGGAGGTAAATGAGATAATGGCAGAGGGTTTCTTCCGGAGTAAAAAAGGTTTTACCGTAGTTCAGAATGAGATAACCAGAGACATCAAAATATCTCTGAAAGCAAAAGGGTTGTATTTGGTGATACAGGCTCATATCACGATGCCGGATAAGAAATGGACAAAGGACGATTTCATGAGGCTGGCAAAGGAGGGGAGAAAGGCTTTTGACAGTGCATGGCAGGAGTTGAAAGATACGGGTTATCTCAAAGTACATATTATGGCAGATGGCGGTAGATGGCATACAGAGTATGAATTGCTGGATGAACCGGAGCCTGGGCCTCATACTTTATACCATAACAAAGATGGGAAAATTACCAGTGATAATATCAAACGTGCCGAAAAGAAAAAAGAGAAAGCGGAATTACAACAAGAGAACCATTACCCCCAAAATGGTACTAATGGTGCCGGGAATGACCATTACCCCCTTTTTGGTAGTAATGGTAACGGTGGCAATGGTTTTGGTAGTAATGATAATGGTTGTAATGCAAATGGGGGTAACAATAATAAAACCTTACAGATAAATACTGAAGATAAATCCTGTCATTTAGATTCTAATCAAAATCCTTATCAGCAGGAAGTGACGGAACAGTACCCGGTGGAGTATTTGAAAGAATTATACCATGCGAATGATATGATATTGATGGGTGTATCAGATGCAGATGTGGAGATGGCAATGGATATTCTGTATGACGCCATCAATACCACAAAAAAGACAATCCGGGTAAACCGGGAGGACAAGCCGTCAGAGGTGGTGCGTTCCCGTCTGCTGAAACTCCAGTGCATGGACATCATGTATGCCATAGAGCAGTACCACAAGCAGACAACGGAGATACGCTACCAGAAAGCCTATATGCTAAGCATCCTGTATGATGCAAGGGGGCAGGGGCATTTGGATTATTCCAATCAGGTGCAGCATGATTTGTATGGTTATGGCGAGGGAGGTGGTTAAGAAGTTGAGTGACAAGGAAAAAGTGATACGGATTCCATTCACGCTTTACCGTGATAATCCGGAACATGAAAAGGTGTATTCTATTTTGGAGAAACAGAAAAACAGGAATGCTTTTATACGGTCAGCAATCCTTGCCTATTATGCACAGGGAGAAAGTGGCGGTCATTCCATATCCGCAGAGGATATTCAGCGGATTGTAAAGGAATCCAATGAGGAACTGGTAGAGACATTGTTTCGGAAACTGGCAGAATCAAAGCAGGGGGAGTGCAAACCTACAGAGAGTGTGATGGATCAGTCACCAGAACAATCCGGAGAGGGCAAAAAGGCAATTGATTTTGAACGATTGAAAAATCTCTTTTAGGTGTAGTAGAATGAAATGATGGAGGCAGGCAGAAAAATAAGCCTGTGACGAAAGGTGTGATGAGTATGCAGAAGGTTGTAAAAAATTTAATGGGAATATTGGCGACGGTTTTTGTGCTGGGCATAGTTGTATCAGTTCCGGTTGCTGCACAGGCAAAGACGGTTACAAAGCAGGTAACAATGGACTTGAATGGTAACAGGGTGCAGTACAGGCGTCCTTCCATACTGGATAAGGCAAAGAAAGTTAGGGTTAAGAGCAGTAAAAAATCTGTGGTATCTGTGAAATACAGAAAGAACCGGAAAGACAGGAGGATTGCCTTTACACTGAAGAAAAGAGGAAGTGCTACGGTCACAGTGCATTGTGTCCTGAAAAACGGACAGAAGAAGATAATCCGATACAAAATAAAAGTAATAAAAAAACATATTATGACGGCTCTGGAAAAGGGAAAGAAAGCCTTTGCCATTCAGAACAGGTATCGGAAAGAGAAAGGTGTTAAGGAACTGGAGTGGTCGGATGAGATTTATGAATTTTGTCTGTACCGTATGAAAAACAGTGGGTTGGACAGACACGAAAATCTGGGAAGTGACATGACGGCATTTTTTGGAGACTATGCCAAGTACCGGAAACTATTATTTGCGGAAAATCTGACGCATGGAATAAGTGCTGCAGATGCAATGAAGGCATGGAAGAAAAGTGCGGGACATTATGCCAATCTTACTGGTGCAAAGCATATATGTGGTGCGATTGCAGTCTATCGTGATTCGTGGTGTGCGTTGTTCCTTGATGTGGATAAGTCAGTCCTTGAAAACTGGAAAACCTGTAAGATTAAGGAAGTTCGGATAAAACGTTATGACAGTTTGTCCGGCAATTACCAGACTGGCAGCCGGATTGCATATTATGAACAGGATAATAAAGATAATTCTCTGAAAAACGTAGTTATTTCTGATAGCACTGGAAAATCTGTTTATCTGGAAGTGGGAAAGACGTATGTGTTTTATGAACAGGTCAGACCGGAGGGATGCAGTAAGGCAGAGAAAGCAGTGGTTACGGTCACAGAGGACAGTGCAGGGGAATTGATACTATCCAGTTAAAGGGTTTGAAGTATATGGAAAAAAATAAATAAATCTCAAAAAAGGTCTTTTGGTGTAAATACTGAAAGGCTTTTTTTATGGAAAAATATTTTGTTTGGACATTATGTCCAGACTGAGATTACAGATATGGGAAAGGATTTGGTGATGATATGCGGAAACTCAGCAGGAGTCCGCCAATGACAACAGGACGGAAATAGTGGATAGGTTCATTAAAATAATTTATTAGACAGAAAGGATTTTAAGATGGAGATTAAGAAGAAAATCAGAAAAAATTACAAGAGAATTATGTCATATGTGCTTGCGTTTGTGATGCTCATCGGACTGGTTCCGTCAAATACGATGGTGGCAAGTGCAGCGACAACGGCAAGGGTAAGCCTGACATCGCTTGGCAGACGGGGGACGGTATCGTTTGGGGCAAAATCAAAATCCGGTACATGGTGGCAGATGCACCTGAACGGGAAAAAGGCATTTTGTATCAATCTTGGGCATACCTGCCATACCGGAAATACATACGCAGCAGAAGAAACGTACAGCTGGGATCAGGATACCGGAGGCGAAAAAAACGGCTATTACGCTAAAATTATCCGCTGGTATGTGGTGGACAAAAAGCGTTCCAATAAGGCTTTTGTCATGAGTCAGGCACTGATCTGGTCGATTGCGGAGGGACGCAATTCAGAGACGCAGTTAAAGGATGTCATCAAACAGGTAAGGGAGCATACCAATGTCAGCCCGGGTAAGACGGATGCAGAATTATACAAGCAGATTTTCGAGCCGGATGGGGATTGGACAGCGAGTGCTACGATCTGGCAGAAAACAGGAAACAGCAAAAGTTACCAGAAACTTCTGACGGTGGATGCGGAGGAACTTCCGACTGACTATTATCCGGAATCATTAAGTGAGCATACCTATTACCGCCAGAGGATTACGGTGTTGAAAAAGGACGAGGACGGTAACGGACTGGGGGGCATTCAGTTTACTTTGGATGCAGATAATCTGGATGATCTGTATTCCTTTTCCATGACAGACAGGGACGGAACGGAAACCAGTGACAATGATGACGATGAGGATACTTCCTTCAGCCTGACCGGGTACACGAAAGACAGTGGGCGGATTTCTTACCGCATGACATACAGGTTACAGTCAACGGAATATTATTATTTCAAGGATTCGGATTTGAATGCCATGTCTGCGGATGAGAAAAAGAAAGCAAAGAAATTTCTGACCGATGAACTGGAGCTGGATGAGGGTGTTGATTTTGCCTCTGGTATGACAAAAGCTGGGGCAGAAAAACTGGCAAAACAGGAGATTAAAGATAAGAAAGGGGAAATCTCCAATACCTATACCCTGACGGAGGATAATACAGGGGATAATAAAGACATTATTCTTGATCCGGAGTTTGCAAAAGGGGTAAAAATTACTTTGGATAAGGATTACAGCTGGGAGAAAAATGCGGATGGCGTATGGGCTGATACACTGTTAGAAACTCCGTCTGAGTATTCAAAGGCATATATTACCGGAGTAACGAATCGTTACAAAAAGGCTACCATTGATGTGGTGAAGATTGACAAGTACAGTTCGGATAAAAAGCCTCATGGCGATGCCAGTCTGGAAGGGGCAGAGTTTCAGCTGTATGCAGAGCAGGCTTGCACCAATATAGCAACCGTATATAATCAGGACGGTTCCAAAAAGACAGCGGGTGTATATACCGTCAAAAATGGAAAGCTGGAAACGGACTATCTTCGTAGTGGCAGCACGTATTATCTGAAAGAAGTCAAGGCGCCGACAGGGTATACGCTGTCAAATGATGTCCTCCCGATCAGCGTGGATGCGTCCGGTGTGACGGCAGAGTACACAAAGAATCTGGCAAGCGTGGAGTATGGAAACCAGCCGATACTCGGCAAGATCGCCATCCAGAAATATTATTCCGATGGAGAGACAGGGCAGCTGCATCCGGAGGCAAACACCACATTTCAGATTATGCTGAAAGATAAGGAATATGATGAATGCAACGATTATGAGAGGGATACCATCAAGACGGATGAGAATGGATATGGAATCACAAAGGATTTATATTATGGGGAGTATACGGTGCATCAGATAGATTCCGGGGATGTGGATGCCGTTATGGTAAAAGATTTTGACGTTACCATTGACGAAAATGGAAAAACATACACTTATGCCATGAATAACAACCTGTTTAAGGCTTATCTGCGGATTCTTAAGAAAGATGGAAAAACAGAAAAACAGGTCTTGAAAGCAGGAACGACTTATCAAATCTATAAGGTCATGGATGAGGGCGAGGAACTGGTAAAACAGTCCTACAGCAATGGTAATACAATGGAAACAGTAGATACCTTTGTCACGGATGAGACAGGGGAGATTATGACGGTCAAGCCGTTGAAATCAGCTAAGTACCGTATCTATGAAACTGAAGCGGCAACAGGGTTGCATATCTCAGAGAAATTTATTGAGGTTACGATTAACAGTAAGGCAGACAATTATGAATCCTATGAGGATGAGGACGGAAATACGCATATGATTGTGACTGTCACTTATACCAATGAAGAAACATATGGGAAACTGGCGGTTAAAAAGACAGGAGAGATGTTATCCGGCTGGGATGCGGAAAAACGTACTTTTCTTTGTGAAGATCGGATTTTGAAAGGGGCAGAGTTTACAGTCTATGCCGACGGGGATATTGTTACACAGGATAACCAGGGAGATACATGGTTCCATGACGGGGAGAAAGTGGCAACTATCACTACCGGAGAAAAGGCAGAATTTACTTCTGCTTGTAACGGTATCTGCAACCAGTCTGTGGATGAAGATGGGACCGTACATATCACGCTGCCACTTGGAAAGTACAAGGTAAAGGAGACAAACACTTTGTATGGCTATGTATTCCCGGAAGATAATGAGTGGAATCTTGAATTTACATGGGAGAATGGTAAGGATGAATTTGTCATCAATTCCACGGAGGATACGGATAAGGATGGCACAATGAATATCAAGAATATGCTGGCAAAGCCTGTGATTGAGTTGCTGAAAGAGGATGTGGATTCAAAGGAAGGCATTGCAGGGGCAGTATTCGGTTTATATACAGCAAATGACATTTACAATGTGGATGGTGTGAAGATTGTAGATGCAGGAACGGAACTGACTACCCTCGCTACAACGGAGGACGGAACGGCAAAATGCAGTATGGCTCTCCCGCTGATGGATCAAAGATATTCTGCAACGAATGCAGCAGTAACGGCAGCTCCGGCAGTAATGCCGACATCCGTACCAATGGCAACTCCGGCAGTGATGCCAACTTTTGCACCAATGGTAACGCTGGCTCCGGCAGTGATGAAGATTCCGGAAGTGAAAACAGATGGCGATGATGTCGGAAACGGTAATTCAGAAGAAAGCGAAAATGATTCGGAAGATGATGCAGAGGGAGAGAAAACGGATGCAGTCAGTGGTGGTGCGGTTGCTGCGGATCAGGTTCTTTCTGCACTTAACTCCGGTAATTATTACCTGAAAGAAATTTCCGTACCGGACAGTTATTATCTGGATGCAGAGCCGGTTCCGGTTCATCTGGAGTATAAGGATGCTGATACCAGAGTGATTTCTTTGCAGTATATTAAGGAAAACAAACAGACCACGAATGAGGTGGATAAGGTTTCGGCTGTGGGTTCCGGGGAAATTGACGGATGCGAACTGGTTATTACCGATCCGGAGGGAAATGAGATTATCCGCTGGATTTCCGGGGACAAGGATTCTGTTAAGGTATCAGAGACGGCACAGGGATATGTTAATCTGAAAACTTCTTTTGATGAGAATGGGAATCTCCATGTAGGCGGTCTGTTCCATGATACGGAGTATATGCTGACAGAAACACGACCAGCAGACGGATATGTGACAGCGGATTCCATTGTCTATATGCTGAAACAGAGCGTGGCAGAGGATGGTACAGTACATTCTGTTGTATCGGTAAAACAGGAAGATGGTACATTTTCCGACAGGGAAGATGACAAAACAGTCATGGTTGATGAGCAGACAAAAATCCGTCTAATTAAGCTGGATGCAAAAACCGGGCAGGGATTATCCGGGGCAAAGTTCACGGTAACAGATGCAGACGGAAAAGAGGTAATGAAATTTGTATCAACGGAGGATGGGGTGGATATTACCGGAAAACTCATTGTTGGACAGACTTATACTTTTACGGAAACATCTGCACCAAAGGGATATAAGACGGCAAAACCTGTTACTTATACGATTAAGGACACAGGAAAAATCCAGAAAGTTTCTGTGACAGATGAGCGTATCCCGGAGAATAAACCGCCAGTACCACAGACGGGAGAGAGGACGCCTGTAATTCCTCTGGCAGTCGGATTTATCATGGCGGTAGCTGCTGCTGTGTGGACATTTCGTAAGAGAAAAGTGACAGGTAATTGATATATGGGACAATTAAACCGGAAAACGGACAGGGGAAGGACAGGGATTTCCAAAAAGAGGATACTGTTCTTCCTTTTTTTATTGTTTGTGGCTGTAGTCACGGGTATTCTGTGGTGTCGCTATACTACAAAAGACAGACAGGACAAGCTGCGTTATGAGAAGCTGCAGGAAGAAAAAAGGAAGGAGGGGATTCCAAAACTTTGGAAACGGTATGAGGATATGGTGGGGTGGCTTGAAATTAAGAAAACAGATTTTTCCTATCCGGTCATGCAGACAAAGGATGATCCGGAGTATTATCTGCACCGGGATGAAAAGGGAGGCTATAGTTTTTATGGGACACCGTTTTTAGATTCCCGTTGTAGTCTGGAAAGTGATAATCTGATTATTTACGGTCACAACATCAATGGGAGACGTTTTTTCGGGTATCTGCAAAATTACAGAGACAGGGAATTTTATGAAAGCCATAAGAATCTCTGCTTTACCAAGTTAGACGGCGTGGAAGAAACCTATCCCATCGTTTCTGTCATTAAAACGGACATTGATTCGGATTGTTACCGATATACGGATATTTATAATGACGAAGAATACTGGAATCTGGTAAAAGGGATTTTGAATAACAGTCTTTACCGATGTGAGGGAGTGGATGTTTTGGAGAAGGAGATGAATGAGGAAACCGTGGAGGCATTTTTCCATAAATACCAGTTTCTTACGCTTTCCACCTGTCGGACTGGAGAGGGAAGAAATGCAAGACTGTTAGTGATTGGATGTAAAAAAAGATAAAAGATAGTTGGCAGCGTTTGGACATCATGTCCGGACGCTGTCTGACAAAGGAGGCAAGTGTGATATGAAGAAAGATTTGAAAATCGTTACTCCCAGAAGTTTAGGGATAAAAAGAAAACTGGCGGTATGTGCTGCCGGGATTTATTGTGGGGTTTTGACCTGTACTCCGATGGTAGCACTGGCAAAGGACAAGGGAACTACCACGGATACGGGTGTCAGCGATGTAACAGATGGCATTGATGTTATCAAGGACTTGGTGCTTGGATGTGTTGGCGGTGTTGGTGTGATATTCCTTGCATGGGGACTGTTGGATTTTGGAACAGCGTATGCTGCCCATGAAACGACACAGCAGAGTCAGGCAATCAAAAAGGTAATTGGTGGATTGATTATGGTGGCAGTACCGGCAATTTTGAAACTGTTGGGTATTTCATAAACAGTATTGTCGGGTAAAAACAAGCTGTTCTCACAAGGGGGTGATGAATTTGGGATTGTGGGATTCTGTGACAGGGTTCTTTTCTGATATTGGGGATTTTTTCAGCGGAAAGGATTTCTTTGAGGCTGCGGGGTATGCGTGGAATGACATGATGCAGCTTGCAAGTGATGTTCTGACAAAAAATCCGTCTGCCGGAACATACAAAGATACATGGGCGAGCATATCGAATATATATACTACTTTGAATGTGGTGGCAGTATCGCTTTTATGTGTCTTTTTTCTTTATGGTTTCTGCCGGGACAGTTGTGATCTACACGCTGATCTAACATTTGACAGAACCATAAAAATGTTTATCCGGCTGATTATTACATCAAATGTGATGAGCCTTGCTTTGACATGGATGCCAAAGTTTATGACATGGGGAAAGCAGTTGACACAGGTAATATTGGGAAAAAATAATCTGCATATGGTATATGACTTTGATGGTGTGAAGGTGTATGAGAACATATCAAGTGCGGATTTTGGAACAATGACAGCGTTCCTGACTTCAATACTGTTTTTTGTATTTACCTGTGTCTGTGGGTTTATCGTGGTTCTTACGGTGCTGAACCGTATTCTGAAAATCTATATGATTGCCCCATTTGCCGGACTTGCTCTGTCCACGCTGGCTGCGGGAGGGCAGACGGCACAGGTGGGGTATTCCTACATTAAGACATTTTTCGGTTATGTCCTTACGGCACTTTTGATTGCTGTAGTTATAGTAATCAGTAACACATTTATTGATACGGTGGCATTGGACACGGAAAATGCGGTAGTCAGGCTATTGGAATACTGTCTGAAAATGGGTGCGATTGCGTCCAGTGTAAAAATGTCGGATAGCGTGATGCAGAAAGCATTTGGACTGTGACAGCAGACGGTTTACAAAAGGGGAAATCCCTGACGCAGAATGGATTTCCAGTTTCTTTTCTGGAAAAGGAAACGGACTATGGTAACCAGATTTTTTTCCGTGTCGACAACATAAAAAGCAAGGTAGTTGTCTATAACAATAAAACGTATGCCCCAGGAGGCAAGGATGGGATCGTCTACCAGTTTGAATTTTTCGGGGAAATTACACAGGGAGTTGATCTGTTTCTCTGCATGGTCTAAAAGATCATCGGCAGCTTTTGGGTTCTTTAGGACATAATCAATGTGGTCTGCGGCATGGATCATATCCCGTTCGGCAACAGATGTGATATGGATTTTAAAGTCCATCAGCCACGTCTCTTTCGGATGTCTGACAGGGCATCCGAAAATGGTCGGGTGCGACCGGACTCGATGTCATTCATGCCGTCTTTTAACAGACCATAAAGTTCAAAACGGCTTGACATTTCCTCGTAGGTTTCAATACTCATGACTGCGAGGTCGCCTTTCCCATTTTTGGTAATAAATATGGGTTCGGCATATTCGTGACAGAGTGTAGAGATTTCATTATAATTATTTCTTAATTCTGCACTTGATTTAATGGTTGGCATATGCAGCACCTCCTTGATAGTAAAATTATACACAAATTTCTTTATGAGGTCAATAAAAATATGCTGGGAAAAAAAGGGAGGAAGATATGACAAAGACAATTAATCAGGATGTGTCCGCTTTTAAGGACGATTTTTTCAAGGGTTTGTCTCTTAGAGAGTGCTTATATGGAGGCGGTGCATTAGCGGTGGGGGCAGGCGGAATACTTCTGCTGCATTTCTATTTTGGTATCAATATCAATGCTGCCGTAACGCTTTGTATGCCTGTAATCGGCATAATCGGTTTATGTGGTTTTTATCAGAAAAACGGTATGACATTGATAGAGATTATCCGCAACGTGATACGGCTTATGCGACAAAAGCCATTCACTTATGAAACAAGAATGATTATGAGTGAAATGGAGGATTTTGACGACGGGGAAAGCAGCCATGAGATAAGGGTAAAACGAAACAGGTAAAAGGAGGAGAGACTGCCAATGCAAACAAAATATCATGAAATATATAGTCTGGCAGGGGAAACAACAAAGAGAGTAACCGCAAACGGTCAGGAGTGGATGAAATATCTGGCTACGGCAGCAAGGATCTATAAATTTCCCTTTGAGGATCAGATACTTATTTATGCACAAAAGCCGGAGGCAACCGCCTGTGCCTCAATTAAGATATGGAATGAAAAAATGTTCTGCTGGGTAAACCGGGGAGCAAAGGGAATTGCATTGATTGATGCGGAGAGGGACTGGCCGGTGCTGCATTATGTATTTGATGTTTCCGATGTCCATCCGGCAAAGAGGATAGGTAAGAAACCATATCTTTGGAAAATGGAAACAGAGCATGAGGATGTAGTGCTGGAACAGTTGGAGAAAACTTATGGGGAGACAGAGGGCAGTCTGTCCTTTGAGGGCAGGATTATGGAACTTGCCATGAGGATTGCCGGGGATTACTGTGAGGATTTGATGCCGGAGATAGACGATGTGAAAGAGGGAAGTTTTTTAGAGGAACTGGATGAGTTAAATGTAGAAATCCGTCTGCGTGACACACTCTCCTCCAGTATCGCTTATACCCTTCTGTCCCGCTGTGGGGCAGATATGGAGACTTGGGCAGAAGAACTGAATTTTGAGTATATCAGTGATTTCAGTACACCAAAGATTATATCGGTTCTTGGTTCGGCTACTTCAGAACTGTGCAGACCGATACTGGTGGATATAGGAAAGACGGTAACAGAGTATAACAAAAAGATTGTAAAAGAACCGGAAAAGAGCATAAAAAATAATCCGGAAAAAGGACTTGAAAAAACGAAAGAGACAGGGTATAATTACAACCAAACGAATGTTCGAGATAACGTAAAGGAGGATGAGGCATATGAAACTGATATACGAGAAAACAGGGGATTATCTGGTTCCGAATCTGACGGTGGGAGAGCAGGCGGGACAGCCACTCACGAAATACGGCAGGATGCGGAAGAAATTCCTGAAAGAGCATCGGAGAGGAATTTACAGCGGGATGGTTCTGACGGGAGAATTGCAGGCACATTGCCTGGAGATACAGGAACAGGCAGAACAGAGAATGAACTTTCTGACGGAACAGATGGCGAAGTCAGAGGGAGTGGACGAGAAGCTGAAAGCAGCCGATCCGATGCGGTGGGTAGCGAAGATGAACAACATTCGCCACTCAGCGGAGGAAAGCGTAACAAGGGAACTGATTTACGCATAAGTGAGGTAACAGAATCAAATAATGAAATATCAGAGCCGGATCATGGAGAAAATACATTGTCCGGTTCTTTTTTAGATAATCTGCACTTTGCAGAGAAGGTGGCAGAGATTCAAAAAGGGGTTTTATGTTCCGATGCGTTCCTTATCCATAAAAGACCGGAGATAGCCGGATATTTCGCAATGGAACAGGATACAAAGCTGCAAACGGAATATTTTAAGAACAGTTTCCACACCAGCATGACTTATGTCCTGGGCGTGGGGGATCATACGGTTGAGTTTCATGCAGAAGAAAATGGGATTTATATGAAGGACAGAACGAAAGAGATGCCTTCAGAGGAAACACTTTTGTCATGGGAGGACGCCCGTTTCTTTGTCAATTCTTATATAGAGGACGGTGTCTATCTGTTGCCGGGAGAGGTGGCAGAGAAAATCGAAACAAAAGGAATGTATCAGCAGCTTGATATTTTTTCCATGTTCTCGGAACAGGTTGGCACAATTGCAATGGTACAGGCAGAACAGGGGGAAACGGTATCGAAAGTATCCAATCAGCTGATTCCGGAAGAATGGGTTGAAATAATTTTACGCAGTGGAGGTGGCAGGGAAAACAACAGAAAAAGGATATATGCAAAGTATCAGCAGGGGAAGAACGCAGCGGAAATGGCTGCTTTTCTGAAAAAGGAGTATGAGGAAACAGGGAAAGGCTTTGAATTTGACGGTACACAGGTATCGGCATGGTTTGATGAAAGTGGCATGACTGTTGGTCATGGTACTTCTGCGATTGAAAATCCGAAGTTAAAGATGGACTGGCGGGAGATAGAGGAAAAGATACGCTCACAGGTGGAAAATGGTACATACATGGATGCCAATGAAATCTATCTGATTGATGATGTAGAGCGTAACCGGATTGCTACATATACATCTTATTTCTTTTATGACGGTATGGGAGAAATGCCGGAAGAAATATTCCAAAAGGTGGGAAACCGTTCGGATGCCCATGCGAAGATGGTGGAACTGTTGTCAGAGCCGGAGGGAATCCGCCTGGTAGCCCGTCATATGGATGATGCCCTGCAGAAACTGGCAAGCGGGGAGAAAAGACTTCGTTTCCGTTCGGTTATGCCAAAAGAGGAATTAAGGGCAGAACTGGACAACCTGTTACTGGAGAAACGTACTTTTCCAGCTGCTGAAAGTAACAGCGTCGATGTCAGACTGGAAGATTTTATTACGATGGATGAGATTGACCGCCGGCTTGGCAGAGGGAGCAGTTTTGAACACGGTGCATTCCGTATCTATGAATATTTCCAGGAGGGGCATGACGCCAAAGAGACAGTCGCATTTTTGAAAAAGGAGTATGGGACGGGTGGACAGTCCCATGCCCTGCCGGGTGCAGACCACAGTTACGAAGATCACGATGCAAAGGGGATTCGTTTTCGGAAAGGCTGTATCGTTACCCCATATATAGATGTGCTTTTGTCGTGGAAGGTAGTGGAGAAACGAATTCGCAAATTGATTACGCAGGATAGATATCTCTCACCGGAGGGAAAGGAGGAATATGCCCGCTATCAGGAAGAACAGGCACAGAAAAGATTGGAGGCAGAAAAGGAGAGACTGGAGTATCAGACAAAGATTGCCTGCAAGGAGGCGGTTGAGAAAGCGATTGCGGATCATTTTGACGGCTATTATCTGGCAGACCATTCGGAGACAGATGTGATACAGGAGTTTGGTGCAGAGCGTGTCAGTTATGTTCTTGCTTATACCGTTTCCTGCTTGTCACACGATGGAAGATTTTCAGAGGAAAATAAAGAGTGGGCGAAAGGAATTGAACCAAAGGGATATGGACACGCAGATCTTTTTATTTCTTCTCATCCAGCGGTGTTAGATGGATTTATCAGTGATGTTAGAAAATACATTGAAAGAGAAATAGAACAGACAAAGGAGCCGGGGCAGAATGATGTTTCTGAGGGTGGGTTAGACTGGCATATCATACATGAAGCAGATGATGATAACGGACAGCCAACACAATGGAGTGCAAAGCTGCCTAACGGGGAATTTCTTTGGATTGACAAAGAAACAGAGGGGTATGCTCTGTATGATACACACAATACGGATGCAAGCCCGGTTTCTGTTTCGGAAACACTGGACGGGGTAAAAGAAAGCGGGGAGAATTATGCTTTAGGGTTGTCTGAATTGGAAAAATCCTCAGAAACCACTTCCATTACTGAACAGGAAACCGAAAAAACAGAGACTTCGGTAGAACCAATAGAACAGGAGACAACAGAGGTTACGGCAGATCCAGTAGAACAGGAAACAACGGAGGTTACGGCAGAGTCAGCAGAACATGAGACAACGGA
>CAZOIF010000030.1:0-36835 GCA_964579975.1 uncultured Eubacterium sp. | reverse complement strand
AAGATTCACAACGAACTTGCAGAGCAAATTCATAACAAGTTTGCAAAAGAATGGTTTGGACCTTTAGCTCAGTTGGTTAGAGCATCCGGCTCATAACCGGACGGTCCGGGGTTCGAGTCCCCGAGGGTCCATGAAGTCTGGCCCAGTAGCTCAGTTGGTTAGAGCGCTGCCCTGTCACGGCAGAGGTCAAGGGTTCGAGTCCCTCCTGGGTCGCTGTAAATAAGGCTATATTACCTAAATTATTTACATGCTGGTGTGGCGGAACTGGCAGACGCCCAGGACTTAAAATCCTGTGGGTGGTGACACCCGTACCGGTTCGATTCCGGTTACCAGCATTAAAAACCAAGACATATCACGAAGTGGTGTGTCTTGGTTTTTTTGTCAATAAAGAAGGAGGTATGTACCCTCTACCCCAGTATGGATGATATTAAACTTACTAGATGCAAAAAAATTGAAAATATTTTAAGGTACCTGGATAAACAAATTGAAGAGGTAAAAAACTGCGCATGGTGAAGAATTTTTGTTTTAGTGTTTTTAGGGAGTGTTTTAGTAAGTAAAATTGATTTGTGGAATTTGACAAAAAGAAAAATTAGAGAATAAAAAACTTGTTAATGACAAGTTTTTTGGGGTGTAGAATTTATTGCCTTAATCAATTTCTTCGATATTGCTTAAAGCAAATTCGATGCACTGAATGACAACTTTATTAAATGATTGATTATTCTTATTAGCTAAATCTTGGACTTTTTCTATTAAAACTTTTGGAAGTCGTAATGATTTATTTTCATAATCCACATAATTTTGTTTTAGTTTGAATTTTTTTCCATTGCAATCACCTCATAAACTTATTATATAGTATAATCCAATGTAAAAAAATATTATAAAAACATTATAAAAATAACATGGCAAAACTTATATATATTTATGGATTTACTCTATTTGTTGTTTTTTGTGGTTCATCTAAACTCTCCAGAGCAAATTCAATACATTGTATAACAACTTTATTAAAAGATAAGCCGTTCTTATTAGCTAAAATTTGAGCTTTATCTATTAAAACTTTTGGAAGTCGTAATGATTTGTATTCATAATCTGTATAATCTTGCTTTAGTCTGAATTTTCTTTCCATGCAATTCACCTCACAAAATCATTGTATAATATAATTCAATGCAATAAAATATTAGAAGTATATTATAAATACAATATATTTATAATACGCATTAAGAAATAATATATTTGGAAATGAGGAAAATAATATGAAGTATGAACCAAACAAAGTAACTGTAAGTGTCAGAACAGGCGAGCCATTGAGGACTTTAAGAGTAAAATAGAAACTACACCAGAAATAAAGTGTGCATATGAATATGTAGAACAATCTCTATTGAAATACAACATAATATATGGTGAAACGGCATACTGTCTTGGATATTCTGATGGAGTGGAAAGCGGAATGGAACGAGGAGCAGATGGGAAAAGCACAATTCTTTCAATAAAGGATATGTCATATCTGGTAAATGCTTATGATGCAATAAGGAAAATGTCTACGACGTTGATTGGAAAGTTTGAACTTCATACAAAAGAAGAGGGAATTATGGGGGCACTAGAATGTATACTCAATGTGATTGACCACGGGGTTAGCAAAGAATATAGGTGTTTAGCAGATGATGAATCAACAATAGTAGTGGATATATTGAATGATGATGCGTCTACCCCAGAAGAGAGAGCAAAAAGGCTACTAAAAATTGAGTAGTAGAAGTTCTTTTTTGAGTGTATGTATCTGACGAGTTTCTTAAATGTCAGAAAAACATGGTATATACGAATTTTCAGAATTGCAAAAAAATACAAAAAGGCAGCAAAATAATCTATTTTATTTTACTGCCTTTTATATTATAAAAGTATTAAGGATGATATATATTAGGAGGAGGTTTTTATGAAGGGTGAGAAGATTGATCACAGGCAAAAACATGAGTATATGAGACCTTGCAAAGACATGTCTGCGTATTCAGATATCTCAGATCTGCTTTTTTTTCCTGAAAAGGGAGAGAAGGAAGTACGGATCAGTTCAGAAAGTGGCCAGATTTGTCACAGGTTTGATCCTGTGCAGGATAAATTGGTTATTTTATTGTGGGTAAAAATGGATATTCACAATACCGGGGTGAATCTGTTAAAACTATATGGGGGAGAAAATGACAGTGAGAAGAAGGAAATAATACGTGTTGACACAGAGGGAGCCTTCTTTTATTCTTATGATAAAGATCGTAAAAATAAGTTGTGTCATTTTGAAAGCGATAAATGGTATAGTATTTATCTTACTGTCAATGTCAGGAATCACAGATACTCTTTATATGTCGACGGGGAGCGCCAGCTGGAGTGTGCAGAGTTTTTCTGTCCGGTACAGACAGTTCATACCGTTTCTATGGAAAGTTACGGAGGCATTTCATATGTAAAACAACTCCGCATTTACCGGCCATCTGTTTCCTCCGTACAGGAAGCCGCTAAAAACGATGTAATACTCGATGCAGTGGAGATGGGTGTTCCGGCGGATGGGCATACGGTCGTGACGGATGAATTACAGAAGTTGATCGATAAGTGCAGCGAATCGGGAGGCGTGGTGTATCTCAGAGATGGAATTTATCTCACGGGTATGATCGAGTTAAAGAAAAATGTTACTTTATATATTGAGGAAGGTGCTGTTTTAAAGGGAGTGTTGGATGTAGAGGCCTATCCAGTGAGAGAAAGTAAAACGCATCCAAACTGGAATATGCTCGTACAGGGACCGCAAAAAGCATTAATTTATGCAGATAACCAGGAAAATATCCGCATCATGGGTGGCGGAACGATTGATGGAAGTGGTGATTTTCCAGGAGAATATGGTTCAGAGAGTCTGCGGGTGAGTGCGATATTACTTGTGGGGTGTCCTAATGTTCAGCTGTGTGATCTGTACATAAAAGATGCTGGTATGTGGACAGTGCCACTTATGGAATGTGATGATCTGTATATCCATGATGTCAATATCAATTCAACATGGTATCCGAACAGGGACGGAATTGATCTCTGTGATTGTTGTAATGTTCTTGTTGAAAATTGCAATATTAAAGCAGATGATGATGCGGTGTGTTTTAAGAGTGGGAATGAGAGTGGTTGTGATAATATTATTGTACGCGATTGTTTCGTGATCAGTACGATGGCAAATGGGATTAAGTTTGGCACGTATAGTTATGGAGGCTTTACAAACTGTATTTGTGAGAGATGTGTGGTCAAGGATACGAGAACCTGTGCGATATCCATACAATGTGTAGATGGAGGAAAAATCAGAAATCTGCAGTTCCATCAGATTTCAATCCAGAATGTGGAAAGTGTTTTCTTTGTTTTGATCGGGGATAAGGGAAGAACGCCAGATTGGGGGCAGCACCGGATCGGGAGTGTGGAGGAGATCATTTTTGATCAGATCGAGGCAGAGGGTGTCAGGAGAAGCTATGGAAGTTATCTGGGTGGATTTGAAAAAGAGGGGAAGGTTTACCCGATCCGGGATATTCTTTTTTCTCAGGTAAATGTAATTTATAAAGGTGGTATTTTAGAAAAGCCAGAGTCTCCGGAAGAATTTGCAAATCAATATCCGGAATCAAATTGTTTTGGTGTGTTACCGGCATCTGCTTATTTTATCCGTCATGCAGAGCGTGTGACATTCCGCGACTGTCAGACACAGGTTGCTCTTTCGGATGAGCGTCCGGCATTTTATGTAACAGATAGTAATGATGTTCTGGTGGATGGTGCCAGATTATACAATATAGAAGAGAAATAGTGTACAAGAAAGTAAAGGTGAATGTATTTACCATACAGAAATGGAGGATGCAATGGAAAAGAAGATTATGATTCAGGGGGACAAAAAGATTCCTTTTCACAATAACGTGGATTATTGTATTGGGACCGGACGCATGGGATTAGCGCTGCATAAGGAGTATTTCGATCAGCTGCAGTTTGTACAGGAAAAGATAGGATTTTCTTATATACGGGGGCACGGTCTTTTTTGCGACGATATGGCTATTTATCAAGAGTATGTAGACGAAGAAGGGAACGTAATCGCGGAATATAATTTTACGTATCTTGACCGGGTATTTGACAGCTATCTGAAGCTTTCGATTCGTCCTTTTCTGGAGCTGGGATTTATGCCGGAAAAACTAGCATCCGGAACCCAGACGCAGTTTTACTGGGAGGGGAATGTAACACCTCCGGTGAGTTATGATAAATGGTGTGAGCTTGTTCAGGCAACCCTCCGGCATCTGATTTCCCGGTACGGGGAGGAGGAAGTGCTGTCATGGCCGATCGAGGTATGGAATGAACCGAATTTAACAGGGTTCTGGGAAAATGCAGATATGCAGGAATATTTTAAACTGTACACAAGGACCGTGTATGCGGTAAAAGAGGTTCATCCGGATTTCCAGGTGGGAGGCCCTGCGATCTGCGGAGGCAGTGATGAGGTCTGGATGAATGGATTTTTGACGTATTGCAGTGAAAACGATGTGCCTCTTGATTTTATCACGAGACATCATTATACGATCGACATTCCGGAGCGGAGCGGACATTATGACTATGCGGAGTTATATACGTCAGAATATGCATTTAGTACGTTGGAGAACTGCCGGAAAATCATAGAAAACTATGAGAAATACAGGGAAATCCCCTTTTATATTACAGAGTTTAATACTGCTTATGTGCCAAATTGCCCGTTGCATGACACAAATGAGAATGCGGCATATCTTGCAAGAATGCTCTCTGAGATCGGGGATTACTGCACCGGATATTCTTACTGGACGTTTGGAGATGTTTTTGAGGAGCAGGGAGTTCCGTTTACGCCGTTTCACGGTGGTTTTGGACTTGTCGCAAATGACGGGATACCAAAGCCGACATTTTGGGTGTTTCAGTTTTACAAGCAACTTCAGGGAGCGTGTTTGTACCGTGACGAGAATATGATCGTGGTACAAAAGGAGAACGGTTCGCTTTGTGGAATAGCTTGGAATCTTTCGAGGGAGACGGAGAGTGATGATCTGAAATTGAAGCTCCATTTTTCGGATCTGTCCGGGGAATATTGTTTTATGAAAAGGATAGTAGATGAGACGGTCTGCAATCCATTGAAAGTCTGGCATGACCTGGGAGAGCCGGCCAATCTGGATAAGAAGCAGTTAGAGTGCATACGAGAGGCTTCGAATCCACTTGTCATTACGGATCGGAAGTGTTCAGACAGTGATGGATTACATATGGAACTTCTACTGGGGCATAATTCGGTTATCTTTTTTGAAATTTTGGATTCTGGAATAAAAGGAGACCGGGGGTATGATTATGAGAGAGTGATTGGGAGGAAATGAATTAAAAGGAAATGGATTAAAAGGTATTGGCAATAGGTATAAAAAATAATAAGATAAGAAACCGTATGCACAAGACATTCCACTGAGCCTCATTTCTTGAGAATCCTGCATAAAGGTTTCTTATCTTATTATTTTTTATATCTATTGCCGTTAGTTTAATCAGTCGTTTGTCACGTCTCCATTTCCGCTGATCGGGATTTTTTCTCCTCCGTAGGTTGGGGAAGCGTTTGTGGCAACGGTGACAACGTCTTTGCATCTGGCGATGCATTCACGGATGTTCCGGTAAAACTGACCCCCGTAAGGAAATTCGTCTGTGGGAACGCCAACGCAATCAATATCAAGGTGTCTTCCGATAAATACAGCCCGGTAAATGTGATATTTTTGTGTGACGATGATCGGCGAGTGAACTTCAAAAATATCTCTCGCCCGTATCATACTCTCATAAGTAGAAAATCCTGCGTGATCCATAAAGATATCACTGGAAGGAACACCGGCGTCAATCGCGTACTGTTTCATCACTTGGACTTCATTGTATCCGGTCCGGCCGTGATCACCGCTCATGAGGATTTTCGGAGCGGCATTGTTTTTGTATAACTCGATTCCCTTTTTCAGTCGATCCTCTAACATAGGAGAGGGCTTATCACCATACAGACCGGCACCCAGAACGATGATGCAGTCGCCGGTTGCCTGCAGATCCGTGTCCCATATGTACTCACTGGCGGTCTGTGTAACCCAGATGTTCAGTCCGGCAGTTAAAAGGCATCCGGCAAGCACAAGGAATAAAAAGACAAGCAGCAGTCTTTTCAGTGGTTTTGGAAAGCGGGATCGTTTTCTCTCATTGGTATTTTTCATTTTCATATCAATTTACCTTTGGAAGAGTAGAAATGCTTTTTGCAATTTCTTCGTCAGTTGGAATGTAGTCTTCCATTTCGCCATCATTAAATTTCTCATAAGCTACCATATCAAAGTATCCGGTACCGGTAAGACCAAATACGATATTTTTCTCTTCGCCGGTCTCTTTGCATTTCAGTGCCTCATCGATTGCTACCCGTATTGCATGGCTGCTCTCCGGAGCGGGAAGGATTCCTTCTACTCTCGCAAACTGCTGGGCAGCCTGGAACACTTCGGTTTGTTCTACGCTTCTTGCCTCGATATATCCGTCGTCATAGAGCTGTGAGACGACAGAACTCATGCCATGATAACGAAGCCCTCCGGCGTGGTTCGCAGATGGGATAAATCCACTGCCAAGAGTATACATTTTAGCCAAAGGACACACTTTTCCAGTGTCACAGAAGTCATAAGCATATGTGCCGCGGGTCATACTCGGACAGGAAGCTGGTTCAACAGCGATGATCTTGTAATCGGCTTCTCCACGGAGTATCTCGCCGACAAATGGGGAAATCAGGCCTCCGAGATTTGAGCCGCCGCCTGCGCAGCCGATGATCGTGTCTGCTTTGATCCCGTATTTGTCAAGGGCAGATTTGGTCTCCAGACCGATGACAGACTGATGAAGGAGAACCTGTGAGAGCACGGAACCGAGCACATAGCGGTATCCTTCCTGAGAAGTGGCAGCCTCTACTGCCTCAGAAATCGCACAGCCGAGACTTCCCGTCGTGCCAGGAAATTCTTCGTTGATCTTGCGTCCGATGTTTGTATTCATGGATGGGGAAGGAGTGACGTTGGCGCCATAAGTTCTCATGACCTCACGCCGGAATGGTTTTTGCTCATAAGACACTTTGACCATATAAACCTGACAGTCCAGATCAAAATAAGAACATGCCATAGAAAGTGCAGTGCCCCACTGACCGGCTCCAGTCTCCGTTGTAACTCCTTTTAAGCCCTCTTTTTTTGCATAATAAGCCTGTGCGATCGCAGAATTAAGCTTGTGGCTTCCCGATGTATTATTTCCCTCAAATTTATAATATATATGGGCAGGTGTATCCAGTGCCTTTTCCAGACAATATGCCCTTGTAAGAGGAGAGGGGCGGTACATTTTGTAAAAGTCCCGGATCTCTTCCGGAATATCAATGTACGGCGTCGTGTCATCCAGTTCCTGTCTGGCCAGCTCCTCACAGAAGATTGGTGTCAGTTCCTCCAGGGTGATCGGTTTTAAAGTTCCCGGGTTCAGGATCGGCGCCGGCTTGTTTTTCATGTGGGCACGTACATTGTACCACTGTTTTGGCATCTCCTCCTCTTCAAGATAAATCTTGTAAGGGATTTTTTTGTTAGACATAATTTTTCTTCATTCCTTCCTTTAAGCACTCATATCAAAATTCATACCTGACAGCAAATTGCGGTTCATGTCGCGCTGCAGTTTGTCATATGGGTTTGTCGGCTCGCTTGTCGTTCTCATGGTCGTATGTGTGGTGCCGCCTGCCACATAGACGCGTCCGCATTCCGGGCACACTGCCGTTTTCAAGGTGACGGTAGCTGAGACGAGTTGTTTGTTTGGTTTACTTCCCTCTGCGATGGCGTTGGATACATGCTCCTGCTCGTGTGCCATGACTTTTGAGGCAGAACTTCCGGGATCAATGTGACCGGGAGTTTTAAAGGATACATCTCCTTCATTGGAGCCATCTACATATTTGCGGTTTTTGCATGTCTGGCACTCACCTTTTTCAACTTTTTTTCCAGATGACGTGTCCATTGTACCCTCTGAACCGCGGGTCACTCTGTCAGCCGGGTTTACTGGTGTGACAGAAGATGCATTGTAAATGGGATAAAAGGTGTCGTATCCGCCTATTGCACTGATTGATAAACTCATGCGAAAACCTCCTTTTTTAAAAAATGTATATATAGAAATTATACTCTAATATAGGTAGGAAAGTCAATAAAGCATTTGCATTCTGAAAAAATATATGTAATACTTAAAGGAGGATTTTTTAGGTGAAAAATAACTGTGACGAAAATGGAGAATGCGTATGAAATTTTATAATGGACATTGGGAAAAAAGGGTGGGGGTAAAGATGTTCCATCCGAGGGAAATTTATGAATATAGTCTGGGAGAAAAAGAGTTGGAGTGCATTGCGCCGGATGCTCATATCGGGCATAAGGGGATGACACTGGATGGTGTGAATTTTACATTTCGGATCACGGTTCCCCGTCGGGAAGTGTTCCGGGTTCAGGTGTTTCATTATATGGGTGCGGTGGAGCGCGGGCCTCATTTTGACCTTGATGTTAAAGAAGAAGAGCTGGAGATTTCGGATCAGGAGGAGCAGATCGTTTTGACCAGTGGAAGGGCGAAGCTCATGATCCATAAAACAGATTTCTGCCTTACCTTTTTTTATGAGGATGAAAAAAGAACCGTCATGAAATCCGAGGATTTCTGCTACATACGGGAAGATGATAAAGGGCTTTTATATGAAAACAGCAGCGGCCCGGCATATATGCGGTGTGCCACCGGACTCGGAGTGGGAGAATGTATTTATGGTCTGGGGGAGCATTTCGGGCCTTTTGTGAAAAATGGGCAGAGCATGGAGCTGTATCAGGAGGATGGAGGAACTTCTTCGGAGCTGGCTTATAAAAATGTTCCGTTTTATCTTTCAAACAGGGCATATGGTGTGTTTATCAATCACAGCGAACCTGTGTCTATGGAGATCGGGACAGAGCAGGTTGAGCGGACGGCATTTTCTGTCGCAGGAGAAAAACTGGATTTTTTCCTTTTTCTAGGGAAAGACATGAAAGATGTACTTGTAAAATATACGGATATTACAGGAAAACCCGGACATGTTCCGGACTGGAGCCTTGGACTCTGGCTGTCTACTTCGTTTGTCACGGAGTATGATGAAAGAAGTGTTACTACTATTGTAGACAAAATGAGTAAACTGGATATTCCGCTCAGTGTATTTCATTTTGACTGCTGTTGGATGAAATGTTTTCACTGGTGTGATTTTGAGTGGGATGGGGAGGTTTTTCCAGATCCGGAGGGGATGCTTAAGAGACTCCATGAAAAGGGAGTGAGAATCTGTGTGTGGATCAATCCTTATATTGCACAGGCGTCTGCTCTTTTTCAGGAAGGAGTGGAGCGGGGATATTTTATAAAAAGAACCAATGGGGATGTGTGGCAATGTGATAAGTGGCAGGCCGGGATGGCTGTGGTGGATCTGACGAATCCGGATGCAAAACGATGGTATCAGGGAAAACTGGCAAAGCTTCTTGATCAGGGAGTTGACTGCTTTAAGACAGATTTCGGAGAGAGGATACCGATTCGGGATGTACAGTTTTTTGACGGATCGTCTCCGGAGAAGATGCACAATTACTATTCTTATCTCTATAATAAGACGGTATATGAGCTGATCCGGGAGAAAAAGGGCGAAGAGGATGCGGTTGTATTTGCCAGAAGCGGTACGTCAGGAGGGCAGAAGTTTCCGGTGCACTGGGGAGGAGATTGTTTTGCTACTTATGAAGCGATGGCAGAGAGCCTTCGTGGCGGCCTGTCACTTACGATGTCAGGATATGGTTATTGGAGCCATGATATCGGTGGCTTTGAGGACACGGCGGCACCTGACCTCTATAAAAGATGGGTGGCGTTCGGGTTATTATCTACACATTCCAGACTTCATGGAAGCAATTCGTACCGTGTGCCGTGGCTGTTTGGGGATGAGGCGGTAGAGGTGCTGCGTCATTTTACGAAAGTGAAAGAAAAATTTCGTCCTTATCTGGTGCAGCAGGCAGAGCTCTGCCATGAGACAGGAGTGCCGGTCATGCGTTCTATGGCACTTGAATTTGCGGACGATCCGAATTGTGCGTATCTGGACCGTCAATACATGTTAGGCGATACATATCTTGTGGCGCCGGTATTCAATCCGGATTCCAAAGCGCAGTATTATCTGCCGGCCGGCAAATGGAAAAATTATTTTACGGGAGAGATCGTGACACTGGAAAGCGGACGCTGGTTTGAGGAGACCGTGGACTATTTTACGATTCCCCTTTTTGAGAAAATATGAGATACGAACGGGAGGAAAGGCAAATGACGAAAAAACAACGTGCAAAAGAGATCATTGAGCGTTTAAAAAAAGAATATCCACTGGCGGACTGTACATTAGATTATGACGAGGCGTGGAAACTTCTTGTCAGTGTGCGTCTGGCCGCACAGTGTACCGACGCCAGAGTAAATATCGTAGTAAAAGAATTGTATGAAAAGTATCCGTCACCGGCTGCGCTGGCGGCAGCAGATGTGGGAGAGATCGAAGCGATCGTGAAACCATGCGGGTTAGGGCCGAGCAAAGCGAGGGATATCCATAAATGTATGAATATGCTCGTCGAGCAATATGATGGAAAAGTGCCGGATGATTTTGAGGCGTTACTGAAACTGCCGGGAGTGGGAAGAAAGAGCGCCAACCTCATTATGGGTGACGTGTTTGGAAAACCGGCGATCGTGACTGATACGCATTGTATCCGTCTGACAAACCGGATGGGATTAGTAGATGGGATCAAGGATCCGAAAAAGGTGGAGATGGAACTTTGGAAGATCATTCCCGGAGAAGAGGGAAGTGATTTCTGCCATCGGCTTGTGCATCATGGACGTGAGGTATGCACAGCGAGAAAGGTATATTGTGAAAAATGCTGTCTGGGTGATGTGTGTAAGAAGAAACTATAGAAGTGAAGAGCCAATGGTGTCTCCAAAGCGGACCTGGGTTTCATAGCCTTCTTCCGTGTTTGGGAGAAGGTCTTCCCGGAGTTTTACCGCATCTTTTTGTAAGAGCAGGATGATCGTAGAGCCGCCAAATTCAAAATAACCTTTTTCCTCGCCACGAAGGACGGAACAGGATTGCTTGTGATTTACGATCTTTCCGACCATAAGTGCACCGACTTCCATCTGAAGTACTTCTCCAAACTGATCCGAGTGGATGAGAGTGTACTCTCTGGAATTTTCTTTGTACACGGGCAGACAGTCGTTTGCTACAGGATTTACCGTATGCAATGTACCTGCGATGGAATAGTTTTTGGACTGTGTTCCGCTGACGGCGTAGCAGTATCTGTGATAGTCGCTTACTGTGAGACGGAAAATAAGAGCGTAACCGCCCTGAAAACGTCCTGCGAGTTTTTTGCTGTGGAGCAGGGAGCGGACAGTGTATTCCGTATCTTTTACATTGAAGGAAAGCTGATCCGTGACCAGGTAAGCCGTAACAAAAGAATCACAGGGACTGATCAGAAGTTTTTCGTCCTCTGGGATCGTTCGTTTTCCGGATTTTATCCTGCGTGTAAAAAAGTCATTATAAGATACGAAAGTTCTCTCCTCGAAATCGGTCATGTCAATGTTGTTTGAACGGATAAAAGGTTCAATAAAACGGCATGAAAAACGTGTATTTAAAAAGCTGCCAGCCATCTTTGAAAAAAGAGGACTGACCAGAGGTTTCAACAGAAATCTGCCAACGGGTGTTGTATACATAAAGTGCAGAAGCTTGTCCTGGCTGGAATCAATATCTGTTTTATTTCCATAAATGTCGATCTGTTTCATAATATCAGCAGGTCCTTTCGCATCGGATCAAAATAGTTTAAGTATCCTCAGTACAACGATTCCCATAAAGATCAATATAAATGCGACCATAGCATTTGAGGGTTTTTTGATCTTAAAATCCAGAATGTATAAGAATGCAATGGCAAGCATGACAAACGGCAGCGCTGTGAGAAAAAGCTGCTCTGAAAATGGCCGGAACATATAAAGGATCGGAAAGAAAATGGCGATCGAAGTGATGGGAAGGCCATGATAGCATTTGCGGTCCTCTTTCTCCGGCTGGGTGTGTTTGATCTCTTCGAGTACGTTAAAATAAGCCAGGCGGATGACGCCGCATAGTACAAAGACGATTTCCACAGCGATGCCAAACGCATTATTTAATCCCATCGAGTATGCGATGATCGCCGGTGTGACACCAAAACAGATCGCATCGCACAGGGAATCGATCTGAACGCCGAATATTTCCTGCTCTCTTGTTCTGTTTTTCATACTTCTTGCTACTTTCCCGTCAAACGTATCACAGGCACCGGCAAGTGCGAGACAAAGAATCGCAATGTCATAATTTCCTTTCAGAGCCTGAGTGATTCCGAAAATGGAAAGTGCCACCCCGAGATACGTAAGTATCACTGAGTAATTATAAAATCCAATCATGATTTCTCCTCCTCCGATTCATCTGATTTCCCAGATGCAACTGTCATATGTGTAATACATGTTATGATCCCGCTTATGATAATGAGCATATAATAGCTGATTCCCCGGCTCATGAGCATACCGGACAGCGTCAGTGCCGTGCTGCCAAAGATAGGACTAAAGATTTGCAGGAATAGGCGCTCGCTGATGCCCATTCCGCCGGGAAGCGGCAGCATGTCGACAGAGACAGAGATCGCTGCCTGCAAAAGTGTTATGGTTACAGCGGACACGGCATTTAATCCAAAACTCCTATAGACAACGTATGTGACGGAAAATAAAAGTATACGTTGTACAAATGTGATGATCGTCGTGTTAAAGATGACCAGTTTGTTTTCTTTTAAAAAGATGGAAGCATTTTTATAATTATCCATGGAGGTCTGAAGGCGCTCCATGCGGTTGTTTTTGTTTTTCATGATGTGAAGCTTCTGGAGCAGCATAAATCCCTTAACGATAAGAAATCTGGCTGTGTCCGGTAAAAACACGAGAAGGCTCATGAACAGGACACAAAATACATTTAGTCCAAGGCCAAGATACAGATAAAATTGTGCTTCCAGAGTGAGTGTCTGAACCAGTCCCTGTCCAAATATTGCGAGAGCAAGACCAATAAAGACGAGTACAAATTTATATTCAATCGTTACGAGCATGAGAATGATCGTGGCGGTCGGTATCTTTATCTTCTGCCGCTTCATATAAAAAATCTGTGCCGGCTGGCCGCCGGTGGCAGAGGGGGTGATACAGCTGAAAAAGAAGCCGACAAAAGAGTACCGGATACAGTTGATCAGGGGGGCTTTTATCTTTACTGCGTGAAGCAGATATTTTATGATGACGGATTCTCCACATACATAAAGCACGACGAGTATAAGACCGATCACGATATACCGGCAGGGTACGCTTCTCAATGTATCAATGATCGGGCTAAGATCCTGATCCCGGAAAATAAGCCATAGTGTCAGTGCCAAAAGAACCAATAAAAAAGAGATATTCAGCACATTTTTTTTTAACTTACTCAATGATGTTCTCCTTGCTGATAAATCCTAGTTTGAGGTGTATGCAGTCAAAAAACTTCTGTACATACTGGTATGCCTGTATACGTTTGTTCAAGGCAAAAAGTATCTCTGCGATGAGGAGTCCCGCTGCCGCATCTACAAGATAGTGTTGTTTGGTCGTCTGTGTGGATATGACGACCAACAGGGCAAAAACGCAGGAAAATCCGCGATACCAGGCAGGAACCCGCTTGTTGCCACGGATGCCGATGTAGCACATCCAGCTCACAAGACAGTGTATGGATGGGAACAGATTTGCCGGCTGGTCGACCGCATATAAAAAACGCAGCATTATGTGGGCAAAGGTATCGCCTGTCACCTCCGGCCGTATATTCGTGGTGGGCAGCAGGAAAAAGAAGATGCCGCACACGATCCGTGACATCATATCTGTGGTCACAAACTGGTAAAACTCAGCAGGCTCATCTCTGTGGATCCGGGCGACCATGATATAATTTACTACCCAGAAAAGATAGCAGCCAAAATAAATATACATCCAGCCGGGGACTAATGGAATCATCCGGTCCAGAGCGGTCGTAAAGTCATAATGTTTCCAGTCAGCGCATATACTCATAGCGCCGCTGTAAACGAGCATGTTTAATCCGAATGCACTTAAAAGTGGTAAGATGCCCCAGAGTGGAATGATTTTTTTGATCCATTGTTTCATTTGTAGTGTCCCCTCCAATTCAAAGTTATTTTACTATAAAGAAGTGTTTTTTGCAATTAAATATTATAATATCTTGTTTTGAAAGGGGAATTATGCTAGAATAATGTTCATGTATCAGATGGAAGAAGAAAAGTGAGGATAAAGACTATGGGAATATTTGACATATTTGTATCGGTAATCCTTGGGATTGTCGAGGGAATTACCGAATGGCTTCCGGTGAGCAGTACCGGCCATATGATTTTAGTGAACCAGTTTTTAGATTTTTCAAATGACGAATTTTCCGACATGTTTCTGGTGGTCGTTCAGCTTGGGGCGATCATGGCCGTTGTGCTTTTGTTCTGGGAAAAAATATTCCCATTTGACCTGCGGCCGGAAAAAGGTGGTTCGTTTGTAAGGATGGATATTATGCAGATGTGGTTTAAGATTATCGTTGCCTGTCTTCCGGCAGCGATCGTTGGGGTACTTTTTGATGATGTAATCGATGAGATGTTTTATAATCAGATCGTTGTGGCAGGGGCGCTCATCATATACGGTGTCCTCTTTATCCTTGTCGAGAACTGGAATAAAGGAAGAAGGCCTGTCATTACAAAAGTACATGACCTTACATACCAGACGGCGCTTATCATTGGTGTCTTCCAGTTGCTGGCAGCAGTGATCCCGGGTACTTCCCGTTCTGGTGCAACGATCGTCGGAGCGCTTATCATCGGTGTATCGAGAGGGGTGGCTGCCGAGTTTACCTTTTATCTTGCGATACCAGTCATGTTTGGTGCGAGCCTTTTAAAGATCGTAAAGAGTGTGATGGATGGACTGCACTACGGGCCGATGGAGATTACGACGCTCGTTGTGGGAATGATCGTGGCATTTATCGTTTCGCTGTTTGTGATCAAGTTCCTTATGGGGTATATCCGCCGGCATGATTTCAAAGCGTTTGGATATTATCGGATCGTACTTGGTATCATTGTATTTGCTTATTTTGCGATAAGTGGTGCGCCTGTTTTATAACTGGGGAAGTCCCAGATAGTTCAGAAGTCCTACATAAATCCCATAAGCAAACTGGTACTGCATCGTGGTGAGCAGTACAAAATCTTCATAATTTGAAATATATGCGAGTTCGACGAGGACTGCAGGCATCTGCGTCCTCCGCAGAACATACAATGACGGCCTTACATAAGTGCCGTTATTTTTTGTGCCTACACGGCGCACGATCTCCCGGACGATGTCTTCTCCCAGATAGTAGGAAGGACTTCCCTCCGCATATACATAGGATTCGGTGCCGTTGATCGCGGGATTTACATTGGCATTTACGTGGATGCTGATGAAGTAATCTGCTCCCCATGTATTGGCCATATCAACCCGTTCCCTGAGGCTTGAGTTGTTGTCGTAGCCAAGGATCTCGTCCGGGGTCTTTCTTGAAGTTAGTACCTCGAACCGGTAGTCGGATGCAAGGATATCGGCGAGATAAGCGCCGACAATATATGTGATATCCTGTTCTCTGGCCCCGAAGCCCTCTGCGCCGGCATTGAAGCCATAGGGATTGTGACCTTGATCGACAAAAATTTTGATTGCCATATTTATTTTCCTCCATGATTACTTTGTAAAATAATATATTCGTTTGATTTTACTTTGTGATGGCGCATAAAAAATAGACCATACGGGAACAAATAATAAAAATCGGCTGGATGGAAAGGAATGAGGAGTTTTTTATGGAAGATATTCTTTATGTGAAAGTGGAGCAGAATGTTCCGGTTTCAAAGCGGGATCTGACGATAAAGGATGTGGCGGTTTTGTACAGCGTCAATAAGTCAATGGTGCAGAAACTGGAAAAACAGCCGTTTTACACGATTCCCAACAACGGACAGAAGCTTACGATGTTTACTGTCACGAAAGTATATGAGGCCATTCACAAAGTGTATCCGAATGTGACGATAGAGAATCTGGGCGAAAAGGATTTTATCGTCGAATATGAAGGAGAAAAAACACCGGGGAAGGCATGGGAATATATGAAGGTCGCGCTGGTGGCTGCTGTTTTGTTTTTTGGATCGGCGTTTACGATCATGACGTTTAATGAAGATGTGAACGTGTCCGGTGTTTTTGACAAAATATATTATATGATAACCGGAAATCTCCATACAAGCGGCTCTATATTGGAAATCTCATATGCTGTCGGGCTTCCGGTCGGAATCCTTGTTTTTTATAATCATTTTAAGAAAAGAGATATTAAAAATGATCCGACGCCGATCCAGGTTGAAATGCGTACCTATGAAGAGCAGATGAATAAGGCGATGCTAAAATCGGCATCCAGAGAGGGGAAGACGATTGATGTTAATTAAAAATATCGTGCTGGGTTTTCTGGGGCTGAGTTTCGGTATGACAGTATCGGCTGGGGTATTTGCTTTTATAACGATGTTGGATGTGATACCGAGACTTGCCCATCGGACAGGCACGGCGAGGCACCTGTATGGATTTGAAAATGTGATCATATTGGGTGGGACGTTTGGGAATATATTGATTTTGTTTGTAGAGCGGTTTCCCGTGACGTATGTGGGAATGTCAGTTTTTGGATTGTGCGCGGGAGTATTTGTCGGATGTCTTTCGATGGCGCTGGCAGAAAGCCTTCGGGTTATCCCGATATTTGTAAAACGTCTCCGGATGAGAGAGGGACTTCCCGTGATGCTGATCGCATTCGCTCTTGGAAAATTTGTCGGAACAATCGTTCAGTACTTTTTTTAAACAGATGGAGTAGAGTAAGGAAAGTTTGTGCAATATAGAAATGGAGGAAGATTATGAATAATGACAGGACAGACATTAAAGATGTGATATTTGAGAGTGTTCCGGAGGAGAGAGATGATAAATACAATGATTATGTGGATGAAAATACGCCGAAGGTCAGCTGGATGGTCAACTTGTGCAAGGCGTTTCTTGTCGGCGGAATCATTTGTGTGCTGGGACAGGCGCTGATCAGCCTGTACATGTATCTGGGACTGGACAAAGAGACAGCGGCTCTTTACAATACCCTCTCCCTGATACTGATTAGTGTAGTGTTGACGGGGCTGAATATTTATCCGAAGATTGCAAATTTTGCAGGAGCCGGTACTCTTGTGCCAATCACCGGATTTGCCAACAGTGTGGCTGCTCCGGCAATCGAATTCAAGAAAGAAGGATGGGTGTTTGGCGTCGGCTGCAAAATATTTACGATCGCTGGACCAGTCATTTTATATGGTGTCGTAACAAGCTGGGTACTGGGACTGATCTACTGGATCGGAACGTTGCTCGGATGGTTTTGATGACCGGAATCATAAGGGATATATAAATATTAGTCGTCAATGTCCTTTTCGTATTCCAGAATGTTTCCGGATTTTGCATCGATCTTTATCTCATACTCATAAATACCCTTTCGCAGCTCGATTTCGTAAACCGGGGTGCCGTCATCTTTGTCAAGTTCAGCTTTTATGACAGTGGCACCCGGCACTTTTTTCAATGCAATACTTTGAGCTTTGGATAAACCGATATATTTGCTGGACGAGTTGGTGCCGGAGGCAGTGAGCTTCCATTTGTATTCGAGAAGCTTGCCATTTTTTGCATCATATAGCAGTTTATATTGACGGTTTCCCTTTTTGAGCGTCACCTTGTACTCGGAAAGACCATCATCAATGGAAAGACGGGTGGAGGTTATAGCGGCCCCATTTACTGCTTTGCGTGCTTTTGCATTGATATCTGCTTTGGAAAGGTTTTTGCGGTTCTGGATAGAATGGCTGGTGTTTGGGAGTTCCCATTCATATTCGATGAGTTTTCCATCAGAGGCACGGTATTTCAAGTTGTATTCCTTCGCCTTTTTGTTCAGCTCGATTTCATATATAGTTACACCGTGTTCCACATCGGTCTCTGTCTTTTTTATATAGGAGGATGGGACTTTTTTTTGTGCGGCATTTTTTGCCTGATTAAGGCTCATAGCTGACTTTGCACTCATTTCGTAACTGCCGGGAATGAGTACAGCTGATAATACAAGTATAAATACACTTAAAGAACGAAATATGTTTTTTTTCATAGTACATACATCCTTTCCGTGGAAATTTTTATTTTCGAACTTATTATATTTAAAAAAAATCAAAAAGTAAAGTAGAAAAATAATGGAAAATGGTGTATAATAGAACAATACAACTAAGAAAAACGATGTGGCATTGGAGGAAGGCTATGATTGAAAATAAAAAAGTTCTTGCAATTATACCTGCCCGGGGCGGGAGTAAAGGCATCCCGAAAAAAAATATAAAAGCCGTTTCGGGAAAGCCAATGATAAATTATACGATCGAGGCTGCCAAGGAATGTAGCTACATAGATAAAGTGATCGTGTCTACGGATGATGAAGAAATTGCAGAAATTTCCATGAAGGCGGGAGCGATCGTGCCATTTCTCCGACCGGATGAGCTGGCAGTGGATGACGCCGAACTGATCGGTGTAGTGATGCATGCCATCGAATTTTATGAGAGAAAGGCAGAGCATTATGATATCATTGTTCTCCTTCAGCCTACGAGTCCTCTCCGGACTTCCGAGGATCTGCAGAAAGCTCTCGAATACTATATTCGAAAAGGTGAAAAATCCCTGCTTTCGATTTCAGAGGTGTCCGAACATCCGGTGATCATGCGACAGTTTAATGATGAAAATGAACTGGAGAAGATGTTGGAAGAGGACGGAGACGAAAAACTTCCTGAATCAAAAAAATATTATAAGATCAACGGTGCGATCTTTATAAACAGTATGTCGGAATTAAGTGAGAAGACAAGGTTTGAGGATAATGTCATGGGGTATGTGCTTCCAAAAGAACATGGGATTGATATTGATGCGCCGGAAGATGTAGTAGTGGCGGAATATTATCTGTCGCAGAAATGCGGCGGGGAATTTTTATCATTTACTGTTTATTGATCGGTGCGTATATGAGCTGTTCAGGGAGTGCGATGGGAGTAAACAATCTGCGGTTTTGTGCCGATATAATAAAATAGATAGTTATTCGAATGTTTTTGATGAAAGGCCGGGAATGCTTATGAAACGAGGAATAAAAAGGATTTTATATCTGATACTTATATTATTTTTATCTTCTGCAGGGATGATGGCGGTGCCAGAAGGTGCGCAGGCAGCCAAAAAGGTATTGCCCAAAAAGATCAAAGTTACGGGGGAGGCATCGAGCCAGAGCGGGCTTAGGGTGCAGACCGGAAAAAAGAAAAAGATCAGTTATACTGTCACTCCAAAGAAGGCAGCAAATAAAAAGGTGACGTTTTCTTCCTCAAATAAAAGTGTGGCGAAAGTGACGGCGAAAGGAACGATAGAAGGGGTAGGGGAAGGAACTGCCACGATTACGATAAAGTCAAAGGCGAAGAAAACAGTTCGTTCGAAAATCCAGGTGAAGGTTGAAGAAACTCCGGTATTGCAGGCGGCGGAGGTAACTACCTATCAGACGTCGGCTGTTAGTTTTGCACCAGTCGGCAGCGAACAGGCCGGGGTTCTGAATACATATATGGCAGCGGCTAATACGGCGACGGGAATTACTTTGAACCAGACATATTTGGAAATCGCTCCCGGCGAGAGTTTCCAGATGTCGGCATCTATAGTGCCGGTTACATCGACCGATAAGGTTGTGTGGTCCGTCAATTTTGTAGGTGGAATCAATATCTCTTCTACGGGAAATATTTTTGTGACAGAGGATACCCCGATCGGCACGACGGCGATCGTTACTGCGAAATGCGGCAGGGTTACAGCAGAATGCCAGGTGGTTACGGTACAGGGACCGTGTGAGCATGAGTGGGGGGACTGGGCTCAGATTGTTGCTCCACAGTGTCTGGTAGAGGGGGTAGAGCGTTCGACTTGTTCGAAATGTAATAAAGTAAGAGAGCGTGCAGTGGCGGCTACGGGTCACAATTTCCTTGACCGCGTCCCCAGTCTGAAAGAGCCGACCTGTACAGAGGTCGGAGAGAAGGAGAAAGAATGTCAGGCCTGTGGGGAAGTGAGAACAGAAATCATACCAGCCCTGGGGCACAAACCGACTACGAATGGGACGATCCTGGAGGAAGCGACTTGTACGAAGCCGGGGAAAATCCAGTATGTCTGTACAGTATGTGCAGAAGAACTGACAGAGGAATACCCTGCGAATGGCCATTCTTGGGATAACGGCGAGATTACGAAGAGCCCGACATGTACCGGGACGGGGCAGCGCACCTATCATTGTACTGTGCCGGATTGTACAGGGACAAAGAAAGAATCCATCCCTGCTACGAACCATATATGGACGTATGGGGAGATAACAGTAGAACCGACTTGTACGACCAGCGGGCGGAGGATTTGTACCTGTCTTGTCTGCTCGGCAAAAACGACAGCGACAGTTGAAAAGCTGGGGCATGCATGGGATACGGATCATCCGAAAATCGAGCCGGCGACCTGTACAAAGAGAGAAGTAAGGACGATCACTTGTACGACCTGTCTGGCCACGAAGAATGAGTATGGACCGGCTCTGGGGCACGATCTTCCGGTAGAGAAAAATCCGGATGGAACCCCTAAACTGGATGAAGACGGAAATGAGATTCCTGTGTACACGGTTGATGAGCCGGCGACCTGTTTCCAGAAGGGAAAGAAGTCCAGGCACTGTACACGTACAGGATGCAGTTATGTGACAGATATAAAGAGCATACCGAAAGAGCCACATAAAATGGCTGTGGAGACGAATGCGGATGGAAGTGCCAAACTGGATGCAAGCGGGAATGAAATTCCTCTTTATGAAAGGTATGATCAGCCAACCTGTACTCTTCCGGGGATCCGGGTTCGTGCCTGTGTTACGGAGGGATGCACCTATAAAAAACATGAGTTACTGAATGCACTGGGGCATGACTGGCCAAAGGAGACGAATGCGGATGGAAGTGCTAAGTTAGATAAGGATGGCAATGAAATCCCCATTTACAAAACGATCGTGGAACCGACCTGTGTCAAATCAGGAAAAGAGGCGGTCGTCTGTCCGAGATGCGGCAAAATGAAAAATATAAAATTCATTGATGTGCTTCCGCATCAGTGGGATGAGGCAAATGCCGTTATCACAGAGGCTACATGTACGAAAGAAGGATCCAAAACGGTTACTTGTATCCGGGAGGTTACCGATCCGGACAATCCGGATGGCCCGAAAAAGAAGTGCGGTGTACGAAAGACCGACATCCTTCCGGCCAAGAAACATAAATTTTCGGATACATTGATAGAAGATAAAAAAGCGACCTGTACGGAGGCCGGACAGCAGTCCAGGCATTGTGTGAACACATATAAGGATAAAGACGGTAAGGTCATTACGTGTGATGTGATTGATGATGTACAGGTAATAAAACCGAAAGGACATAGTTGGTCTGCGTGGGTTCAGAAGACGGCGCCTTCACATGGTGTCAATGGCAGTGAAGAAAGGTCGTGCAGCGTCTGTAATATGAAACAGACACGAGGAAAGGCAGAAGAACATTCCTACAATACAAATGGTGTTTGTCAGAAATGCGGAAAAAGTTTTTCCATGGAAAACACCGTGAGCAGCGACTGGGAGTATCAGGTAAATGACACGGAAAAAACGGTTTTGTTGAAAAAATACATTGGGACAAAAGAGTGTATACGGATACCGGCTAGTATGAGTGTGACGGTAGATGGGGTTATTGGAATATATGCGGTGAAATTTGCCGGCGGATATGGACCTGTGACAAAGAGTGGAGTATTTGCTTCGAATAAAAAATGTAAGATCAAGGCGGTTTCTTTTGATAATGGTGTCGGAATCGAAAGTATGAAGTATATGTTTTACGGTTGTGACGAACTGGAAGCAGTACTTAATATCCCTTCTTCGGTGAATGATCTGACAGCGGCATTTAAAGACTGTACGGCACTTATGTATGTGGCGAAACTTCCGGCTGATATCGAGGAACTTTCCAATACGTTTGAGAATTGTACCAAGCTTTGTGTGGCACCGGCGATTCCGGCGAATGTAAAGAGCCTGTATGCGGCATTTAAGAATTGCGAGACACTTACTAGTGCGCCGGTTCTTCCGGCGAGACTTGAAAATCTCAGCTGGACATTCAGTGGCTGCAAGGGAATCAGTGAGACACCTTCTCTTCCGGCGACGGTCACCGAAATGACAAATACATTTGAATCCTGTACGTCATTGTTAAATGTTCCAGAGGACATTCCGGCAGGCGTAAAGAAACTTACGATGACATTCTATGGGTGCAATGGACTTGAAATGGTACCAGAGATGCCGTCTACTGTGGAGACGATGGAGTATACGTTTAAGAATTGTAAGAATATTGCCTATGCGGCACCACTTCCGAAAACTGTCACAAGGCAGGTAGATGTATTTGCAGGATGTGATAAATTAAAATAAATATAGAAAGAGCTGGATGAGAATGAACGATCATGGTCAGATTCATCCGGCTCTTTTTTGTTTGTTAAGCGAATAGAAAAACGAAGGTGTGGTCCAGATCTTATGATGCCTGGAATCACACCTTCGTTGGTTACAACCACATTGTAATTCTTAACTTTTACATAGTATTTATATAAAAATTAGTCCATTAAATTCGATTATAACTTTGTAACGTTTGCTGCCTGCGGTCCCTTTTCTCCGTCAATAACCTCAAACTCTACTTCGTCGCCTTCATCTAAAACTTTGAAGCCGTCCATCTGAAGTGCGGAAAAGTGAACAAATACATCATTTCCTGTCTCGTCAGAGATAAACCCGAACCCTTTTTTGGCATTAAACCATTTCACTGTACCTTTCATGTTATTGCCTCCTAAAACAAAAATAATTAATACCTTTTAACAATAACACAAATGGATATAAAAGTCAAAGGATTATTTTATTTGTTTTTGATGTGTTTGGAAAACTTGAAATCTTATTGAAAATGTAGTATCATAAATACAACTGTGTAATTCTTTTGCAGTTAGTAAAACAAGATAAGTCATGCTTTGTGGCAGAATGGAGGAAAAAATGAGCGACAGATTAAAGGTAGGTATCCTTGGCGGTACTGGTATGGTAGGGCAGAGATTTATATCACTTTTGGAAAACCATCCTTGGTTTGAGGTGACGGCGATTGCTGCAAGTCCGCGAAGTGCAGGGAAAACATATGAGGATGCCGTAGGTGGTCGTTGGAAAATGCAGACTCCTATGCCGGAAGCAGTGAAAAAAATTGTTGTAAAGAACGTAAATGATGTAGAAGAAGTAAGCAGCGCAGTGGATTTTGTGTTTAGTGCAGTGGATATGACAAAAGACGAAATCCGTGCGATTGAAGAAGCTTACGCAAAGACAGAGACACCAGTTGTTTCCAATAATAGTGCACACCGCTGGACACCGGATGTTCCGATGGTGGTGCCGGAGATCAATCCGGAGCATTTGGAGATCATCGAGAGCCAGAAGAAACGTCTTGGTACGGAGAAAGGTTTTATCGTCGTAAAACCGAACTGTTCGATCCAGAGTTATACACCGGCTCTGGCAGCATGGAAAGAATTCGGACCCAAGGTAGTAGTGGCGACGACATATCAGGCGATTTCGGGGGCAGGAAAGACGTTTAAGGACTGGCCCGAAATGGAACATAATATCATCCCTTACATCGGCGGTGAGGAAGAAAAGAGTGAGCAGGAGCCGCTCCGTATTTTGGGAAAGGTAGTGGATGGAACAATCGAAAAGGCGCAGTCACCGATGATCACATGCCAGTGTATCCGTGTTCCTGTCCTTGATGGGCATACGGCAGCTGTTTTCGTGAATTTTGAAAAGAAGCCTTCGAAAGAGGAATTGGTTCAGGCGCTCAAAGAATTCAGCGGTCTTCCTCAGGAATTGAAACTGCCGAGTGCACCGTCACAGTTCATCCAGTATCTGGAGGAAGATGATCGTCCTCAGGTTTCACTGGATGTAGATTATGAGAATGGTTTTGGCGTGAGCATTGGGCGTCTTCGCGAAGATACTTATTTTGACTGGAAATTTGTCGGGCTTTCACATAATACGGTTCGCGGAGCGGCAGGAGGTGCTGTCCTGATCGCTGAACTTTTGAAGGCGCAGGGTTATATCACTGCGAAATGATTATAAAATAGATATAAAAACAAAACATCCGAATTTGGAAGGGAGAGTCGGTTATGGGTAAATATCGTATACTGGTTAAGGGAATCGTTCAATGTCGTGGGAAATATCTGGTTGTGGAAAAATGGTATGACGACAGAATCTTTGACCCGTATCAGTGGGAGTTTCTGGATGGAGAGATGGAGTTTTCAGAGACACCCGAGAAAGCGGTACAGCGAGTAGTATCCGAGAAGGCGGGAATACCTGTACAGGTGGATAAGCCCCTTTATACATGGGGATTTACGGCTGGAGAGGTATGCAGCGTAGGAATTGCGTTCGAATGTTCTGCACAGACGGAGGAGGTTATTCTCTCAGAGGAACTGAATGACAGTAAATGGGTTCCTAAAGAGGAACTTGCAAGTGTTATCACCAATGAGGCAGTACGGAAAGATATTGAGAAGGCTGGTCTTACAAGCAATTTCAATTTAGACGAGTTTGGAAAGGTGGATTTATTTATTGAACCTATGGATTAAAAACGGACATCTGTTAGATCCTGCGACCGGTTCGGATGAAATCTGCGATCTGTTTATTATGGAAGGAAAGATACTTGCAAAGGGAGAACTTCCGCAGGAAAAGAAAGCCGGTTTTATGGAAGGCGGGGTAAAGGAGATTGATGCCGCTGGTTCTTATGTGATGCCGGGATTTGTAGATCTGCATGTTCATCTGAGGGAACCGGGATTTGAGTATAAAGAAACGATAAAAACCGGAACGATGGCGGCGGCGAGAGGTGGATTTACAGCGGTCTGTCCAATGCCAAATACGAAACCGTCCACCGACTGTCCGGAGATGATACAAAAAGTTCTTGAGATTGCAAAAAAAGATAGCCCGGTTCGTGTGTATCCGGTAGGTGCCGTGACAAAGGGACAGCAAGGACTGGAACTTACGGATATCGAGGGTATGGTGAAAGCCGGGGCGAAGGCGATCAGTGAGGACGGAAAGAGCGTGATGAATGCTTCTCTTTACCGGGAAGCGATGAAGGAAGCAGCGCGGCTTTCGATACCGGTACTTGCGCACTGTGAAGACAAGAATATGGTTGGGAATGGTGCGATGAATGCCGGGAAAAAGGCAGAGAAGATGGGAATCGAGGGTATATCCAATGCGGTAGAAGACGTCATCGTAGCGAGAGATATCCTTCTTGCGAAAGAGACCGGAGCCAGGTTGCATCTGTGCCACTGTTCCACGGCGGACAGTGTGGAGATGATACGGATCGCCAAAGAAGATGGGCTCACGGTGAGCGGTGAGGTGTGTCCGCATCACTTTACCCTGACAGATGAAGAGATTCCATCGGATGATGCAAATTATAAGATGAATCCCCCACTCAGAAGCTCTACGGATGTAGAAAGATTGAAAGATGGTTTGAGAGATGGGGTGATGGAGGCTATTTCCACAGATCATGCGCCCCATGGGGATGAGGAAAAGAAGAAGTCGATCGCAGAGGCCCCGTTTGGAATCGTTGGTTCGGAGACGGTATTTTCCCTTGCAGTGACAGAACTTGTGAAAAAGGGCTTTCTCACGCCAATCGAATTAGTGCGCCGGATGAGTACAAACCCATGCCGGATCCTGGGTGTGCAAGGAGGTTCGCTGCAACCGGGAATGCCAGCGGATATCACGATCGCAGATTTTGATGCGGAGTATGTGATCGATAAAAATGAGTTTGTGTCAAAGGGAAAAAACACACCGTTTCACGGGAGAAAGGTGTCCGGAAAAGTGGAATATACCATTGTGTCCGGAGAGGTCGTTTATCCGTTTTGAGAGGCACCGCCTGACTGGTGAAAAGGTGTTTTGGAAAGGAAATTAAAAATGATTAATCGATTAGTTGATAAGATAAAAAAGATGGAAGCTCCGATTGTAGTCGGTCTTGATCCGATGCTTGGTTATGTTCCGTCATATCTTTTGGATAAGGCGATCAAGGATCAGGGAGAGACTCTTGAGGCAGCCGCAGAGGCTGTCTGGGAGTACAATAAGGGCATCGTGGATGCGATTTGTGACATCGTCCCTGCTGTGAAACCGCAGATTGCCATGTATGAGCAGTTTGGCATACCGGGACTTCAGGTTTTCAAAAAGACCGTTGATTACTGTAAATCGAAGGGACTTGTCGTGATCGGGGATGTGAAACGTGGAGACATCGGTTCTACCTCGGCGGCTTATGCGGTCGGGCATATCGGCCGGGTACAGGTCGGAAGTAAGAAACTGCCTGTGTTTGATGAGGATTTTATTACCGTAAATCCTTATTTTGGAACGGATGGCATCAAACCTTTTGTAGATGTGTGCCGGGAGGAGAAGAAGGGGTTATTTATCCTTGTAAAGACCTCTAATCCATCCAGCGGGGAATTTCAGGATCAAGAAATCAATGGGAAACCGTTGTATGAGGTTGTCGGAGAGCATGTGGCGAAGTGGGGCGAAGAGTGCATGGGAGATTCCTATAGCTATGTCGGAGCCGTCGTCGGTGCTACCTATCCTGAGATGGGGAAGATCCTGAGAAAGATCATGCCGAAGACATATATCCTCGTCCCCGGATATGGCGCACAGGGAGGAAGTGCCAAAGATCTTGTGCCATATTTTAATGAAGATGGCCTTGGGGCGATCGTAAATTCTTCAAGAGGCATCATTGCTGCTTATAAACAGCCTGCCTATGAAAAATACGGCGAAAACGGTTTTGCCGATGCGGCAAGACAGGCAGCACTTGATATGAAGGCAGACATCAACAGCATTTTTTAATGCGTGATGCATAAATTTAAGAAACAGTCAACAACAAAAAGAAAAGAGAGGTTTCAAAATGAAAAAAAGAACCAGAGTATTAGGGATACTGATGTGTATGGTGCTTGCAATCGGTTGTCTGACCGGATGTGGAGGACAGAAGAGTGATGAGGAGCTTTTGATGGCTTCCGTGACAGGAGTCAACAATGCAAAGAGCTTCGATATGGAAGCAAAGATGTCAGGGAAGATGTCGATGTCATTTGGAGAAGAGTCTCAGGACCTGGATATGACTATGGACATGAAGGTAACCTGTTTTACCGATCCATATAAGGTAAAGGCTTCTGCTACCACGACGGCAATGGGACAGAGTTCTACTTCCGAGTCTTATATGCAGAAAGACGGAGATGATTACTATGTCTATGTGAAGGCAGATGGTTCATGGAGCAAGGTTAAATTGGGCGGTCTGGAAGAGGCATTGCAGGCATCCGGAGTAAATACTATGAGCAACCAGCTCAGTTCCGATGTGAGCAAATACACGAAAAAAGAAGACGTGACAGAGAATGACAAAACATATCTTGTCTATGATTATGTGATCACTGGGGATGATATGAAGGAAATGGCGAAGAGCATGACTTCTTCTTTGGATTCTCTTCTTGGCTCAGCAGGGGATGCAGGCGAGATGGATGAGATCATTAATAAGATGATCGAGAGTATCGATAAGGTTACTATGACTATTTTGGTCGACAGAGAAGAAGAGACGATTTACCGTGTGGATTATCCGATGACGGACATGATGAACAAAATGATCAAATCATTGTTGGATTATATAGCTAGTCAGGCCGGCGACGCAGAAGATGATTCGATGGGAATCGCAGAGGCTCTTGCTTCGATGAAGATTGAAGTATCGGATATGAATATGACGATGTATTATAAAAATGTGGGCTCAGCGGCTGATTTTGAGATTCCGGCTGAGGCACTTGAAGCAAAAGAGACTTCATCATCTTCAGGTGATTCTTCTGATTCAGAAAAATAATGATAGCGAGGGATTTTTATGTGTAAAACAAAATGCCTCTGCAATGTCCGGGAGTCAGTCAAACTGGCTCCCGATGTGTTTAGTCTTTGGCTGGAGGCTCCGGACATTGTAGAAAATGCAATCCCGGGACAGTTTGTGTCCCTGTATTGTAATGATAGAGACCGGCTTTTGCCAAGACCGGTCAGTATTTGTGAGATCTGCAAAGAGAAGGGACTTTTGCGCCTTGTTTACCGGGTGGTCGGAGCCGGGACAAAAGAATTTTCAGAGTTTTGCTCCGGGGATAAGGTAGAAGTGCTTGGCCCTCTGGGAAATGGCTATGATGTAGAGGGAAAGAGACCTCTTCTCATTGGGGGAGGAATTGGAATTCCGCCGATGTTAGAACTTGCGAAACAGCTTTCCGGTGATGTGACGGTTGTACTCGGATATCGAGATTCGCATTTGTTTTTAAAGGACGAATTTGAAAAGTATGCAAGAGTTATTATTGCTACAGACGATGGAAGTGTGGGGACGAAGGGGACCGTGATCGATGCAATCCGGGAACAGGGAGTTATCGGGGAAGGGGATCTGCGTGTGGATGTGATCTGTTCATGTGGGCCGACTCCGATGCTAAAAGGAGTGAAGGATTTCGGACTCGAGCAGCACATACCGGTCTATCTCTCGCTGGAAGAGAGGATGGCATGCGGGATCGGTGCATGTCTGGGCTGTGTCTGCCAGAGCACGGAGACAGATTCCCATTCAAACGTAAAGAATAAGAGAGTCTGCAAAGATGGTCCTGTGTTTTTGTCTACAGAAGTAGAATTATAAGCATGTAGCTAGCTCAATGAGAATTAAGTTTTGGATAATTTGACTTAGAGATTATTAAGAAAATCAGCGGTGTATGCGAAGATAGCGCTGGTGCGATTGGAGGAGCAGATATGAGTTTGGAAGTGAACTTTGCGGGTCTTACTTTTAAGAATCCTGTGACGACAGCATCCGGTACGTTTGGCTCCGGGATGGAATATAGTGAGTTTGTCGATCTTAGCAGACTTGGTGCAGTGACGACAAAGGGAGTGGCAAGTGTTCCGTGGGAGGGAAATGCGACGCCGCGTCTCGCCGAGACGCATAGCGGGATGTTGAATGCCATCGGACTGCAGAATCCCGGGATTGATACATTTATTAAAAGGGACCTTCCTTTTTTGCATGAAAAAAATGCAAGAATTATTGTAAATGTGTGTGGACGTTCGAAAGAAGATTATGTGGATGTAGTGGAACGTCTATCCGAAGAAAAGGTGGACATGCTGGAGATCAACATTTCCTGCCCAAATGTAAAGGCGGGCGGAATTGCTTTTGGCCAGGATCCAAAGTGTGCTGAAGAGATCACACAGGCAGTAAAAGAAAAGGCAAAACAGCCGGTTATCATGAAGTTGAGCCCGAACGTAACAGACATCACCGAGATGGCCCGGGCGGTAGAAGCTGGAGGTGCAGATGGCGTCTCCCTGATCAATACGCTCACGGGAATGAAGATCGATGTCGCGAAAAGGACGTTTGCTCTGGCGAACCGGACTGGCGGCATGTCGGGGCCCTGTGTAAAACCGGTCGCTGTGCGGATGGTTTATCAGGTGGCGAATGCGGTGAAGATTCCTGTCCTTGGAATGGGAGGCATACAAAATACAGAAGATGCTCTCGAGTTTCTCATGGCGGGAGCGACGATGGTGGCAGTTGGGACGGCAAACTTTTTTAATCCGTATGCGACGACGGAGATCATTGATGGTCTGGAAGAGTATGTAAGGCGCGAAGGACTGGATGGGATAAAGGACATTATTGGATGTGTGAAATAGGAGGGTTGGAGGATGGAATGGTAGATGAAAATAAGAATTCTAATGAAATTAAATTTTGTTTTATAAGATTTATTTTTTAATACGAAGGAGAAATATAAATGAAAAAGATTTTTGTGTTGGGTATTATATTTTGTTTATCAAATATTTTGTTAACTGGTTGTGGGAAAACACTAACTGAACAAGTGACTCAGAATGAGACAAAGGTCAAACTTGGCTCAAATGTAAATTTAGTTGACCTTTTTACTTGTGAGGAAGGCGTGTCTATTGGATTTAGTAATACGGATTCATTTAATTCAAATAAACTAGGTTCATATTCACTTGAGGCCACTATTACAGATGGAGATGAAGAAGTAAAGAAAACTTATATAGTAGAAGTCTATGATGATGAGGCACCTAAGTTAGTTATAAATGATGAAAATATTGTAATATATGAAAACGATGAATTAGATGCTAAAAAGTTTGTTAGTTGTACTGACAATTCAGGAGAATCAATAGATATTAATGTCGATGATTCTAAAGTTGATATTTCTAAAGCAGGAGAATATGAGATTAATTACAGTGCTTCTGATTCTAGTGGAAATAGGACCGAGTTAACAGCAAAGGTAAATGTAAAAAAGGCATTTACATACAAAAAGCTCAAATCATTGGTAGAAAATATAATAAAAAATGGACAATATGATAAATTAAAAATGGAGGAATATAAAAATGATAAAGAAGTGACTATTAGTTTTGATTCGCTAATAAAAGTGCATAAAAAGAAGGAGTATGCATTTGTTGATTATATCGCTCTTGCGCTAGCAGTGAAAGATAAAAAGATTGTACCTCACATTTTTGTCATAGTTAGTGAATTGGATGCATCAAAATATCTTGAAGCAGGGTCAATGCGGATAGAATCAGAAAACGGTGTGATAATATCGGATAAAAAACATGCAGAACATGATTATGATTATGGATATAATTTTGAGTACTCATCTGCTCTTGAATACTATTTTAACGAATTAGAAGCACTAGAAAAATTTCCTGATATTGTAACAGGAAATAATTTAGCTTTAACAGCATGCACGGACAAACGTACTTTAAAACATAAATGTACAAAATTAGATATAAAAGGGATGAAGCAGCTTGGGGAGTTATATGCAGAAATATTAAAGTATATGTAAATAGACTTTTATACCTACCGCTATTATAAGTCCGATTTTGGGCTAAAATCATGTAGTATATTAAGGATTTTTGGTGAATTAAAAGGACTATGAGCCAGTAAAAGCCCATAGTCTTTTTTGTTTATATATTTAATTTTAGTAATGATATAGAATTAAGAAATCTTGACATTATGGTAAGGTATAATGGCAAGAGGAAGCTTCTGCAGAATATATAATCATGAAACAGACGGGAAATGAGTGCTTTGTCGAATTGCGTCGAACGATAGTTGTGGAAACATGGGGCAAGATGGTGTAAAATAAAAGTTGCAGGTAAAAGGATTTCTTTAATTCATATTTAACTGAAAGGATAAGATTATAAATGATGAATTTAAATAATATACAAGGGAAAGATATAATTGATTTAGTCATAAAGCTTATAGGGATATTTTTTCCTTTACTTATTTCATATATCATACAATATAGTAGGTCAGATAAAAATTGGAGAGATAAAAAAAGTAAAACGTCTTTTGATAAATATGCTATTTTGCAATGTATGGTATTTGTTTTCTTTTTTCTATTTATTTTTGCTATTGCCCTTTTCTTTTTAGTAGTGAGTTGTTTTACAGGGCATGACGTGAATGATGATATTTCCAAAAAGATTTTTGGAATTTCTATAATAATTAGTATTATAATTTATTTCTTATATATAAGGAATAGATTATATAGGGTAATAAGTATTAAGAAGAAATACAGGAGAAAAATCATAAAAACAATTGCATATATTACATATTACTTCCAGTGCTTAATAGTTGGCATAGTGTTTTTTTATAGCCTGTTCTGGAAAGGTGATTTAATATTTGTGATAGGTTTCTTGCTGATTTCTTCTTGTATTATAATAGAAGGAATAATATTAGATGATGTTTCTATTTTTAAATACAAATATATTTCTTTTACTTGTAAGGATGGATGGAAATTAGACGGGATATTGAATCAAGATGTATATAAAAAAGGAAATTGGATGATTGTTAAGTTGAATTCAGCCCAAGAAGTTCGATTTAAATATGATGATATAACTCGAATTGAATATAGTAATGATATTAAAACTAAAATAATTTGAAATGGGGAACCTTAATATTTATAAGTTTATTGGCTTGGTAAATTATACGAATTTTTGTAAAAATATGAAAAGTTATATGCATTGGGGAACGGATGACTATGAAACAATGATAGTGGCAAGAAAAGATAATAAGAATATAGTTATGCTATCGCAAGAATCCTATAATAACTTAATGGAAAATGTTTCTACACACGATTTTGTTGAGGTGGAAAATCATGAATAAAGTGTTTATTGAAAATGTATGGAAGGACTATGCTTATTGGCAAATAGGGGATAGGAAAACCAGAGCCATTGGCTGGTGATTTATCAGGATTTTGGAGCAGACGAATAAATGATAAGGACAGGCTGATTTTAGTTTTCTTGTTGTGATTTTGTTGAAAAAAAGGTATAATAATCCATAGACATGTTGTAAAGTTAGAATTCACATGATAGGGGACTCATAGAACAGGAGGTTATGAGGATGGAACAGTACAAAGAAGAATTTATCGAATTTATGGTGGAATCGGATGTGTTGAAATTTGGAGATTTTACGTTGAAAAGTGGTCGGAAGTCACCATTTTTTATGAATGCAGGTGCGTATGTCACGGGCTCCCAGCTTTCCCGGCTTGGAGAGTATTATGCAAAGGCGATTTATGATAATTACGGAGCCGATTTTGATGTTCTTTTTGGCCCAGCGTATAAAGGAATTCCGCTCAGCGTGGCGACAACGATCGCATTTCACAAATTATACGGAAAGGAAATCCGTTATTGCTCGAACCGGAAGGAAGTGAAGGATCACGGGGACACCGGAATTTTGCTTGGAAGTAAGATTAAGGATGGGGATCGTGTCGTGATTATTGAGGATGTGACTACTTCCGGAAAGTCGATTGAGGAAACATTTCCAATCCTGAAAGCACAGGGGAATTTGGAAATCGTTGGGCTTATGGTTTCTTTGAACCGTATGGAGCGTGGAAAAGGCGAGCAATGTGCACTCGATGAAATTCGGGAAATGTATGGAATGGAAACGAATGCGATCGTCAGCATGGAGGAGGTCATCGAGCATCTTTATAACAAACCATGTCAGGGAAAGGTCGTCATTGATGATGCAATGAAGGCGAAAATTGATACTTATTATGAGGAGTATGGGGCCAAGAAGTGATGATCGATTAATAGTGTTAATTTGAGAACCCTGCTGTCTTACGACAGCAGGGCTTTCATATTGGTGCTCATGGTGGCGATGATATTTTCTACCATAAGTGCTTTCGTATCATCTTCGCCGACAGCTTGTATTTGGGCAGCGGCGAGTGAATAGATGAGAAAGTCGATGGAACTGACCAGTGTGCGGTTGTCTTTATTTTCTATTACGAAACGATTATAGAAAGGGTGGTCAACGTTCCATTTTATGACGATAGTTTTGCCTTCTAAATCTGCCTCAAAAATTGCTCCGTTATGTCCATAATGATATAATTCAAAACGGACATTGGCGTTAGCGGATTGAGAGTTTGAGGATGTATGCGTGCTTTTGGCAGTTTTATCTTTGGTGTCAGACTCGTTTGTACGAACTGTGTTATTGTCTTTCTTTTCGGAGGAGGATGATTTTGGCTTTTGTGCCGGAGGGGTGATCAAAAGGTGGCTCTTTTTATTGATCTGATTTTCTGCTTCACTGTGTCCGATTTCCTCTTCGTCCGAGACTTTGGTTGATGTGTTGGCACGCTGGATCATGGCCTGAAGCTGGGGCTTGAGGGCAGCGCGCAGGGCGTGGTCCACCGAGTCCAGCATATCAATGCCGTTTTTCTTAAAATCAACGCCCATCGCTTCATCCAATGCGGAATCAAAAGAAATTTCTCCCCGAATCCGGTTCATGCGGTTGTGTTTCGTATACCATGGCATAAAACCGTAGGCGATTTCCCGGTTATTGCGTAAGACGGAAAAGCCCTGGTTTGGAATATTGACACCGAAGCTTCTGGCAACATCTTTAGAAAAGCTAGGTAACAACACGAGTTTTGCATGGATGGTACCAGTTCTTTCTTCGCCGGTGTGGGTATCTGTCCATTTAATATCATAATCGTCATTTGAGTATATTTCGGATATATTTTCGGGAGTGTCATTAGTAAGCATCAGTGGATCGAAGGGTTCAATTACTTTGTCATTTACTTCAAAGGTGATCTTTCCCATAAAACGCCGGAAAACCCGGGCGATTTCTTTTTTTAACCGATTGGCAAACTGGGTTGCATTTTTGTTTTTGATACCATTGCAGTTTTCAAGTATAATGATTGTGCCGGATTCGGCATTTCCAAGGTGTGAATGAAAGAAAAAAGTTTCCCGGACATCTGCTTCTCCTAAATGTTTAACGAAAGCATTTTCTTTTTTTATAACATCGACATTCGTAACACTCTTATGTACAACATCCGAGTCGGCAGTTTTTGTGAGTACAGTCGTGACATCTGCCAGAGATAATCCTGCGGTGCTTAATCCCATTCCAAACTTTCCGAGATCACTCAGATCGTTATGTTTTGTATTTGACCCTAATTTTAATGCTTCGTCCAGAATTTCTTTTGTCATTCCACAACCATTATCTACGATAATAATCTGGAACAGTTTGTTGGAAGAGGAAATATAAATCTTCACTGAGGTTGCGCCGGCATCAATGCTGTTGTCGATGATGTCGCAAAGTGCAACATAGTTATCATATCCAAGATGTTGCATTGCGTATATGAGAATATCAGCATTTGGATTGTTTGGAGCTTCATAGCTCACAGTTTCATAGTTACTTGTGTTGGTTGAATCGTTCATTTCTGTGTCCTCCTTTTGACAAAAAATAGTAAAATAAAAGGCCTATCGTTTGATAGACCTGTCCCAAGTCATGCAGAAATAAACCTACACAAATAACTGTATTTGCCTAGAATTTGATAACTGCGAATACTAAGTACTATACTTAATATTTTATTGTATCTGACTTGTAAGACAAGGTGCTATACCGAATCTTTGTTCTATTTATAACATGGGTGCGGAGAATTGTCAAGAAATTTTTTGGTAAAATTTACAATCTGTTTTTTACATACTTTGCAATATTGTCATCGTCCCCGTATATCGTTTTTAAGTTTATGCCGACCATATCCAAATCCTCCAGGATATGCTTTTTGTCACAGATTTTGAGCGTAACATCTGGTACGATCTTTTGTGCGACTAATATGTCTTTCATTTCTTCTTTGGGTAGATTTTTGTGCCGTGTGTCGTCAAAATAGGTCTGGCAGATAAAGATTGAATTTTGCATGGATACCCGGTTGGAAATATTAGGCGGACAATACGTTCCATAAAAGGGCAGATAGTAACTGCTTTCGGTACTGTATATGGAAAATTGTAGTGCTACGTGTAATAAAAGCATCAACAAGTCACATTCATTAATACGAGAGGGATCGTCTGAAGGAGATGAATCCATGTAATGAGTTGGAAAGTCATAATAAAAATTATCTAAGCTGTAATCGAGAAAATAATTTACCAGATCCTCTGTGCGTACCAAATCTTCAATGTAATCTCCCTTCCCTAAAACATTTTCTAATGTAACCAGAAATTCATAAAGCAAAGCATTCATTTCGTAAAAACCCTCTCTTTGTGATGTAGAATCATGAATTTTTTTTGTCGTCTCCTGGCAAAGAATATGAAGATCCTCAGACATTGGAGTCTTGTCATAATAAGGCTCCTGCTCTTCGATCAATTGAATAAATGAAATCAACATATTCGAATAGTCTTCTTTGAAATCAGGGGTATTGTAATCGAAAAAGTCAAGTAGCTGGTCGTATTCATATTGCTTCATCCAGGATTCTAAAAGGGAAATATCGGATTCCGGAAAGTTATTTGATAATTTGCAGGTATATCCCTTTTCGATATAAGAATCTAAAGAAAACAGCCTGTTTTTCCGGATAAAATATACATATCCGAACTCAGAGGGGAAGGGTGTATCGTCATAACAGGCAAAGAACAACGATACGAGAGGAGAGGTTGTAAAATCAATTAAATTAGTCGGCAATCCACTATGCTGGGCATAAGCTAAAAAGTGTGTTTTTTGTAAGTCTGTCAGATGATTTCCGATGTGGCTGTAATATTCATCTAAGTGTTTTTGACTAAAAAATTTCCCTGAATCCTGATAGGGACGAAAAGCAGAAGATGATATCTGGGGATATTTTGCCGCTTCGCCGCGTGAGATATAATTTTTTAATTGTAACTTTTCGATTGTGGCAAAGTACTCTGCCAGTGTATGTATTTTGTATTCGGTCATGTTTTCCTCTTTTCTGTATGATTGGATTTCAGGTGTCATCAATGATTGGGATAGAATTATATGTATTGTAGCATAAGAGGAAGTTTTTGTAAAAGGGGCGAGGTTTGGAAAAGATAAAGTTGGTATTATAAAATCTGTGATAGAGAAAAAATTTGTATATTAGAAAATTAGTATCTATATGACGTAGCTGAGCAGTGTCATAGGAAAGTGGAACTAGCGATAAAGCGGATTATGTAGAAAGAGGGGGAAGAACGGATTGTAAATTATCTTAGGGAAAATAGAATTTAGGTGCTGAGCACAATAATAAAAAGATAGTTGATAATATGGATGAAAATAGGTATAATAAAAGAGAGTAAGGAAAGTAAGGAATGCTTTGAATGGAGGTTATTTTATGGAACTTGCAAAAGTTACATCAAAAGGACAGATTACAATACCAATAGAGATTAGAAAAAAATTAGGGA
>CAZOIF010000029.1:0-38325 GCA_964579975.1 uncultured Eubacterium sp. | reverse complement strand
ATCAAGCGATTATTGAAATGATGGAATTTGAGAATGATTTATCGAATTTGAAATTCTGTATAGGAAAGATTCAAAGTTATTCGTTGGAACATGATTTACTTCAAATGGAAATCTCACAAAGACCACCATCACAGGAAGAAATTGCGTTATTACAAGGCGAAAGAAATTTGGTCTTAATACAGACTGCAAAACTTCATGAGTACGAAGCATCTCTTTTGCAAAAAATAGATAAAATTGCAATTCCTTTCTATGGTAAAGGTGAAGATTCTTGGACTAATAGAAAAAATATATTGTTTGCACAAGCTGAGAGGATTATGCAACAAAATAAGTAAGTGTACTTTGTTATAGAATATGCTTTATTGTTAATGAAAAGTACTGGAGAAGGAGATTGTTTCGAAAATGAGTGATGAATTATGCGTAGGAATAATGACGTTAGTAGTTACGCTTATGACTTTTATTGTCAGTGCGATTATTCAGGCATTTAGAGACAGAAGGTCATACAAACAAGAACGAGCTATGAAAATAATAGAATATAAAATATTAGCATATCAAGAACTCTATAGTGCATTAATAAGATATAAAGATTATTTCATGTTATTTGTAGATACTGCTAATGAATTTAAAGTGAGTCGGGATGTGGAAAAATTTGCACCGTTAGAAGAAAATATAAGGCTACGAGGTGTTTATAATAAAAATATGCTGTATTTTAATAATAAATTGCAACGCAAAATAGAAATAGCATTACAGAGTGGTGAAACATTGAATAATCTAGGGGGGTGTTTTATGCACAGATAAGCCCGAAGAAGTTTTTTTAGATAGTGTTCAACCTAGTTGTGAGCATGTAATAAAGCAAGTGGATGAATGCATTAAGCAGATAAAGGAAGAGTTAATTATTACTTAGGATAAAACTTATATACCGAATAGAAATGAAACAATGAAATAATTAACGTTTCCTGCCTAAATTTCATCGAATTTCCAGTACTTCTATTTTTCTTCTAAAATTTTTAGAAATCTCAGGATAATAGAAATAATATGCGAAATAGACACAAAAGTATCTTGAAATCACATAGATGAGACGAGTTCGAGTAGTACAGAAGTGCCTTCTTGTTCCGCTTTTTCGGGTAATAAATAAAAGAAGGTATTAGTAACGCATAGTTTTACATAGCTATGCTAACTATAAACGGAAGGATTTTGTATAAAACTTTGCAGGAAAAGTCAACGATTCGGAAATTCCGAATTGTTCAAATGGTGCGTGAATGACAGGAGGCCCCCAAAATGTACGAACTAACACAGATCACCGACCACTGCTATTACATAAACTGCCCGGCCAAAATCGGTATTTATACCGCAGACGGCAAAAATGTCTATCTGATTGATAGTGGAAGCGACAAGGATGCAGGGAGAAAAATAAGACAGATCCTCGAAAAAAACGACTGGCATTTGCAGGGGATTTTGAATACTCATTCCAATGCGGATCATATCGGTGGAAACCGGTATCTGCAGGGACAGACAGGATGTAAAATATATTCCGGAGGGATCGAGGCGGCATTTACGGAATATCCGGTGCTGGAGCCCTCGTTTCTTTATGGCGGTTATCCCTGTAAGGAGTTGCGGCATAAGTTTCTGATGGCACAGGGAAGTGAGGTTACGGATTTCGCAGATAACAGCTTTCCCAAGGAGATTGAAATAATTCCCTTGCCGGGCCATTTCTTTGATATGGTGGGATTTCGTACGCCGGATAATGTCGTATTCCTCGCAGACTGTATCAGCAGCAGGACAACATTAGAGAAGTACGCAGTTTCCTTTCTCTATGATGTGGAGGCCTATTTGAATACGCTCAATCTGGTGGAGGGGATGGAGGCAGCGATGTTTGTTCCCGCCCATGCAGAGGCGTCTGCGGATATGAAGGAACTTGTCCGGTATAACAGGGAAAAGGTGCATGAGGTGGCAGATCGTATCCAATCAATCTGCAGGGAGCCTTTGAATTTTGAAGAGATTTTGAAAAGAGTGTTTGATGAGTATGGACTTGTCATGAATTTTGAGCAGTATGTATTAGTTGGCAGTACAGTCAAATCTTATTTGTCATGGTTGAAAGAAAATGGGAGGCTGGAAGTTTTATTTCAGGATAATAAGTTATTATGGCGGAGCGGGAAATAAGAGAATCTGCCGATATAATAAACAGGTAGTTTAGCCGTAAAGCGATGACGATAAAACAGTGATAGGAAATGGAGGAAAGTCGATGAATATTTTAGGGGTAAACAACACGCTGTCAGGGATGTATTATGATCCGGGAAAAATGCGGAAAATGACGGAAGAGAGAAAACGTTTTGCAGAGAACATCCAGAGCGCAGAGGACGATACGGAAACGAAAGAAAACAGAGAAACCAGAAGAACGGAGCGGGAGGAGACAGATACGGATATTATCGTGATGCCGGATGGTTCCCGGGTGCTTGTGATAACGATGAACATGGGTGGAATGCAGACGTCGATGAGCCTTGAAATCTCGAAACCGACTGAATTGCCCAATGATGTTTCACAAATGGATGATCACGTAGCTCGAATTGGCGCCGTTGAGCTAAATTCAGAGGGGGTTACAAATGAAACGGTCTGAAATCAAGTTCTTATATGGTACGGGAAATCCCGCTAAATTATCATGGATGCAAAAGAGACTGAAACCACTGGAAATCGATTTGATTGGATTAAAAGACTTAAATTGTAAAGTCCCAAGTGTGCCGGAAAATGGAAATACACCTTTGGAAAACGCCAGACAAAAAGCGATGGCGTATTATCAGGCGTTTCATATTCCGGTATTTTCCTGTGATAGCGGCTTATATTTTGATGGTGTTCCAGATGAGATCCAGCCGGGTGTTTATATTCGTAGAGTGAATGGAAAATCTTTAACCGATGATGAGATGATTTCTTACTATTCGGATCTTGCACACAAGTATGGTGATCTGACAGCCAGATACAAAAATGCGATCTGCCTTGTTATTGATGAGGAACATATTTATGAAGCGATGGAGCCATCGATGGAAAGCGGAACATTTTTGATCGTAGAGAAGCCGTATCCTATTTTAAAACCGGGATTTCCATTAGATAGTTTGTCGATCGATATTAAGAGCGGAAAGTACTATCATGACTTAAAAGAGGATGATTTTAAAGACGATGAACAGGATCAGGAGACTGCAAAAGATGGATTTCTGGAGTTCTTTCGTAAGGTTATGGAAGAAATCGGAGAAGAGGCACAAAAGTAAAGGAGTGGGATAAAAAAATGACAAAAGTACAATTTTATGACAGTGTTGACGATGATTTATTAAAATTTGCTGTGATCATTGCGAAAGCGGAGGGGAAACTTGTTTTTTGTAAGCACAGAAAACGGGACACTTATGAGATCCCAGGTGGACACAGGGAAGAAGGCGAGGAGATCTTAGATGCAGCAAAGAGAGAATTGAAAGAGGAAACGGGGGCATTGGATTTTCATATCGAGCCCATTTGCGTATATTCGGTAACGGCTCCGGATAATTTGAATAATGGTCAGGAGAGCTTTGGCATGCTGTATCTGGCAGATATACATGAGTTTGAGCAGGAATTGCATCATGAAATTGGGAAGATCATTTTTGTAGATGAACTGGAAGAGGAATGGACATATCCGAAAATTCAGCCCAAACTCATAGAAGAGGCAAAACGGAGAGGTGTTTTGTAGAAGGAAAAGAGGTAAAAAATGGACGAATCAGTAAAAAGAGAGTTATTAAGCAAATTTGATCTTGGGGACATGCAGATCCGGTACTATCTGGAGACCGAGAGAAAGCATGTGGTATTTACATTGATTCCCAGACATATGGAAGATGAGATCAGAGAATATAAGTTTTCCCGGGGAGACAGTATGATCCAGTGCAAGATCGCGGGGGATGTTTATCCGGCCAGTTATGTTGGAGGAATTACGATGCATAACAGCGGGACGACAGAGGATCATTTTGTCTATGAGTGTCAGGAATGCACGGAAGATGAGGAAGAGATCCGGGTGATCACAAGTTTTTGTGATGAGAGAGGATATGAGATCCGTCATACCATGAGCTGGCACAGAGGGGATGAATACATAGAGACATCGACCCGGTTTGAGAACCAGTCAGAGCAGGATGTTATGCTTGAAAATCTCGCCAGCTTCTGCATCAATGAAATCACTCCGTTTCAGGAGGGAGATGCGGCCAATACGATGATGCTCCACCGCATACGGGCAAAATGGAGTGAAGAGGGCAGGCTTGTCAGCGAACGGATCGAGGATCTGCAGCTGGAGCCGTCATGGTGCCACTGGCCGCCCCATGCAGAGCGGTTTGGGCAGTTGGGATCCCAGCCAGTGCGAAAGTATTTTCCGTTTATGGCAGTAGAGGATACGAAGTCAGAAGTGGTGTGGGGAGTGCAGCTTGCCCATGAGGCTTCCTGGCAGATGGAATTATACCGCCGGGATGACGCCCTTGTGATGGATGGTGGAATCGCAGACCGTGAATTTGGGCATTGGATGAAACGGATCGCACCCGGAGAGAAATTTGAGACGCCCACAGCGATCGTATCTGTCTATAATGGGTCTCTTGATCTTCTGTGTCAGCGGCTTTCCCAGGCGGCGGCGAGATATGTGGAAGCCGGGCCGGAATGCGAGAAAGAGCTTCCGATCCTGTTCAATGAGTACTGTACCACATGGGGGCTTCCGTCCCATGAAAATATTGAAAATATTCTCAAGGCGATCAAAGGAAAACCGATCCGTTATTTTGTGATCGACTGTGGCTGGTTTGTGGAGGAGGGCGTGGACTGGTCAGTCAGTATGGGCGACTACGTTCCGTCCGATCAGTTGTTTCCGAAAGGAATCCGCCACACCGCAGATATGATCCGCGATTACGGGATGAAACCAGGCATCTGGTTTGAAATTGATAATGTCGGGCCGCGTTCGCATGCATTTACGGATTACGAGGAACATCTCTTAAAACGGGACGGTTATCCACTGACGACCGGGACGAGACGGTTCTGGGATATGCGCCAGGAATGGGTGAAAGAGCATCTTTCCCATCTGGTTATCGACCGGCTCAAGGAATGCGGATTTGAATATATGAAAATGGATTATAATGATACGATCGGAATCGGATGTGACGGTGCAGAATCCCTGGGTGAGGGACTCCGTCAGAATATGCAGGCTTCGGTGGAATTTGTAGAGCGGGTGAAAAAAGAAGTTCCGGGAATCATCCTTGAGAACTGTGCCTCGGGCGGACATAAACTGGAGCCGCTTATGATGCGTTTGTGCAGTATGGCATCGTTTTCCGATGCCCATGAGTGTGAGGAGATTCCGGTCATTGCGGCCAATCTCCACCGATGTATCCTTCCGTCCCAAAGTCAGATCTGGGCGGTGATCCGCAAAGAATATGATCCAAAACGGATCGCTTATATCATGGCAAGTACTTTTCTTGGGCGGATGTGCCTGTCGGGCGATGTGACACACCTGGATGATTCACAGTGGAAGATCATCGATGAGGCGATGGAATTTTACGGAAAAGTATCCCCCATTATAAAAGAGGGGACGACATATTTTTACGGTGAAAAATTGCCAAGCGACCGGCATCCGCAGGGCTGGCAGGCAATCGTCCGTAAAGCTAAGAAAAATAATTCTACACTTGTAGTTATTCATTCCTTTGACAAACCATTTCCATCCCAAATACAGATCCGGCTGCCGGAAGGATGCAGGAAGAAGGTAGAAAAAGTATATTCGTTCCGTGAGGAAATGATCACTCTGGATCAGGGTGTTCTGAATGTGGAGAACCTGTGCGAGTGGGAGGGAATCGGAATCTGGCTGAGCTAAGGGAGGAGGCAGTTTGTTCACTGCCTTCTTTTTCTCATTCAACTTCTTTACAAGTGCCTTAAAAAACTATATAATCTAATTATAAAGGCAAGATCAAATATCCGTGCAAACGATCCAAAGTTTAATTTTCGTTGCACTAGTAAGGATTGCCATTTATGTGGAGATAAAGAATGGGAAGCTATATGCAGATACCTGAGAAAGTTGGGTACATACTTGAAAAGTTAAAAGAAAATCATTTTGAGGGATACGTGGTAGGAGGCTGTGTCAGGGACAGCATTCTTGGCCGGACACCGGGGGATTGGGATATCACGACGTCAGCGAAACCGGAAGAAGTAAAAAAGATATTCCGGAGGACAGTGGATACCGGTCTCGAACATGGGACAGTTACTGTCCTGATCGGCGATGAGGGGTTTGAGGTGACTACATACCGGCTCGATGGGAAGTATGAGGATCACAGGCATCCTGAAAAGGTAGAATTTACCCCGAATCTGGAAGAAGATTTAAAACGCCGGGATTTTACGATCAATGCGATGGCATATGCTCCGGAACAGGGGCTTGTTGATGTTTTTGACGGAATGGGAGATATTAAAAGAAGGTGTATCCGATGTGTGGGAGATCCGACAGAGCGGTTTGCGGAGGATGCGCTTCGGATGCTCCGGGGAATCCGGTTTGCCGGACAACTTGGATTTGATATTGAAAGAGATACGATGGATGCGATGCGGGAACGCTCCGGAACGATTGCGAAAATAAGTGCGGAGCGGATTCGGGTAGAACTTACCAAACTTTTATTGTCGAAGGGGCCGGAAAAACTTATTGATGCGGAAAAGGCGGGACTTTGTCAGGTGTTTCTTCCGGAGTTTTCGGAAATGCTACGGACAGGTCAGAATAATCCAAACCACTGTTATCCGGTGGGAGAGCATTGTATCCATGCGGTACGCCGTATCCAGGAGATTTCAGAGAGGGTTTTGAAATCCAGGCAGGAAGAAGATGAGTTGTCACCTTATAACCGGGAGTTTACGGAAGAAAAGGTAAACACGATTCTTGTATTTTCTGCCTTGTTGCATGATGTGGGGAAACCGGTATGCAGGACGACAGATGAGAAAGGGATCGATCATTTTTACGGACATGACATAAAGGGCAGCGAAATGGCGCATAACATTCTGAGGAGACTTCGGTTTGATAATGATACGGTTCACATGGTCACACGGATTATCCGGTTTCATGAAAGGCGTTATGATGGAAACCAACGCACGCTACGGCGAATGGTGAGTAAGGCCGGGGAGGATATCATGCCATATCTTTTCCTGCTTCAGGAAGCTGATATTTTGTCCCAGAGCGAGTATAACCGGGGAGAAAAACTTTCAAGGCTTGAAGAGGCAAAGCGCATGTATGAACATATCCGGAAGACAAAACAGCCCGTATGTATAAAAGAACTTGCCGTGACGGGAAGAGATATTCTTGATCTGGGAATTTCGCCCGGACCTCAGGTGGGAGATGTTTTGAATAAGCTTTTGGAAACCGTTATTGACGAGCCGGAAAAAAATAATTACAAACTTCTTTTGACAGAGGCAAAGAAACATATTAAAATAGAAGACAGATCATTCGGTATGGATAAGCACGAAAGGTGAGGGATATATGTTTTCGAATGGAAGAAAGACGATAGGGTTATTTATCTTCAATACACATGAAGAATTTCAGAGTAAGATCTGCCAGGGGATGGCAGAGCGGACCGAACAGCTCGGGTATAATCTTGCTGTTTTTTCAAGTTATGGAAAATATGGGGGAAATGAAGAGTATTTTCAGGGAGAGATGGAGATTTTTGATCTGCCCTCGTATGACCGGTTTGCTGGAATCGTGGTGGCATTTGACACATTTAATAATGCGGACGAGGCGAAAGAACTTATTATGAAGAATATCAAAGAACATGCTACTTGTCCGGTTGTCAGCTTGAGAGCGGTTCTTGACGGAGTTAGTAATGTGCTGATTGACGACGAGAATTCGATGGAGGGTGTGGTCCGTCACGTCATAGAAGAACATGGGAAGAAAGATATTGCTTTTATGACGGGCGTCAAAGGACGTTATGATGCTGAGGCCCGTCTTGCGTGTTTTCGGAGAATTATGGATGAGTACGGATATCCGGTGGATGAACACAGGGTGTTTTATGGGGATTTTTGGAAGGGAAAAGGAAAAGAGGCCTGTGACTGGTTTATTCAGGATGGAAATTATCCGGAAGCGATTTTGTGTGCAAATGATAATATGGCGCTGGCTGTCATTGACGAGTTATATGCGAGAGGAATTCAGGTACCACAGGATATACTGGTCACTGGATATGATGGAGAGGAGGAAGGCCTTGCTTATAGTCCGTCACTGACGACGGTAGATGTTGATTTTAATAATATGGCTTTTGAGGCCGTGAATCTGATCGACAGGCATCAGAACGATGGAAAACAGGAGAATGTGTATCTCTCCACGCAGGTTGTAGCGAGAGAATCGTGCGGATGTGGTGATAAGATGCGTGGTTTGACGTATAAGCAGAGATGCGCAGCCCATAAAGTGTATACAAAGAAGGAAAATCTAGAAATGCAGTTTAGTTTTATGGCGATTGACTTTAGTAAGGTTGCATCCATTGATGTCATGCACGAAGTGATTTCCAATTATATTTATAACATTGAAGGCTTTAAAAATTATTTTATCTGTCTGCGGGATGATATCGAGAGCGACACAGAGACATTCCACGGATATACGGATACGATGCATGTGCGCATGGGGATGACCAACCGTAAAAATATGCAGAGTATTGATATTCCGTTTGAAAGGGAACTGTTTTTGCCAGCGGAGTTTATTGGTGAGGAACCGCAGTGCTATTTCTTTTATCCGTTGCATTTTCAGGATGATTATTTTGGATATGAGGCATATAGTTATCGCGATCATGACCAGGCCGGGGAGGCTTACGTCAGATGGAATATTGCAGTATCCAATGCGATCCAGAGGATATTGACGCAAAAGAAGATGAATGATCTGATCAGTGAACTGCAGAATATGTACATTCAGGATGTGTTGACTGGTTTGTATAACCGGCGGGGATTTGAGCAGTATGCCCGCATGCAGTTTGCCAAAGCCCGTGCAGAGGATACGAGGGTATGTGTGATGGGAATTGATATGGATGGATTGAAGCCGATCAACGACATCTACGGACATCACGAAGGGGATACGGCGCTCCGGGCAATCGGGTATGCAGTTCAGGAAGCGGCAGTGCCGGGACAGATCGGAGCGCGCATCGGCGGGGATGAATTTGAGGTCATATTTCTGTGCCGGGATGAGGAAGAGGTAAAGAAATGGGTTACAGTATTTGAACAAAGTCTGGAGAATTTTAATTCAAAATCCGAAAAGCCTTATGAGGTTCACGCCAGCTTAGGATATGTGGTTGGAGTTCCGGAAGCGGGTGACTCGATCGAGGGGTATATGAAAGAGAGTGATAATATCATGTACCGGAATAAGATTGAGAATAAGAGAAAGAGAAATGAGAAACTTCGTTAGGCTGGCAGAGGACAGCGGGGGAAAGACGATAGAGAAAAAACTGGAGGAAAGAATGGATATTAATCAGAAAATAGCAGAGGAGCTCGGGATAAAGGTCTGGCAGGTGGAAGCCGTAGTCAATCTGATCGATGAGGGGAATACGATTCCGTTTATCGCCAGATACCGGAAAGAACAGCACGGGGCACTGGACGATGAACAATTGAGAAATCTGAATGAGAGGCTTACTTATCTCAGAAATCTGGAGGAGAAGAAGGAGCAGGTTCTGGCCAGTATTGAGGAGCAGGGGAAATTAACGGAGGAACTTCGTGAACAGATCCTGGCGGCGCAGACACAGGTCATGGTGGAGGATCTGTACCGTCCATACCGCCCGAAACGCCGTACCCGTGCAACGATCGCTAAAGAAAAGGGACTGGAGGGCCTTGCTAATGTGATCCTTCTTCAGATGACAGAGAAGTCTCTTGAAGAGGAGGCAAAGCAGTATCTCTCTGAGGAAAAAGAGGTCCAAACAGTAGAGGACGCTATACAGGGAGCGATGGATATCATCGCAGAATCCGTGGCCGATGAGGCTGATTATCGTTTTTATATCCGAAAGCTGACGCTGGATGAAGGAATTCTTGTTTCGGTTGCAAAGGACGAAAAAGAAAAGTCGGTGTATGAAAATTATTATGAATTTGAAGAGGCGGTGAAAAAGATCGCCGGATACCGGATTCTTGCAATTAACCGAGGAGAAAAAGAGAAATTTCTCAATGTAAAGATTGAGGCACCGGAGGAACGGATCCAGAGATATCTGGAGAAAAAGGTCATTACAAGGGACAATCCGAATACAAATGAATGCTTGCGGGAAACGATTCAGGACAGTTATAAGAGACTGATCGCACCTTCGATCGAACGTGAGATAAGGAATGAATTGACGGAGAAGGCAGAGGATGGGGCGATTAAAGTATTTGGAAAAAATCTGACCCAGTTATTAATGCAGCCGCCGATCACCGGGCAGGTCGTATTGGGATGGGATCCGGCATTCCGGACCGGATGTAAACTGGCAGTCGTGGATGAGACAGGAAAGGTTCTCGACACGATCGTAATCTATCCAACAGAACCACAAAATAAAGTGGAAGAAGCAAAGCGGATCGTAAAGGGATTGATCAGTAAGTACAATGTCACATTGATTTCTGTCGGAAATGGGACTGCTTCCAGAGAATCCGAAATGGTTATCGTGGATATGCTCAAGGAGTTGAATAAGCCGGTACAGTATGTGATCGTGAATGAAGCTGGGGCATCTGTTTATTCAGCGAGTAAACTGGCTACGGAGGAGTTTCCTGAATTTGACGTAGGACAGCGGAGCGCAGTGTCGATTGCAAGGCGGCTTCAGGATCCGTTGGCAGAACTGGTTAAGATCGATCCGAAGTCGATCGGTGTGGGACAGTATCAGCACGATATGAACCAGAAGAAACTGAGTGAGGCGCTCTCAGCGGTTGTGGAAGATTGTGTAAATAACGTGGGCGTAGATCTGAATACGGCATCTGCATCCCTGTTGGAATATATTTCGGGAATCTCAAAACCGATCGCAAAAAATATTGTTTCTTACCGGGAGGAAAACGGAAGGTTTGTAAACCGAAAACAATTGCTTAAGGTGGCCAAGCTTGGACCGAAAGCATATGAGCAGTGTGCCGGGTTTATGCGCATCAGCGATGGGGATAATCCCCTTGACGGAACGAGCGTCCACCCGGAGTCCTATGAGGCGGCCGGAGAACTTTTACAGATGCTCGGTTTTGGAATGGCTGACATAAAAGGCGGTGTTGTGGGGCTGTCTCTTTTGGCGAAGGACCGACACATGATCGCAGAAAAACTCGGTGTAGGAGAACTGACACTGGATGATATCGTAAAGGAACTTGAAAAACCGGGGAGAGATCCGAGAGAAGAGATGCCCAAACCAGTACTTCGTACCGATGTGCTGGAAATGAAGGATCTTTCTGAGGGAATGATCCTAAAGGGTACAGTGAGAAATGTTATTGATTTTGGTGCGTTTGTAGACATTGGTGTTCATCAGGACGGACTTGTGCATATTTCGAAGCTGACGGATAAAAAGTTTGTGAAACATCCGTTGGAAGTAGTGAGTGTAGGGGATGTAGTAGAGGTAAAGGTACTTTCTGTCGACTTGCAGAAAAAGCGGATCCAGTTATCAATGATCCTGTAAAAATTTTAGGAGGTTTTTGTTTTGATGAAAAGACTGCTAAGTATTATGCTCATCTGTGTCTGTGTGCTGTCCGCCTGTGGAGAAAAGGAGACACAGGAAGAAGATGGAAAAGAATTACAGGTAAAAGAAACAGTAGCACCTTATCAGGTGAAAGAGATGTCTTTGCCAGATTCTCTTATGGAAAGTAATACCCAGGGAAGCGACTATATTGGAAATGATTTTAATGGTTTTGTGGCAGATACACAAGGGAAACCAGGCGTTTATTATAGTAATTTTTCTTTTGAAGCGGAAGAGTATGTTTCGACGATTTCGAGGTGGAGTTTGGATGAGAACGGAAACTGGAATGTGGAGGAGCTGTGTGAGAATTCCTTAAGTGAGTTTCTGAACCAGAAATATGAGCAGTTGGAATGGATGCGCTGCAAACTGAATAACTTTCGCCGGGGTGACAATGGAAGCCTGTATGCGGTATTTACATATTATTTGAAGGAAACGAAAGAAATCGAGGGCAAAAATGAAGATATGATCCGGCAGAAGTATTCCATACTGGAGATTGATGAAGAGAATGACAGTATTTTCGAGATTCCGCTTGAGATAGGACCGGCAGCGCTGAACGCAATAGGATATGAATGGGAGACTGCTGTAGAATGGCTGGGCGATTATCATGTGTTTGAAGATGGCAGTGTGTTTATACTGAGTTCTGACAGTGGTGGTGGATATGGCTATCTTGTTGACGGAGAGACCGGCCAGGTCACGGATGAGATTGGAAATGTTGTTACAGGAAAAAGAAGATTTGCCTTTGGTGAGAGTGAGATTGTATTCTATTCTAATGAGAAAAAGCATTTTCAGGTTCTTAGTTTCCCGGAACTTGAGGAACAAAATACATTTGGCTCCAAACTGGATGATTCTGTATTGGCAAAAGAGTGGTATTTTTATATAAATCCCGATACATGGCATATGTACCTGTGCAATAAGGGAGGAGTGTACCGGGCAGCCAGTTATCAGAATTCCGATGATGTAGAGTGGCTGACGGAGAGAACGGATATGAGCGAGTTGGAGCAGACGGATTCGGAGATCTTAGATTTCTTTGTGGGAGCCGATGAGGATTTTTATATCTGCATGATGGAGGCTATCGAGGAATTTGGCGAGATATCGAAAAGATACCGGATTCTTCATTATGTAAAGCAGTCTGACAGTACTGACAAGTCGGATTGACAGGGCAGCCCCTTTGAAAAAGGGGCCGCCCTAATTTTTTGTATCATCAGATAACAATGGTGCACCCGGCTATCTTGCCACACCTTCGGCGATACGGCTCACTCCGACGTAGATTTCCGATATTTTATACCAGGTCTTAAAGCCCACGATCCCATCCTGAGTGAGCTTAAAGATTTTTTGGAAGGTACGCACAGCTTCTTCGGTATTTGGACCAAAGATGCCGTCAACGGCTATTTTGGGGATGAGTGGATAGGAATCGGATATGACATTGAGCTGGTTCTGCATCTGCCGCACCTTTTCCCCGGAGCTGCCTATCTCAAGATTGTACCCTGGCCAGGAGGATGGAATGCCGGATATGACTTCTGTGGAGTTGATGAACATGGAATCCCCATAATAGTTCCTCAGGATTTCAATGGGGGTGTAACCTTTGTCTCCGAGAGCCTTCGAACCCCACTGGCTCATCCAATTCGGACAACTGACATTTTTTCCATCGCAGTATTGTGTCAGGATTGGCTGGATGACATTTGGCCGGGAAAGATAGTTGCTAAAAATCTCATCTACGATGCTGGAGATGCTCTCAAATATGTTCCGGTTCGGGATCCATTTGTGGTCAAATGCGGTGGAACTTGTGATCGTAAAATCGTATCCTTTGTTGCGGTACCACTCCGTAAATACCCGGTTTAGGGTAAAGGACTGGATCGCAAGGACATTTGCCTGGATTGTCGACTCTGGCCAGGTGGAATAGATTTCGCTGCTGGCCACGTTTTTGACGTAGTCCTTGTATGTTACATAATAGTCTTTCGCGGAACGATCGGAGGGAGGGCCGTCGTGGACAACGACATATTCAGGAATGACGACACGGCTTAGTACGATTTCGCCGGATTCATCCACGGGCTTGATCTCATCCTCTGCGATTTTTGGAGGATAGTCTCCCCACAGAGTGTGGTCAGGGATTACAAATAGTTCTGTTCCGGATGGATTGACGGGGCTGAGTGGCAGGAGAGAGGCATTTTGGATTGCCAGCTCGCCGGAGAAAATTTCTGCACCGCTTACTTCCAGTGTTTCATAGCCCGGGGCTGATATATATATGGTATATTCGGCGTATGGTTTGTTTGCACCCGGCTCCATACTGTAATCGATAGGAGGGGCATCCAGTTCGACATCGGGGATCTGCCCCTGGTCATCGGTCGTAGTTTCTTCTACAATATTGTCGGGCTGCCCATCATATGTGATGCGGACAGACGCACCCTCGATCGGATGGTTGTCGGTCTCTGAGGTGACGTTCACAGTCAGCTTTCCGGTATCCTCGCCGGATGTGACGGTGGCGTATAGTTCTGGTCTTATCATTTTATTATACAAAGGATTCACCATTATTTGAATGCTTGCTATTAGTATATTCACAGCATCGGATTTGGATAACAGAAGAAAGAAACTATTTACAATCCGGGTAAAAAAGGTGTATAATGAATCCAATTTATGTAATAGTTATAACTATGGAGGAGAAAGACATGTTGGACATTAAATTTTTACGTGAAAATCCGGATATTGTAAAGGAGAATATTAAAAATAAATTTCAGGATAAAAAGCTTCCACTCGTGGACGAGGTTATTGAGCTGGACAAGCAGAGCCGGGCGACACAGCAGGAGGCAGACAGTCTCCGGGCGAACCGGAAGAAGATTTCAAAAAACATCGGCGGTCTGATGGCTCAGGGGAAAAAGGAAGAAGCCGAGGCGCTGAAAGAAGAGGTGGCCAAAGGGGCTGAAAGACTGGCCGAGCTGGAGAAATTAGAGGGCGAGTTGTCGGAGAAGATCCGAAAGATCATGATGACGATTCCCAATATCATTGATCCGAGTGTTCCGATTGGGAAAGATGATAGTGAAAATGTTGAGATCGAGAAATTTGGAGAGCCGGTCGTGCCGGATTACGAAATACCATATCATACCGAGATCATGGAGCAGTTTGACGGGATTGATCTGGATGCTGCGAGAGATGTGGCGGGAAATGGTTTTTATTATCTGATGGGCGATGTGGCAAGGCTTCATTCGGCAGTTATTTCGTATGCCCGCGATTTTATGATTGATAGAGGATTTACTTACTGTGTACCGCCGTTTATGATCCGCAGCAATGTCGTGACCGGGGTTATGAGTTTCGATGAGATGGATGCCATGATGTATAAGATCGAGGGTGAGGATTTGTATCTGATCGGTACGAGTGAGCACTCGATGATCGGTAAATTTATCGATACGATCCTTCAGGAGGAGAAACTTCCGCAGACATTGACCAGTTATTCGCCATGCTTCCGGAAGGAAAAGGGCGCTCACGGACTTGAGGAACGCGGTGTGTATCGTATCCATCAGTTTGAGAAACAGGAAATGATCGTCGTTTGTAAGCCGGAAGAGAGTAAAATGTGGTTTGAGAAACTGTGGCAGAATACGGTGGATCTGTTCCGTTCGCTGGATATTCCGGTTCGCACGCTCGAGTGCTGTTCGGGTGATCTGGCAGATCTCAAAGTGAAGTCGATCGATGTGGAGGCGTGGTCGCCGAGACAGAAAAAATATTTTGAGGTGGGGAGCTGTTCCAATCTTGGGGATGCGCAGGCGAGACGACTGAAGATCCGGGTCACAGGTAAAGACGGAAAATATTTTGCACATACGCTGAATAATACGGTAGTAGCGCCGCCGCGTATGCTGATCGCATTTCTTGAAAACAATCTGAATGCCGACGGGTCAGTGAATATCCCGAAGGCACTTCAGCCATATATGGGTGGAAAGGAAAAAATTGAAAGATCAAAATAATTTAAAGATATCTTATGCCTTTGATAACAGAAAACAAAGGGGACTTGGTATCTGTGTATGCGAGGGCAGATATGGTAAATATCTGCCCGGTTGTTTCTCATATTTGCCGACTTTTTCGCGAAGACCATCTTCATGTATGGTCGTTATGTGCCGGACAGGTACAAAAAATGCCGGGATCAAAAACGGTGGAGATAACTATGGCCGGGATGGGCAAGCTGTGTTTCACATGCTGAAAAGATTTCAAAACTGGTTTCAAAAGGATCTTCCTCCCGGGATTTCCGACCTTGATGCCGATGTGGTGAAATGTTACTGGCAGGAATTTATCGAAGGTGTGTCGCTGGCAGATGGCAGGCCGCCGGATGTGGCCGCCTTTCTCATCCATAATGGGCATTATATCTTTTTTAATACCGGGGAGATACAAGTATACGAGTATGGTCATTCTGAAAAGACAATAAGACGATGGCCGACCTGTCAGGAGAGACAGCAGTTTGATGGGGAGCTGGGAATTGGGGAAAAAGAGAGACAAAGTCTGTATTTCAAATGTCGAAGGATTTCTAAACGCAGTATTTTTCTGATCGTTCCAGATCAAATTCAGACAGTAAATCCAAAAATATTCCGAATAAAAAGAGAAAGAGAAAAGTGGACCAAAGAGCTTTCGCAGGTATCAGGGGCAGCAGTTGTGATTGGCTATGGGGAGGGATGAGGTGAACAAGTACCGGTTAATAAGAGAGATTGGCCGTGGAGGAACTTCCATGGTATATCTTGGCGTGGAGCGAAAGACAGGGAAAAAATATGCGATCAAGATTTATGATGATAAAAAGGCGTATGAGCAGGCACGCAGCGAACATTTGATCCTGCAGACACTTCATTTTCCGGCGATACCTGCAGTGAAGGAAAGTATGTACACGGGAGAAAAGGGTTTTATCGTGATGGAATATGTGCCTGGCATCACATTGAAACAATTTATACAGGAGAATGGGATGCTTAAGGAGGATCAGGTAACAGTCTGGAGTATCGGGATGTGTGACGTGCTGTCTTATCTTCACGGAAGAAGGCCACCGGTCGTATATCGTGATCTGAAGCCGGCGAATATTATTTTGTCACCAGCATCTGGTATAAAGCTGATTGATTTTGGTGCAGCTGCAGAGTGCATCAAAAGGATTTCGGATAAAAAAAATCTGATTGGAGCAGAACCAGTTGGCACGGTCGGTTATGCGGCGCCGGAACAGGCTGACAGAGAGGGGCATATGGATACCAGAGCAGATCTTTATGCGCTCGGGGCCACGATGCACCATATGCTTACCGGAATCCCGCCTTACAAAGCGCCGGGGCAGTTTGAACCGGTAAGGAACTATAACAAAACCGTATCGGCAAAGATGGAAGGCATCGTGAAAAAATGTGTAGAAAAAGATCCGGATTGGAGATACCGGTTCTGTGAGGAGATAAAAAGAGACCTGAAAGCTGCAGATGCCGGTAGAGAAAAGCGGGGCAGGGTGCATGTTTTCAGGTCAGAGGTTTTGTGGCAAGGACGCTAGTTTCCTTTACTGCTGAGAGGATTGGATTCGTGCTCCCAGAACAGGTTGTTATCAGGGGATGGGAGATCCTCTTCGTTGTATTGTGAATTCTGGCGTATCTGTGCAGCTCTTGTTTCGGAAACTCCATCCAGACTGTTTTTGTTTTCTGCTCTGTCCATGGCATTTTGTTTCTTTTTGTTTTTTTTCATGATGATTGCTTACCTCGTTTCAGATTCATTTTACAAATAGTATTTACAGATTGAAGAGAACTATTCTGCAACTTTGTTTTTTAAAGAAAATATGCTATAATGAGCAGAGCGACGGTCGGGATACATAATGAGGCAGGTCGAAATACGCATGCAGGGGAAGGAAGAACCTTATGAAAAGGTATGACACGGTGATTTTTGATCTGGATGGCACTTTATTAAATACACTGGAAGATCTTCATGATTGTGTAAATGTGATCATGAGACGGTTTGGATGGGCCGAACACAGTCTCGGACAGATTCGTAGATTTGTGGGAAATGGAATCGGTAAGCTCATGGAGCGCTCAGTTCCGGGTGGGAAGGAAAATGAACAGTTTGAAGAAGCATTTTCTGAATTTAAGAGTTATTATACGTCGCACTGTCAGGTTAAGACAAGACCTTACGATGGGGTGATCGACCTTCTGCGGATCCTTACGGAACATGGATACCGCATTGCCATTGTTTCGAATAAAAATGATGCGGCAGTGAAGGAATTAAACGAGATCTATTTTGCCCGTTATACAGGGGCTGCGATCGGGGACAGAGAGGGAGCCAGACGAAAACCGGCTCCGGATTCTGTGATGACTGCCCTTAGTGAACTTGGAAGTTCGAAAGAAAAGGCAGTCTACATCGGAGATTCCGAGGTGGACTATGAGACAGCAAAAAACAGTGACCTTGACTGTATTCTGGTCAGCTGGGGATTTCGTGACCGGGAGCTTTTGGAAAGTTTTGAGGGGGCTGTGGTCGTAGATACCTGTGAGGAGATCTGCCGATATCTTGGGATTGTTTTACACTAGTCAGGCGGCGCAGCCTGGCTAGTTTGCTGAGTTGGCGTCGTCTGGCTAGGCGTTTGAAATATCAATGGATTGTCTGAGGTATCCAAGTGAGTCCCGCACCAGACGCCAGAACGTATACCCACCCGACCGGAACACATCTGTCATGGAAAACCAGACAACGGTCACTGTCGCTTCCATCAGAAGGATACGCAGTAGATTTTCAAAGGGGGAGATTTTTAATTTGTTCAGGGTACAGGACTGAAATACGATATGCCTCAACTCATCGTGGAGCATCTGCCGGCAGATTCTTTTTAGCACTGGCGAACCGGTGCATTCCGATAAGGCGCTGTAGTAGGATAATGCGATCATTTCTGCGGTCACAAGTACAATGACCTCTCCTTTTAATCCGCCTAATTTTCTGAGATTCCGAAAAATTCGATCCAGCACTGTATTTTTGCGTACCGGGATATCATAATGGTCCATATATTTTTTTAAATAAGCAGAATGCTGGTTTTCTTCACGGATAAACCATTTCATGGCCTCCAGGTAATCTGGGTCATGTTTTCTTGCCGCATAGTGTCTTACGCAGCTCAGCAGATGAACACCGTCAGAAGCTTCGCCTTTTTGAAAATTCTGGATCGAGGGAAAAACTAATGCTTTCTCTTTCTCATTTAATTCTGTTTCTTCAGAAAAATCAATTTGCAACCGGTTTTCATGGTTGATCATAAAGTAAGAAACCCAGTCAAATTTTTTGTAATTTCCTAAATGTAAATCCGATAATCGGAACATCGCTCTCATCCTTCCTGTAGTTGGAGTTTCATATTTTTTGCAGATCAGGTGGCATAAATTTGTATGGTCTGACTAGTGTTAGTATATAACAGGGGGAGGGAAAAAGCAACAGGGGGGATGTTACAGTTTCCGTATTTCAGAAAGAAAGTTTCTCTCGCATGGAGCGCTCGCGCTATGTAAATACGCAGTGGTAAGGGCACATAGAAGTGCAAAACCCATGCACTTCTGACATGTACCTCTTACCAGCGCATTTACAACTCCATGCTCTGAGAAACTTTCTTTCTGAAATACTGCAAATCTGTAAGAGTGCCGCTGTATTTCCTGTTTTGGATACTTTATTAGTATTGTTGAACTAAAACATGGTATGTGATTAAGACAGCAGAAAATCAATTTATCAGTAGCAGTATTTTAGGAAAAATGGGTTCCAGCATGGATTATAAATGCGCCGGTATGAGACACGTAGATGTGCATGTTTTTGCACTTCTACATGTCCATACCGCTGCGTATTTATGAAGCGCGAGCGCCATGCCGGAACCCATTTCTCCTAAAAATACGGAACTGATAAACTATTCTCTGTTGTCTTATCAATACCTCGTATAAACCTTAAATCCGCTGGAAGCCAGAGAAGAGGAAGTTATTTTGCGGTCCCAGTGGACGGAAGAGTTATAATTGCCCTCCACGACAGTGATGTGACTGGCCTCTTTTGTGAGTACGATAACGGAGTGTGAGTTGCCAATGCGGATATTATCACCCACTTTGATCTGGTCAAAGGAGGAGTGCGTCTGATAGGCTTTTTCTGTTCCAAATATCGTATCACTCAGTTTTGCGGCAAAACCATAACACCCATATCCATTACCAAACCGTGGGGAATAGTAGTAATAACTGTTAGTCAGCGGCATACCTTCCGGGTAGGTGCTACGGAGCGAATTCAGGATGTTATAGGCGGTTTCTTCTGTCACCGTGCCGGATACGGATGGGGTAGCGGTTTCGGACGGAAGTGGATTCTGTGAAGTTGCCGGCTTCTGAGAAATTGCAGGCCATTGTGATGCCACTGGTCTCTGAGAGACTACAGGCCATTGCCATGCTGTCGGTCTTTGAGTGGCAGCAGGCCGCTGCGATGTCATCGGTCTCTGAGTGGCTACAGGCTGTTGTGTCACTGTCGGTTTCTTGGTTGCTTCTGGAGATGGTGTTACGACAGGATTATTCGTGGAAGCAATTTTCTTTCTTACCGTTACTTTACAGGTAAATTTTTTGGATCGTATTTTTGCTGTGATCTTTGCAGTTCCCGCTTTTTTCGCAGTTACTTTTCCATTTTTATTTACTGTCGCTACTTTTTTATTCGATGATTTCCATGTGATCTTGCCAGAGATGCCTTTTACTTTTAGATTATAACAGGCTCCTTTGGACACCGTTATCTTTTTTTTGCTGATTTTGGCAGATGCAGCGTTGCTGTCATTTCCCGGCACCATCGATGCGATCAGTGAAAAGGCAAGTACCCCTGCTGTCAATCCTCTTTTTGCTTGTATATTCATTGTAGATCAATCCTTTCTTTGGTTGATGTAGGCATTATAGCATAAAAAATTACAAAAGTGTTACAAAATCATTAATTACATGAAATTACCAGAGTTTTTGCCATATATCTCCTTAGCTCAACGGCACCAATCCGAAACACGGTTCAAATTGGCGCCGTTGAGCTAAAGCAGAAGACAGACGAACATTTTACAAGTTTGCAGTATTTCAAAAAAATGATTTTCAGAGCATGGGTTATAAATGCGCCCATGCGGAAAATCATTTTTTCTGAAATACGGAAACTGTAAAAACTTCCGTCCCATCCTTGCGCTTCCCCAACGCCTGTGTTATCATTAAAATTATCATAGTTTTTTGTCAGACCTATGGTATGGAGGAAACGTATGAGAGTTACTTATATTTATCACAGCGGTTTTCTTGTGGAGACCGGAAACTGCTATTATTTATTCGACTATTACCGGGGAGAACTGCCGGAGATGGAGCCGGACAAACCAGTCATCGTATTTGCAAGCCACGCCCATCACGATCATTATAATAAGAAAATATTTTCAATTTTACATGAGATGGGGATGCGACAGGTGACGGCGGTGCTGGCAAAGGATATTTCCAAACGGAACTATCCGGCGGGAATCGAGGCGATCCGTGTACGGCATGATGAAGAGTATGGATTACCGTGTGATACCAGACTGAGGACACTGCTCTCAACAGATGCAGGAGTGGCATTTTTAGTGACCTGCCCGGAAGGGACGATCTTTCATGCGGGAGACCTGAATGACTGGGTATGGGAGGGAGAGCCGGAACAGGATAACCGTCAGATGACAGGGAGCTACCGTCATGAGATCCAGAAGCTAAAAGACATTCCGGTCGATATCGCATTTTTGCCACTGGATCCGAGGCAGGAGGATTATTATGCCAGAGGGATGCTTTATTTTCTGGAACATGTGTCTGTAAAAGAGGTTTATCCGATGCATTACTGGGAAAAGCCGGAGATCATAGAAAAATTTTTAATGGAGTATCCAAAATATTGTGATAAAATAAGTTCTAGCGAACTTATTGGCAAGTTGCATACGCAACTTGGTATGTGCAGAAAGCATTCACAAAAATTATGATAAAATATGTAAAAGCATCGAGAAAAGAAAGCGGAAAGAACGATGAAACAAAGATTTACAGACCTTGCTAATACCTGCTATCAGAAGGGACATTATACATTTTCACATTTTTTGTCGCCATCGGATATTGATGAGTTTTACCAGATCCGGAATGAGATTTCTTTTGTGAGTTATAAATTGTATGGCGGCAGCACGTATTCGGAGCGGCAGATGCTCCGTTTTGGAGATGAGGAGATGCTCGGTTATGACGAACCTTTTCCGATAAGCTGTATCCATTGTCGTCCGGGAACTCCCAAGTTTGCAGAGAAGACCGGACACAGAGATATCCTTGGGGCACTGATGAATCTTGGAATCGAGCGTGACGTGATCGGCGATATCTGGCTGAAGGATAAAGAGAGTTATTTCTTCTGCTTGGAGAGCATGAAAGATTATATCTGTGACAATCTCACCAGAATCCGTCATACAAATGTGATCTGCGAGGAGATTGCCGGGCTTCCCGAAGAATTTAAACCGGAACTAAAAGAAGAAGAATATATCATCGCATCGGAGAGGTGCGATGCACTGGTGGCAAAAATCTATAATCTTTCCCGGGGAAAATGTATTCCGCTGTTTCGGGAAAAGAAAGTCTTTGTAAACAGCAGGCAGTACGAAAATAATAGTGGTGTTTTAAAAGACGGTGATGTGGTCAGCGTGAGGGGATATGGAAAATTTATATACCGGGGGGTCATCAGGGAGACGAAAAAAGGAAGACTTACCGTATCAGTAGAAAAGTACGCGCAAACTTGATCGTGTGCAAATGGAGAAAAAGATGGAAAAAAGAGAAAAGGTAAGAAGGATCGTTATGCTTGCTCTGGCAGGGGTGATGGTTTTGATTCTGATATTCGGAAAAAACCAGAATCAATTAGAAAAAGAAGATTCTACGAATGTAGAAGAAAATGCGTCGCAAAATGAGGTGACGAGCACGGGGACGGCGATCCTGACAGTACCGGAACCGACAGAGAACCCGGAAGACAAGGTTTATTCGTTCTTGCAGGGACCAAAGTCATGGAAAGAACGGCGGCCCTGGTCGGGAAAATGGGGAAAGGAATATCATGATGGCTCCTCTTTTGGAGCCTTTGGATGTGGATTCTGCTGCATGGCAAATATATATTGCACAATGACAGAATATAAATGCTCTCCCCTTGATATTTATGAATATTCCAAAAAGAAAACGCCATATGGCGGCGGTGGAGCAATATCCTGGCAGTTGATGCGAAGAGCGATGACCGAGATTGGTTTTACGGTCAAGCTCGGTGAAAAACCACCGACCTACGAAATGTTCCGGGAAGTGGCCAGCCAGGCACAGTCACTGCTCGTTCTCGTATCCAGTTACAACGATGATTCGTATTGGCAAGATACACCGGGGCATTATGTGATGCTGTTTCTGTACGACGATGAGGCGCAGGATGCTTTTCTCACAGACTCGGGCGATCCGGAACACAACCGCCAGCGGATTCCACTTAAGACGATTTACAAGGCATTGAAGACAAGCAGTGATTTCCAGTATATGTCTGTTTTATCTTACGATGAGAAACAGGATAACTGGAAACATAAAGAGATGAATGGGACATGGGTAAGGCCGGAATCCGGTGTGGATTGAAGAAGTTAGTTTACAGAAAGATGGATACGGGGGGATTTATATCATTGCCATTCATAAATAGATATAGTATAATATAGTAAAGGTTTTCTTAAACGGTAGCGGTTCGTCTCTCACACGTATTTACATACGTGAAAGTAATTGATCTAAAAGAAAAATTTAAGCATCAAAAAAGCAACCGCCGCCCGCCAAAGTAGTGGTTGCTGATTTGACTTGTTACCATTAACCAAGGCGAACCGTTGCTATAGGTACACCTTTTTCTAAATAAATATTATAACATACTGTGAATAAAATATTGCACAAATACTACGTGATTTATTTGTGCAAATTGCACTATAACTTATTATTATTATAAATTTATATTTCGTAAGGAAAGGACAGATACGATGAAATTTGTGATCCAGCGGGTGACGCACGCCTCGGTGACGATCGAAGGCGAGGTAAAAGGAAAGATCGGGAAAGGATTTTTAGTCCTTATTGGGATTGGCAAAGGGGACGATGAGAGCATTGCGGACAAGCTTGTCCAGAAATTAGTCAATATGCGGATTTTTGAGGATGAAAACGGGAAAACCAATCTGGGACTTAAGGATGTAGACGGAGAGCTGCTCCTCATTTCGCAGTTTACGCTGTATGCGAACTGCCGGAAGGGAAACCGCCCCTCTTTTACGGAGGCGGGTGCGCCGGATGAAGCGGAGCGGTTGTATGGGTATATTACTGACCGCTGCAAGGAGGAGATTCCGGTCGTGGAGACCGGAGAGTTTGGGGCAGATATGAAGGTGGAACTTTTGAATGACGGGCCGTTCACGGTCATACTGGACAGTGAGGAGGTTTGTGCGAGATGATGAAAAATCGTTTTAAAGTGTTAGGGATGGCTATGGTAGTATCGCTCGCTGCCGGACTATTATCCGGTTGCGGTGGCGAATATGGGACGGCATCTTATGAAGGGGCTGCAAGTGCATCGGGGACGGCAGTCAATGTCACAGGTCAGGCAGTAGACGGTCAGCCGGTCTCTGGTTCTTCGATTTCGGTCAGGGAAACAAATCCGGAACAATATCGTTTCTGCAATACAACGCATTTGTATTACTGTGATTATGGTGAAGAAGATTGTTTTTTGATGGAGCGTAGTCTGGAGGATTGCTCTGAGCGGGAAATTTCCATCAAACATTTTGACAAAGTTTGTTATGTGGATGACGACTGGGTGTATTATGTGAAATGGAAAAAGGCAGACGCAGATGATGCGGAAGGACGATATTCTTATGACCAGTTGTGGCGGGCGCCGATCCGGGAGAAAAAGGGGGAAAGAACGCTAAATGTGAAAGAGGAAGAATTGATCTTTACAGAGAAGTCCGGCATTGGTGATGGTAAGTTCGATTATTCCTGGCAAGGTTTTCATTGTGATGGGCGTTATATATTGTATATCACAACGGATCATTATACCCTGAAAGCGTATGATTTAAAGAAAAGAGAGTATATAAAGCTGTCAGGGAGAAAGGGTCTGGATATTGCGAACATCAGTACGATCTGTGGGAAGACAGGAATTGTCAGTTTTAGTACACAGGGAGAGGGAATGTACCGGATGGATATGGACACAGGGGAATTGAGCCGGATTACGGAAGAGAGGGTATTTGAAGGAGACGCAGCAGGGACGGAAGAAGATGTATTTTACATAGAAACTTTTGATGATGCCCGTACGGTATGGCAGTATCACATTGAGGATGACAGCAAACGGAAGATCCTTGTTCCGGAACAGTTGAAAAAGAAGCTGGAAGAAGAAAACCTGATGGACTTTTCCAAAGGGAAGGAACATTCTTATTATGTGTCAGAACTGTTTATCCGGAAAAATAGTCTGTACTATCAGGTATCTTTGTCATGGATGGAGGGGGAGACAGAGTATCAGGATTATGTGATATTCCGTGTGGAACTGGACAAAACAGACGAACTTATTTATGAGAAGGAACTTTCCGAAGTGTTAAAGAATCCGGTAGAAAACCAGAAGGCATTTCACAAAGAGAGCTGGGTTCCAGGCGGTAGCCCGGAGAGGCCAAATATCATTTACCAAAGCCGAGGGGGAGTAATCCTGATGACAGAAGAAAGAGCATACTATGTTCTTTATAACCCGCAGGAGGGAAAAAACCGGCTGGGGTGTTATGATTTTGACAGTGGACAGATGAAATATTTTACAAAGAAGGACGCAGAGTTTAATCAGATGATGTACAGGTATGGAGATGTGTCATTCGCTGGATCATATCAATGGGGAATTTTTCATTTCCTGCCAAATAATGAGGAATTATCACTATGAGACAATTATTGAAACAATACTTTGGCTATGACGATTTTCGCCCCGGTCAGGAAAAACTCATTGAAGGGATCCTGTCTGGCCGGGATGTGTTGGGAATTATGCCGACTGGCGCCGGAAAATCAATCTGCTATCAGATTCCTGCACTGAAATTTGAGGGGATCACGCTCGTTATTTCTCCGCTTATTTCTCTCATGAAAGATCAGGTGAGTGCCCTGAATGAAGCGGGGATCCATGCGGCATATATCAATAGTTCCCTGAGCGAAAACCAGATCCGTACCGTATTTCAAAGGGCAGAAGAGAGAGCATATAAAATTATTTATATAGCGCCGGAGCGTCTGGATACGGAGCGGTTTAACGAATTTATCGAAAAGACGGATATTTCCCTTGTGGCAGTAGACGAGGCTCATTGTGTCTCCCAGTGGGGACAGGATTTCAGGCCGGGGTATCTGAATATCGCAGTATTTATCAAAAAAATGTCGGGATGGAAAAGACGTCCCGTACTCTGCGCATTTACGGCCACAGCGACGAAAGAGGTCAGGGATGATGTGGTTCGCATGCTCGGATTGAGAAAGCCAGAGATCCTTGTGACCGGGTTTGACCGGGCCAATCTTTATTTTTCAGTAAATCAGGTGGGGGATAAAAAACAGGAAGCCTTGAAATATGTCAGGGAGCATGACGGGCAGAGCGGTATCATTTACTGCAATACGAGAAAACATGTAGAAGAGGTTTTTGAGCTTTTGTCAGAAAATGGTCTGCCCGTGGCGAAGTACCATGCAGGGATGAGTTCCAGTGACCGGGAGAAAAATCAGGAAGATTTTATCTATGACAGAAAACAGGTCATCGTGGCGACAAATGCATTTGGTATGGGAATCGATAAACCGGATGTCCGGTATGTCCTGCATTACAATATGCCGCAGAGCATGGAGAATTATTATCAGGAGGCAGGAAGGGCCGGACGGGATGGAGCAGAGGCGGAGTGTATGTTGTTTTATGCTCCGGGAGATGCAGCTACCAATCGGTTTCTGATCGAGAATAAAGAGACAAAGCGGGAAATGGAGGAGTGGGAGAGACGGGAAATATTGGAGCATGACCGGAGGAAACTGCAGGCGATGACATTTTACGGTACGACCAAAGAGTGTCTGCGCCAATATATCCTGAATTATTTCGGTGAAACTACATATGTACAATGTGGAAAGTGTGCAAACTGCAATACGGACTTTGAAAGGCATGATGTGACAGGGATTGCAAAAATTATTGTAAATTGTGTATATGAGCTGCGGCAGTGTTTTGGAGTCGGTACGGTTATCGATATCGTGCGGGGAAGTAAAAGCAAGACGATATTGTCTAGGGGATTTCACAAACTCAGATCGTATGGGAGACTGTCGACTTATTCGAAAGCTACGCTTCATCAGGTAATCGACGCTCTGGTTCAGGAGGAGTTACTGATTCGGACAGCGGATAAATATCCACTCCTGCGGATCGGCTCAGATTATATGAAACTGAATGATCTGGAATTCGGTATTTATATTAAAAGCGAGGCCCGGAAGAACCGGAGACGGGAGATCAAGAAAAGCTCGCTTGATGATAAAGGGAGTGAATTATTTGAAAAACTACGGGAAGTCCGCTTGAAATTTGCAAGGAAAGAAGGAGTGCCTCCGTATTGCATTTTTACAGATAAAACACTGGTGGATATGTGCAGGCAGCGGCCGCATACAGGGGAAGAGATGCTGGACATATCCGGAGTGGGCGAATATAAGCTGAAGAAGTATGGGGAGAAATTTTTGGAGGCGATCCGCAAGGAAAGTGACACTTCAATTTGACAGAACCCCTGCCCTCGTGATATAATAACAACCAGTGAAATGATCTTCAGGGCGAGGTGTAATTCCTCACCGGCGGTAAAGCCCGCGACCGGTATATGGCACATATTCCATGCACCGCTGATTTGGTGAAATTCCAAAGCCGACAGTATAGTCTGGATGAGAGAAGATAGGATCGGATTTTTTTGATGTGATTTGATTTTATGGACCCTGGAGTTATATCCGGGGTCTTTTTATCATGAAAGGTTTTTCAGACATAACGTCTGCAAGGGGGGAAACGATGGAGCAGCACGAAATGTATATGAAACGGGCGCTTGCGCTCGCAGAGTCTGCGATGGGGCATACCTCTCCCAACCCGATGGTAGGCTGTGTCGTGGTAAAGGATGGGAGGATCGTGACGGAGGGATGTCACGAAAAATATGGGGAATTTCATGCGGAAAGAAATGCACTGACGAGATGTACGGAAGATGTGAGTGGTGCCAGTATGTATGTTACACTGGAACCATGCTGCCACACCGGGAAAACACCGCCCTGCACAGATATTATCATCGAAAGAAAGATTGGGAGAGTATACGTGGGGTCTATGGACCCGAATCCCAAGGTTGCAGGGAATGGAGTCAGGATACTGCGGGAACATGGGATCGAGGTGGAGACCGGCATACTGGAGGATGAATGCCTCCGGTTAAATGAGATCTTTTTTCACTATATCCGAACCGGACTTCCATTTGTCGCAATGAAATATGCGATGACGCTCGATGGGAAGATTGCATCTTTTACCGGAGATTCCAAATGGGTCACAGGAGAAGAGGCAAGAGAGCACGTTCATGCCCTGCGGAAAAAATATTCTGCGATCATGGCAGGAGTGGATACTGTTATTGCAGACGATCCGATGTTAAACTGCCGGATCGAAGAAGGGGTGGATCCGGTCCGGATCATCTGTGACTCTCATCTCAGAATTCCACTGGAGAGCCAGATCATAAAAAGTGCAGGTCAGATCCGCACGATCGTGGCCTATGCGGAGGATGCGGATGAAACAGCCAGGAAGAGACTTGAGACTACTGGAGTAGAATTAATAAAGACAGAAAATGAAAAACAGGTTTTTTTGCCCCGTCTTTTTCAGGAACTTGGGGAGAGAAAGATCGACAGCGTCTTTGTGGAAGGCGGTGGGACACTGCATGGCTCCCTTCTTGCTTCCGGGTGTATCAGCCGGGTATATGCCTATATTGCCCCTAAGCTTGTCGGAGGATGCGGGGCCAAGTCCCCGGTCGGGGGAAGAGGAATTGAGCGGATGGCAGATGCCCGGGTGCTTTCCGACATAGAAATTCTTTCCCTTGGAGAGGATATATGTATGACGGGCAGGATGGAGGCGCAGAGATGTTTACGGGAATCATAGAAGAAATCGGGACGATCGATTCCATCAGAAAGGGAAGCCAGTCGGCCGTACTCGGGATTCGATGTAAAAAAGTACTCGAGGGCACAAAAATCGGGGACAGTATCGCAGTCAACGGGGTCTGCCTGACGGTGACAGCGATGAGTGGCAGCGGCTATACGGCGGATGTCATGGCAGAGACACTGGCACGCAGTTCGCTCGGACAGCTCTCGAAGGGAAGCCGGGTGAATCTGGAGCGTGCAATGGCAGCGGATGGAAGATTCGGTGGCCATATGGTGGCTGGCCATATCGACGGAACCGGGATCGTGAAGGAGATAAAAAAGGATGAGACGGCGGTCTGGTATACGATTCGGGCAGAGGAACATATTTTAAGATATGTAGTAGAAAAGGGATCGATCGCAATTGACGGGATCAGCCTGACCGTGGCGGGAGTAACCGGTTCTGATCTGACCGTTTCTGTTATCCCGCACACACAGGGTGAGACGAATTTATCGGACCGGAAGATTGGTGATACGGTCAATCTTGAGTGTGATGTAATCGGGAAATACATTGAAAAGTTATGTATGCCACGGAATGATTCTACAAACCATAAACTTTCAGAAGCATTTCTGATGGAAAATGGATTTATGTGATTAAAAGGAGAGGGAAAAGAGTGAAAAATAAATTTTTCACTCTGCGAGTTTGTGGCTGCGCGCTGCTTGCCACAAACATCGGATATGCGCAAAAAGCAGCGCAGAAATGAGGAAAACAATGGCTGATAAAGAACAGTTTGGCAAATTAGACCAGGCATTGCAGGATCTGCGGGATGGAAAACTGATTCTCGTGATCGACGATCCGGAGAGGGAAAATGAGGGCGACCTGATCTGTGCGGCAGAACATGCAAGCCCGGAAAATGTAAATATTATGGCAAGTCTTGCCAAGGGGCTGATCTGCATGCCGATGAGCAGGGAAATGTGTGAGAGGCTCGGTCTCTCCCAGATGGTAGAGGTAAATACGGACAATCACTCTACCGCATTTACTGTGTCGATCGACCATGTCGAAACAACGACAGGAATTTCGGCATTTGAGCGGTCCTTTACCGCAATGAAGACAGTAGAAGAGGGGGCAAGGCCAGAGGATTTCCGGCGGCCGGGACACATGTTTCCGCTAGAGGCCAGAGAGGGAGGAGTGCTCAAACGTGCCGGGCACACAGAGGCCACGGTAGATCTTATGAAGCTCGCCGGACTGAAGGAATGTGGCCTGTGCTGTGAGATCATGCGGGAAGACGGGACGATGATGAGGACGACAGAACTTCTTGAATTTGCCAAGGAGCATAATTTTACGGTTATCACTGTCGAGGAGATCATACGGAAGAGACTGGAGAAGGAAAGTCTCGTCGAGAAAGAAGCAGAGGCAAAGCTTCCGACCAAATACGGGGATTTTACGATACATGGCTATGAAAATAAGCTGAACGGCGAACATCATGTGGCCCTCACGATGGGAGATGTATCCGATGGGAAGCCGGTACTGTGCCGTGTTCACTCCGAGTGCCTGACTGGTGATGTGTTTGGGTCGAACCGTTGTGACTGCGGAGAACAGCTCGAGAGCGCCATGAAAATGATCGCAAAAGAGGGACGTGGTATCCTTCTCTATATGCGGCAGGAGGGACGGGGCATCGGCCTTATCAATAAATTAAAGGCATATGAGCTGCAGGAACAGGGATATGATACCGTAGAGGCAAATATCAAACTCGGATTTGCGCCCGACCTGCGCGAATATGGGATCGGAGCACAGATCCTGTATGATCTCGGGGTGAAAAAACTCAGGCTTCTTACGAATAACCCGACAAAGATCGCCGGGCTGAGCGGATACGGGATCAGTATCGAAGAGCGCGTGCCGATCCAGATCGAGCCGAGGCGGGAAGATTTTAAATACCTTCTCACGAAACAGGAGAAGATGCAGCATATGACAAATTATAAAAAATAAACTCAAATAAATTAAAATGAATGAGAACAAATGCGCCGGAAGGCAGCAGAATGGAGGAAGAAAATGAGAGTATTAGAAGGAAAAGTAGTTGGAAAAGAGATGAAAATCGGTATCGTGGCAGCGAGGTTCAATGAGTTTATCGTATCGAAACTCATAGGCGGCGCCGAGGATGCGCTGAAGCGTCATGATGTGGACACAGAGAATCATGTGGATCTCGCGTGGGTGCCGGGAGCATTTGAAATTCCGATCGTTGCACAGAAAATGGCAGAGAGTGGCAAATACGATGCGGTGATCTGCCTTGGCGCTGTGATCAAAGGTTCCACATCCCATTACGATTATGTGTGTGCAGAAGTGAGTAAAGGAGTGGCTGCGGTAGGGCTTAAGACCGGAGTACCGACGATCTTTGGCGTTCTTACTACGGATAATATCGAGCAGGCGATCGAGCGTGCCGGGACGAAAGCAGGAAATAAAGGATATGATGCGGCGACATCGGCGATTGAGATGGTAAATCTCATGAGGGAATTTTAAGGATTGGAGCGACCGAGGATGATGACCATACTATATCCGCTTTATGGAAATTTATATGTAAATATGACAAACCGCTGTCCCTGCGCCTGCACATTCTGTCTCAGAAACAATGGAGACGAGCTGAATGGCTCGGGAAATCTGTGGCTTGATAGAGAGCCATCTGTCGAAGAGGTAAAGAAAGAATTCGACCGTTTCCCGCCGGAGAGTTACCAGGATGTGGTGTTCTGTGGCTATGGGGAACCGACAGAGCGCTTAGAGGATGTTTTGGAGGTAGCACAGTTTGTCAAAGAGACATTTGATAAAAAAGTCCGTATCAACACAAATGGTCTGGCGGATCTGATCTATGGAAAAGATGTGGCTCCGATGTTTGCGGGAAAGATCGATGAGGTATCGATCAGTTTGAACACGCCAGACTCGGACAAATATCTGGAACTGACGAGAAGTAAGTTTGGTCAGGGATCCTTTGAAGCGATGCTGAAATTTGCAGAACATGTGAAACAATATGTCCCGAAGGTCACGATGACGACAGTGGCGACTACAATTTCCAAAGAGCAGGAGGAAATGTGCAGGAAGATCTGTGAGAAAATTGGGGTCACGTACCGGATCCGGGCATTTGAAGATTAAGAAACGGAGGAAAAAATGGAAGTAGCGACGAGACGATTTGTGCGTCCGGAACATATGAATCACCACCAGAGCCTGTATGCCGGGTACATTTCTGAGTGGATCACAGAAGCTTCCTTTATCGCAGTGGCAAAAACACTTGGCCGCACAGACCATGTGGTGCTTGCGGGAATCAAGGAAATACGCGTAATAAAACCTGTGCAAAGTGGTACGGTTCTGGAATTGCAGTATGAAGTAAAAAAATATGGGACTACAAGCGTAGAATACTATATTGAGGGAACGGATTTTTTGACGCATAACAGACATTTCCGGGGGGCGGTGGTTTTTGTGACAGTGGATGAGGAAGGGCACAAGACGCCACACGGACTAACCGGCAGATAGCCGCACGGATGCAGAAAAGAGGGAAGAGATGGAAATCAGGGAAATACAGCAAAAATCGCAGGAGATCTGTGACAATATGGAGAAAGTGATCGTGGGGAAACGGGACGTGATCCAATATGTGCTCTCAGTATTTCTTGCAGGGGGACATGTGCTTTTAGAGGATGTTCCCGGAACGGGGAAGACGATGTTGGCGAAAAGTCTTGCTGCGTCGTTTGGAATGGAATTTAAACGGGTGCAGTTTACACCGGATCTTCTTCCCTCGGATGTAACAGGAATTTATTATTTTAATCAGAAGACGAGTGATTTTGAATTTCGTCCCGGCGGAGTGTTCAGCAATATCCTGCTGGCAGACGAGATCAACCGTGCTACACCGAGAACGCAGTCGAGCCTCTTAGAGTGTATGGAGGAAAAACAGGTCACCGTTGATGGAGAGACGATGAAAGCCGGGGATCCGTTTTTTGTCATAGCGACTCAGAATCCGGTCGAAACGAGTGGAACCTTTCCGCTGCCAGAGGCTGAACTCGACCGTTTTATGATGAAATTGTCCATGGGATACCCGGATGAGGACAGTGAGCGGGAACTTCTCTTACGTTTTACGGAGAATGGAGAGGTATTGGATCAGCTTACGGCGGTATGCGACCGGGAAGAATTTCTGGATATGCAGAAGTCCTGCGAGAAGGTGAAAGTACATGAACTGATCATCCAGTATGTACTTGATATCGCCAGAAAGAGCCGGAAAAACCGGAGTATTGCGATGGGGGTAAGCCCGCGTGGTGAGATTGCGCTTGTGAAAACCGCCAGATGTTATGCGGCGATCACTGGGAAGACATTTGTCACACCGGATCTGATCAAGGAACTTGCACCCACTGTATTTGCCCACCGTCTGATCCTGTCGGATCAGTTTGGATCAAGAAAGCAGCCGGAGGAATATATTCAGGACATACTTGGTGAAGTAAAAGCACCGACGGAGGATGCATTTGGATCATGATAATGATGGTATTTGCTGCTGTTCTGGTCATGCTGTTTTGTTTCGGCATGATCGGTATCATGGGGATCATGTATGGGAAGAAGTGGACGAGGGATCTGGGTGTGGATGTATCGTTTTCGCAAGAACAGGCAGGTGAGGGAGACTCACTCTGGCTTTACGAGACCATAACGAATGCAAAGGACATGATCCTGCCGGCATTATGTGTAAAATTTAAAACTTCCCGTTATTTAAAATTTGAAGATATGGATGGCGGTTCTGTTTCGGACTATTTTTACAGAAATGATGTAATCAGTGTCAGAGGGTTTGAAAAGGTGCGCCGGAAGTTAAAACTGACCTGCGGCAGAAGGGGAGAGTATTCCATCGATGAGGTGGAGTTTGTAGGAAATGACTATTTTCTCAGGCGGAAATATGTGGAAAAAAGGGAGGTTACGGCAAAACTGACCGTGTATCCTTCCTTAGTCGGTGTGGAGAGGCTTCTGCCGGTATTTCAGAAAAGTTATGGCGAGATGGCTACGAGCATGCCTCTGTTTGAGGACCCATTTGAATATATCGGCGTGAGGGATTATATGCCGGGAGATACAATGAACCGGATCAACTGGAAGGCCTCGGCAAAGACAGGGAAATGGCAGGTGAGGACAAGTGCTTACACCGCCTCTGAGCCGGCAGTTGTCTTATTGAACCTGGAATCACCGGGGACATTTACAAACTATGCGGCGATGGAGGAAAATATCAGAATCGCCTGTTCGCTGATCTGTTATCTGGATGCCAGAGGATTTGCGACTACACTCCTGACAAATGGGACCGAAGGGAGTGTATTGAGTGGGAATGGGAGAGAGCATATCGCACGGGTGAGGACACATCTGGCGAAAATCTCTTATGATAAATTAGCATGCTCCGGGGCCGAGATGCTTCGAAAGAGGAGCGAAAAGATCGGAGTAAACAGTCATGTGTTTTTCTTGTCATCGGCGGGAAAAACAGAAATCCGGGAAGAACTCATGAAGTTTTTCGAACGTGGGATTTCTCTTACATGGGTCGCACCTGTATTTGGCGGTGAAGACGATACGAAAGAGCTTTCACCGGCGTTAGAGAAATGTATTTTCCGCTGGCGGGGCTAAATTTAACCCCTGTTTTGTTCCATGTGGACTGGATTATGTTTGGATGTAAGGAGGAGAGTATGGATTACAGACATCGGTATCAGATCATTGTATTTCTTTGTCATTACCTGTGTGTGGTCTGTTTCCTTGTGATCATTGCACTCGCTGACGGCGGTACGTTACAAGCGTATCTTATTTTTGTGATCGCAATGGCGCTCTGCTATTTTATTATCAATTTTAAATTAGGACATAAGAAAAAAAGGGAAAGGCATCCGGATCGGGAAAAAAGCAGCCATATGACAGTGTTTGGCGCAGTGTTGGCGATGGCGGCCTTTTTTCAGGCGGAGGATTTCAGAGAGCAAAAAGGACTGGCATTTGTTTTGAGTGAACTACTTTTCTTTGTACTGATTCTGGGAATTACTGCTGTGTACCTTTATGCGGATTATTTCCGGGAAAAATATCTGACGATGTATGCGAATCCCTGTGTGAACAGTAAGACGATCCGGCGGTTTGAGAAAAACACCGGCCGTGCGTTGAAACGGTTCTTGCTATTTTTCGGATTTGGGATGCTTATGCTGTTTTTTGTCGTCTCCGCGATACAGACTACAGAAGTAGAATATAGATACGAAAAACAGGAAGAACGCCAGACCAGGGAACCCGTTCAAAAGGTTAAGCCGAAAAAAGAGCAGCAAGAACAGATTCAGGAACGGGAAAAGGAGAAGCGGAGTCCATTTATGGAGTTGCTCCTTCGTATCCTGATGCGTGTGATGCAGATCATCTTTGTATTGCTCTTTGTCATTGGTATCGTGGCGATTCTATTTTTTGTTCTGAGAAAATTTTTCCGGATACGCCTTCCGCAGTTTAGCAGGGTGGAAAAAATAAGAGAGAAGCATACAGATGGGATTGATGAGTACATTTCCCTTCGCCCTGTTGTGCTCCGGCCAAGGGAAGAGTTCCCAGGAGATCCGAATGGAAAGATCCGAAGGTATTTTACCCGTTATATGAAGAAAAAATCCGGTGGAAAGGTGGATGCCAGCCTTACCCCAAAGGAGATGGCGGAAATGTATCTGGCTGGGGAGGGAGAACCTGTGACAGAGGAAGGGCGTGTCATCGTGGAATTATATGAGAAGGCGAGGTACAGCGGGGAGAGCTGCTCCGAAGAGGAAGCGGAGAAGGTGCGCAGCCGGACGGCAATTCGTACTTGAAATTCCGGATGCTGTGTGATATAGTAAAAACACTATAAAACCAATATCAAACAAGTCCATTCTTTGCCGCCGGGTAAAGGATTTCAGACATCAGATTTCATATCGTCAGGCCTTAGAAGATATGAATGCTGGTGTCTTTTTTTGAGGAGGAAGGAAATGAAGAATGTGAGATACTTGAAAAATTTCATAAAATATTCATCCATGAACGTATTGGGGATGCTTGGTCTGTCCTGTTATATCCTCGCGGATACGTTTTTTGTTGCAAAGGGACTTGGGGCGAACGGACTTGCGGCCTTGAATCTGGCGATTCCGGTATATAGTTTTGTACATGGGACCGGATTGATGTTCGGTATGGGAGGTGCGACATGGTATTCGATTCTCAGGGGATCTGTTTGTGATGAAGAGGAAAAGAAGATCAAGTGCAATGCCGTCTTTTCGCATACGATGTTTTTAGTTCTGCTTGCGACAGTGGTGTTTTGTCATCTGGGGATGTTTTGGTCGGAGGTGCTGACTGGGCTTTTAGGGGCAGAGGGCTTGGTGTTCGATATGAGCTGTATATATCTGAAGATCATTCTTCTGTTTGCACCGTTTTTTCTCGTTAATGATGTGCTGTTATGCTTTGTCCGGAATGACGGAGCACCCGGGCTTGCTATGGCAGCTATGCTGGCGGGAAGTTTTTCCAATATCATACTGGATTATGTATTTATCTTTCCGCTGGATATGGGGATATTTGGCGCTGTATTTGCCACAGGGATCGCACCGGTCATCAGTATGCTCGTGTTGTCATCTTTTTTCATCCGGAAGAAGAATCATTTTCGCTTTCTTCGTTCAAACCAGGATTTCTACATATGGAAAACAATATGCAGTCTTGGCCTCTCCTCGTTAGTCACAGAGGTGTCATCGGGTTTGGTGATCGTTTTATTCAACCGGATCACATTGAGGCTTCAGGGGAATCTGGGAGTGGCGGCTTACGGTGTTACGGCAAATCTGTCTCTTGTGATCCTGTCCATTTATACAGGGATCGCACAGGGAATCCAACCGCTTTTGAGCCGGTATCACGGATTGGGAGAAAAAGAGGGAGTACGGATCATTTTCCGGTATGCCGTGAGAGTAGTAGCCCTTTTATCCGTAATCCTTTATCTATTTATTTTTACTCAGACCGATGGGATCGTGGCGGTATTTAACGGAGAGGGAAATCAGAAACTACAGGGAATTGCAGTTTATGGAATGAGGATTTATTTTACAGCCTGCTTTTTTGCTGCAATGAATATTATTTTTTCTGTGTATTATGCCTCCATAAAGTGCGCAAAAACCGCAGGACTGATTTCAATCCTGCGGGGGTTTGTAGTTATTATACCGATGACATTTCTTTTATCCTTTTTGTGGAACATGACAGGGCTCTGGCTCGCCTTTCCGGTGACGGAAATGGTTGTGATGGCAGTTGCCCTGTGGATGTACCGGAATCAATATTTCATGTCTTTCAGGACATCACAAAAATCAAACGTAGAGAAGTAATCCCTTGGGGTTTCTCCGCGCCGGATCATCTGGACGCTGCCATCTTCTTTTAGAAGAAGTTCCGGCGATTTGAGTTTTCCGTTATAATTATATCCCATAGCGTAGCCGTGTGCTCCGGTATCGTGGATCACGAGGTAATCCCCGGTATCGATTTTCGGTAGCATGCGGTCTATGGCAAATTTGTCGTTGTTTTCGCAGAGGGAGCCGGTCACATCATATTTATGGTCGCATGGCTCATTTTCCTTGCCAAGTACAGTGATATGGTGGTACGCATTATACATCGCCGGACGCATGAGGTCACAGGCGCATGTGTTGACACCGATGTACTCTTTATAGATGTGTTTCTGATGGATACATTTTGTGACAAGCTGTCCGTAAGGACCGAGCATAAAGCGTCCTAACTCAGTAAAGATCGCCACGTCGCCAAGGCCGGCGGGAACAAGTATCTTTTCAAATTGCTTGCGGACACCTTCGCCGATCACCTTTATGTTATTTGGCTCTTTGTCCGGGGTATAAGGAATCCCGATACCGCCCGAAAGATTGATGAATTTAATATTAGCTCCGGTTTTTTCTTTCAGTTCGACTGCGAGTTCAAACAGGATACCGGCCAATGTTGGATAGTATTCATTGGATACGGTGTTGCTCGCGATAAAAGCGTGAAGCCCGAAGTTTTTTGCGCCGAGTTCCATCAGCTTTTTGTAACCGTCAATGAGCTGTTCCTTTGTGAATCCGTATTTGGCGTCGCCGGGGTTGTCCATGATATCCGTGCCGAGTTCAAATTTGCCTCCTGGATTGTAGCGGCAGCAGATTGTCTCGGGAATCCCAATATTCTCTGAGAGAAAATCAATATGTGTATAGTCATCCAGATTGATATAGGCTCCGAGTTCACTGGCCTTTTTGTATTCTTCGAGAGGTGTTACATTGGACGAGAACATGATATCTTCTTTTTCGAATCCCATTGCCTCGGAGAGCATGAGCTCCGTCAGAGACGAACAGTCGACACCACAGCCTTCTTCTTTTAACAGTTTTAGTATAAATGGATTTGGTGTGGCTTTTACTGCGAAGTACTCGCGGTAGCCTTTGTTCCAGGAAAAAGCATCTCTCAGAGCCCGTGCATTTTCACGGATGGCCTTTTCGTCATAAATATGAAAAGGGGTCGGATATGTTTTTTCTATTTCTTTCACCTGTTCAAGTGTGATCATTGGTTTTTTCATTGAAATCTCCTCCTTTGGATCGTACATAAGTAGTATAATGATATTTTTATTATCTGTCAATCGGTAAACGTTTCATGCACGGAAATCAATTTTGGGTGGTCGCAATTTATGAGAACAGTGACATTTGTACAG
>CAZOIF010000028.1:0-39913 GCA_964579975.1 uncultured Eubacterium sp. | reverse complement strand
CTGTAGATTGTAATGTTACAGGTTATTATATATAAAATATAGTAGAATAATAAAAAATTTTCTTGTATAAATGTAAGAAATAGTTTAAAGTATAATCATGTGATTTATTACGGAATGCAAAAAGAACGAGATACTTAACATGAGGAAAGAGGAAAAGAATGGAATTAGCATTGCAGATCATGGCGGGGGTTGGTTTGTTTTTGTATGGAATGCAGCTTATGAGCGACGGGCTTCAGAAGGTTGCCGGCGGGAAGATGCGTACCATACTTGAGAAATTAACGACAAATTCTTTCATGGGACTTTTACTTGGTATTGTGTTTACGGGAATCATTCAGTCTTCCAATGCGACGACGGTACTTGTCGTCAGTTTTGTAAACAGTGGCTTGATGAATTTGTCCCAGTCTGTCGGTGTCATCATGGGAGCCAACATTGGTACGACCGTGACCGGACAGCTCGTTTCTTTCAAACTGGATGCGATCGCTCCAATTTTTATCATTGTTGGAGTGGTCATGGTCATGTTTATAAAGAAGCCGATCGTGAAACGGGTCGGTGAGGTTTTGCTTGGATTCGGCGTGTTGTTTTTCGGGATGTCTACGCTGTCTTCTTCTGTGGATAAGTTAAATGAGGTGGCAGTGATCAAAAATATGTTTGGAAGCCTGACGAACCCATTCCTTGCCGTACTCATTGGATTTCTGGCAACGTCCGTCCTGCAGAGTGCGTCAGCTTCCGTTGGTATCCTTATCGTGCTTGCCTCATCGGGACTGATGGATCTGAATATATGTTATTATGTCATTATGGGATGTAACATCGGCGCCTGCGGTTCGGCATTCTTAGCCAGCCTGAGCGGAACTAAAAATGCAAAACGTGCCGCGATGATCCACTTGTCATTTAATGTGATTGGTCTGATCGTTGTCATGGCACTTTTAGGACTCTGGGGAGAGGGGATCATGGATGCCATCCACGGTCTCACGGCTTCCACGGCAAATGCCGGAATCCGTGCGGGACGTGATGTGGCGAATATCAATACGATCATTAAGATCTTCCAGGTGATCGTTCTGTTCCCATGCAGTAAGCTATTGATCCGTCTTTCTTATCTTCTCGTACCGGGTGAGGATGAAGAGGTTCACGGAATGGAACTGAAATTTATCGGAAAGCATACGATCTTCAATCTTACGACTGCAATTCCTCAGGCGGTCAGTGAGGTACAGCGTATGGGCACGATGGCAGTGAACAATCTGGGGCGTTCGATGGATGCGCTTCTGAATAAGAATGAGAAAGCATTGGAAGAGGTTTACAAAAAAGAAAAGGTTATTGATTATCTGAATACAGAGATATCGAATTATCTTGTAGAGGTAAACCAGTTGTCCCTGCCGATCCAGGACCGCAAACAGCTCGGTGCCATGTTCCATGTCGTAAATGATATCGAGCGGATCGGAGACCATGCGGAGAATATTGCCGATTTTGCCAAAACGACAATGTCGAATGATTTAAAATTTACGAAGAAGGCGCAGAACGAGCTGAGGGAAATGTATGAGAAGGTTACACAGCTTCTTGAGTTTGCTATTGATATGTTTGTAACTGGGGATGAAACACATATAGAGGACATTCTGAAGCTGGAGAATGAGATCGATAAAATGGAGAAGAAACTCCAGAAAAAGCATGTTCACCGTCTGGCAAACAATAAATGTGAGCCCCATGCTGCGATGATCTTTACGGATCTTCTCAGCAATCTGGAAAGGGTAGCTGACCATGGTACGAACATTGCTTTTGCAGAGCAGGATGATGATGAGTTATAGATAAGGCAGGATTTTTATGGTAGTAGTGATAGTTGTTCTGGCAGTAATTATCATGGGACTGCTTCTGTACGGGTATTGTTCCAATTATATGCTGCAAACAGAACATTATGAGATCAGCCTGGGGCAGGCACAAGGGGAGAGTGTCCGGATTGTCATGCTGGCGGATCTCCATGCCAATACATTTGGGAAGAAAAACCAAAGACTGATCCGGAAAATAAAAGAACAAAAGCCTGACATGATCTGCATAGCGGGCGATATGACAGTAAAAAACGGCAAGGGGATGGACTCTTGCCTTGCTTTGTGTAAAGAGCTGATTACAGTGTGTCCGGTCTATTATGCGCCGGGAAATCATGAAATACGGATGGAGGGGTATGAGGAGTATGTTTCCAAGGTGGTAAAAGCAGGGGTATTCTGGCTGGATAACAGCCACAGGTCTGTTTTTCTAAAGAACCATAAGATTGGGATTTACGGACTTGATATCGGCGAAGAGTTTTACCATAAGTTCTGGCAGAAGCGGGATTTCACAGTAGAGAATATGAAAATGCTGCTTGGTCCTGCCGGGGAGGAGGAGATCCATATTTTACTGGCGCATAACCCGGAATATTTTCCGGTGTACCGTGACTGGGGGGCAGATCTTGTGCTGTCGGGACACGTGCATGGCGGAATTGCAAAGCTCCCTCTGCTCGGTGGCGTGGTCGATCCGTCTTTGCGGATATTTCCGAAATATGATTCCGGACTTTTCCGGGAAAAGGATTCTTATATGGTTTTATCAAGGGGGCTTGGAACCCATCACATTCGTTTGCGTTTCTTTAACCGACCGGAGATTTCTGTTATAAATTTTCTTGATTGAATTACCAAAATAAGTTATACTAGAGTGCGTAGGTTTTTGCGGAACATATGGAAAAGAAAATGAGAGGAAGGGAAGAACATGGGAATACCGGTCAAACTGGAGGTCTTTGAGGGCCCATTGGATCTGCTTTTACATTTGATCGAAAAAAATAAAGTGGATATTTATGATATTCCTATTGTTCTTATCACAGAGCAGTATCTGGATTACATAAAGCAGATGGAGACCAGGGATATGGATGTGATGAGTGAGTTTCTCGTTATGGCGGCGACGCTTGTCCGCATCAAATCCAAAATGCTCCTTCCACCGGAGGAAGAAGAGGAAGAGGAATACGAGGATCCAAGACAGGAACTGGTGGAGCGGATCCTGGAGTACAAAATGTATAAATACGCTTCTTTTGAGTTAAAGGACCGGCAGATTGATGCCGGACGGATGATTTTTAAAGAACCATCTATCCCGGAGGAGATCCGGGATTTTAAAGAAGATGTGCCGATCGAAGAGTTGTTAAGTGACGTGACGCTGGCAAAGCTGCAGGGAATTTTTAATTCTGTCATGAAAAAACAGGTGGACAAGATCGACCCGATCCGGAGTAAATTTGGTGAGATTGAAAAAGAGGAGATCAGTCTGGAGGATCATATTGTCTTTCTGGAGGATTATGCGAGAAAACACAGGACGTTTAGTTTTCGGAAGATGTTAGAAAACGGGTCCGGGAAAACATATGTCATTGTGACATTTCTCGGTATTCTGGAGATGATGAAGGTTGGGAAGCTTTCGATCGTCCAGGAGAATATTTTTGATGATATTCTGATCACATATAAAGAAGATGTGTAAGGGATTGGAAATTAGCTACTGGAAAGAGAGGAATCTATTTTGAACATAAAGGAATTAGAGGCAGTGATCGAGGCGGTTTTATTTACGATGGGGGAGGCCGTTGAAGTGGAGCGGATCGCTGCTGCTGTGGAACATGATGATGACACTGTCAGGCGGCTGATCCGGAATATGATGACAAAGTATGAAGAAGAGGACCGGGGGATCCGTATCATTGAACTTGACGGCTCGTTCCAGCTTTGTACGAAGCCGGAAATGTATGAGTATCTGATCAAGGTGGCGCATGTCCCGAAAAAGCATGTGCTCACTGACGTGATGCTTGAAACGCTTTCTATCGTAGCTTACAAGCAGCCGATCACAAGACTTGAGATTGAGAAGATACGCGGGGTGAAATGCGACCATGCGGTTAATAAACTGATCGAATACGACCTGATCTGTGAGACCGGACGTCTGGACGCACCGGGGCGTCCGATCTTATTTGCTACTACGGAAGAATTTTTACGGTATTTTGGAATCGAATCGCTGGAAGAACTCCCAATTTTAAATCAGGAGACGATCGACAGCTTTAAGGAAGAGGCTGAGAAGGAAGTGATGCGGGAGATGCAGGAGAACGGGCAGGATATCAAACAGAACGAGAAAATAAGGAGTGCGGATGATGAATAAGAAGACGGAAAAGAAAAGCAGGGAACCATATTTACTCGTATTGTTGATTTTGTTGATTGGGGGGATATGTGGGATTCGGATCGGCAATAGAGTTTTTGACGTTTTTAGGGGAAGTGGCACGTCTGTTATGACATCTATCGCTGTTATGTGGCTGATGTGTTTTGCTATGTATGTAAATATGCTTCTACAGGGAGTCATCCATGAGGCGGGACATCTTGTGTTTGGGCTTTTAACGGGTTATCGCTTTTCTTCTTTCCGTATCGGTAAACTGATGTTGTTAAAGAAAAAGGGAACATTCAAATTTTACAAGATGAGCGGGGGAAACATACATTGTCAGATGTGTCCGCCGGATCTGGTCGATGGCAGAATGCCGTTTGCCTTGTATAATCTTGGCGGATTTTTTATGAACATCCTCACTGCACTGGTTTTCATCGCATTGCGTGCCATGTGTTGGGAGAACCTGTATTTGTCGCTTTATATGGAGCTGATGATCATTGAGGGAATTGGCGTTGGTGTGCTCTATGGAATTGGGATAATCAATAGTGATATACGCAATACGATCTGTATGTACCGGTCAAAGATGATGATGAATGTTTTCTGGCGGCAAATGAAAATACAGGAGAAGCATGCAGAGGGAGTCCGGCTTAAAGATATGCCGGAGGAATGGTTTGTTGTTCCGGAAGAGTGGGATTTAAAAAATAGTGTCATGGCAATCAATGCCCTTTTCTATGAAAACCGTTTAATGGATGAGCATAAGTTTGACGAGGCGGGGCGCTTGAGTGATAAATTGTGCTCTGAAGAAGTAGTGATGCCCAAAGTGGCTAAGAATTTGGTTGTCTGTGACCGGTTATATTGTGAGCTGGTCGGAGATGGGGATAAGGAAATAATCCGCAGCCTGTTGACAAAAGAACAAAAGGCATTTATGAACCGGATGAAAAATTTATCCACTGTTATGCGTACCAGATATGCCTATGCCCTGCTTTATAAAAAGGAGGCCGGAGTGGCTGCCAAAGAAAAAGAGAAGTTTGAAAAGTGGGCGAAAGATGATCCTTATGAAAGTGATATTGTGATGGAGAGGGAACTTTTGCAGTTTGCAGAACGTGTGAGTGAAATCCGATAGCTCAGCGTCTGACTTCTGTGTCTAAAAAATAGTTATTTACATTTCCCGGTAAATATGTTATTCTGTTTTTGCAGACGGAAAACAGAATAACAAAATTTTATCTTTTTTCTTGAATTCTGGATATATTCATGATAGTATATTTATATAAACTAATATACTCTTTTCTTCCGCTGTATTCATAATATTATTTTTAATAAGCTGCAGTGGAATGCGGAGAACGGATGCGCATGTCTGGAGGATATTTTGCATTTCCTGCACGAGAAGGGGGAGATGCGTTGGAAAAAGCAGTAGGGATACAGAATTATCGGCGTCATTTGGAGGAAATACAAAAATTAAACCTTACCAGTGATTTGCTTGCTTCTGTTGTTTTTGAGGATATCAGGGCGGTTCAGGATATACTTCGCATTTTGACAGGAGTACGTGATCTTAAGGTACTTCGGGTGGAACCACAGCGAAGTTACCGTAATTTGTACGGTCACAGTTCAGTACTGGACGTGTGGGCTGAGGATTGGAAAAATGTTCAGTATAACATGGAGATTCAGATTGCTGAGAATGAGGATCATTTAAAGCGTTCCCGTTTTATCCAAAGCCGGATCGACAGCCGGAGTCTGGGAAATGGCATGGATTATGACGAATTGCCAGACTTGTATTTGATTTTTATCACAGCAAAAGACTTTTTACATGAAAAGACAGGAATTACAAAGATCGTACGGACAATAAAGGGGACAGACCGGCAGATAGAAAACGGTGTCCATGAAATTTATGCGAATCTTGAATATCCAGCCGAGGATGAGGAGATAACAAGGTTGTTGCGTTTTATAAAAGATACGAATGATCCGGAGATTTCAAGAGATGGATTTACAAATCTGTCAAACAGAGTAGACTATTTGAAGAATGAGACAGGAGGTGCAGTCAGTATGTGCGAATTGCTGGAGAGAGAGAGGAGCGAGGGAGTACAGGAAGGAAGAAGAGAGGGAAGAAAAGAAGGAAGTATGCTTTGTCTGATTACTCTCATTATGAAGAAACAGGCGAAAGGGATGACGACATCAGAGATAGCGGATATATTTGAAGAGGATGAAATGATGATTGAGCGTGTGCTGTCGGCTGCAGCGAAGGCAGGATCAGATGAGGCAGAAAAGATTTATGATTGTTTTGTCTGAGTGTTAGCATTATGGAATTAGTACCAGCAAAGGAATATCCCCGTCCCAAACTTTTCGCAAGCCTGCTTGCGTCTGTTTGGAACGGGGATATTTCTTTTTATTATTTGTAATCCACGAGATCCACATAAAACTTCCGGTAATCCGTTCGTTTTTCTTTCGTTGCAGCGATTGCTGTCCGTGGATGCTGGTTTAACTGTCCGGTCAGGAGATAAGGAACGTCGTAACCCCAGGTAACACCCTGCTCTTTTAATGGATTGATTTCTTTTTCCAGTATATCGAGGATGGGAAGGATGTTATACTTTGGATTTTTCAGAAAGCCAAGCAGACTTTCACTGGAGCAGTTCCCGGCTCCGCGGCCCATTCCACTCACGGTCACATCCAGATAGCTTACACCTCTTGAAAGGGCGTCAATGGTGTTGGCAAAGGCGAGCTGCTGATTGTTGTGGGCATGAATCCCGATGAATTTATTATATTTTTCACCAAAGGAGAGGTAGCGGTCTGCCAGTTTTCGCATCTGCTCCGGATAGATGGCACCATAGCTGTCCACGATATATATACCGTTTGCCGGGCTCTGGCCGATCAGTGTAAGAGCTTCGTCGATATCCGTATTGTTTGCATTGGAGATCGCCATGATGTTGACCGTTGTCTCATACCCTTTTTCGTGGCAGTATTCGACCATCTCGATCGCTGCCGGTATCGTATTGATATATGTAGCGATGCGTACCATGTCGATCACGCTGTCGCTTTTGTCGATGATATCATGTTTGAAATCGGTACGTCCGACATCTGCCATAACAGCAATTTTCATATCGGAATCATTTTCTCCTACAATTCTGCGGATGTCTTCCTCATCACAGAATTTCCAGGGACCGAAATCTTCCACCGGAAAAATATCCTTAGATGCTTTGTAACCAAATTCCATATAGTCAACCCCGGCTTTGATGTTAGCCTGGTAAAGATTTTTTACAAATTCGTCGGTAAACCGGAAATCGTTTACCAGTCCGCCATCTCGTACTGTTGCGTCTACCACCCGTACATCAGGACGGTAGGATAGTATTGTTCCTTTTGATTTCATGATAAATAGAACCTCCTTCTTTTGTGGTACTCGACTTTTTGTCAGCCTGATCGTGTCATTTGGCTAAATTACGAAATACCCACGGATTCTATTGTATCAGAAAAATTGTCCGGTGAAAAGGAAAAAGTGCAAAAAGTTTGTATATCGTTTGTATATTGAAAAAAAGTGTGATATAATGAGGAACGGACCGGACGTGCTGTTTTATGGTACGTCTACGATTAGCTGAACAAATGGAGGTAAAAAGATGGATTACAAGAAAGCAGGAGTTGACATTGAGGCTGGGTATAAGGCTGTTTCTCTTATGAAAGAACATATTGCGTCCACGATGAGACCAGAAGTACTTACAGATATCGGTGGTTTCTCGGGCGCATTTTCTATGAAGAGATTTATGGAAATGGAAGAGCCCACTCTTGTGTCCGGTACAGACGGTGTTGGGACAAAACTGAAACTGGCATTTCTTTTAGACAGGCATGATACGATCGGCATCGACTGTGTGGCAATGTGTGTAAATGACATTGCGTGTGCTGGCGGTGAACCATTATTTTTCCTTGATTATATCGCCTGTGGCAAAAATGAACCGGAGAAGATCGCACAGATCGTAAGCGGTGTGGCAGAGGGATGCCGCCAGTCAGACGCTGCGCTGATCGGTGGGGAGACCGCCGAGATGCCGGGATTTTATCCTGTAGATGAATATGACCTCGCTGGATTTTCGGTGGGGATCGTGGATAAGAAAAACATGATCACCGGAAAAGAGCTAAAGGCAGGAGATGTCCTTGTGGGAATGGCTTCTTCCGGAATCCACAGCAACGGTTACTCTCTTGTGAGACAGGTGTTTGCCATGAGCAAAGAAGCATTGGCCCGTCATTATGAGTGTCTTTCCGGGACGCTCGGGGAGACGCTTCTTACTCCTACTAAAATATATGTAAAGGCGCTTCGTTCGATCAAAGAGGCCGGGGTGACGATCAAGGCGTGCAGCCATATCACAGGCGGCGGTTTTTATGAAAATATTCCCCGTATGCTGAGAGAGGGAACACACGCAGTTGTTGATAAAAACAGCTATGATATCCCTCCGATTTTTGAGATGCTTGCCAAAGATGGAAATGTAGCGGAGGAAGCGATGTATAACACATATAACATGGGAATCGGAATGATTACAGCAGTTGATCCTGCGGATGTGGATAAAACGGTAAATGCGATAAAAGATGCCGGAGAAACACCATTTGTCATCGGAGAGATCAAGGATGGTGAAAAGGGTATTTCTTTCAAATAAAAAAAGGTGCGCAATAGAGCACTTTCCTATAAAATAAAAAGGGGGATCAACATCGGATGACAAAGACGGCAGTTCTTGTTTCAGGGGGTGGGACAAATCTTCAGGCGATCATTGACCGCTCGTTAGACGGGACGATCACAAATGCATCGATCGACCTTGTGATCAGCAATAAAGCAGGGGCATATGCGCTGGAACGTGCCGGGAAGCATGGCATAAAAAGTGAAGTGATCGTGCCAAAGGAATATTCTACAAGAGAAGAATACGGTGAGGCAATGATCCGGTGTCTGGAAGAAAATGAGATCGATTTGGTCGTTCTTGCAGGATTTCTTGTAATTCTGCCCACAAATTTTGTGAAGCAGTTTGAGGGAAGAATGATCAATATACATCCGTCTCTGATCCCATCTCACTGCGGGCCGGGATATTATGGCCTGAAAGTACATGAGAGTGTACTTTCCAGAGGGAATAAGGTGACGGGAGCGACGGTTCATTTCGTGAATGAGGTCGCAGACGGCGGGCCGATCATCGCACAGAGAGCGGTGGAGGTTCTGGATGATGATACGCCGGAGAGCCTTCAGAAGAGGGTCATGGAACAGGCGGAGTGGATCATCCTGCCACAGGCGATCGATGATATCGCAAATGGCCGGATTGAAATTGTGAATGGAATCGTAAAACGGAAAATGTGATAGAAACAACAGTGTTTTGGAAAATGGAGGATTTCGACGATGAATGTACTGATTGTAGGAAGTGGCGGACGTGAGCATGCGATCGCCACAAGTGTAGCGAAGAGTAAACAGGTGGATCAGATTTACTGTGCACCCGGGAATGCGGGAATTGCAGGAGTAGCGGAGTGTGTGGATATTGGCGCAATGGAATTTGACCGTCTGGCTGACTTTGCCGAGGAAAAAGCGGTTGACCTGACGATCATCGGCATGGATGATCCACTGGTTGGCGGTGTGGTCGATGTATTTGAGAAACGTGGACTGCGGGTGTTCGGACCACGCAAAAATGCGGCGATCATCGAGGGAAGTAAGGCATTTTCCAAAGATTTAATGAAAAAATATAATATCCCGACAGCAGCTTATGAAAATTTTGACAGTCCGGAGGCGGCTCTTGCTTATCTGGAGACAGCGAAGCTGCCGATCGTTCTGAAAGCAGACGGACTGGCTCTGGGCAAGGGGGTTTTGATCTGCCATACGCTTGAGGAAGCGAAGGCCGGGGTGAAGACGCTGATGCTAGACAAGCAGTTTGGGGACGCGGGAAACCAGATCGTGATCGAGGAGTTTATGACGGGACCGGAAGTGTCTGTACTTTGTTATTGTGACGGCACGCACATCAAACCGATGACCAGCGCACAGGATCATAAACGTGCGAAGGATAATGACGAGGGACTGAACACAGGCGGAATGGGAACATTTTCACCGAGTCCGTTTTATAATGCCGATGTGCAGAAATTCTGCGAAGAAAAGGTGTATCAGCCCACGATGGATGCCATGAAGGCAGAGGGAAGAGATTTCACCGGAATCCTTTTTGTCGGTCTGATGCTCACGCCAGACGGCCCGAAAGTACTGGAATACAATGCGAGATTTGGCGATCCGGAGGCTCAGGTTGTTCTTCCCCGCATGAAAAATGATATCATAGATGTGATGAATGCCTGCATCGATGGAAAACTCGATGAGGTCGATCTTCAGTTTGAGGACAATGCTGCCGTTTGCGTCGTACTTGCCTCAGATGGTTATCCGGAAAAATATGAAAAGGGAAAAGTGATCACCGGATTTGAAAATTTTGATCAGAAGGACGGGTATTATGTCTTTCATGCCGGGACGAAGTTTGACGGTGATGATATCGTGACAAATGGCGGACGTGTGCTCGGTGTGACAGCCACAGGAAAAGATCTTTTTGAGGCGCGAAAAAATGCATATGAAGCTACTGAGTGGATTTCATTTGAAAATAAATATATGAGGCATGATATCGGTAAGGCGATTGATCAGAGCTAAAATGATAGGATAAGTAAGGGAATCGCCTTTGCCATTGAAGGGCTTTCCGAATAAAATAAAAAATTAAAAAAAGGAGATAGATTATGTATTCATTTGAAGAAGTTGTAAAAGCAGATCCGGAACTTGCCAAAGCGATGGAACTGGAGACAGGCAGACAGAATGACCATATTGAACTGATTGCTTCCGAAAACTTTGTAAGTAAAGCTGTCATGGCGGCGATGGGAAGTACATGTACGAACAAGTATGCGGAAGGGTATCCGGGAAAGCGGTATTATGGAGGATGCCAGTATGTGGACATGATCGAGGAACTGGCAAGGAACCGCGCAAAGGAACTGTTCCAGTGTACGTATGCCAATGTGCAGCCTCATTCCGGCGCCCAGGCCAATATGGCGGTATTTTTTGCTCTCGTAAAGCCGGGTGAGACGGTGATGGGGATGAATCTTGACCACGGCGGACATCTTTCCCATGGAAGCCCTGCCAATATTTCAGGAACATATTATAACATTGTTCCTTACGGGGTCAATGACGAGGGATTTATCGACTACGATGAAGTCCTCAAGATTGCAAAAGAATGCAAACCGAAAATGATCATTGCCGGAGCGAGTGCTTACTGCCGGAAGATCGACTTTAAGAAATTCCGTGAGATCGCAGATGAAGTGGGGGCATTTCTTATGGTGGACATGGCTCATATCGCAGGTCTTATCGCAGCCGGTGTACATGAGAGCCCGATCCCATACGCACACGTCACTACGACAACGACACATAAAACGCTGCGTGGTCCTCGTGGTGGAATGATCCTTTCGAGTGAGGAGTTTGCGACAGAGCATAAGCTGAATAAGTCCATATTCCCAGGCACACAGGGTGGGCCTCTGATGCATGTGATCGCTGCAAAAGCAGTCTGCTTTAAGGAGGCTCTCGATCCGAGTTTTAAAGAATATGGAAAAAATATCATTGCAAATGCACAGGCACTGAGTAAGGGGCTGATGAACCGTGGGATCGATATCGTGTCCGGTGGAACAGATAACCATCTGATGTTAGTCGATCTTGTGAAGAAAGGTCTGACTGGAAAACAGGTTGAGGCATGGTTAGACGAAGCCAATATCACAGCGAACAAGAATACGATTCCGAACGACCCGCAGAGTCCGTTTGTGACGAGTGGAGTACGTCTTGGTACGGCAGCTGTTACGACAAGAGGTATGAATACGGATGATATGGATCAGATCGCAGAGGCGATTGCAATGCTTATCGACGATGCGGATGCCAATAAGGCAAAGGCGATGGAGATCGTGAAGACATTGACTGATAAATATCCGTTGTACTAAAAAATATATGGTAACAGGATCAAAGGGTCATGCATTCCATGCGGATATCGGAAAGCATGGCTTTTTGATTCTTAAAAATAGGAGAGAAAAAATGGTTTTTTATTTAATTGGGGATAATACAATTAGAATTGTATGTGTAGTTTTAGTTGTAATTTTTTCATTTGTATTTTGTATACGTTATAAGAAGAAAATGAAAATTAAGGAGGAGAAATATATTAACCTTTTGTCCAATATTGCCAAAGCTAACGTAAAAGAAGGAGTTACTAAGGAAAATGAATTTATGGATCAAAAAAAGTTGATACAAAATATAAAATATTTAGTTGAGAAATATTTGGATGGAAGAGACGATTTAGTGGAATTGATCATACAAGATCCGGCAGGAGATTGTGTAAAATATATTTTTTCAGAAATAAATAAGGGAAAGAAAATAGATTATGAGGAAAAAGACCTCGATATGATTCGGGAGATAGCATTTTATTATCTTTAATGGAAAGGAAAAGAATAATGAAAATGTCAAAAAGCAAAACATGGCAGCATGAAATAACCGGTCTTGCTGGAAATGTTATTTTATTTGACGTTAATATATTTTCAAGTATTAATATTTTGAAAGGATGATCATCACTCGCGTTCCGTCTCCACATACTCATTTTTTCCCAGATCATAATATCCGGAAATATAAAAATCGTCTTCCTCCTTATCGGAATCATTTTCATACAGGGTGTAACATCTGCCATGGTCAAAGGTAGTTACCTCATGATCTGTCTTCTTCAGCCATTCTGACAGCTGGCGCTCATAATGGGGCGTCTGGTCTCCTTCGAGGTCAATGGAAAATACAAATCTGCCATCTGTATCAACAAGATAAAATATATTGTTATCGATATAAAATGATTTCCAGTTAAAATCGTCTCCATCCAGATAGTCCATGTTATCTTTATAAATACCGTCTTTTTTATATGCTTCTTTCCATTGTTCGTCGTTCATAAACGGCCGTTTTTCTTTCGTCAGGCAGTCATAGATATAGAGAGTGGCTGTATGGTCCGAGGATTCTTTGTCTGGCTGGCAGATTTCACACCGTTCATAGATGATCTGATGTTTTTTGCCATAACCGGCTGAGATATAAGATCCATGTGCCATCTCATCCACCAGTGTTATCCGGTCAGATCCAAGTTCATATACATATAATCCCTCGTATTTACACTGAAACAGTACATATCCGTCACACATGCAGTCCTCAATATATGTATGATCGTTTGGCATCCCTTTTTTATCGACAGGGTTATTTTTAAGTTTGACATATTCCCCCTGCCTGCGGTCAAAAACTTTAAAGTCATAGGGCTCGATATAGATGATCTGATCGGCATCTGCATAAAAGTAGTGGCCCCAGCCCACCGTTTCATCCTCCAGAATAAAGGAAGCAGATTCGGGGTGTACGACATCCCCTTCCGGTTTTTTTTCAATAGGGATACTCCACAGCTGTTCTTTCCCATTGTCCGTCGTCGTGCCGGTGCAGCAGAAAATTTCATCGTTAGTCACATACATGGGGTATCCATATTTTCCCAATGGTATCTTCTGAACAAGTTCGCCCTCCAATGTGCGCTGTTCGATTCCTGTATCAGTCCATTTATAATAATTGCTGTCATTGCACAACGGATCCTTGTGGCAATAAAGGGTGTCAGAGGAATCATTTTCGACTTTTAAGACATCTCCACTGACAGCGCCGCCACTGACAGTTCTTTGATTCCCGCTCTGTGACGTATATTCCCCTCCGCAGCCTGTCAGCAGGGTGGCAGCCAGGAAATAGAATCCGGCGAGTATCAGGATGTTCCATTTTTTATGTGTTTTGCTGCGGTTTTTTTCTCTCATAGGTATCCCCTCCATTTGAGGATATTGTAACACACACTGTGAGCACGATGCAATAAATATATTTATAAGCACGGAAAACCCGATTTGCAGTTTGACCTTATCCTTTAATCGTGATAAAATAAGTTCTAGCGAACTTATTGGCAAGTTGCATATGCAACTTGGTATGTGCAGAAAGTATGCACAAAAATTATGATAAAATAAGTTCTACGAACTTATTGGCACTGTTGTGCCAGCACATTCAGAAGGTGTGAGGACATAAGAAATGGATAAGGAAAAGATAGAACAGGCGGTTTCTTTATTTTTGGAGGGAATCGGTGAGGATAAAGACAGGGAAGGGCTCAGAGAGACGCCGGCGCGGATCGCACATATGTGTGAAGAATTATTTAGTGGCTATACAAGCGATGCGGCGGGATATCTTGACCGGACATTTACTTCGGAGCAGTCGGGACTTGTCGTGGAAAAAGATATCACGTTTTATTCTGTGTGTGAGCATCATTTGCTTCCCTTTTATGGAAAGGTTCACATCGGATATGTACCGGATGGCAGGGTGGTTGGCTTGAGCAAGCTTGCCCGCACAGTGGAAGTGTATGCCAGACGTGCCCAGATTCAGGAACAGCTGACCTGTCAGATTGCAGACGCCATTATGGATCTGTTAAAGCCCCAAGGCGTACTTGTTATGATCGAGGCGGAGCATATGTGCATGACGATGCGGGGAGTAAAAAAACCGGGGACACAGACCGTTACGATCAGCACAAGAGGGTGTGCAGAGGCAGATTCGGAACTCAGGCAGGAATTTTTAAGTTTTATCCGGTAAGAGAGATAAGGGCATGCGGCAGGGAAAGGTACAGGTGACATCATCGTGAAGATCGGAAACCGGGAATTTGAGACAGGAAAAAAAGTTTATGTCATGGGCATTTTGAATATAACCCCGGATTCATTTTCGGACGGGGGAAAATTTATTCAAATCGAAGAGGCGATGCATCAGGTCGAAAAGATGATCCAGGATGGAGCTGACCTGATCGATGTAGGAGGAGAGTCGACACGCCCGGGACATAAGCAGATTTCGGACGAGGAAGAGATCCAAAGAGTGCTCCCGGTTATTCGAGAAATTAAAAACAGATTTAATATACCGGTGTCTGTCGATACGTATAAGAGCAGAGTGGCCGAAGAAGCGCTGAACGCCGGAGCGGATCTATTAAATGATATCTGGGGTTTTTTAAGGGATGAGAATATGGCGCGTCTTGCCGCCGCCTACAATGTACCAGTATGTCTGATGCATAACCGGGACAATACAGATTATAAAGATTTTATAAAAGATGTGACAGAGGATTTGAAAAAATGTCTGTCGGTGGCGGAAAAATATGGTGTGAAGAAAGAGAATATCATACTGGATCCTGGAATCGGTTTCGGGAAAACGTATGAACAGAATCTGACCATGATGAACCATCTTGAGGAGATTACGGAGCTGGGGTATCCGGTCCTTTTGGGAACATCGAGAAAAAGCATGATCGGCCTTACGCTTGACCTTCCTGTGACAGAGCGGGAGGAAGGGACGATAGCGACGTCAGTCATCGGGGCGATGAAGGGGTGCAGTTTTGTGCGCGTACATGATGTGAGAGGAAATGCCAGAGCACTGAAAATGACGGAGGCGATTTTGCATTCATAGCTTAACAGCGCTAAGAAAAGGAAATGATAGATATGGATAAGATAGAGATCAGGGATCTGGAGTGTTACTGCCATCATGGGGTACTAAAAGAAGAAAATGTACTGGGACAAAAGTTCCTTGTCTCAGCCAGTCTGTATATGGATACAAGGAAAGCGGGAAATCATGACGATCTTTCGGCTTCTGTAGATTATGCAGAGGTGGCCCATTTTATCAACGATACGATGAGACGGACAAAATATAAGTTGATCGAGGCGGCTGCGGAAACGCTGGCTGGACAGATTCTTATGCGGTTTCAGGGCTTGGAAGCGGTGGAGATCCGGATCAAGAAGCCATGGGCGCCGATCCTGCTTCCGTTAGATACGGTGTCTGTTACGATCAAGAGACAGTGGATCCGGGTATATGCAGGAATTGGCTCGAATATGGGAGACCGTCAGAAATATATCGATGATGCGTTTGCCGGGATCTGTGATGATCCACATTGTAAAGATGTTTACATATCGGAAATCATTGAGACAGAGCCATATGGTTATACCGAACAGGAAAAGTTTTTGAATGGGGTCGTTTGTTTTGATACGTTATATAGTCCGGCGGAACTGCTGGAATTTTTCCATCACCTTGAACGGGAAGGAAAGCGTGAGAGGAAGGTCCACTGGGGGCCGAGGACGATCGATCTGGATATTTTGTTTTACGGGGATGAGGTCATTCAGACAGAGGATCTCATCATTCCACACAAGGGAATTCCAGAGAGGCGGTTTGTTTTGGAACCGTTACATCAGATCGCACCGTTTTTGATCCACCCGGTATTGGGGAAGACGGTATCGCAGTTACTGGAAGAACTACCCCGGGAGAATGAAACATAACGTAGAAAAGGTTATAAAAATTATGCCATAGGAGGATAAATATGCTGGATTTAATGGAGGCAAGAAAGAACATTGATGAGATCGATCAGAAGATCGTGGAACTCTTTGAGAAGAGGATGACAGAAGCCAATGAGGTGGCAAAGTATAAATTAAAAACCGGAAAAGCGGTTTATGATAAGGAGAGAGAGGAAGAAAAATTAAAGCATCTGAGCCTTCTTTCCAGTAGTGAATTTAATAAAAAGGCAATTGCTGAGTTATTCAGCCAGATCATGTCCATCAGCCGGAAGTATCAGTACGGTGTTCTTCCGGTCGATACACAACTCACGAATTATGAACGGGTGGACCGGCTTCCGGTCGGGACAGGCACCAAGGTGTGTTATTACGGTGCGCCGGGAACACATACCCAGCAGGCGATGGAGGATTTTTTCGGCGAAGACATAACCGGCATCAGCTGTCCGACATTCCAGAGCGTGATGGAGGCGGTCGAGTGCGGCAAGGCAGATTATGGTGTTCTTCCGATCGAAAATTCTTCTACGGGAGGCATTACAGCAAATTATGATCTTTTGTTAAATTATTCCAATTGTATCGTTGGTGAGTATGTCAATAAGATCAGCCAGTGTTTTCTGACGCTTCCCGGCGCTAAAGTTGAGGATATAAAGATCGTGTATTCACACCCACAGGGGCTTCTGCAGTGCAGTGGATTTTTGCATGAGCATCCTGAAATGCAGTCAGTGGAGTTTTCCAGTACGGCAGACAGTGCAAAAAAAGTTGCTGCTGACGGTGACTTATCCCAGGCGGCGATTGCAGCCAGGCGGGCCGCCAAAGAATATGGCCTGCAGGTTCTTAAGGAGGATATCCAGCAGGAGCAAAATAACTCGACGAGATTTATCGTCATCGGGAGAAAATCGATTTATCTTGACGGCAGTAATAAGATCGCACTTTGTATCGAACTGCCGCATGAGTGTGGTTCTCTTTATCGGATCATGTCTCATTTTCTCTTTAATGGCCTGAATATGACCCAGATCGAGTCGAGGCCGATCAAAGGGAAAAACTGGGAGTACCGGTTCTTTATCGATATCGAAGGAAATCTGGACGAGCCCGCAGTACAAAATGCGCTCCGTGGTATCCGGGAGGAAGCAAAGAGCATGCGGATCCTCGGCAATTTTAAAGCTTAGTCCGGTATTGTCAGGTTAGTTTGGCGGTACATTTTCACATTTTCTTCAAATTTTAAACACAGCTTCTTCAACAAACCTACAACAATTTCCCACAAAGTCAGGTTATAGTATGACTATAAAACAGGAACAAACAAAATGGGAGGTTGATCAAATGAAGAAGTTTATAAAAATCATAGCAGGAGCAGTTGCGTTTGGATTATTGAGCGGCACCGTGTTTCAGGGAGCAAATTATTTTTATGAACGAGGCGGTTTCAGTCATTCGGTGGCAATGGAGACTACTACTGTAGACTATCCGGCTGCGACGACGGGTATTACACAGACGTCATCTGTCTCAGGAAATGAAATTGCAGGCGTTTCCGATGTGGTAGAGCAGGTCTTGCCGTCAATTGTGGCGATTGATGTGAAAGTGATATCAAAACAGCAGGATTTTTTTGGAAGGGTTTATGAAAGTGAAGGTGAAGGAAGCGGCTCGGGAATCATTATCAAAGAGGACTCGGATAATGTTTATATTGTAACGAATAATCACGTCGTAGCTGACGGTGTAAAAGTGGTGATCACATTTTCGGATGAAACGACAGCGGATGCGGTGATCACAGGTACCGATGCGGCATCTGACCTCGCTGTCGTAAAGGTGGCAAAATCAGATCTGAAAGATGAGACCATATCCCGGATCAAGGTGGCAACACTTGCTGACAGTGATGCGACTAAGGTCGGAGAGCAGGCGATCGCGATCGGGAATGCCCTTGGTTATGGCACGAGTGTAACGGTTGGCTATGTGAGCGCCAAAGAACGGGAAATCGGTATAAGCACAGAAGAGGAGGATCCGCGGGCTGGAAGACAGAGAGAGACGTCCACTGATCCGTCTGGGGAGGAGAAGATGAAACTCATCCAGACAGATGCTGCGATCAACCCGGGAAACAGTGGTGGTGCGCTTGTCAATGCAAACGGCCAGGTGATTGGTATCAACTCCTCCAAATTTGCTTCGGAAGAAGTAGAGGGAATGGGTTTTGCCATACCGATCTCTGATGCGGTACCTATTATAGAGAAACTGATAAACACTACGTTTTAAAGTATGAAAATGAAGTGGGGAAGAAGAGGAAACGATGTTTGACTACAATGTGATCGATCATACTGATATTTCTGGTGAAGCGCCGGAGACCGAACCAGCGAGACAATATTATTTTATGAAGAAATGTAAAATGTGGTTTCAACAGGAGACAGAACGCCTTGGCCGGACCATGACCGTTTCCATGCAGACGATGGGGTGCCAGATGAATGCCAGGGATTCCGAAAAGCTGGAGGCAGTTCTGTCTTACATCGGTTATGTGACAGTGGAGGAACCGGTAGCAGATTTTGTTCTTTATAACACGTGTACGGTACGGGAAAATGCAAATCTCAAAGTATACGGAAGATTAGGCTATATGAAGAACCAGAAAAAGAACAATCCACAGATGAAGATCGCTATGTGTGGCTGTATGATGCAGGAGCCCTCTGTTGTAGAAAAGATAAAAAAGAGCTATCCATTTGTAGATATGATATTTGGAACACATAATGTGTATAAACTGGCTGAGATCCTCTATACGAGGATTCAGTCTGAGCGGATGGTCATGGATATCTGGCCGGAAGCAAAGGAAATCGTGGAGGAACTGCCAAGCATCCGCAAGTATCCTTTTAAGGCTGGAGTGAATATCATGTATGGCTGTAATAACTTTTGCAGTTATTGCATCGTTCCCTATGTGCGTGGCCGGGAGAGGAGCCGGGAGCCGGGAGAAATTTTACGGGAAGTAAAGGCGCTTGCCGAAGACGGAGTCGTGGAAATCATGCTTCTTGGCCAGAATGTAAATTCCTATGGAAAGACACTGGCACAGCCGATGAGTTTTGCGGAGCTTCTTCGAGAGGTCGAAAAGATCGAGGGGATCGAGCGTATCCGTTTTATGACGTCCCACCCGAAGGATTTATCGGATGAGCTGATCCGGGTTATGGCAGAGAGTAAAAAAATATGTACGCATCTGCATCTTCCTCTTCAGTCAGGGAGTTCAAGGATCCTTAAGGAGATGAACCGCAGATATACAAAAGAGGATTATCTGGCATTGGTGGACCGGATCCGAAAGGAGATGCCGGACATTTCTCTCACGACAGATCTTATTGTCGGATTTCCGGGAGAGACGGAAGAAGATTTTCAAGAGACTCTTGATGTCGTAAAAAAAGTCAGATATGACAGCGTGTATTCTTTTATTTATTCCAGACGGACGGGGACGCCGGCAGCGGCGATGGAAGAACAGGTGCCGGAAGATGTTGTGAAAGAACGTTTTGGACGGCTTCTTGAAACGATCCAGTCAATCTCTGCCGAGATTACAGATAGTAAAGTTGGGCAGACGGAGGATGTTCTTATGGAGGAAATCAACGATCATGACGCTTCCCTGATCACCGGGAGGCTTTCTTCCAATGCTGTCGTTCATTGTAAAGGGCAGGAAGATCAAATTGGGAAAATCTGTAAAGTAAAATTGACTGAGAGTAAAGGTTTTTATTTTATGGGAGAAATAATAAGGCCCGACTGAATTTGGTCGGACCTCATACGATGTGTATTATTTCTTTTCTGGTTCCGGGTATTCTTCTCCAAATGTCTCAACAGTGACTTTTTCCATGACAACTGGTGTGATCGGCATATCACCGTAGTCGGTTTCCACACAAGCCAGCTTGTCCACGATATCCATTCCCTCTGTTACTTTACCAAAAGCAGCATAGGAACCGTCCAAGTGAGGGGAATCTTTATGCATGATAAAGAACTGGGAGCCGGCAGAGTTCGGCATCTGGGAACGTGCCATCGAGAGGACACCTGCTGTGTGTTTTAAGTTATTTTCAAAACCGTTCATGGCAAATTCGCCGCGGATACTGTAGCCCGGGCCGCCCATGCCGTTTCCGTCAGGACAGCCGCCCTGGATCATAAACCCTTTTATGATCCGGTGAAAGGTAAGACCATCATAGAAACCACTCTTTACAAGAGAAATAAAGTTGTTTACGGTGTTTGGCGCAATGTCAGGATAAAGTTCTGCCTGAATGGTACTGCCATCTGCCATTTGAAATGTTACGATTGGATTTTTTTCAGCCATAGTATTGATTTCCTTTCATAATTATGATTCAGTTTTAGTATACCGAATAAAGATCGGTTTTTCAATCAGGAATTTAGAAATGCATCAGAAATGGAGGAGTAAAATGATATTTCCACAATTTTTAAAAAGCGGCGATGTGATCGGGATTACGGCTCCCTCCGATGGGAATCGGAAGCCGATGGATTTTATGCGTCTTGACCTTGCAAAAGAGACGATAACCGGGTTAGGATATGTTGTAAAAGAGACAGAAAATGTCAGGCAGAGCGACGGCAGAGGCCGAAGCAGTTCGAAAGAAGAGCGTGCGTCACAGTTTATGGAACTGATCCGGGACCCGGATGTGAAATATATTTACTCAGCCAAAGGAGGAGATTTTCTGATGGAGATTCTTCCGCTTCTGGACTTTAGAGAGATCCAGCATTCGGCAAAATGGTTTCAGGGGTTTTCGGACAATACGGGGCTCACGTATTCAATCACAGTAAACTGTGATGTGGCTACCGTGTATGGAAATCATTTTAATGATTTTGCCATGCAGCCATGGCATCCGGCCGTAAAGAATAATTATGAGATCCTGACAGGGAATCTTGTCACACAGAGAACATTTGATTTTTATGAAAATGAGTATTACGACAGGGAGAAACCAGAAGATGGATACCGGAGGGATAAAAAGTGCGTGCAGTATGCAACGATTGACGGGGAAATCGAGGAAAGTGTCCGTATGGAGGGAAGACTTCTTGGGGGATGTCTGGATGTTCTTCTCAATCTGGTGGGGACTTCGTTTGATCAGACCTGCCAGTTTGTGAAAAAGTACAGTGAGGATGGGATCCTTTGGTATCTTGAGAGTTTTTCACTCGATAGTGATTCGCTGACCAGAGGGCTCTGGCAGCTAAAGAATGCAGGATGGTTTCAGAATGCAAATGGTTTTGTGTTTGGACGTCCTGCGATGTTTCAGAGTTTCACCGATCATAATTACCGGGAGGCGGTGGAAGTTATTTTATCCGAACTCCATGTGCCGGTTGTATTTGATGCGGACATCGGCCATAAGGCGCCACAGTTTACTATGATGAATGGGGCATATGGGATATGGAAGACAGAACAAGGGATTTCGGAATTGAAAATGTCTTTTAAATAGACGGAATATGACAGAAAAAGATAAAGACTCTTTGCGGATTATGCAAAAGAGTCTTTTATTTTGTCCAAATTTATAAAGATTTGTCAGATAAAAAAGAAAAATTATTTAGTTTTGTCGCCTTGTTTTGACAAAATTTTATGCATAAATGCTGTATCATTTGTATATGCAAAAGCAAATGAAGATATGGGAGCAGGCTGTATGAAGATATATCTGGATGTTTTTTTCATCGTTAACTTTGCGATGAATCTGCTTATTTTCGAAATCATGAATCTGTTTTTGAAAAAAAAGCCTGTCAGCATAAGGAGTATTTGTGCAGCAGCGGCGGGAGCCCTGTGTTCTGTGCTGGTCATTGTGACCGGCATAAAGAATATGACTGTAGTTTATATTCTTATGTATCTGTTTGTGAGTTGTCTGATCATCCGGATCGCTTACGGAAAAACCACTGTGTACGGCATGGGAAAATATATAGTGGGATACTATATAACCGGCGTGTTCACAGCGGGGGCCGTTTTGTTCCTGAAACAGGCGGCGGGTCTGCAGCATATTTCCATTCTTTTTCTTTTGTCTTCCGCATTGTTGATTTTATTTTTTGCGCAAAAAGTACTTTTATCAAGAAGCCATGGGATGAACAGCGGGCAGGATGTATTTCCTGTCAGGATCAGGTACAAAGGGAGAAGTGTGACGGCGACTGGCTTTTTAGATACGGGAAATAACCTGTATGAACCGGTAAGTCACGAGTGTGTTACAGTTGTAGAATACAAACTGTTTCAAAAAATGCTGACAGAAGATGAGAGAGCCGATTTTGGGATGGCAATGCACGATGGGAAACCGGAGTTGTTTGGTAAGTTGCTTTTGCGTTATATACCGTTTCATTCGCTCGGAAGAGAATGCGATTATCTTCTGGGAGTCCGGGCGGACGATATGGAGATTCAGATAGATGGCGGTGAGACGCTTCACACAGGAAAGGTCTGGCTCGGAATTTATGACCGTTTCCTGTCGGCGGATGGTGGGTATGAGGTTCTGCTAAGTAGCGGATTGTTCAGGAAATAATTGATTAAGGGGGATCTATATGCTATTACGTTTATCAATGCCAAATCATTTTCAGTTCCGAATGCTTCCGGACTGGAAAGATGTGCTTTTCCATCAGGGAGGTGACATACATTATATCGGAGGGGCTGAGATTCTTCCGGCGCCGTTAGAGCCAGAAGAAGAGGCGGCATGTATTGAGGAGCTGAGTACAGAGAACTCAGAAAAGGCAAAAAATATGCTTGTTGAACATAATCTCAGACTGGTTGTCTACATAGCAAAAAAATTTGATAATACCGGGGTTGGTGTGGAAGATCTGATCTCCATCGGTACGATTGGGCTCATCAAGGCGATCAATACATTTAAGGTGGATAAAAATATCAAGCTTGCTACTTATGCATCCCGATGTATTGAAAATGAAATCCTTATGTATCTGCGCCGAAACAGCAAGGTAAAGATGGAAGTTTCGATTGATGAGCCGTTAAATGTGGACTGGGATGGCAATGAGCTGCTTCTTTCCGATATCCTTGGCACGAGTGAGGATATTATATACAAAGACATCGAACGTGAGGTAGATATCAAACTTCTCAAAAAAGCCTTGGAGACACTGAGTGACAGAGAGCGCATGATCATACATATGCGGTTTGGCCTTGATGACTACGAAGGGGGGGAAAAGACACAGAAAGAAGTGGCTGATCTTCTGGGAATTTCCCAGAGTTACATATCCAGACTGGAAAAGAAGATCATGAAACGGCTGAAAAAGGAGATTTTGAGGCTGGAAGGGGTATAAATCCTCTGGAGTTGAAAGGAAAACACAAAAGGGACTATGTTATTATTAAATGTGAGCTGACTTCGGTTGGCTCACATTTTTTTATAAAAAAACTTAAGGTATATGTATTCAGGGATATTTGTTAAGATACAGACGGATCATTTGAAAAAGGAGGCGAGATTTATGGATTATAGCAGAAAAATAGCAGAGCGTTTGTGGAATATGCCAGATAAAGGCGAACTTGAAAGTCACCGTGAGGAAACATTTATTGATGACATTGTCTTAAAAAATCATATTGAAAAAGAATTGCTTTCTAATTTGGATGGGGTAACAACTGTATTTGACGGTGGGGCAGGATGTGGCAGATTTTCCATTTTTCTTGCAAAACATGGTTGTCAAGTTACGCACTTTGACATTTCACAGCCTATGATAGATAAGGCAAAAGAGTTAGCGGGGGAAAAAGGAGTTCTTGATAAAATAACCTTTGTGAAAGGGGCATTAGAGGATTTAAGAGATTTCAAAGATAAATCGTATGATATGGTCATTTCCTTTGACGCACCTATTTCATACACTTATCCTAATCAGGAATGTGTTATCGGCGAATTGATACGCATTTGCCGCAAACGTATTATAATAAGTGTGTCGAGCCGCTTAGGTCATCTTCCGTATTTAGCAAATCCAATCCAAAAAAACCAATTCATATTAGATGAAAATTGTAGTGATCCTTTTGTCCAATGGTGTATTGGAAATAAGGCAACTGCAATCGAGTCTTTTCGCTTTAGTAAAGATGCTGTTATGGAACTGTGGGCAAAAGGGATTATGGGAGGTGACGATGAAATTGCCGAGTATGAAAATGGAGGTGTACCGTGGTGTATCACATACACTTTTATGCCGGGTGAATTGAAAAATATACTGAAACAGTTTGGCATAAAAAACATTAAATTAGCAGGCCCCGGTGCATATGCAAGGACTCTTCCCAATGAATTGCTTATAAAAATCATGAATGACCCGAAACAGCGTTCTGATTTTCTGGATTTTTGTTATTATTATGATTCGAATCCTTTCGTATGTGGTATGGGAAAAGATAATTTGTTAGCTAGAGGTGAATTGTAATTATATATTATGTTGACAATAATTCTAACCTACTAGAAATATATGGTAAAAATGGTTTGATTTAAAAACTACTGAAAAAATTTGACTGTTTTTGCAATTATGTTATAATATTGTTAGAAAATTATTAAAGAAAGATATAAGTTATGAATATGAAACAAACGATAGACTTTACCACAATAACTGCTTGTGGCGAATGTTGTACTGGCTGTCAAAAAAGAATAAGTGGCATATGTAAGGGCTGTATTGATGCAGATGGCTATGTTCCGGAATGGGCAGAATCTGGTAGATGTAAAGTACATGAATGTGCGAGAAAGCATAATGTACAATTTTGTGGTATATGCGATGAGTTTCCTTGTGGACAGCTGACTTCTATCATACATTGGAATCCAGATATCGTAGAACATTTAAGTGCACTTGCAAAGAAATACAATGAACAAGAATTATAGTATGATTCAAAAAAATCAGAAAGGGGACTTGTATATGAAACGATATGTTATGTTTGCATAGCACTGGCTATTGCAATAAAAATAAATTGTCATAGCCAATGCGATTCCTAAAAAATAGAAGTTTAGGAGGCAGACATGGGCTATATAAGAGCAGAAGAAATTCTGCCCATTGAGGTAATAGAACTGATACAGCAGTATGTTGACGGAGAAAACATTTATATTCCGCGCAAGGCGGCATGCAGGCGGGCGTGGGGAACAGGCACGCAGATCAGGCAGGAACTTTTGGCGCGAAACCAGCAGATTTACCAGGAGCATCTTGCCGGGAGCAAAACTTCGGAGCTAGCCTGTAAATACTATCTGTCGGAAAAAAGCATACAGCGTATTGTGAGAGAAATGGGCAGGTAAATAAGTAGATCATATCATGAGCTGATACTTGGTATCGGCTCATTGTTTTTTTATTTTATAGGATTTAGGTGTCACAAGCCCTTTGTTTCATTAGAGGATTTGGTAATATACACAGAAAACAATAGGATAAGTAACCGGATGCACGAACCATTCCGCTGAGCCTCACCCCTCAGAAATCGTGTTCAGCAAAGGCTTCCACGATTTCTTTGAGTCTCAGCTTCATCGTGCATAATGTTGCTTATCCTATTGTTTTCTGTGTATATTACCAACATGTTAAGGAACAAATGGCTTGTGATACCCGAATGGCGCACCTTTTTTTATAAAAGTACATGAGGTAGAATGTGATATTAAAATATGCTACCGTAAATAACAAAGGAAATGATAATTTAGGAATAAGGAGGATTAGTGTGAAATCAACAGAAGAGTATATGAAGGGGTTAAAGCAATGGCTCCGGGATACATCGGATTCCCCACTGGAGGAGATGTCTGACTTTTTCACCAGACGGCTGGACGATTATGAAGAACATATGTCGATTTGGGAAAAGTCATATCAGATCTTTGCTGAATTGTTACCATCAGAATGCCAAAGCATTTTAGACTTAGGGTGTGGAACCGGTTTGGAACTGGATAAAATCTGGCAAAAGAACCCATATGTAGCAGTTACAGGTGTTGATTTATGCCAGAGTATGTTGGATCAATTAGTGAAAAAGCATTCCGATAAGCACCTTACCGTAGTGTGCCAGGACTATTTCCAATATGATTTTGGTTCTGCTAAGTGGGACGCTGTTATTTCTTTTCAGAGCCTGCACCATTTTTTGCCGGAGCAAAAAAAGGAACTGTATCAGAAAATCTATAATGGCCTGAGGACTGGCGGCATTTTCATTTTGGGAGACTACATCGCCTGCTGTGATGAGGAAGAAGAACTTTTGCGTAGCGTATATCTGAAAAGACGGGAACAATCTGTTATATCGAAGGATCAGTTTGTTCATTTTGATATTCCACTGACTCTGGATCATGAGCTGGCGATATTGAAGAATGCGGGATTTCAGATTAAAAAAGTGTGGGACGAACCAGAGCAGGTGACGATCATCATAGCGAAAAAGGGAGACGGAAGTTTATGCTGATTCAAACGTGGCGGCTGCTGATCCGGGACTTAAAAACAGAGGATGAACTCCCTTTTGCTGAAATGGTAGCAGATGGAAGTTTAAATGACATTGGTTTTGATAAGGACTCAGTTAACTGGATGTCAGAATGGATTGCCGAGGCAAAAGAACTTTCCAATAAAGATGATCCTGACGTAGATTATTTAGCTTATACAATAACTTTAAAGGAAGGAAATATAGTAGTAGGTTCCGTTGGATGTTCTTATTATAAAGACCTTCAGGAAATAGGAATTGTATATTTTATTGGATCACAATACAGAAAAAATGATTATGCAGCGGAAGCAGTGAAAGCGTATGTAACATATTTTTTCGATCATTATAATGTACAAAAGCTGATCGCCACAGTTAGTGAGAAAAACTTATCATCCCAACGAGTGGTTGAAAAATCAGGATTCGTATTGACTGAAAAAAAGATGTATAAGGATGTAAATGACGAAAAAGAGGAAATGTATTATTTTTATGAATGTTGCCGATGAAAGAAAAGGATTATGATCTATGCCGGTATCCAAGGGGATTATGGAACTCATCGGTGATGGGAAAGTAAAACAGCAGAAAGGAGAAGAACATTTTATGACTACACCTGTTTATTTTGCATAGCGTGGCTATTGCAAATAAAATAAATCAATAATGTAATAGCCTGCGCATCAAACTACAAAATGAATAGGAGATGCAAATGAGCTATTTAAGAAAAATAGAATATGAAATTGTTTTAAATGAGTCACTGAAAGTGATTCGGGGATGTCCCAAATGTGGTCGAAAGACACATTTTAGGAACACAAAAAGATTCCGTGTGAATGCCAATGGCAATAAGCTGGATGTTTGGCTGATTTACCAATGTGAGAAATGTAAACACACCCTCAATCTTGCAATTTATGAGAGGCAAAAGGCTTCTTTCATACCGGAGAAGGAATACCAGTGTTTTTTAAGCAATGATGAGCAGCTTGCAGAAATGTATGGTAAAAATATGCAATTATTCCGGAAAAACAAAGCGGATATTGATTTTGAAAGATTAGATTATGACTTTGTTAAAGTGCATGAAACAAGAGAAAGGAGTGATATTGGAGAGAAGATCGTATTTGTGATACATAACCCTTACCAATTAAAAATCCGTCCGGAGAAACAAATCGCTGGGGTTTTAGGATTCTCGAGAAGTCAGATCAAAAAGCTTGTGGAGAAGGGAGAAATAGAAATACAAGTGGAACAGAGTTAATTATTCAGTCTCAACGGCGCCAATTTGAACTCTGTTTCAGATTGATGCCGTTGAGCTGGAAAAAATAGGCATGCCAACTTTTTACTGAATTGATTTTCCAAGTTCATAGGCTTCCTGTAATTCAGGTTTTTCGGCAATGTCTCCCACAGCCATGACACCTCCGCAAAGCACTTTTCCAATACTTTTCCATCCTAAGTGCTTTTCAAGACGGTCATACCAATACAGCGTTTCTTCAAACCCATGGCCCTCAGCTGCCATCAAAAGGACGCTCTCTTTTTTAGGATTTCGACAGTCAGGGTCACATTCAGCTACTGCAAATAAGCGGTCAAAGGCACATTTTAGCTGCCCACTGATCGTCCAGTAATATAGGGGCGTTGCTAAGACAACAAGATCTGCTTCTTTATAGACGGGATAAATTTTATCCATATCATCTTTCTGGGCACAGGGACTGTCTGGATTTTTCCCGCCGCCAAAGCAGCCTTTACAGGCATGGATATCCATTTCGTCTAAGAAAAACTCTGTAACTGAATTGCCCGAATCCTTTGCTCCTTTTGTGAAAGATTCAATCAGGGCAGAGGTATTTCCTTTCTTTCGTGGGCTTCCATTTAAAATCATGATTTTTTTGCTCATTTATGATACCCCCTTTTAAAATCTGTCAGCTAAAGCAACGGTGCCGCCGTGCTCTGTAAAATTGACTTTTATAATATATGATATTATAATGATAACAAGAATAGAAATAAAATCAAGTACGCACATTTAGGTGCGATACTTACAACAAAGTTATATACTAACCAAAAGGAGAGTGTAGTGTGAAAAAACAAGTTTTTTCACACGCGAGATTTGTGCCTGCGCGTTGCAAAGCCATGACATGGCTTGACACAAACTCGTTATGCGCAGAAAGCAGCGCAGAAATGAGGTGTAACATGAGCAAACGTTGTATTTCAAATGAATGTCTCAGTAATACCGGATTTAGCTATACGCTGTCGCTCATCAACGGAAAATACAAAATGACGATTCTGTATACTTTAATGGAATTTGGGGTTGTCCGTTTTAATGAAATGAAAAAATATATCGGAGGAATTTCTTATAAGACATTAAGTTCCTCTTTAAAAGAATTGGAGGCAGACCAGTTAGTCCATAGGGAAGAATATCCGCAAATCCCGCCAAAGGTAGAATATAGTCTGACCGAACGCGGAAGATCTTTGATGCCTATACTAGATGGTATGTGCGAATGGGGAGATAAAAACAGGTTATAAGAATCTGTGATAAAACCAAATGATCATTTTTAAAAATAGGAGAAAGACATGACGCTTTTCATAATAATAATCGTATCATTCATACTTGCGCTTATCGCGCACGATAAAAAATGGGGAATTCTTAAATATATATTTTGTCTCATCGGTTTTGTTGCGATGGTGTTGTGGGCCATTAGCATATGGGTGGGAAATTTCCTTGCCTTTTGATGTGGCAAGGAAACAAAGGTATGCTAAAAGGCTAAATGCCCAGGAAATAAATAAACTGCTTTCACAGACTTAATTGCGCATTGCAGATCAATTCGTCTGTGAAAGCAGTTTATTTATTTCCTGGGCATTGCCCCTTTTATTGCATTCATTGTTTTATCCTTACTTTTTCGTTGTAAACCATGTATAAGAATTTCGTCCGGTCCGGATCCGGTACAATACCGGTGTATTACCTTTATTTACAAGTACTGCCTTGGAACATGTTACAGCGGTTCCTGGTGTGAGCGAAATATCGCTCAGATCCTCGACCAGTTCAAAGTAAAATCCCCAGTCAATGTTCTCTAACGATGTGGTTCCTGTGGAATCAAAAATGTTGTAGTAATAACTGAACAGATCTTTTGCTTCTACGACTTCACTACCTGACTCGTATTTTATCTGAAACCGGAAATACAAATATTCCTGTGTGGCAGTTGGAACAGGATTCTCGCTGTTTTTCAGAATACGGTTTTTGGCCGATTCGCCAGACTGAAAGGCTTCCAGTTTGATCGTGAATGTTCCGATTTTTTTTCCGTCATCATAGTAACTGATCGTATGCTCGTCATAGGCGGAGAGAGGGTTCAGTTTTCCACCTGTTTTTGTATCAGCAGCAGAGTTTGTGACAGTCACGGTGCAGTAGAGTTTCTTGCCGGAAACTTTAGCGCAGATTTTAGTGACGCCGGCTTTTTTTGCTGTAACTTTTCCCGAAGAGCTTACGGAAGCAACTGATTTTTTGGTGGAGCGCCATGTGATTTTTTCTGTGGCTCCGGTCACCTTAAGCTGAGTAGATTTGCCTGTTCGGAGAGTGACTGTTTTTTTGTTCAGCCGCGGAGTGGCTGCGGATGCGTCCGGGGCGTTGATCCATGACACTGAGCACACAAGACAGAAAACCAGTGTAAGTGAAAAAAAGCGTTTTATAATTCCCATAGTATATAAATTCCTTTCTCTTGATTTGATAGTCCTATGCAGTATAAATCTGTGATAGAGTTATTGTACATCAAACTTATAAAAAGTGCAAGGGTAACCAAAGGTGATTTCCCCTAGAAAAAAAAACAAACCTATGTTATACTAAATTTGATTTTTTATTATTTTAGCGGAAGGAATACACAAAATTATGTCAGATATAAATAAAAAAAATATTCGTAATTTCTGTATCATTGCACATATTGACCACGGAAAGTCTACTCTTGCCGACCGGATCATTGAAAAGACCGGACTTTTGACCGAGCGTGAGATGCAGGCCCAGGTACTCGATAATATGGAACTGGAGAGAGAACGGGGTATCACCATAAAAGCGCAGACTGTCCGGATCGTATACAAAGCAGAGGATGGAGAGGAATACATCTTTAACCTGATCGACACACCCGGGCATGTCGATTTCAACTACGAGGTGTCCCGGAGCCTTGCGGCATGCGAGGGGGCGGTTTTGATCGTGGATGCGGCACAGGGGATCGAGGCGCAGACACTTGCCAACTGTTATCTTGCGATCGACCATGATCTTGAGATCATGCCGGTGATCAATAAGATCGATCTGCCGAGTGCAGAGCCGGACCGTGTAAAAAATGAGATTGAAGATGTGATCGGAATCAAAGCACAGGATGCGCCGCTCATTTCTGCTAAGATGGGGACGAATATCGAGGCGGTGCTTGAGCAGATCGTAAAGAAGATACCGGCGCCGCAGGGGGATGAGAAAGAACCGTTAAAGGCACTTATTTTTGATTCCGTCTATGATCCATATAAAGGTGTTATTATTTTCTGCCGTATTTTTGACGGATGTGTAAAAAAAGGAACGAGGATCCATATGATGGCGACCGGGATGGAAGAGGAGGTCGTAGAAGTCGGGACATTTGGGGCAGGACAGTTTATTCCCTGTGAGGAATTGTCTGCCGGTATGGTGGGCTATATTACGGCGAGCTTAAAAAATGTAGAGGGAACCCGTGTGGGTGATACGGTCACAGATGCGGATAAACCGTGCGCTGAGGCGCTTCCCGGTTATAAAAAGGTGCAGCCGATGGTCTACTGCGGCCTTTATCCGGCGGACGGGGCGAAGTATCAGGATCTGCGTGATGCGCTTGAAAAGCTGCAGCTTAATGATGCAGCGCTCCAGTTTGAGGCGGAGACATCTGTTGCACTCGGGTTTGGCTTCCGTTGTGGTTTTCTGGGGCTGCTTCATCTGGAAGTGATTCAGGAGAGGCTTGAGAGAGAATACAATCTGGATCTCGTGACAACAGCGCCGGGCGTTGTATACCATGTCTATAAGACAAACGGGGAAAAAGTGCTTGTGACAAACCCTTCCAATCTGCCGGATCCATCGGAGATCGAGCATATGGAAGAGCCGGTGGTCAATGCGGAGATCATGGTGACGACAGAATTTGTCGGGGCGATCATGACTTTGTGTCAGGAGAGACGGGGCATTTATCTTGGCATGGAGTATATGGAGGAGACAAGGGCGTTGCTTAAATATGTCCTTCCGCTTAACGAGATCATCTATGACTTTTTTGACTCCTTAAAATCCCGTTCCCGCGGTTACGCTTCCTTTGATTATGAGTTAAAAGGGTACGAGCCTTCCCAACTTGTTAAATTAAATATTCTGATCAACAAAGAAGAGGTCGATGCGCTGTCGTTCATTGTGCATGAGAGTACGGCATATGAGCGCGGAAGAAAAATGTGTGAGAAATTAAAAGGGGAGATACCGAGACATCTTTTTGAAATCCCGATCCAGGCGGCGATCGGCAATAAGATCATCGCAAGGGAAACGGTAAAGGCAGTCCGGAAAGATGTGCTTGCAAAATGTTATGGTGGCGATATTTCCCGGAAGAAAAAACTTCTTGAAAAACAGAAAGAAGGAAAGAAGCGGATGCGCCAGGTCGGAAATGTAGAGATTCCGCAGAAAGCGTTTATGAGTGTGCTGAAGCTGGACGAGGATAAATAGCAGATGGCACCTATCGGAATTTATATCCACATTCCATTTTGTATAAGAAAATGCCGGTACTGTGATTTTTTGTCATGGCCGGCGGGAGAAGAAGAGCAAAATCAGTATACCGGGTATCTGGTCAGCGAAATCGGCAGGATGGAACTTTTTCACCGCCAGAGTAGTGAGAGTGGCGAAGAGGGCGCACATCCTGTAGCGGATTCCATTTTTATCGGGGGAGGGACGCCAAGTCTGTTATCTCTGAAAAATATGGAACGGATCATGATAGCGGTTTCGGATCATTTCCAGATGGATCCATCGGCAGAAGTAACACTCGAATGTAATCCAGGGACGGCAGATTTATCTAAGTTCATGGCATACCGTGAACTCGGCATAAACCGCCTCAGTATCGGGGTGCAGTCAGCGGTGGATGAGGAACTTGCACAGCTTGGGAGGATTCATTCTTTTGAAGAAGCAAAGGCGTGTTTCCGGTTTGCAAGGGAGGCTGGTTTTACAAATATAAATGTGGATCTGATGAGTGCAATACCCGGACAGAACATAGAGAGTTATGGGGAGACGCTCCATAAAATTTTATGCATGGAGCCGGAGCATATTTCTGCGTACAGCCTGATTCTTGAGGAAGGAACTCCTTTTTATGAACAGTATCAGGGGATCCCGCCCGTGGATGAGGAGACCGACCGGGCAATGTATTCTCTCACAAAAGAACTCCTTGCCAGGCATGGATATGAACGGTATGAAATATCAAATTATGCAAAAATGGGGTATTCATGCCGGCACAATCTGAAATACTGGTCGGATGGGGACTACATTGGTTTTGGAATCGGCGCCAGTTCAAAGATTGCGAATGTGAGGTATAAAAATAAGACAGAAAGGAAGTGGTATGAAACGGGAATTCGGAGCGGAATGGGTGTGGCAGAGGAAGAAGAGATTCTTGACAGGGAAGCTCAGATGTCAGAATTTTTTATACTTGGTCTTAGAAAAACAGCCGGGATTTCCTTGAAAGAATTTGCAGAGCGTTTTTTGCAAGATGCGGATTCGGTATATGGAAAACAGATCCGGAAGTTCCTTCATAACGGACTGCTTATACAGGAGGGAGAAAGGCTGTATTTGTCGGAACGGGGACTCGACGTGAGCAACTATGTCCTCTGTGAATTTATTTAAAAATCGTGCAATTTTTTGTAGACAGATAAAATAAAAACAGTTACAATAAGATAAACGTATTATATTATTTTTAAGGAAGTGAACAAATGAATCCAGTTTATGAGAAGGTAGTATTATGTTATAAGCAGATTCGGGCAAAAGTTGGTTTTGTACCGAAAGTGGCGATCGTACTTGGAAGCGGTCTTGGGGCTCTGGCAGATGTCATCCAGGTAGTTGATACTGTTGAGTATGCGGATATCACAGGTTTTCCTGTTTCGACCGTAGATGGACACAAGGGGCGTTTTGTATTTGGCTATATCCAGGAAACTCCTGTCGTTATCATGCAGGGAAGGGTACATTTTTATGAGGGGTATGAGATTAGTGACGTCGTACTTCCGATTCGTGTGATGAAACTTCTTGGAGCAGACATTTTATTTTTAACAAATTCAGCTGGCGGTCTCAATACGATGTACCGTCCGGGGGATTTTATGATGATTACAGATCATATTGGCAGTTTTATGCCGTCTCCGCTGACGGGGGAGAATATTGATGAATGGGGCCAGCGTTTTCCATCCATGGAAAATATTTATGATGTGCAGCTTTGTGAGTTCATCCGGCAGGCAGCGAGGGAATGTAATGTACTTTTGAGAGAGGGAGTCTATGTACAGATGAAGGGCCCTCAGTATGAGACCAGCGCTGAGGTTAAGATGTGCCAGGCACTCGGTGGGGATGCGGTTGGTATGAGTACAGCGGTCGAAGCGGTCGCGGGGAGACATATGGGGATGCGTGTATGCGGTTTGTCCTGTATTTCGAACATGGCTTGTGGAATTAGTAAGACGCCGCTCAACCATATGGATGTGACAGAGGTTGGGGAAAAGATGGCGCCATTATTCCGGCTGCTTGTGTACAAGGCGATCAGTAAGATAACAGAGGATGCGGTGGACAAGCAGAAGGCAGAGATCCAGCAGCAACCGGCGGAATCCGGTGTTATCATTGATGACATGTGACAGCAACAGGATTTACTTATATCAGGGTGTGAATTATGAAAATAAGATTTTATAATTGCAGAATACTTACGATGAAGGATGGGAATGATATCATTACCGGAGAACTGCATGTAGAGGATGGAAAGATATCCGGAATATATGACAGTTCGGATGTGAAAGCAGGAAGAAAAACAGAGGAGCTATGGGACAGGGAAATTGATGGGCAGGGAAATCTTCTGATGCCTGGATTTAAAAATGCCCATACCCACTCGGCGATGACGTTTCTGCGTTCCTTTGCGGATGATCTTCCTCTGCAGGAATGGCTTTACGATAAAGTTTTTCCAATGGAAGGAAAACTGACGAAGGAGGATCAGGTTCTCTTAGCAAAGCTTGGGATGCTTGAATATCTGTCGAGTGGTATCACGGCGAACTTTGATATGTACCTCGACAATGCCTGTCATGCTGTGGCTTCCAAAGAGATTGGATTTCGTACTGTGCTGTGTGGCAGCATGAATGATTTTGGTGGTACTGTGGAGGAGACAGAAGAAGAATTTTACAGACTGAATGAAGTCTCACCGCTTGTATCCAGCAAGATTGGGTTCCACGCAGAGTACACGACGAATGGAGAGACACTAAAGCGACTTGCCAAAATGGCCAATCGGCTGAAACAGCCGGTGTATACACATATTGCAGAAACAAAGAAAGAGGTCGATGAATGTTATGAGAGATACAACGTTTCACCGTTTGAGTTTTTGGATTCTATTGGTATGTTTGAGTATGGCGGCGGTGGTTTTCATGGTGTCTGGATGTCGGAAAAAGATAAAGAAATCTGCCAGAAAAAGACCGTCTCGATCGTATCCAATCCGTCGTCCAATCTCAAGCTCGCGAGTGGCATAGCCGATCTGTGCGGTTTACTGGAAGCGGGTATTAATGTGGCGCTTGGGACCGATGGTGCAGCCAGCAATAATGCACTTGATATGTTCCGTGAGATGTATCTTGCTTCTGTGCTCCAGAAGGTGACAAAAGAGGATGCCTCTGCCATGGATGCGGAAGATGTACTCCGTATGGCCACGACAGGTGGTGCCAAGGCGATGGGGCTTACTGACTGTGATATTCTGGCAGAGGGAAAATGTGCCGACCTGATCATGATCGATATGCACCGGCCAAATATGCAGCCAGAAAATCATATCACAAAGAATATAGTCTACAGCGGTAGTAAAGAAAATATAAAAATGACGATGATCGACGGAAAAATCTTATATGAGGATGGTTGTTTCCATGTGGATGATGACGTAGAGCGGATCTATTCGGAAGCAAACCGGATCATAAACCGTATAAAGGTGTGACTTCTTTAGTCGCACCTTTTTATTTTTTGCTATTAACTATTTACGCATGTAATCCGATATAAGTATTGATACAATAAGTATGCGCAGACAGAGGTGTCTGTTCATATAAAGGAGAGAAAATTATGGGAGAAATGATGCCGAGTGAAAATGAGTGGATCATTATGGAAGTTTTGTGGAAAAATGAAAAACCGCTGACTGCCACAGAGATCATTGCTCAGTTAAAAGGGATAAAGGATGTCAGCCCGAAGACGATACGTGTTCTGATAAACCGCCTTTTGAAAAAGGATATTATTGGATACACGGTGGATGAACATGATTCCCGGATCTATCATTATTTTGCGGTTAAAACGAGAGAGGCCTGTCTGGCGGAGAAAAGCGAACGCTTTTTGAATAGCTATTTTAATGGAAATCCGCTTGGAATGGTGGCTTCGTTTGTGCAGAATGAACGTTTTACCAAAAAACAGTTAGAGGAACTGATCGGGATTCTGGAATCTGGAAAAGAACAGCAGGATGGAAAACAGTCATGAGTGCATTTTGGCAGACTATGGCAGTCTACACAAGCTACATATCCCGGTTTCTGATCTTTAAGATCACAAGGACGGTAGTGTTGTCTTTTGTGCTACTTCTTTTGATTTTTCTTCTGAGGACGTTTATTGACCGGAGAAAAAAAGAAACAGGGGGCCTGCGGAGACTGTATGTAAAATTGAGTTTGTGGGCGGTCTTACTTCCGGTTCCATTTTTTGGTGGATTAAAGCTTTCGTATGAATCGTTTCACTGGAGGAACCGTATTTATATTTTTCTGTATGAGAATATGCTTGGGTATCCATCCGCTGCCTGGTTTTATCTCGGGGGGATGCTGATCACAGCACTCTGGTTTCTTTTCCGGAAAGTCCGTCTTCGTCGTTATGTGAAACAATTTGCAGTGTGCGACGACCCCGAACTTCAGATATGGAAGGAAAAGCGGGCAAAGCGGATACAGATACGGATCAATCCGTTACCGGTCACTCCTTTTACAATGGGGATCTTTCGGCATACGATCGTATTGCCTGCCTATATGCTTGAGGAGTTTGGCAAAGAAGAAGTAGAGGAGGTCCTGCGTCATGAGTATAATCATATCAAAAGCGGACATTTGATCCTGTATGCGGTCATTGGATTATATCAAATCCTATGGTTTGCAAATCCGCTCGTTCATGTGGCTGCGATCATGATGAAAGATGATCTGGAACAGATTTGTGATAATCTTACGATCAGGGAGAGCGATTATACACCTCATAATTATGGCATGCTTTTGGTCAAATCGATGAAATATCTGGAAAGGAAGAGGGACGGAAAAACGGTTTCTCCGGCATTTATGGCAAAACGGTCATTTCGGGTCATGAAAAAAAGGATTGGAATGATCGCCAGATATGAAAAACCAGAGGCAGCATTTTGCCACCGGATCCGTGGGGTGACGGTTGCACTTGTTCTTGTTCTGTTTGTCGTGGGAAAGGCGGTGTCCTATCCCTCGTATACGATGTATGAAGGATTTTCCCTGTATAGTTTTGATGGGACGAAGGCAATCTTTCAGGATGATCCTGAGTTTGACCGGGCAGTTACCATGACAGATCAGGGACTTTCTATAAACAATGATAAAGTAAAGGAACTGCTGGATGCTGACGAAAACATAAAAAGAGAAAACAGCTATTGGGTGTTTTATGGTGGATATATGAAAATGCCCGGTGTCGGTGGTGGTGGAGATGTCGTTTTATATGAGCCATATGCGATGGACGAAGATACGGTAATGATTCCGTATAATGAAACGGATATGCTGGCTGACATTTTTGGATGGTTGTTTCAACATATATAAAAGAAAGGAAGAGGTGAGCAGTATGTCAATGACAATACATGTAGGAAATTCAGAAGGAGGTTTGTTTACGACAAACCAGAATGCGGCGGCGAGACGTGCGGCAGAGAAAGAGAGCGCAAAAGGAAAAGGACGTTCCACGATTTTTGCAGGGGATATGGCAGTTCGTCCGGACAGCATCATGCTCAAGAAGCAGCAGGCACAAAAACAGGCGATGAAGATCGTCGGGGATACATTTGATGCGGAGAAAAAAGCGACCCAGAGTCTGAAAGAGATGGAAGACCAGATCGAGGAATTGAAAAGCCAGAACCTTGAGTATAACCGTGGGATTCGCGATATCGATAGTAAACGCAGTGAAGTCATGGAGGGCTATGGGGTCACAGAAGACAGTGAGGAACAAAAGGATCTTGAACTTCTGCGTAAAGAGCGTGACCTGGTTTCGGGAGCGGAAGAAGGCCTGACAGAAGAGGAACAGGAGCGTCTCTCCGAGATACATAAGGCCGGCATCACAAATTATCAGAAAGATATGCTTGAACTGGATGATCAGGAGAAAGATTACCGGAACCGTATGGAAGAAAACAATGCCGGGATCAATGGTATGACGGCTTCATTACGGGACACGAAAATAGAGCGGCTGAAATCAGATCCGATGGTAAAATCGGCGAAACAGTCCGAGGAGATCATGGAGGCAGCCAACAAAGATATAATCGGTGCCCTTTATAATGAGGCAAAAGAGCATATTGAAGAAAAGATGCAGGAAGAGAAAGAAAAGGCAGAAAAGCGCGCCGAAAAGAAAGAGGAAGAAGAGAAGCGGGCAGAAGCAAAAGAAGAGAGAGAAGAGATGCAGGAAGAGCTGCTTGAAAAAGCTACGGAGGATGATTCGGAGCTGGATGAGATCCTCGATAAGCTCAAACTGATCGATGAGGACTTAAAGGGTGCGGCAGTAGACAAAAATCTTTGACTAAATGGAAATTATATGGGGTCTTTTGACCCTGGTATCATATGATTTCACAAATAAGCAGGGGATTTGTCCCGAAGCAGAAAGGAGGGAATGAAAATGAACTTTAACTATGGAAATTTTGGATTGTACAACAGTTTGTTTGGCGGCAGTTCCAGCAGTTTTTATGGTGCACTTGGTAATTACTCGAGTATACGGACAGGAAGTTACAAGAAACTTCTGACTTCCTATTATGCGAAAGCAAAAGCAAATGAGAAGACAGACACCACAAATACGGCGAACAAGACAAACAGCAGGAATAACGCATACAGGAACATCCTTGACAGCAAGTCGTTTTACTCCAGTAAGGAGTTGACGGAAGTAAAGAAAGAGGCAGATGAACTCACAAAATCAGCAAGCCAGTTGACTCAGACAGGTTCCGGATCGTTATTTAATGCGAAAACAGTCACTGTGACCGATGAGAACACAGGAAAGAAGACGACTGCGCAGGAATACGATATGGATGCCATCGCAAAAGCAGTAAATTCTTTTGTGTCTGACTACAATTCAGCCGTAGAGGCTGGTTCCAAATCGTCCAACCAGAATGTATCCAGAAATACACAGTACATGACGAATATGACCGGTATTTACAAGAGCAGCCTGTCCGATGTGGGAATTACAGTCGGTAAGGATAATAAGCTCTCTGTCGATGAGAGCAAGCTAAAGAGTGCCAACATTGATACGCTTAAAAAGGTATTCAATGGGAAGTCATCTTTTGCTGCTTATACGGCAAGCCGTTCGGCGAGCATCGGCTCTTCTGCAGCGAGAGCGGTCTCCACAGCATCCACGTATGGAAGCACGGGGAGTTATAATATGTTCAATAATTACTATAGTTCCTATAACTGGTATTTCTAATGGAAATATTGTGTGCATACTATCATTTCCACATATAGAGGGGCGGATAAATGCCGCCCCTTTTATGGTATGCGCTATCGCAAATTGGTGCCATTAGACTAGGGCAATCGCTTAATCACCCATGGGCAGGGCGGAGAATATCGTACTCGCTCGTCCTTATATCACTCCCTGAAAAACAATTGTTTCCCTTGCTTTGCAAATCTGCCGCCCGAGCAATGTCTGAGCTGTCTGCTGTCGTGTTGCCTGCCTTTTGACAGCGCGTTTTCACTTAAGCCGCTACGCAGCGGTACTAATGCCCCACCATTTGT